>CAZEGK010000046.1:0-19741 GCA_964512205.1 uncultured bacterium | reverse complement strand
ATAATCTGAAAAACCATCTGATGTGTTTGGAACTAATTGACAGATGTTTTCAATTGGAAGCTCGTAGGGTGGATCAAACTCTGGAACAGCTATAGGCCATCCGATGCCTCTTAAGATGCGTCGTATGTGTTCAGGATGCGTTACAAAGGTTATGACTTTTATTTTTCCGCCACAGTCCGAACAGGTAAGGGGATCAACTTCATAAATGCGTGAAATTAAACAACCATGGGGCCCCTGCCCCATCCGCGGACTTGGCCACATGGCAAAGCCCGCCCTGATTTTGAAGCTTTCGTTAGTTTTTCTGCAGTTTCTTGCATAACTTTAGCTTTAGAATCGAGTCGCTTTTGTGCATTGGCGGTAAGGTCTTTACGGAATGGAGAATTGGGTGCAAATACTCCGTGGTAATGACGCCTATGACGACGTGGATAGGGTATGAAATGTGAAATCCGCTCAATAAACTCTACAGGTTCGACTTGTATGAAAGTTTTGCCTGTATGGCATGGTTTAGGAAGACGGTAGTTTATCCAGGGACCATTGAAGCGTATGTTTTCGCTTTTGAAAGGAGGGCGTGCATAATAGCGTATCAGCCTTTCTAAGCCATCTTTATCCCAAGCTTCGATTTTGACACGTGCATTGAGAGAAAAACCGCTCGTTTCATAAGAGAGCATTTTTTTCATTTCTTCTTTATCGAAGAATTTACGTCTGCAAAAATAGGAAAGTACTCGCTTTTGGATCGCTTCTTGTGTATCCATGATGTCATCTAGAGTAAGTGTAGCTTCGTGAAATTGTAGTCCTTCTTGGTTACTAAATATGCCATCTCCAAAGATAAGGTGAAAATGAGGATGATAGTTTAGTGTGTTGCCAAAGTGTTGTATAAACGTTATAGCGCCGATTTGAGGATTAGGTATATCAGGACAAGAGTTGATCAATGTTTTGCGAATTTCATCCATAACTATCTTTAGAACAGTTTGGAGAGTAGCATGATTTTCGAGATAGTGGCGTATACGGAGGGGAAAGCTGATAACAAATTGACGATAGGGTACTCGGGGCAGGGTATTTTCAATGAGAGTCGCTGCAGTTTCCACCATAGATCGCTGGTTGCATGATGGGCAGAGACCTCTTGCCTTGCATGAAAATGCTATAAAAAAATCTTTGTTACAGCCTGCACAGTGAGCGCATGCGAAGCCTTTAGCTAAAATGCCGCAACCAAGATATTTTTGAAATGCTTTTGCAATATAACGTGGTACTTCTTTTTCACAATTTTGGTGCCAAGTAGTATAGTGGCGTTTGATAAGCTCATAAAGGGGAGTTTTTTCTGGCCTTCGGGGACGATAAACAGCAATTTGCTTAGGACAACAAAGGGTTGCCATAACTGCCTATAGAAAAGCTTCTTCACTTTTTACAAAGCTTGCCTACGACGGAATATGTCGAGCATCTCATCATATCTCAGCACGTGAAGTTTTTAGGGTATTTGGTGGTGGAGGAACTCTCTTTGTAGCTCTTGCTGCAGTTATTGGTGCTGTAGCAACAAAACATATCATTGTTCGCGATCTAACAGAATCTATCACGGGCGAAAGAATGGACTATCTTAATGCATCAAAAATTGGCATTTTCTCATCTTTCTTTTAAAAGGGGGCTAACAAGCCCCCCTCATCGAGTTTGGATATTTCGATTGGCCGTTAGGCCTTTGGAGTCGGTGCATTTATGCACCGCTCTCACTTTTTTACGAGTGCTGTATTAGAAAAAGCCCTAGCTAAAATGGATCAAATACATTCACTTTATCCAGTTTAAAACTGTATACAGTCTTCACAAATGACTTTTCAGCATTCTCCTCAAAAGCTGAAGCAGAACACCACTGATACAAAGAACCCTTAGGCACAAGACCGTGTTTAACAGGATTTTGATTTACGTAATGTAGCCTCGCTAGATAGGAAGTGTGTATCGTGATATGGCTATCCCAATACTGATACCAAACTTGCCTTTAAGTTAACATCTCGAAAAAATTTAAGGGGTATCTTATTTTCGGGCTAGAACTTTTATTCGATGAATCGCTCATAAAAAATGAGAGCGGTGCAAGCTTGCACCGACACTCCAAAGAGCTTCGCTCACCGGTTATCACTCGTTACGCCAAGTGTCCAAACTCGAGAAGGGGGCAGAAAGCCCCCTCTTTTACTGCATGTATTTGGATGCAGCGTGGTAAACGGCAGAAAATATGCCGGTAGCTACTGCTTTTGCAGACGCGCCTCGCATAAGCTGGCCGGCGGATAATACTCTTTGCCCATTTTGCCAGAGTGTAAGGCATGTGTTTGCAGGATGTCCGCATAGACTGCCAAGAGCTCCGCTTATAAAACTAGAGCCCGTTTCAACAGCTTCGCTTTCGCCAAACTGCTCTTTTGCTACAGCATTTATATGCTTTGCAGCACTAAGTCCCATAACAAAAGCAGATTCTTGAACAGATATTGCCCCAAACTGTCTCGGGCTTAAATTTCTAAGAGCTGCAAGTGGGCTTTGCTTTGCTGCTTGCCCATTAAATATGGCAATTCCTGGACTTGATACGAGCCCTACTGCAAGGGAGCTTGCTGCAGTTGTATAAAAGCCCTGCTCTCGACCTGTAAGCTCCTGGATTTTTTCTTCTGCTGCTTTTTGTACTAACATCTGCATGCCAACTAAAGATGCAACAGTAGGAGCAAGTCCGGCTCCTCCGCGAGCTGCTTCTCGGAAGCTCATTCTAGGGATCTCTTGCCCTAGTTGCTGTGCAGTTTTTACGCGAAATCCATAATAAGTAGGAACAATCGCAGCTCCTGCTGCTAAAGGTTCTCTAACCCAACTTGGTAATTCATTTGATATATTTTCTGGAGACATATAAACCTTATTTATTGTTTGTTATTGTATAGACTTTTAAGCTCCTTACAAAGAGCGCTTGCAAAGTCATTTTTTGTTTTAGAATCTAAGAGATCTAGAGAAAGATATGGGTTATAATCCTCTAGCTCCATTAGCAGAAGCCGGCCATCCGGCATGCGGCAGCAATCTACACGCTGAAGACCTGTCTTGCAGCTGTTCCAATCTATAAATTGCTTGGCAAATCGTACATCCTCATCGGATGCTATATAGCGCTCAAGTCCCCAGCGACATTTTGGGTCAGGGGCATGGAGCGCGTAGTGAAACTCTTTACCTATGAAATAAAAAGATACTTCATAAGAGAGCTCTAAGAGAGGCTGGACAACCATATTGTCATACTCCTCTTCAAGTTCTTCAGCTCCTACAACCTGAACGCCGCAGGAGTCTGCGCCATCTAATGGCTTTAGCAAAAATCTGCCATGATGCTGAGAGCTAAGTGCTTCTCTTTTTGAGCGAAAACTTGGTATGACGCTATACCCTTCGCTATAGAGTTCAAGAAGGTGCTTCTTTCCTAAAAGATCTCCTTTGCCTAAAAGATCGTTAAAAAGAAGAAGACCATCTCTATTTGATAGGGCCTGTAGATGCTGTTTGTGCAGCATTTGGGGTCCTGTATTTCGAAGCAGTACAAGATCTACGTGATCAAGAAGATGAAAAGCATCTTCTATGTGAGCAGTTGCTACATGGAATTCTTTTCTTAATAGTCTGCCAAGTTCTACGTCTTCACGAAAGTACTCGCGACCTTTTGCTTCATAATAAAAATCTGTGACAAGCAACACAGAAAGTTTCTTTTTCATAATTTGTTTCCTTTAAAAATGATTAAAATAAAAAAACCGCACTCTTTAGGGAGTGCGGTTTTGGACTAACATCTGTTTTTTTTACACAAACAGCTACATAGGCCCGCCCCTCCCAGTTTGGTGGGTGACTAGAATGACGACGATTAAAATGTAGTTGACAAATGTAAAATTCATATAAAAATAAAAAAACCGCATTTCCTAGAAGGAGATGCGGTCTGAAACCTGTTTATATTTAGCAATAGCTACCTATATAGGTCCGCACCTCCATGTGGTGTGGATCGTAATTAGGACTATATTGACTGTATTCATATTGCTAAACATGCAAACGACTTTACAATACGCGATAATTTTGTGCAATTATTTTTGTATCACCCAATAATTAAAGAGAGGGCCATTTGCTCCAAAGACTGGATCCGTTTTAGGAATGGCTACTTTGCTGATTGCTTTTTTGACTTGTTCTAATTCAGACATTTTACCCTCATGCATATCATAGGAAACATCTGTAGGGTAGGAGCCGACTGATATAAAATCATCAGTTGAGCCTATATTTTTATGTGATACTCCAGCAGGAATTACCAGAAGGTCCCCGGCTTCTATATGAATCACTACTCCTTTTGGGCCGCCAATCTCTACATCGCAGCTTCCTTTTGCAATACCTAGTGCTTCATGGGTGTTGCTGTGGAAGTGGTGAAAATCATAGATGCTATCTATCCAGCCTTGTTGCCAGCCATTTGATGAAAAAATAGCTAAAATTGTGTGAGGATCTGAGTCATTAAAGGCTTTTTTATAGTGCAAAAGAGGAAGCTGCTCATTATTGGGAAATGAGCCGTTCGGGAGTATTTTTTTAGCAAATATTGTAGGCATATCTCTAATTAACATAGAAAAGACTTGATATTCAAGATAGATTATTGAAATTAATTATAATATCGTGTATTATTTCATTTAATTTACATTTAGAGGTTTTTTTATGTCAGTTCCTTCAGTAAGTCATCGTATGTGTACTACTCATACAAATCTACCAAATGAGAGAGACAATCAGCCAAGGATGCCTCAGATTTCTGCGTCACAGAATGTAATCCCTAATGAAAGAACTCGCACAATTACAGTTTATGCTGAAGCAGTTGCCTTTTCTGATGAGCTTGCAGAACTACGGAATCTTATTGGTGAAAAAGATTGGTCTACAGCGCACCAAGTGTGTGAGCATCTCTTTGAACTCTACCTTACTAGACTTACTCTTGAAGAAAAAATAGAACTCATAACTCTTTTTGAAAAGATTATCAAAAAGGGAAAAACTGTTCTTGGAACAGACTTTTATGCATTTCTTCGGGCAGCAATAACATCAGACATTGAGTGCATAGACAACCATAATCCAGATGAAGTGCTCAAAGGGTATAAAGAAGCAGCAGATCTTGGCAACTACAGTGCCATGTATTTTCTTGGAATATACTATACACGTATACAGCGCTATGATGATGCTTTTAAGCAATTTATTGTCTGTGCGGAAAAATTTCCTAATCGTTTAGAGGCTATTAAAGAAGTTGCCATCTACTTTCAGCAGGGTGGAGATAATGATGAGTCTATCGATCTAAAACGTGCTGAATTTTACTACAGAAGAGCAATAGATCTTGGCTGCAAAGACTCTCCCTGCAATCTTGCTGGCATGCTCGAGTCGCAGCTTGTTGATACAGATGCCAAGCGCTCTGAAGTTATGGTGCTCTATAGCTTAGCATATTCTCGAGGATCATTTGATGCTGCATATAACCTCGCTGTCATCCATCAAACTGGCTGGCATAGGACTACAGAGAATGGCAAAAAAATTTGCTCTGAGCAGCTTATAAATTATAATGAAGCAGAAGAGTTTTTCCGATTAGCATACGCCGGTGAAAAGAGCGATGTAAATGCAGCAGGAGTCGCAGAAATTATTTTTGATAATAAAGCAAAGCTTACACAAGATCGCTGGAATGAAATGTGCACCCTTATCGCACAAATACGCGCAAATGGCTCTGATGAAGCAGACGCTCTCATCGAAAAAATCGAAGCCTCACGCACGCCAATTTTTCAACTCCCAGATGTTGCAGATGAATTGACAATTTTAGCAACAGCTGCAGTTGACAGGCTAGAAATCATCAAACACCTTGCCCTTACCCATATTAATGGGAAAATAGCTAATAAATAATAATTAAGACAAATACATAAACTGCTCCGTCTAGGGCACATTCAGTATCTCCCACAGTAAGACATGAAGCTATTTTTCAAAATAGTGAACGTAATGAAACTCAAGATATAGAAATTTATACCCCTTAAAAATATTTGATTTTTTTCTCTTACGTGTATATACAAGAGCGGACGAGAAAAAATTTCTTGTCTGCCGTCACAGCTGATCTGTGATTTATTTTAACTAGGGAGAATTCATTATGAATCAAAATTTATTGCGCCTTGCTTTATTTGCTTTATTTGCCCTCTTGCCCTCTATCAACTGTATTGCTAAATCTAGTAGTCATTCAACAGAATGCAAAGATCCCGTTTTTGGACATAAAAAAATCGTTGCTCTTCCACCCTGCGGTAAAATTGCAGTTGGCATGGGACAAACCTCAAATCAACTGTGGGACTACAGAAACAAAGTGCTTTTTGCAGATCCCAAAGCACCTTATCCTTATAGCATTGCCTTGTATACTGAATTTGTCCGCCAGGATGATGCGATTCCAGGAAGTGGGTTTTTATCTGGCTTGAACACTATCAATATCGATGCGGCAGGAAACCTACTTCCAGGACATCTTCCTAACCGTAATTCCGTTGATTACGATAGGTGTACAGATTATATAAATACAAACGAAGAACGAAACGGGGGACTCAACGATGATATGGTATTTCCTGCAACTCTATCAGAATATCCTACTGGTGTTTTGATTATAGCACCTAAACTCGTGCATCCAACTAACGAACCAGTAAAAGCTCTTTCTGCACTCTATACAGGACAAAACCCATTCAATTTATCCGATGATATTTTGGAAGAATACAGAAGAGCTATGGAAATTTTTGTTTGTTACTGCAAAAATTTGGACCGTGAAGTGCTCGTTCGTCCAATGTACGAGATTGATTTTGAACAAAATGGATACGCTGTTTCTGGAGATACGAGTTATGCTCTCAATGCATTTCGCTACTTTAAACAACAAATGGTAGAAAATAAGGCAAAAAATGTTGGCCTTATTTGGCATTTATTTGGATCAACATGGGGAAAAGATGGACCGCTTGTATATGATACAACAAAGCCAGCGCATTACGATCTTTGGTATCCAGGAGATAAATTTGTTGATTGGATTGGCATTAGCTATTGGATAGCAAATGAGAGTTATCAGCTTCAGACTCCCGATGGCACTACTGCAGTACGCGAAATTATATACGACTTTGCACGAGATCACAAAAAACCTGTTGTTTATGCAGAGTGCAGTTTGACGAGTTTGTACATCAACCAAAATGGTGAAAATGGCTCATCAGGACCATATCTTTCATATTGGTTTGTGTGGCCACAAATTCAATATCCTCAAACATCGAAAGAGATTTGGGATAATGCTTTTGCCTATCTATTTAGGGAAATAGAAGACAATAGAGACGTAGTTCGATTGTTAAGTTATATCGACTCTGACTGGGGTCCAAGCGTTAACTGGGGCGACTCTCGTCTCGAAGTAAACGACTACATTAGGGCTAAGTTTTTTAAAAGAACATCAGGCAAAAAATACTATAGACCATGCAGGCCTGCATTTTGCATAGATTGCGAATATCCCTATTCGTATCCATGTCCAAGTGCATCACCAAGTGACGCTCTAGTTTTTAATAAAAAGATTTCAGGTCGTGAGCAATTCACCAAAATGAAATCTAAAGGCAAGTTAAAACCAACATTGCCTCGATAACACCTTCCCCGAAGACAGCACTCTATTGAGTGCTGTCTTTATCTGCAAGGCAAGCCCCATCTATGAATGGGAATCTAATAAAGTATCAATTGCTTGCAGTCGCTATCCAGACTATTGCATTACAACATGGCGAAGTATCTTTGACTCTTCGCGTCTTTGTGTTAAACTTTTTTTAAATGAAGCTTAATGGGAGAAGTGGGCCATAAGCTGGGCTTGGGCCAGGATGTGGCCGTGCATTGCTGTTTCTACTTCTACTTTTTTTGCTTTTGGGTTGAGAGGGAGCGTAATATCTAGTGCGTAGAGTTTGAAGAAGTAGCGATGCGGTTTTGAGCCTTTTGGTGGTGATGGGCCGTTGTAGCCTGTTCTACCAAAGCTGTTGATGCCTTGAATCGCTCCATTTGGCAAAGTTTCTCTGTTGAAGGAATTGCCTATACCTTAACCAGAGCGTAAATAAAAAAAGGTCGGCAAAGTTTTTACACCTTGCCGACCCACCTCTGTTCAACTAAAAGACTAGTTGACTATTACATTTTTAGCTTGAGCTCGTGCATAGGCACACGCTCAGGATTTGGCCCTTGCTTCGATCGTTTTACAAGATGCTTCGCCAATTTTGCATTATGTGCCTTTACTTTTTGCTCACGCTTTACATCTCTCACGCGATCACTAAAACAACCTTCCGGAATCGCCATCATTAAGCAGGCTTCCAAGGTTCGATCGCGCCAAGTCGCTTGTTCGGCAAACGTATTGCCATACACCGGTTGCGTAACTCCTGTGGAAAGTGGTAGCACCAATGGATCAGTACCACCATCAACTGGATTCTTAGGATAGGTTCCTTGCGCGCCCACATCAAGCCAGAATGTTGATTCAATATCCATATTCACAAGAAGATCGGGAGCAACTACCGGCGTTTGATTGCCAAAAATATATGGATTATCTCCAAGTCTTGCAAAATTTACGGCTCGTTCAACTGTAGGAACGATTGCACTGAAAGGAATTTCTCCTAGAAATAAGTTATGTGAAAGATTAGTGAATAAACGCATCCCAGGGCCACCGCTCGCAAAAAGCCTTCCATCGATATCGCCAACTATATAGCTGGTTATACCTGATCCCAAATCTCCTGGTGTTCCTGCATCATTATTGCGGAAAGCGTGAGGAACAAAATCACCAGCACTAGCTGCATTAGTGTCGGTCAAGAAGAAGACTTTGGTACCTGGTGTGCGAACTATTGCATTCGGGTATAAAGAAGCAATCAAATCGGTATCAATAATCTTGAAATAGTCAAGATATTCTTGAAGACCGAATTGAGCATCAGTATCTATTTCTTGCAATGAAATTCCTGGTCGATTGCCATTGTCAGCAAATGATTTAGTAGGTTCGAAACCGGGTCTATTTTCCCCAAAAAATGCTCCCAAAGTAGTAAAAAATTGAGTCGACCCGCCTTCATTGCCTCTCCAATTAATGATATAAGAGGTTGGATTGTACTGATTTAACGTTTCCATCATAAGCGCAAGACAGTCGCTCAATGGGTCTGCACCACTATTCGAAGCGAATTCGGGGAATCCGCTTGCACCAAATAATGGATCTATGCCAGTGCAACTAAGAAACGAAATATAGGCAACTGTTTCACCGCATGTTTTAGCTGGATCAATAATACCAAATATTAAGTTATTAAAATCATCAAAACTACCTTTATTATAAATGCTCCATACTGCTGGATCAGGTGGTGTATTACCAAAAATATAATTATTGTAGTAATTATCCACAGTAAATATAAACTGTGACCCCGGCGTTTTATAATATCCCCCAGTATCATCAACCAGTTTTTGAGTAGTAATTGGAGAGCCTGGAATTGGTGCGCCAGTCAACGCCCAATACATATTATAGGTTCTTTCAGGATCAAGATAATTGAATACATCTATACTATAAAAAGCGGTGGGGCTTGGAGCATCATAGAGAGTTATTGTCCCCGTTCCTGCTCCTTGCACATACCCTGTTGGATCATTGCTTGGAATTGCAGGGGCACTAGAGCCATTGGCACGATCAATATCAACATACAATGCACCAGAACGCGTACCATTATAGCCTCTTGATACGAAAGGAAATCCCCTGGCTGTCGTGGCTGTCCCTGTATCAAAGCCAATCTGAAGATCTGCGAAGGTTGGGAATAGCCGAAGGTTTGTTCTATCAATGAAACCAAACATAGTTGTATGAGTTGATCGATCAGCAAATGATTCAAGATCATGAACAGCTGCAATCAATTCTCTGTATTCTGTTGCTGCAGTTACCGGAGGCACAACCACAGTGATTTGTCCCACACCATGCTCCTGTGGATCATAAGCAGGTAGAGAAGATGTGTCTATATCGAGCACTGTCAGCATGAACTTTTCATTTGCACCATCATAATATGATGGCCCGTACACTTCTGAAGCATTGCGACCATTTTCATTATCGGCTATACCGATTTCCCAGCCATCGGAATTATTCAAAATATCATACGGAGGCAAAAATCCTGAAACTATAGCTCGTCCACCAATTCTTGGATTCGGCGGTTGCACGGTGATGAAGGTGGTTGATAACGGGAAATTGAATCCGGTTGGAAAATCGGTACGCGTTCTCCACACATCTTTCACTTCTGAATCATATAAAGCGCCGGTGGCGAGTAGTTGATCTTTGTGGGCGGTGAAAGCTAAAAACCCTGGGTAATCGGATGCTTGCACATCAGTTGAAAATTGCGGGTTGCCATTAAGTAATAAAATATTGTATATATTATCAAATATTTTGATCGGATTGGTGTTATCAATAAAAGATGGATTATCAAAGGTCTCAATCTCAGGCGCCTCTGCTAATCGTACCAGTCTCATAGTATCAAACCCTACTGGATAAAGAATATTTGGATCGGTCTGTGACAGATTCAGCCAAAGTTCATTTTGAATAGGACTAAAATACTCCGGGCTATTAGTAGCAAGTGGATTCATAATCCATGAACCAGGAGCTCTTGGTTGGAGTACAAAATCATCAATAGGAATGAAGCCACCATTAACAAACAAGCCTGTGGCTCGTAAAGCTGGAATATAATCTTCTGGTGTCCATTCACGATAGCGCCCTTGATACCCAGCATAAACTTTAGCTTTGAGCTCGTCCCCTACATAGCGAATATGCCAAAGAACGGTATTACCAGTAAGGTTACCCTTGATAGTATTCAACCACCAACCAGTAATTTCATTCTCACGTGGGCAATCGACACATACCGCATGGGGGGTGCAGTTTTTGTCAGTAAATATGAGCTCTTCTTCTTGGTTTACCCACAATGACTGTTTATGTGGTTTTGAAGGTAGTGTGGCGCACTTTTGACGTTGACGATCCTGTTCTAATTGCTTGCGAATTTGTTTGCAGCATTTTGGCTTTTTTGCAGCCGCAAGTGGTTGTTGCAAGCCTAAAAGCATTGCTAGGATGGCCGTAAGGCCAAAAATGAATCTTTTGAATTGCATGGAAGAGCTCCTTTGGTTTCCTTTGGTTTGTTGGAGCAGCTCCTTTGGTTTGTTCCTTTGGTTTGTTGGAGCAGCTCCTTTCTGACGCGCCGCAACTTTAATTCTTTTTTGTGTTTTTAAAAAGAAAAAAATAAGAACCAATGAGTCGAAAGGCGAGGTATATGAAAAACGAGCCCCCACATGCCTTTAAAAAAGGTGAGCTCGACATTCTTGTTGCTACCTCTATAGTAGAAAACGGCATCGACATTCCCAACGCCAACACCATCATCGTAGACAACGCCGACTACTTTGGCATTGCAGACCTCTACCAGCTGCGAGGACGTGTCGGCCGCTGGAACAGGCGCGCCTTTGCCTACTTTATTGTAAAAGGGGCCGGGGGCTGCGATGTGCGATTTGACGAATCGCACATCGCAAGGCACGGCCCCTTTCACTTAACCGAATGCCATTGCCCTTTCAGTCCGGCCCCTTTCAATAAAACTTGAAATAAAATACAAATATATGTATAATAATATTTTAAATTATTTTGAAGGAGAACCTTGTCTAGCATTAGCAATGTTTATACATATTTTAAATCGATCGGCCTGGAAGGTAAAGAGCATGACAAATGGGTGACAGAGTCCCTTTCTCTTGTGCCAAAGCCAAATCTTTTCCAGCGCTACTTTGGGTGCTGCGGCGGCAACTTAGATAAAACAAGCATTACCAAAGTCATGATCAATCTCGACAGTGTTATCGCAAACGATGCCGAAGACCCAGAGTCTCGCTCTATGGCTACTTTTATAAAAGGCGTGCTTGAAAACCTGCGACTAAAGCGAGATCCTCAATTAATAAATCTAAAAAAGCTTAATGCATTACTTGCTAGTGCTGAAGGTCTTTCGAATTCCAAAGCCCTTGTCCAGGAAGAGTATTTAGCTACCGGTATTGTCGATGATAAATCAAATGCTGTACGTAGACTAAGGGCTGGTGATTGCGGCCCCGCCCAACAACTTCCCGAAGACATTATAGCAAAAATTTTTAGACATCTTTGCCTTAAGGATCGAGCTAACGCTGCAGCTACTTGCTGGAATTGGAAGAGAGCTGAGACTCGACATGATTCACTTGACTTTGGAGCGCTTACTTTTGATGAGATGCTTTACGTATCTAGTCTAAGAGACCAAACCTTAAAAGGAATTAAAGAAAATAGAGCGTTCATACAAGCCTATAAAACTTGCGACTTTAAAACGAGTGTGATTGCCAATGGGTTCATGAATGCTTATGCTCTCTTTCAGTATGAACCCAAAGTTGGTGATCCAATACTCATTCGCAATCAAACTTCGATTTATATCGCAAATACCGAAAAGACAATTGCACATAACTTCAGAGCGGACTACGTACTGCTGTATGAAAAAAGCATAAATAAAATTTTCGCAGTAGATAAAGAAGCTGACACCATTCATGGCCTTTATGAAATCGACCCAGAAACAGGAGTTATTGTAAGCCTTTTCAAAGAAAATATACGAGTAGTACCTCACCATTTTCATATGGGTTACCTCGATAATAAAATCTGGTTTTCCCTTCATCTGGAAAGAGCCGTTCGCATCTATGATCGAGAAACAAATACACTTCGCGAAGATAATTCTATAGAACTATCTCCTGGAATTATTGGACGTAGTCTTTTTGAACATAGTACGCATAAATATACTAACGGTAAAGCTGCACGAACCTTTAAAGTATTACTAGCAAAGAAATATAGAAGTTTCACAGCTTCATTTGGAGAGAAGCTACCCAAGACATCCATCCATAACTTATCCGGGGATCATCAGATGATGCAACACCACTCTCTTTGGTTTTTGTGGGTTGTCCCTTTCCCTTACGGCCATGTAAGCAACGGCATGCTCTATACAACCACAAGCTCTTCTAAAACAGAGGTCTATGATATTCTTACAGGAAAGCATGTCCGCACAATTTCATTTGGCTGGTTTCAGAGAAATTCACTGATGAAAGTATTTGATAATAAACTTGTCTATCCATATGGCAATAAGATTCTAATGATGGAACTTGATGAGTAAGCAAGTGAGCAATCCATACCATCTCGTGAATCGCATGGGTTACCCCTCGTGTTTACTGGAGGCATTACTTGGCTAAAACAGCCTCAAAAATAGCTTTAAATAGCACACCATTAACAGTAATGATCAGATGAAAATGGGGATGATAGTTTAGAGTATTGCCAAACTATTGTACAACTATTTTGAGAACTGTTTGGAGTGTTTTATGATTTTCGAGATAGTACCGTATCCTTATAGGAAAACTGATCACAAACTACCGTAGACAACGGGGTGTAGAGTATATCAGGAACAGCTCCCACGACTTTCACTATTAAGAATCGATGTCGAGGGACAAGCCTTCGACATTTTAGGTACAAAGGTATAGGAAAAACAATGCTACTTGATGGTTTTTTCCCGGGAAAACACCATCAAGTAGCATTGTTTTTCCTACCTTTATTCAATAAAATAAAAGTATAAGAGCTTTACGCATGCTACGGCATTTCTCTGGTGGACTTGCCGTACATGGGTTTTTTATTTGCGCTCTAAGCTCTATGTTCATAGCTAATTCTCATAATCCCCTGGCTTTGTTTGTACTTAGTGGCCACTGTTTGGAGAGTAGCATGATTTTCGAGATAGTGGCGTATACGGAGGGGAAAGCTGATAACAAATTGACGATACGGTACGCGGGGCAGGGTATTTTTAATGAGAGTCGCTGCAGTTTCCACCATAGATCTCTGGTTGCATGATGGGCAGAGACCTCTTGCGGCCATCCTCCAGGCTGGTACTACCAGCAGCTTCTAAAGCTCTATGCAGCCTATGTGATTCCAAATATCTCATCAAATATATTGGTGCTTGATTCAGATTCAGTCTTTATCAACGATGTCGAATTTTTAAATGAGCAAAATGGCGGCTTTCTCTGATCTGTTTTGCTGATTGCGGTTTTTTCTTTCATGCCGCGCCACAGCATCAAAATAGCAATCATACAGGGGACAAACCCTATCCACAAAAGTACTCGGTAGTCTTCGGTAAAAAAGGCAAAAAAGCTGACTAAAAATGGCCCTATGATGCAGCCTATAGTCTTGCCTGTCATCATTATTCCATAACAGGCACCTCGTGTTGCAGGAGTTGCAATATCTGCTACATAGGCATCGCGAGGTGTTGAAATAACGCCATTGCTGACCCGTTCAAGAACTTTTGAGGTGATAACGCCTGCAGGCCCGGTTGCCAATATAAAAAGGCTTTGAAAGAACGGCAAGCAGAGCTCCAAAAATGAGCGTCGGTTTTTTCCTGCGGGAATAGTCGCTTGTAATACCTGAAAAGAGTTTACTCATTTGAGATAGACCTTCAGCAAAGCCCTCCATAGCTCCCATGGAGAACATGCTAATGCCCAAAACTGCAGTGATGAAAAAAGGCGAAACACTGAAGGTCATTGTTGTTGAAATGGCAATAAGCATATTTGCTATTGTCACTGGCCAAATTTCAGCAGGAAGCCAACCCAGGCGATTTTTTAACGAACGCATTACAATTCTCAAAATTTAGAAAAATATACAAGTATGATTTAGCATTGTAGGCAAGGCATTAAATACTCAAAATCTAGCGACCAAGTTCAAAGGATCAAACTATCTTAGATATGTGCACATTATAACCAACTCCTTCCATTATTTAAATTGCTTTCGGCAGCGTGGTCAATCTATACTGAGCTGAAAATAATTATAGGAATACTATGTCATTTGGTTTGAATAGATTAGTAACTGTTTCTGCAACAGGGTGTGTAGCCTATGCATTAGGCGCTCGCTTTTGTGATAGCGTACAGGGAGATGATGCCTTTGCACGTCACACTCGAGAGCAGATGAACGAGCATATGTTTTCTGGTATGCATAAACCCTTTATCGCAAGTACAAGTCAGCAAGAGTTTTTTCAAACCTATTTTCCTCACTACAGCCATCTTTTGCCACGCTCCTCTGAGGAACTTAGCGAGATGCGTAGTATAAAAACGCCTGTAGAAATGTGCACCCTTTCAGACTGTCCTCTAATGCCCATAGAGGATGTTGAAACAATCGTTGTTGGCGGCCCACCTGCAGTAGTGTCTGCAGCAAATTTACACAATGTATTATATATTAACGATCCTAGGCAGGCTCCTATCGCACATGGATCTGCCTTTCACCTTGAATGGGATTCCCCATCAGAAGCACCTACAAGTTATAGGCCAAGCAGCTTTTTTGCACGGCAAGTAAAAAGACTTATATTTCATGAAAGCATTGCTGAAGCTGCAAGCACAGGCCACTTTTCTTGGCGCTCGCTTGACTGGATCGGCTGGATCTCTCATCCAAAAAATTGGATAGAGGGATTGCGCATTGCTCTAGCATTTGAGAAAGCAACAAGGAAAATGTCAGCTGAAATCACAGATGAAGTTGCTGCAAGAAGCAAGGCAAATCAAGCATTTTACGAAAAACTCAACCAGGATCTATCAGGAAAGCTTTTTCTTGCTGGCCAGGGTTCTTTGATTGTTGCGCGTACTGCTGCAGAAGAGCAAGATCTTTATCAGATGCAAAATGCTTTAGAAAAAGAGGGGAGATGCCTTCGCATCCTTACATCTGAAGAGGTGCAGAGTCGTTATGGGTTTTTACCAGAAGGTATACTCTTTGCAGAAAAAACACATGATAGAGTGCTTAATCCCAATTTTATGCAAATCCTTGCAAAGCGAATTGAATCAAGAGGAGGTGTCGCTGCTAAAGGCGTCGTCACGCATCTCTATAGCGATTCCAAAAGTAAAGAGGGCGTTATACGATATACGATGCCTAGTGGAGAAGAGCGCTATGTGCGCTTTTCCAAGCTTATCCTTTCGCTCGGAAATCAACGTTTTATCGATAATTCACAAAGGCCATTATTTGACATCGTCGCAGCTCGCGGGGTTTCTGCGCTTGGCATTGCCTACCTTCCAGAGGGTGCATCACTTCCTCCTGTTATTGTGTGCGGCGGAACAAACCATGTTACAGTGCTGGCAGACCCCCTCTCAATCAAAGGTGAAGATGGAAAGGTATATACTGCATATCTTGTGCGAATGACAGCAGCTGCTTGCATTACCCCAAATGTTCATGAGGAAAATGCGGCACACTATGATGGTACAGCCGCAAATGGATTAATCGCCGCCGTTCGAAATACACTAGGCTGCAAGGTTGAAGTATTTACCGTATATGGCTGCAACCGCCAGGTAAGCCAGTATGGCCAAACGCATTGGCTTGCACCGCTTATGAAGGAAAATCCTTTCTCATCGGATGCCTTTTTTGCGCCGCACGGAAGAGATCTTGATGCTGGAAGCTCTCTTCCATCCTCTCCCATAGCTATACAAATGGGTGCTGGAGGCGGCGGGCTAACCCAGGCGCCATCACAGGCTGGCATCAACGATCTTGCAGATGCACTACATGCTGTAAATATTTCTGACAAAACGTAGAAAACAGGGGCCTTATCAGGCCCCTCGTCTATCAGTCATAAAACCACTGCATGGCAAGCTGCTTTCGTTCCGGATCTAAGAGCGGCAAGATATGACGGTGGAAATGGGCCTCTTTTTGGCCGACATGTTCTGTATCGATAAAGGCGATTTTGCCATCTGTTGTAAAGGGCTGGTTGCGAGGCCATGCATCGCATCCACCAAGTAGTCTCAGGAGGGTGCAGTATTCCTGGAGTGTCTCATGGTCTATATTTTTGTAGCGAAGGACATTTTCGCCTTCTGGATCATCATCTCCGGGACATATGTCAAAACGCTCTGCAACAACGAGGTATTCATCTTGATAACCAGGTAGTGCAAAGAGCCATTTTTTTGGGGCGATGACATTTTGAAAGCCTTGTTGCTTAATGATGCGGCGGATAATGCTTGCTCCCTTTAGCCGCTTTATGTAGAGCTCTTTTTGAAGCTCTGTATCTACAGAATTTTTAAAGCGCTTGAAGATATAGCCTTCTACTGTAGGGTGTGTGAAGACCATAAGCTTTTGGTGCACCCTTTTATTTACTTCAAAGCCCTTTGCTCGCAGCGCATCTGGACTATCAAAGAGCGCTCTATCGGAAAAAAGCTTTGTAAGCTTTGCCTGCAGGGGATGATCGCTTGGAAGAAGGTAGCTATCTACGGAATTTTCATAGTAGCGAGAGACTACACTATCTTGCTCTTCATCAAGAAGCGGGCGTATGTAGTGTAAAAATCCACTTCGTGAGCTTTTCCATTTTTCTGTGTCTATGAAGGCGATTTTTTCGCCATCTGTTGTAAAGGGCATGTTTTTGAGGATGGAATCAAGGCCTCTAAAGCGCTTTACGACCATGCAAAGCTGCTCGAGTAGTTCTAGGTCTATAGAAGAATAGGCCTCTTCGAGCTGCCATGAGGAGTCCATGATATCAAATTTTTCGACAACAAGTAGGGGAGTGCCATCGTCGAGTGTAAAAAGCTCTTTTTGTGGAACGACGATTCTTGTAAGTGCCTGTTTTTGGATAAAGGCTCTGAGTGCATTTGCCCCTTCTACTCTTGCGCTAAAGTTATGGAGATGAACCTCTTTTGGAGCGTCATTTATAAAGAGCTTTATCAGATAGCCAGGAAGTTCCGGATGCTCTGCTATACATATTCCCCTATGATTGTGGCTGTAGAGTCTAAATCCTGCCTCTTTGAGACTCTCGCGAGATGATGCGACTTCGGGATCTTTAAAAAGATGAGAGACTGTATCAAATAGATCAGCATGGAGAAAACAGGGGAGCAGCAGCACATAGAGGAGAATATGGAGCATGTTTCTTACTTTCCTTTTATAAGTTTGCCTAGTATACGAGAGCTCCTAAAGCTGTCAACCAAAGTTTTACGTGGTTTTTAGGTTGATGTACTGGAGCGCTTTTAGTAGAGATTCATCAGAAATTTTGATGATACCTTGAAGAGGCATGTTCATCTCAAGGATTAAAAAGACGGCTCCTGCAACAGATAATGTGCAGACGCACATTACAGCTATTATCGTGGCATTTGCCGGCGAAAGCAGGCCAAAAGTTATAAAGAAAATGGCAAGCCAAAAGACCAAAACAATAAGAAATGGTGTCGGTATGGACCCTGATTCATGCTCTATAAGCTGCCAGCGTAGATGAGTAAGCTCGGATGATACTTGAAGAGCATCAGTTTGGAGGGCTCTTTCTTTATCTGTTTTTGGCTGAAGTTCGATAATTTTTTCTCGCACCGCCTCCATTCCAGGAGCTTGTTCAACGGCCTTAAGGTTTATTGTGTCAGTTGATTTTGATGGCCATATTTTTTCATGGGCAAAGAGGAGATGGTTTTTAACCATCTCTCTGATCGGACGAGCGTCCTCTCCATATTGCGACAGGATATGATCGAGCACCACGATGGTTGCACAAGACTGTTTAATTTGGTCATTCATTGCATCGTATGAGCTTTTGGCAGAGCTTACAAGGAGGCCAAGAACGAGGGCTGTGAGTGTTGCAATAAGTCCAGCACCAATTTTAATAGCATCCTTTGAGTGCTCTTCGAGATGATGTTTTGGGAGTCTTGCCTTAAGAAAAAGCCCAAAAAGTGCGCTTGCAAGTAGGCAACAAAATATAAGCAAAGAAATTTCTAGCGAACTCATCTCTCTATCCCTTTTTTGGTCAAAATATGAGAATAAAACAATTTTTGCAACGCAAGAAAATTTCTAAATTCCATTTTTTAGTCTGCTCGCTATACTGAAGCAGCAAAACCTGAAAAGGAGCGTTTTTTTTAAATGAGGTATGTACAGCTTTTTATCCTATTTCTTTCTACAGCCCTTTATGGAATGGATTCCTACCTTATTCCAAATGATCATCCGGCAAAAGAGATCCTTGATGAGATAGCGGCGTCTTCTCCTTTTTCAGTGTTTCATGATATGAAGAGTATGACTCTAGCTGGTTTTGAGGAGGTAGACCCTCAGCCAAATACCGGTATTATTGTTACGCGTCATCCAAAGCTAGTAGGCTATATTATAAAGGCATATCTAGATACGCAGGAGTACTATGATGGACGTCCTGAGAGCTACTACTTTGAAAAGCGAGCAGAAGGCGCAAGACTACTTCGCGAAGCGATTGCAACCTATAACTACGAACATCTTCTAAAAGTGCCGATAAAGTGGATCTACAAACTACCTCAAAAAACGTCCTTACCGCTTCCCGCTCACTGCAAGCGTAAAAAATATATCTTGATTGAAGATGACATGGATATTGTGTCAGATGAAGAGAACAAAATGATGTGGAAAAGCCCCTGTGCAACAAAAGAGCTTCTCTCTGCTCTTCATAAGGTCATTACGCTTTATCGCTTTCGCGATTTGGCAAAGCCCGCCAACTGTCCCTTTTCAAAAGATGGCAGAGTGGCTCTTGTCGACACCCAATCTTTTTACAAAAAAAAGGTGGGCTACAAAAAGCTGACCCGCGCCCTTTCGCCTGAAATGCAGCAGTATTGGAATTCTCTCTCAACGTTTTGAGAAACAAGGAGCTTGTCACCATGATGAGTTAGTCAAAGTTCTAGAAAAGAGGAAAAACATGTTGCAACTTTAATGCGCAATTAGAGAGCCCCAATTGAATTTCTAAGAGATACTGGTTGGCCTATAGATATACCTGAGTTTGATCCGCCCTATGATCTTGTGGTATAT
>CAZEGK010000045.1:0-20980 GCA_964512205.1 uncultured bacterium | reverse complement strand
TTATCAATTGAAATTTCTATAATAAATGCTCTTGGTCAATTTCTGCCTTTCCAAGGAGATAACAAAAAAGAGAGGCCGGGCAGCGCATGATTTTTGCAGATGGATATTCTATCATGCCGATATCGCGAGGGTCTTTTGTTAAAACATAAGCATCTTGAAGACTTCTTTTTTGTTTGCAAAAAGCAGTGAGGCCCTGAATATCTTGTAGTGTAGTCTCTTGTGATTGGTACTTTACTTCAAATGCAATAAGCGAATTTCTGCTTTCGACGACAAGATCAAGCTCTTTTTCTTTTGGGCTTAGCCAGTAGCTGTAACGGGCGTTTGCTTCTCTCGTTTGTCTCCTAAGGTGATTAAAGACAGCTGTTTCTGCTGCATGGCCAAGGCTTGTCGTATCTTCGATGAGGGTTTTACCTTTCAGGAGTATTGCAGGAGCAAGCGCCGCATCAGCTAAATAGAGTTTATAACGTGCTCGAAGGACATCTTTTCCATATCCATATGGGGTGAGTCGATAGAGAAGGTGGGTGGATTCCAGGAGATCAATGTAGTGGATAACTGTCGGCTTTGTGATACCAAGGTTGTTTGAAAGTGTTTTTGGATCTTGAATGCCCCCATCGTGCATGCAAAGATAGATAAACATTTGCTCAAGCTCAAGTATGCGCCGTACACCAAATAGAGCTGTCATATCTCTTTTGAGTACTTTATCTATAATATCTTCTCTCAATAGTCTTTGGGCTTGGTGTACATTTTCAACAAGCGCCGTTTGGGGAAATCCCCCTCTACAGAGGTATTCATGGAAGTGACCGATGAGATGTTCTGTGGCTTCTGATAATTGAAGGAGGTTTTTTGCAGAAGAGCTTTGCAAATTACTTAAAGACGTAATTTCCTGGATCTTTGGTGTCTGTATTTTTTTAATCTGAAGGTATTCGTAAAACGAAAGAGTTGAAATGGCGACGGTGTGCCATCTCCCTACTCCAGATTCTTGCGTCTGTTCGATGAGAGGCATTGCAGAACCCGTAAAAATAATGCGGCGCTGCTTAAAAAAATCGACTTGATGCTTTGTCCAAGTGCCAAAATCAGATATGAATTGGGCCTCATCCAAGAAGAGATATTCAATGCCCTCACGCTTTGGTTCGAGCTCTCGCCATGCGTTGATAACGGCATCAACGCCTGCAATTTTAAATAGGGGATGATCGAAGGTGGCATACAGGATGTTGGACGGATTTATACCCTCTTGGATGAGGCGTTCAATTGTCTGTAGAACAAGTGTTGTTTTTCCTACTTGCCGTGGCCCGCTTAACAAGAGGGCTCGGGGTGCTGGAGGCTCTTTTGTCCAAAGATAAATTTCATTGAATGGTGCTCTTTTCCACGTGGGGAGGTCAGAAAACGAAATCGAGCGCCACCAAGGATTGAATTGGGCAAGTATAGCGATGAGGTCATTTTTAGGTATGTTCATAAACTATAGTATGCTTATTTTGGCGATTTAAGTAAAGTATACTTAGCTTATTTTGGTGATTTAAGGTAAGTATACCCTAATTTATGACCAAAGTTCAGGGTGAATAAGAAGGCCTGAAGTATTGCCGGCAAGTTTTGTGGAGTAGCGTACAGCTTTTTGGATGTTAAGGCTTTTCATGACGCTATAGGCAAGGATTAGGTCTACAACTATACATTTGGCATCTGGATCTGCAAGATCGGAATCTGTCTTATTGAGGCTTTTAGATAGAAAATCTTCGATGTCATCTACTGTATAGGTAGATCCCATAGGTATTTGTTTTGGGTGGGCGCCTATTGCAATTACAGGAAGTGCTGTGTCTTGCATCGTCTCGGGAAGAGGTTTTAGGCTTCTTTGAATATAGTCAATTACTTCAAGCGCCTCTTCTTTTGTGACAGGATTTGGAGAGGCTGTTTTAGCAAATTCTTTTTTCTGGACTGTTTCGATGAGGTAGTGTTCGACGGGGACTCTTCCAAAGCTTCCAAGGTAGTGATCTTGATGAGATGTTATCTGAAAGCTTGCCGCTCCTGTATCCCATGATATAAAGGATGTTTCATGTAGGTTAGAGAGGCTCTTTGCGTTAAAGAAACCATATGTTGCCTCCTCTTCTTGCGAGGCGATTTTGATGAAAATGCCAACTTCATGAAAAATTCGGTCAATAAAGGCCTTGGCATTGTAGCTTCGACGAAAGGCTTCAGTTGCAACGCCGATGATGCTGCTCGGAGAAAAGCTTAGGGCTTTTTCCTTAAGGGTCTTCAAGATAAGGACTGCTTCATCCATAATTTCTGTGCTAAAGTGATCAAAGAGTCCTATCTTTAAGTCACGTGCAAACTCTATATGAACAGTTTGGATGTAGAGGACATTGACAATGCGGGCACCTTTTGTGCATACCTCTGCAACCTGCAGTCGTATGCAGCCGGAGCCTAGTTCTAAACTTGCTCGACAGATCATGTAGCGCTTCGCTCTATATAGTAGTTGATAAGTTCTTCAGCGAGGATTTTTGCCTCAAGCGTGAACCTATCATCTGCCTCTTTTTCGGTAAAGAGGGCAATTTCTTGTTTGATAACAGCAAGAACATGTTTTTCTAGCAGATTTGGAGTAAGCTCTTCTAGTTCATAGATAAAGATAAGCTGCTGGCGTATGAGTGAAATAAGAACTTTTCGTTCAAAAGAGGAGAGCTCTCGTGGAGAAAAGTGGAGATGTTCCGAAAGCTGCATGAGATAGAGGCTAAGTCCTGCCTGTATAAAGGCATCTGCCGTTTTGCTACTGTAGAGAGGTCCTTTTATTGCCGACTCCAGATAAATTCGTGAGCATTCCTCAACTGGATGTGAGAGTATCTTCTGATTGTGGTTAAGGAGCCATTCCTCTTGGACGGATATGATCGGGGTGCCAAAGGCATTTTGAGCAAAATTTCTTGCCTTTTGACTTAAGGTTTCAAAGGTGTCTAGCACTTTGGGGCAATCATCATGACATGCACTATGGTGTGCTTTGAGAAGCGCAATTTGCGGCTCTATAGAACGAAAGAGAGTAGATTTTTGTTTTATGAGGCCCTTTGCTTTGTTGTAGAGCTTGTTTCCTGGGGAAAGTGCGGTGGCGATTTCTTGCCTTTTATGTAACAGCTCTTGAAACCGAGGGACTAGGCTTGGCCTAAGAATGCAGCTAGGAAAGAGCTTTTCATGAAGGGCAAGTCCTACATGCTGTATAGGATAGCAAAAGCCTGTTTGGAATATATCGCATTTTAGCGTAAAGCTCTCCTTAAGCGGAGTAACAAGCTGCCTATGATGAATGTCTCTTTGGAACGCGCCTTCTGCTACAACTACAACTCCTGGAAGGGGAGAAATTTTCTGGCTAAGATGTACGATGCTTTCGTGAGTGAGGTAGCTTCCCTCTTCAAATAGATGTTCGATTGGACTCATTTTGACAAGGGTTATTGCCTCTTCAAAGCCAAAGGGAACTTCTTTATATTCTTGCAAAAGAGAGACCACTTTTGTGCGAAAAAGATCGAGCTCCTCTTGCCTTGCAAGTCCGTGGTCGAGATCGCTTCTTTTTTGGATCGAAACAAGGACACTTTTGATTTTTTCTGTAGAGTATTTTTGAGGAATTGGGATTTCGCTCTCTGCAAGTAGCTCTAAGCCTCTTTTTCCTGCCATGCGCAAAAAGAATCGCTTTATGATTCCAGCAAGCGTTGAAGTGCCTATCTTTTCGCGATAAAGCTCCTCATTATATCCCTTGGCGGCATCCAGTATGCGCTCTGACAATTTTTTTTGCTCATCGGTTCCCTGCTGCATATCCCTATAAAGGGTGGTGTACATTTTGATGAGATCTACAGATTTTTGCAGGCGTGCGTGCGTTTCCTCGCCTTTTTGCTCTTTAAAAAGGCGTACAGTTTCTATCGCATGCTCAATATCAAGGACTCTTTCGTTTTTCATTTACAAGAAGATTCCTTTCTCTCTCTGTTAGCTCGCGAGAATGACCCTCAGGCAGCGTGCCGAGAACAAGGCCTCCGATACGGATCCGTTTGAGCGAAAGTGTTTCAAATCCAGCTTTTTCCATCAAGCGGCGAACTTCTCTTTTTCTTCCATCGCAGACGACAATTTTGAGCGTGCCTTTACGCACTTTATTTACGCTTAGAGGCTTTACGTAGGAGCCCTCGATCCACATACCATCTGAAATGGCGACGAGATGTTCGTGCTGGATTTCTTTATCTACCTTTACGAGGTATTCCTTTTGAATCCGCTTTGAAGGGTGCATGACATCATTTGCAAAATGGCCATCATTTGTGATGATGATGAGGCCTGAGGTTTCTTTGTCCAGCCTTCCAACGGTATAAAGGCGTGCATTAATAGGGCCTACAAGATCAATAGCTCGCTTTTTGCAGGGAGCATTTGTGCAGATATAGCCTGCAGGCTTATGCAAAATAATATAAATCTTTTGTTCTAATTTTATCTTTTTGCCATCGCAGGTAATGATATCTTTTTCGATGTCTACCATGGTCTGGGGAACAAGGACGGTTTTGCCATTGACAGCTACTTCTCCTTGAAAAATGAGCTCTTCAGCAGCGCGTCTTGAGGCAATCCCTGCCTGTGCGAGAATCTTACTAAGTCTTTGGCTAGCCACAAAAATCCTTTTTTAGCCGATAGTATAGCAAAACTGGACTTTAATTTCTTGAGGTGGCATTTTTATAAGTATGAGCTATCTAATTTTACTGCGACATGGCGAGTCCATGTGGAATAAAAAAAATTTATTTACTGGCTGGGTTGATATACCTCTCTCTGAAAAAGGTATTCAAGAATCGATAGAAGCTGGAAAGCGCATAGCAAACTACCCTATAGATATTATTTTTTGCTCTACGCTTATTCGCGCCATTATGACAGCTATGCTTGCAATGTCTGTGCGAACAGATGGCAAAACGCCTGTAATCCGCCATCAGGAAGGAAACCTTGCTAACTGGGCAAAGATCTATTCTGAAGTGACGGCAGGCGAGACAATCCCTGTTTTTTGCAACGATGCCCTAAACGAGCGGATGTATGGCAAGCTTCAGGGGCTTAATAAAAAAGAGACGATGGATGCCTTTGGTGAGGAGCAAGTAAAGCTTTGGAGAAGAAGCTTTCGCACAGAGCCTCCAGATGGTGAAAGCCTTGAAATGACCACAAAGCGCACGATCCCCTATTTTGAGCGGGCTATAGTTCCTCAGCTTGAAGCAAATAAAAATGTTCTTATATCTGCCCACGGCAATTCCCTCAGGGCCTGTGTAAAGGATATCGAAGGGCTTACTGATGAGCAGGTGGTATCATTAGAGATTGCTACAGGTGATCCCATCATCTACGAATATCAAGCGGGAAGATTCACACGTAAAAAACTTGTATGACAGAGCGCATCCACCTCGATTATACAACCCTTTCCCTTGCCTCTACAAATGCAATTGCTGCAATGACCCCATTCTTCGAGCATCCTTGCAGGCTAGATAGAGAACTCATATCGCACGTTGATAGTGCTCAAATTCGTATAAAAGAGCTCTTTGGGGTAGATAATGATGGCCAGTTTGTCTTTACTTCAAGCGGAAAAGAGGCTGAGGCGATCGCCTTAAGTACAGCATTTTATCTTCGCACAAGACATGAGGGAAGAAATAACTTTGTTGCCGTAAGAGAATTTGCTCCCTCGATACATAACTATGAGGATGACGGGGCAACGCTTACTCTTATAGAGACTGCTCCAAAAGGGTATGTCACAAAAGATGCCCTGCTCGATGCAATATCTCCAAGAACTGCCATGGTGAGCCTTTCTTTGGCATCAGGAACAACGGGTGTTATCCAGCCTATTGAAGAAATCGCTGAGATCTGTCAGGAGCGAGCTATTTGGCTGCATGTGGATGCTACACATGTTGTGGGCAAAGTTTCTCTCAATTTCAGTGCACTGCCCGTAGATATACTCACCTTTAGCGGTCATTCAATAGAGGCCCCTCCAGGCACTGGTGGACTTTTTGCAAAAAAAATGATTCCTATACGGCCCATTATCTATGATGCTCCCTTTAATGCGCCGCTCTTTATGGGCCTTGGAGAGGCTGCTTTTCTTGCAAAAGATACAGAAAGCCTCTACATGACAGAGGTTTCTCGCTTAAGAGATTTTTTCGAGCGTGGGATTGAGTATGGGACGGTACTCTACAAAGATGAGGAGAGAGTCCCTCATATAAGCGCGATCCATTTTGAGGGAATTGATACAGAGCTTTTAGCCTTTTACCTCTATAGAAAGGGGCTTTTTGTCGATATGTCAAAGGACTATATTACCATTAGCCTATCAAAAAATAGCCAAGAGCATGAACTTGAGCGTGCCCTCATGATACTCAATGAGACTGTAAAAAAGCTTAGGAGACTCTCCTTATGACTTTTTTACAGGAAATACGGCCCTGTTACTGGGTTCTCTACAGCAAAAAGCTCATCCTTCGGATTGAAAATCCCTATTGCATAGGCTCGTTCACAGAAGAAGATGCTAAAAGCAGAAACGTGCATCTTGCTGTTGGGAGCGACGAACAGATACGCCTCTACTGGCTTGTAGATCAGACAGATGGCGTTATCATTGACTCAAGGTTTAAGGTTTTTGGCCCTTCTGCACTCGTAGGCGCATTAGAGGTTGCCTCGGAGCTTGTTATTGGTAAAAACTACGACCAGGCACGGCGAATTACTGCAGAGCTGATTGATCGCCATGTCCGAGATAAAAGTGATAAGCCGGCTTTTCCCGAGGAGGCCTATAGCTATATCAATAAGGTGATTGATCTCATCGACAAAGCTGCGGATTGCTGCACAGGTATTCCACTAAGTGAATCATACAGCGCCCCTCCCATTACAAATCGAGAAATTTCCATCGTCGAAGGAGGATATCCTGGCTGGAAAGAACTCTCTATCAAGCAAAAGCTTGCTGTAATTGAAGAGGTAATCGCTAAAGAGGTGCGCCCCTATATTGAGCTAGATGCAGGCGGCGTTGAAGTGCTCAATCTGCTCAATGACAAAGAGGTTATCATCGCCTATCAAGGAAGCTGCACATCCTGTTATTCCGCTACAGGAGCCACCCTTTCCTTCATCCAGCAGATTATCAGGGCAAAGGTAAGCCCCGACCTCGACGTAATCCCCAATCTCTAGAGTCTTAATCTTATTCTTATTGATTAAAAATTCATTTTCATCGAACTGGACAAAAATTAAAAAATAAATTAATTAAAGGGAATGCCAACGAGTTGAGGATTCCCCCATGCATAGCGCATCTGAAAGCGTACAGGGCAGTATCACCCCTTATGAGCCAGAGTCCAAAGAGACAAGGTTTTGCACGTTTTTATCCCTTATCGAGCGTGCTAAAAACTACTCTAAAGGTTTAAGCTTTTGGGAGATGCATAGACTTGCATCACTTCTTCCCGACTGGATTCATCATCTCTCCTACCACGAAATTGAAGAGGCGCTCAGCTCCTTTACTCGAGGCCGTTTTATTCCCTTTCTACAAAAAGGCTATAAAGAGGCCTTTGGTGAGCTTTGCAGGCAGGCCTATCTCCATGGAAGGCTCTATCATACCCTTCAAGGTGTTCAGATTGACGAGGAATCGGCAAAACTTATCAAGGAAGAGGTAAAGCAAGAGGTGCTTGAGACCAATAAAAAGCCCTTTTTTGCAAAACTTTTTGGCATTAGGTCTGAAATTGCCATCCAAGTTGATCGCGAGCAGGAATCAAAAAACTGTGAAATGGTGGATGATATTGTTGCAGAGGCGGTTTTAGAGGCTGCCTGCAAGAAGATGTCACATCCTGTAGATGACCTCCAATCACATGAAGAGGTTAGATTGCTTGCTAAGCAGGCTATATGCACCCTCTTAGCAGAGGCCTCAGACAGAAAGGTAACGCTCACTATCCCTGAACCTCGCGGCCATGGCCATACCTGCTCCTCTTGTGATGTCAACTTTATCTATGACATGGCTTCATTCATCTTAAAAAATAAGAGCTCCTAGTTAAGGAGGCTGCGTAAGGACATAAACTAAAGCATCTGGGGCGCAAGAGGCGAGAAATTGTACTTTCTTTTCTCTTGCATCCTCTTTTTCCTTGTTTTGCGCCATATGTTTATTGAGGTATTCACGAATATAGAACTCCCAAAATTTAGCATCTCCTTCAAACTCTACACCTTTTTTTCGCATGGTTTGCGTGAGGCGTACATAAAGAAGGTATTCCTCCACAATGGATTGAATGAGGGGGAGCCTTTTTTCTAAGACTGGTTCCTCGGGTGGTGTAGTGATTTTTTCGGCAAATGCTTGAAAGGCCTTATCTCCTGTAAAGTGTGTTGCCCACTTTCCGACAGATTGCTGCATTGAAGGAGGTGCTATGTGGGAAAATAAAAATGTTGCAACTGTTTTGAAGTTATGTCGTATATTCGTCCCTGCGTTAGGGTCTTCTTTTTCAGAGACTTCTTTCTCGATAATTGTGTGAAGCGCCTGCAAAATCGCAATTCTATAGACGGGATGATAAAGTAGTTCTACAATTTTTTCAGCAATGTGATCAAAGAGAGGGTCGCCAGAAAGCTCTTTCGTTAACCAAAGCCAAAAACCCTCCTCTTTTTCAGCTTCACTTAAAAAATATTGAACAGAGAAATAGGCAGCATTAAATCCAAAGCGAAGCCCCTTTGTGATAGGGCCTACATAGGGAAGATCGCCTACTGCTTTTCGTAGCGATTCTGTTGTTATTCCATTAGATCCTGAGCGGTCTTTAGGCCGTTTGTCAAAGAGCTTGCGAATTATACCTGAGACCAAGCTCTTAAGCTGCTTTTTTGTCTCTAGCCTGCCCTGAATTTGGCGGCGAGATCTTGGGTTATAGCGAAGTTTTAAATCTTCATACGCTTTTATAGCAATAGCCGGATTTGCTTTTGGCTTTTGCATATAGTCTAAGATGGCTTTGCCATGGGTCCAGATAAATTTTGGGCCTTGAGGACCAAAACCCTGCTTTTCGATAGGCATCGTCTCTATACGTGCGCCGCTAAGAAGAAGTATGGCAAATTGATCAGGGTCAAGAATCTGCTCGAAAACAGATTCTACAAGAAGGGAGGTCACCGTCTCTTTAAGAAAATGTTTTCCTTCCAGAGTATAAAGCACCTTAGACACACCCTTTAGTGAGACGTGTTTATCAAGGAGTTTGTCAATAACGTTCTTTAGGTAGTTATGCAGGGCTTTATCGAGTTCCTGATGGAGGTTTGCTACATCAAGTCGAACACTATCCGGATCGGGAAGGTTTGGAGGAAGGAGGTTTTTTCTTTTGCAATCGACGATGCAGCAGATGAGCTGCTCTTCGCGGCTTAATGGATCTATTTTTGCCTGAGCTTTAAAACTTTCAAGAGTGGAGGTTTGCGAGGATAGGAGGGGGGCTAAGCTGTGAAGAATGCTCGATACTAATCGAGGAATCGGTTTTCTTGTTTTGTCTTCACTTTCAAGGCTTTTTGCCCAGAGGCAGAGTTTCCAGAGGGCATGTTCAAAGCTTACAAATACCTCGACAACTGCCTTATCTAAGAGCGAATCTGCGATTTTGAGGCGGCATCTTCCATAAAGCCTTTGTAGGGATTTGCCTGTCGTAGATTCTAGCAGGTCGCCCCTCACATCTTGTCTCCGCTGCATCTGAATATAGGCATATTCGACCAGGTATCCTGTATAATAGGGAAGGCCAAGGCAGATCTTAAAGTGTGTCCAGTCCTCAAACTTGCGAGGAAGAAGGTTGAGATTTTCTGCAAAAATCTGTTTTGCAGTTTCATCAATAAAGAGTGCAGTCACTGTACAAAAGTTATGGCATGCACTATCTTTTGCAACAGAGGCCTTCATCCTAGCAAGCTCTTCTTCTCGCTGAATCTGCTTATATGTCTTTAAGCTATTCTCATCAAAGAGAGGTCCATAAACTCGCCTTGAAACAGCATCAATTGCCTGCATAAAGAGAGTGACAGCATTATCCACTGCGGAAAACTGCCTTATGCTTCCAATTGCTTGAGAGGTTGTTTTAGTGATTGTTTGTAGGTAAATCATAGGTTAACATCTGCACTGTTGATTGTATGTGTTATGCCATCTGGGGCCTCTAGGAGCAGGCTTCCATCAGTTTCTAATGCAACAACTTTTCCTTGAAGGCGCTTTTGCGCTGTTTGAATGAGGACCGGCTGCTCAAGCATCCAGTGGAGGCTTTTTTGCCAGTGGCTCCAGACATCTTTAAAGCCGCTTTTTTTTGCTTCCTCGAGTCTTTTTACAAAAAGCCGTACATAAAACTCCTTTATCTGCTCAAGTGGAAAGGTTTTATTTTTTTCAATAAACATCGATGTCGCAGCCTGCGGAATTTGGGCAAGTTCATCTCTATTCATATTGACATTCAGCCCAATTCCTAGCACAATGAAGGGTATGCCATGAGCCTCAGTGCGCTCTGTGAGTACGCCTACAATTTTTTTGCCCTGTACAAGAAGGTCGTTTGGCCATTTTATCTTGGCGGTGATGCCGTGGATTTCTAAAAATTCCACCAGAGTAAGCGAGGCAAGTTGGCATATGGCAAAGGGTGTGACGTTAGGGTCATCGAGAAAAAAGGCAAGGCTAATTGTTAAGTTTTGCCCCTTTGGGGAATGCCATGCGCGCATATAGCGGCCGCGGCCATGAGTCTGCTCATCTGCTGTGACGACAAGTATTTCCCCAGGATGACACTCCTCAGAATGTTCTTTTGCCCAGGAATTTGTGGAAGAGACACTCGCAAGATGATGGTATCGAATTTTCATGGTGCTCCATGTGGTCAAGTAAGTATTTAACTCGAATCGACTTTCGGGCTGTCTTTGCCATTCTCATTCTTATGGCAATTAGCTGCCTTATTATCTCTTCCTATTCAACAACTCTAACAAGCGACTATACAGAAGAGCCCTTTTTTACACAGATGGTAAAAACGCAGGTGCAGTGGTTTGGTATTGGGTGGCTCGTTTTTTTATTTTTTGCAGGATTTGATTACAATAAACTTCGCGAGTGGGCGTGGATTTTGTATGTTGCAAGTGTCCTCTCACTCGTGGGACTTTTTTTTACTGAATCGATACAAAATGTCCATCGCTGGTATCGTATTCCTATCATTTCCCATAATTTCCAGCCTTCTGAATATGCAAAACTTGCACTTGTGATTGCGCTAAGTTGGTTTTTAGAAAGGAGAGGTTCGCAGTCCAGAAGTTTGACTACAGCACTTGGCGGCCTTCTTATTTTTGCCATACCTTTTCTTTTGATTTTGAAGCAGCCAGATCTTGGAACTGCTTTAATACTCTATCCGATGACCCTTGTAATCTTTTATTTTGGCGATATTGCTCCTTGGCTCATGAGATCGATGCTTGTAGCGTCAATTCTTGCCTTTGGGGTGGTGTTTCTCTTTTTTTCGGGTATGGTCTCGCATGAAGAGGCAAGGCCCTACTTTTTAAAGGTTATCAAAGAATATCAATATGAGCGGCTCAACCCAAACACCCACCACCAAAAAGCTGCAGCAACTGCTTGTGCAGTGGGAGGCTTAACAGGTGCCGGCTTTAAGGAAAGCCAGTATGCAAAGGGAGGCTCTCTTCCCTTTCCCTACACAGACTCTGCATTTCCTGCTTTTGGAGAGGAGTTTGGATTTTTGGGACTTATCTTTTTGCTCTTAGTTTTTTATGGGCTTATCTACTTTAGTTTTCAAGTGGCCGCAGTTGCGAAAGATCCCTTTGGCAGGCTTCTTGCAGCGGGAATTTCGGTCTTTTTGGCCGTCCATATTACGGTAAATATTGGCATGATGTGCGGGATACTTCCCATCACGGGCGTTCCTTTAGTACTTGTAAGCTATGGGGGATCTAGTGTACTAAGCACAATGATGGCACTTGGTATTTTACAAAGCATCTATAGCCGGAGGTTTATGTTTTAATGAGTAAGCACTTTCTCTTTGCACCAGGCGATTGGCTTGGCACGGGACAGGTAAGCTTTACCATAAGCCCGGAACTCTTATATTTTCGCACCAAATGGACATGCGCGCGTCCAGATGAAGATACGTTCCAATGTACGCAGACGGTAGAAATTATCGGCGGCGATAGGATGGTAAATATCTTCACCATCCGCCCTTTAGACAAAGGAGCTTTTGATATAGTATTGCAAAATGAAATATTAGGGGTCTTTAGTGGAACGGGCGTTATAGAAGACAACCTTGTCGCTTGGGAATTTAGAAATAAGGGCACTTTTGAAGGCTACGAAGTCTATGAAAAGGTCCAACCTGATGAATATGCCATGCATGCAGAATACCTATCAGGTGATGGCGCAAGAACGCGCATCTCGGGAAAACTTTGGAAAGCAACAGAACTCGTAGAGGAAAAAGATGAAGAATAAACTACTGATTATACTCCTACTTTGTGCTTCATGCACAGCAAGTAAATACATGACATACGACGACTATACGAGAGTAGCAGTTGGCGAAAAAATCCAAGACGTCCAAATCCAGCTTGGCCGTCCCTATGAAGTAGAAGAGCTTGGCCCAAACAAACAGCGCTACATCTATCTAGAGCGCATGCAGATCGGTGATAAGCGCGAGCTCTTTCGTCGTTATATCCTCACTGTTGAGCATGATAAAGTCATCCATAAAGAAGTAAAGGATGAGATTACAAGTCCTATTCAGTTTATTGGTGGATAAAAGAACGTAAGGTTCCGGTTAGATATTTATTTGCAAAGATATTTTCAGAAATTATCAAGTCATAAGATTTTTTTATGACGATACAGTGTAGCCAGCCAAATCCAGTACGATACGTTCACGTCGATTCTCGTACATGTAACGAGTTTAGCAAATGGCAGACCTGCTCTCAGGATATAGTCGCGACTATTTTTCAATTCTGTTCGTTGCAGGCCCTGCTTGGTGCCTATCGCACCTGCAGGAATTGGCGCAGCGTCTGCAAACGTCCTGAGGTAAGCAGGGCTCTAGCTGCAAAAATCAACGAACACAGTCCATATCTACGCAGTTTACGATTCGAGCTTCCTTCGCTTGTTGCGAATGTTATGGCAAACCAATCTCTCATACATGCTACAGCCCGAAATATGCCACGAGAAGTAGTGCTTTGCGGAACGGACTACATGGGCGTTAGCCCATTTCAAATAGGCAATCCTGACTCTGGTGTTATTGCCGTTAAAGACCTTGGACAAATCCATGTTTTAAAAGACGAAAAACTTCAAACATTTGAACTTGAAGATCCACCGGCTGATTTTCACCTTGTATCACTTCAGGATCCATCAACTTTTTATATCCTTGAACATAATGGTGAGATGTATACAGCAACGATAACGCGTGTTCGTGAGCTTGATGCCAAGGCAAAAGTGCTCAATATTCGATCGAGAGAGCCCTTGTTTATGATTTGTAACAACAAGTATCTTTTAGGGTTTGATGGTAATGGTAATTCTTATACATTTTCTAAAGAACACCCTAAAAAAAGCCCTCTTCCATTGCGGTCGGAGGATATATTTTATGAAGATTTTCATGTTTCAAAAAGATTTCATGAAAACATGAAGGTGGCAACGCTTTCTGATTCGCCTCCAAGAATTGCTGAAGTGCCAGATAGCATAAGCTGCTGGACTTTTCCTTACACTATCAATGCTGGCATCCTCTACTGTGCACATCTGGAAAAAAGTGCAATTATTGCTATAGATCTTGCCAGCGCACGTATCCTCACAGAGTATCCCTACCCAGAACATCGTATTAATGACCATATTATATCGCCTTTGAAAATTGAAATAAGTAACGGGATGTTGTATCTATTTGAAAATTGCAGTAGGTCAATTTTAATATATGATTTAATGACGAAAAACCTGCTTCGTAGCGTACGTTGTATGGACGAAATAGTCCGCCGTACCCTTACTGTTTTTTCAAACACTCTTGTGTATGTAAAAGAGAGGAAAGTGCTTAAGACATCATTTTAACATAGTAGATGTGCATTGTGTTTCTTGCACTGCAAGTAAAGATATTTATAAAAAGAAAATAAAAACAGGATAAACAGAATCAATGATTAGCGGCAGGGTCAAAAACAAAAACGATAAAATGATATAACGATAGGAACGATAAGATTATTTTCTTATCGTTTCTATCATTTTATCCTTTTTATCGTTTTTCTATTGACTTAATCAAAGCACTTTCTGGCTTTACCAAAAACCCAGGAACTTGTAAAATAAGGGTATAGTAAACAGAGAGGTTTTTATGTGTGCATATCATGCTCATCATGATAAGGTAAAGGTAACTTTTGAATGCACCGCTGAAGAAAGGGCATATATTAAGATGCTAGCAGCTAAGTCTCATTTGACCTTGAATGAATTTTTAATGTCTAGCTTAAGGGCCTATTTTCCTAAAACTCCTAATAAAGATACCCTCGAAGCAATGCGTGAAATTGATGAAGGCCGTGGTACTGTTTGCGAATCCTTAGATGATTTTTGGGAACAGATGGGAGTAAAGCCCAGTGCTTAAACTCGAGTATTCCACACGATTTAAAAAGGATATTAAGCGCTATCAGTACAAACAGGATGTTATTGATGCGCTTAATGATGTAGTCAAGTTACTTGTTCATAAGAAAAAACTTCCTGAAAAACATTCGGATCATTTTTTGAAGGGGGATTACGTTGGTCATCGAGAATGTCACATAAAGCCTGATGTTTTGCTTATCTACAAGGTGTATGAAGACAAGCTAGCCATGGAACGATTGGGTTCTCACTCAGAACTTTTTTAAAAAAATGACCATTCCTAATGCTGCAAGGCCATTTGCGGGCCAGCGGATTTTTCATTTAGATTAGAAAGTAATAGATAAACAATCAACTTTTACAAATTAGCAAATTAGTAATTATTGTTTTTACACTAATAAAAAAATTATGGTATACTTGTTGTTTTAAATAAATGAGGTAGTGTGTCATTGGGTCCATTTCAGAATTTCGACATTTTCGCAAATACTGCACGCTACTTAGAGCCAAAGGAGATTGGTCGTCTAGCACAAGTGTGCAGGCAATACTATGAGTGGGGAAATGATTCTTTCATTTGGATAAAGGTGTCAGAGAGAGAAGGTGTTCCTCTTGTAGCAGGAGAAGAGCGTAATCGCAAGGCTGATTTCGGAGTGCTCTATCCCGTAACAATTAGTGCAAGAATAATAGGGGAACTTTTTGGAAAGGTAATAGGGAAAGTGCCTTCTATTAGTGAATATTGGTTTGATAAATTCGCACAAAATTTGCCCGATCCTTACGAAACAAATAAAAGCTTTAGGGATAACTTTGTAGTGCTTGTAGACCCATCTTTTATCGAAAGAGCTGTTGATAAAGAAACACCTCTTGATATTGATGAAGCTGGTAATCTCAGAGAGGTAGTGCCGGATGCAGCCATCGAACAGACACTCACTATACCCTTTTCTTTAAGAAATATGCATACTCTTTCTAAGTATCCTCTGAAAGGCAAAGAGCATTTTCCTGTTTTTAATAAAAATTCTTGGACTGTAGGCTTTGAGTATAGTACAGCATTTCCCAATCAAATTGGTGTGCGTATTATGAGAAGGTGTATCATAAAAAAAACCAGGTCCGAAAATTTTAATAAACAGAGTGCTCTCGTGGAGCAGCTTGCACCGAATCATGGTTTTGAGGTTGAGTCTGTACGAAGAAGGGCTCTTTTTAATGCTGTTTCAATACTTACAACAGGAGAGTGTCCGGATGGTCGAGGTGAGCATTTCTGGACGTATGCACGTGGTTCAGATACTGTTACTATTGAAGGACGCGTATATCGATTGGTTGTTGGTGGCTTTGCCCCCGGCGCTGGCGTGGTCGTCGTCCTCAACCCCTTCGGCCTCGACGACTTCGGCGTTGTCCTTGGTGGTTCGGCGGAAGTTCCCGGCCCATTGGAACTTGGACACTTGGCAATTGATGATGGCCATTGATTTTTTGTTTTTTGGTATCTCTCATTCCGCATATCTGGTTCACCCTATGAAGACTCTCGGATCCAGTAGTTATTTTTGAGTGCTATAGACAAATCATATTGATTCGCATGAGCTAAAATCCCCAAATAGGATTGTAGTTTTTGATCCATGGATGCAGCGGTTGTCTTTCCAATAAAATAATTTTCGAAAGCTTCCATGAGCCTTGATTTCATTCGTTGTTTTGTTCTGGTTCGTGTCAGGACGTGATGCTCAAAAAGAACAGAGCCTATAAAATCAATACCCTGACTTAACTTGGTGATGGTTACTTTTTTTGGATGAAGCTCTAGTTTTAGAGATTTTGTTAAGAACTCCTTGATATGATCGATTAAGTACTTTAGATGTGATTCTTTATTAGATAAGATAATGAAGTCATCACAATATCTTAAATAGTATTTTTCACGAAGGGTTTGTTTTATAAAATCATCTAGTTCATGAAGATAAATATTTGCAAATAGCTGGGATGTGACATTCCCGAGTGGAATTCCAGCATTTCCTGAAACGTACGATGTAACGTAGAAGCTATTGATCACGGAGTCAATAAGTAGTAGAGCCTTTTCATCGTGGATATTTTTTTGAAGAAGAGCTTTGAGAATCTGATGATCGATCGTATCGAAGAATTTCCGGATGTCCATTTTTAATGCATAGCAAGGTAGCGTTCCATTCCGGCTAATTTTTTTTATCATTACGTTGAGCTGTTCTACCCCCACATGTGTTCCTTTTCTAAGTCGACTTGAGAGTGAGTGAAATATGAATTTTTTATCAAAAAAATCATACAGCACGTCAAATACCGCTTGATGGACAAGACGATCTCTCACCTCGGCTTTGCTAATATGCCTTTGTTTGGGTTCATTAACGTAAAATTGGTTGTAGGGTGCATGTTCATACTGAAAGGTTATTAGGTCTCGATGAAGTTGAAAGATATTGTCCTCCAAATATCTCTCAAAACATTGAACATCTTTTCTTTTACGTTTTCCTTGTTTAAACTTATCCCAAGATCTAAATAAGTGTTCTAAAGAAGTCATTTTTTCAAACAGGAGCCTGGCAATTTTCATGACAACAACACAAGTTCGCTCAGTTTTAGATATTCCAATTTTTCATAAGACATATGATCTTTATAAATTGCTTCACAATTACCAGGGACGTATACCAAAATCTGCCCGTTATACACTTTGGCAGAAATGTGAAAACAGAGCCCTCGAGCTTTTAGAAGCGCTTATTGAAACGGGTCATCGGAAGGGGGACGAACGAGTCCAGTCTCTTTATCTTATCAGCAACAAGTTTGATCTGCTTAAAGTATTAATACGGCTGGCTAAGGATACTCGTGTTATTGATAATTCGCAATACCTTGAAATTCAGTCAGTAATTCAAGAGATCGGCAGAGTGATTGGAGGATGGATAAAGTCCGTCCCCCACTGAGAGTTACACTCAATGGGGAATGTAACAGGATTTCCGCCGAACCACCAAGGACAACGCCGATGTTGTCGTTATCGAAGTTGTTGTTGTTGACGTTCACGCCAGCGCCGGGGGCAAAGCCACCAACAACGAACCGGTGGACCTGTACCGGTGCCCATCCGTGTCACCAGAGCAAGAAACAGTATATTATCTGTCCCTGTCCCTTGTATTTTATTCGAAGACCGAAGCCTATAGGCTTTTTCTTTCTAGACACCAGTACGAAGTTCGGTCTTGTAGCACGCTATCATGATCCGTGAACCATTGATATTCTGGCATTGCTCATAAGAGTCAAAAACGAACTGCTTCAGGTAAGTTATTGCAAATGCAATGACTCAAGCATTTCCAAAGCATTCGAGATCATAACTAATTTCGATAAAAATGTCGAATGCAGCACACTCTTCGGGTGAGATTTTTTCACAGAAACTCGGGCGTGCTCTATATTTTATATCTTTTGGCCCTTAGGTCCTTGTGGTCCCTGACAAAAAAAATAGCCGCATCATTCTCACGAACAATGCGGCTATCGAATTAGCGACTTTAGGCTAAGCTTATGCGGCGCGGATCTTGATGTCGACACCTGCTGGGAGGGTCAATGTCTTGAGAGCGTCGATAGTTTTGCCGGTTGGGTTGAGGATATCAACCAAACGCTTGTGGGTACGAGTTTCAAACTGCTCGCGTGACTTGCGGTCAATGTTTGGCGAGCGGAGAACTGTGTAGATTTCGCGCTTTGTTGGAAGCGGAATTGGACCCACAACTTGGGCGCCAGAGCGCTTCGCAGTTTCTACGATATCAAGCACAGATCTGTCTAAAAGACGACCGTCATAAGCTTTCAAGCGGATGCGAATCTTTTGACGCACAACGCGCGATGCTTCTTTCTTCTCAGGCTTTGGAGCTTGAGCAGCTTTTTCAGCTTTAGGGGCTTTTTCAGCCTTTGGAGCGGCTGCTTTTTTTGCCTTTGGAGCTTTTTTTACTTCTTCATTTTCTTGTTTTGCCATGAGCAAATAACCTTACTTCTTAATAATTTCTTCTTGGATCTTTGTAGGAACCTTTTCGAAATGGCTTGGTTCCATCACATACGTCGCACGACCAGATGAGATCGAACGAAGCTGCGTTGAGTAGCCAAACATTTCGCTAAGTGGTACCTCAGCGTGGAGCATTGTCATTCCACCTTTCATCACCTCTTGGCCTAATATGCGGCCGCGTCTACGGCTAAGGTCGCCAAGTACATCACCCACAGATGCTTCTGGGCTGATAACGTCGACGCGCATAATTGGTTCGAGAATGAATGGACTTGCTTTCTTTGCAGCATCTTTGATTGCCATAGAACCGCAAATTTTAAAGGCAAGTTCGCTTGAGTCAACTTCGTGGTATGAACCGTACACGATAGCAACTTTGACGTCGACGAGAGGAAAACCAGCAAGTATACCGGTTGTAAGTCCCTCTTCCACGCCCTTGATTACCGCAGGAACATATTCCCTCGGAATCACGCCGCCAACGATCTTGCTGACAACTTCGTTGCCTTTGCCGCGTTCGTTTGGCTCGATTTCAAGTTCTACGTGTGCGTACTGACCACGGCCACCACTCTGCTTGACAAACTTCGTTTGGCAAGAGCCTGGTGTTTGGATAGATTCTTTGTATGCCACCTGAGGTGCGCCAACGTTCGCCTGAACGTTAAATTCGCGCATCATGCGGTCGTACAAGATCTCAAGGTGAAGTTCACCCATACCACGGATGATGGTCTGGCCTGTCTCTTCGTTTGTGCTAACGCGAAATGTTGGGTCCTCGTCAGCAAGCGATGAGAGAGCAAAAGCGAGTTTTTCACGGTCGCCTTTTGACTTTGGCTCAATCGCCATCGAAATAACAGGTTCTGGGAATTCCATCTTTTCAAGAAGAAGTGGATGATCTTCGTCGCAAAGCGTATCGCCAGTTGTTGCCTTTTTGAGGCCAACGCATGCTGCGATGTCGCCAGCATAGAACTCATCGCGCTCTTTTCGCTGGTTTGCGTGCATTTCAAGAAGACGAGATACGCGCTCTCTTGTATCTTTTGTGGTGTTAAGAAGGGTTGTGCCCTTGTTTAACGTACCGCTATAGATACGGATGTAAGTAATTCTACCTACGTATGGGTCTGACATGATCTTAAACGCAAGTGCAGCAAGTTTTTCGCTATCATCTGGTTTAAGGACCATCTCTTCGCCATTTTTCTTCAGGTCAAATGCTTTGATTTGGCCGCGATCAAGTGGCGATGGGAGCCAGTGCACAACTGCATCGAGAAGCTGCTGTACGCCCTTGTTCTTAAAGGCAGTACCGCAAAGCACCGGATTGATCTTCAAGGAGCATACGCCCTTGCGGATCAACGGATGGATCTCATCTGCTGTAATTGCATCTGGGTTTTCAAGCACTTTATGCAAGAACGCTTCGTTTGTTTCATCGAGCGTTGCAAGCTCTTCAAGAAGCTGAAGGCGAAGTGCTTTGCACTCATCGAGGATGTCTTCTGGGATTTCTGTCTCTTCCCAGTCGGCGCCTAAGGTTTCATCATGGAACCAAAGAGCTTTCATCTTGATGAGGTCCACCATACCCTTGAACTGGCTTTCTGCGCCAAGTGGGAAGTGAACAGGGAATGCATTAGCGCCAAGCTTTTCTTTCATGCTTGCGATTGCTGCAAAAAAGTCTGCACCAACGCGGTCCATCTTATTGACAAAGGCAATACGAGGTACTCTGTACTTGTCAGCCTGTCGCCATACAGTCTCTGACTGCGGCTCCACGCCTGATACCGCATCGAATACCGCAACAGCACCGTCAAGAACGCGAAGTGAGCGTTCCACTTCAATCGTGAAGTCAACGTGGCCTGGGGTATCGATAATGTTGATTCGAGCTTGTGTGTCGGAATCGTGTGGTTTCCAGAACACGGTTGTGCAAGCTGAGGTAATGGTGATGCCGCGCTCTTGCTCTTGCACCATCCAGTCCATCGTTGCAGCACCCTCGTGCACTTCACCCATCTTATGTACGCGACCTGTGTAGTATAGAATACGCTCTGTAGTCGTAGTCTTACCAGCATCGATGTGGGCCATGATGCCAAGGTTTCGTACATTTTCTAATTTTTCTTCCTGTGGTCTAGGCATGTAGTATAAATCTCCTTACCACTTGTAGTGTGCAAAAGCTTTGTTAGCTTCAGCCATACGGTGTGTATCATCTTTCTTCTTAATCGTTGAACCTTGATTGTTGAAGCAATCTGCAAGTTCTAGAGAAAGTGCCTCTTCCATGGACTTGCCTGGTTTTGAGCGTGAATTAGCGATAATCCAGCGCATAGCGAGCGAAGTTTGACGGGCTTGAGGAATTTCGACAGGTACCTGATAGGTAGCGCCGCCGATACGACGAGATTTTACCTCGAGAGCTGGTTTTGCGTTGTCTAAAGCTGTTTCAAAAGCTTCGAGTGGATTTTCATGTTTCACTCTTGTTGCAAACTTTTGAATAGCATTGTAGACAATGCGGCGGGAAGTTGATTTCTTGCCGCCAATCATCACTTTATTGATAAATTTAGCAAGCACTTTGCTGCCATAAAGTGGGTCTGGAGCTATTGCTCTTGTTTCTGCTC
>CAZEGK010000044.1:5334-21319 GCA_964512205.1 uncultured bacterium | reverse complement strand
TTTTGCGACAAATATTTATTATAACTTTAAATAAAAACCCTATCAAATAAAATAATGACGTTGTTGACTGTAAGACCGAACTCGCTTCACGCTCAAGCATAGGACTAGATGAGCTTATGGCAATTCTAGACACTTCGGTAATACATTAAACTTCAATAATTAAAATGTTTATATTTTTTATCGCTCATATCATTATATCGTTCTAATCGTTAGAACTTTCACACTCAAATCCACATAAAGAGCTCATTGACTTTAAACCCCCTATTACTGATCATGGCTGCCATATGAATAGAGTAGGAGCGTACTATGAATGCAGTTCAAGCAAGAGAAATTACTGATGCAAACTTTCCAATGGATGGCGAAGGCCGTACATACCACGTGGGTCTAAAAGCAGGTCAGTGTGCAAATCGTATCGTTTTAGTGGGTGATAAATCAAGGGCTTTACGAATCAGCAATGCCTGTTTTGATGATCCAAACTGTTTTTCATATACCTCTGAACGAGAATTTACATCATTAACCGGAAAAGTAAATGGCGTAGCCGTTACCATCATGGCTATTGGCATGGGCGGCCCTATGATGGATTTTGCTGTACGTGAAATACGCGCAATTACAGAGGGACCGCTTGCAATTATTCGCTGCGGCTCCTGCGGCACGCCAAAAGCCCATATGAAGCCTACAGATGTTGCCGTGGCAGCACAGTCGGTATATATTCAGACGAACTACGATGCCTTCCGAAGTGAATCGAGTGAAGCTTCTTATAAGATCCACAAACCGGTTAGCGCGGATCCTAAACTTCATTCTTTGCTAGTAAATGCCCTTAAAGATATATCTCATGATACTTTTGGTGTGCATGAAGGAACCGATGTAACGGCAGAGACATTCTATGCAGCACAAGGAAGGGATGATCCTACCTTTTGCGACAAGAATAAGGGCCTTGTAGATTCTGTTGTAGCTGCCTTTCCAGATGCAGTTTCTTTGCAGATGGAAACATTTTTCCTATTGGATCTTGCTGATAGAGAAGCTGCAAAAAATATTCATGCAGCAGGTTGCGCCATTATCTTTGCAAATCGCGTAGACAACAGCTTTATCAAAACAGAAGATAAGCATGCCATGGAAATAAAAGCAGGCACTGCCTGTGTAAATGCTGTGGTGAACTTCCCGCTGTAACCATTGGAGTTCTCGCCCTGGGCTGTCAAAAACTTTCAAGTTTTAATTATTAAATCTCTTTAAACTTGTGATCAAATTTATTCCATGGAAAGTATATTTGTTTTAGAGCCCTTGGGCGACTTATTAAAGCCCAGAGTGACCGTAGGGAACTTTGGGACGAATAAATGCAACCTTCTCGTTCTATAGGTACAAATCCTTTACAATTCCAATGTCCGGATGAAGTAAAATCTCTGACTGCTGGTATAAAAAATGGTACTGTTGTCGTTAAAAAGCAAGAGGGTGTCTATACAGTAAGTGTCAAAAACCCGTTAATAAGAAGTCATTTATTTCAATCCATCCAAATTGGAAATATTGAAATACTCACCAATTGCACTAACATGTTGATGAGAAATAATGAAGTTACTGTATGCACTACAAAAGTGCCTATGAATCCCGAGCTTATTGATAAAGCCCTATCATGTGCGAATGAAATCTAGATCCCTCTAGTCTAAAGCTATCACTTGATGTTTCACGTTTTTAGTAGCTAAAACAGCTGGCCAGTAGTAATAAAAAACATGAACCTTACCATCTGCCGTTTGAATAAGTGATGGCTGGGCAAAATCCCCGCTGCCATTTTCTAAAGTATAGATATGCTTCCACGTTACGCCATCATCAAATGACCTATAGAGGGCAAGCGGTGTGCGAGCTGTATGACTCGGGTTGGCAGCAAGCAATAGCGATCCATCTTGCGCCCGGATGACATCAATACCTGCATCTGGATTCGGCATACTCGTCGGTATTGGATCAGTGAAAGTCATGGCATTAAGGTCAAACATTGCCCTCATGACATAACGCGAGCTACTTTCTACCTGGCGGTTTCGAAGAAAAATAAGAATTGTTCCATCATCTGATTCCGCAAGAGCAGGCTCTGTTAGCCCTTTTCCTATCGGACCCACACGTTGCCAATTTTTTCCCTCATCATGAGTTATTTGTAAAAAGGCATTTCCATTTTGCGCACATGGAAAAATCCATACACCCTCTTTGGTTATAAGCGGCACAGATTTTGCGGGAGAAAGCACGCCTTCAGGAAGTTGTTCAGGAGGACTCCAAGTTTCTCCATTGTCACCCGATGTCATAACATGATAGCTAAAGTCTCTGAGGCCATACTTTTCTTTTTGCGGCTCAGCTATTTTTGGTGAAAATTTTCTGAAAAAAAGACGAATATTTCCGCTCGGTAGAGGAAATAAAACTGGATTCCAAATATGAAAGCCTCTTTCTTTATAGAGGCAAACCGGCTTTGTCCAACTGCCTGTAGAATACTTTGCAAACCAAAGACTCGTTTCCTCAGATTCATCACCTGTAAACTCTTCTCCGCCATACCAGACCGCAAGAATATCCCCTGATTGTGTCTGACATAAGCTCCCTGCCTTACAGCCTGTCTGTGCAATGCCTTGCCAAAGAAGGTGCTCTGATGATTTCCGGGAAATAGTAGCAACAATTTCTTGATTTGGTTTTTCTAGGACAAACATACTTTGCTTTATTATGAAATATTGAATCTATTATATCACATACAAAGAAAGTAGTAATGTAAAAGAGTTTTTCGTACTTTTATAGGTTTGAAGATGTAGTGCTTTTTTCATGGAGCTGGTTGAGCAGGCCTTGAATTACCTCTTCATAGCCGACAAGCTCTTCGTCGTGTGCACGGTTGAGGGCATCGATTTTGTCTTGGCAGCCTACAAGCTCTTGCATAAGGCGTCTCTCTTCTGCTGTGGGCTCGAGCATCTCCTGCAGGCTGCGATTGAGCCTTTCTACAACTTCTTGTGCCTCAAAGAGTTCTTTGCGACAGACATCTAGCTTTTGCGCCTTTTCTTCAAATTGCTGCTTAAGCTGATGATACATCGATTCATAGTGAGAGGCTTTTGCCTCGGGAGTTTTTGGTAAAGCAGGCTTTTGCATAGACTCTTCAAGGCGTAGCACCTCTTGTCTCAAGGTCTCTTGATAGAGCGCCATCTCATGCATGTGGCTTGCAAATTTTTGGATATCTTGCTCTCTTCTCTCTGCATCCTCTACAAGAGATTCCTTCTCTAATCTGGAGGCTTCTAGCTCATGCTGAAGAAGCTGGAGGGCATTTGCCTTTTCTTTGATATCCTCAGCCACCTTTGCTTGGATCTCTTCTTTAGCTGCATAGAGCGTTTTAATCTCTTGGCGAGCATCAAAAAGCTCTTGCCAGAGTTTATCCTTTTTCTCATCTACAGGGACATCAGGGATCACTTCCTGCTGATGGTTGATGTAGGAAGCAAAAAGAGCAAGTGAGATACTTGCAGAAAAGAGCGCCTGTTCAGTGAGATTTTTTGGTTCAAGGACTGCTACCCAGCCTAAAAAAGCAAGCTGAAGCCCAAGGGCAAGGAAAATCCCTGTTTTATCTACTGCCACGACAAAAAGAAGGCTTAAAAGCGAGATAGCGGCAAAGAATGAAGAAGCAAACGTATCTGCAAAATAGATATGGTGCGAGTAGGAAATGATAAAAACAACGAGCGGCCCTATGAGCATCTCTATTGCTTTATAAAGGAGTTTAAAACGAGAAAGTGTTGCAGCTATCATATGGACTCTTCACTCAAATCATGATATTTTCATCAAGCCTAACAGATTGGCGTTTTTTTGCCTCATCTTTGGCATATCCTATAAGCATAAGCGAGACAACAATATGATGCCACGGTATATTGAGTGCCCGCTTTATTCTCCACTCATCATATGAATCAATAATTTTTGGGGCAAGGCCCATTAGTGAAGCCTGCCAAAAAAGCGTCATAGCTGATCTCATCACCTGGCGAGTGAGAAATTCACGCTTATGGACAGCAGGTAGCTGCGGCATCGTAGTAAAGAGATGTAGTAGAGGGCCGCCAATAAGCTTTCCAATCCAGCCAATTCCTAAGGGACTTGTATCAAAGTGAAGCTTTAGTGCACCTCTTGCACGTTCTGCTTCGTCCGGAGAGATATTACCAAGGCTTAGCTCTTCATCTAAATAAAATTCCTGCTCCTTTGCTGCAAATCGATCGCCTGTTAGTACGATAAGAGCTGGAGCTTCAAGAACTATCGGCTGCTTAAATGCCGCTTCCCATACCTTTTGTCTTGTTTCAAGGGTTGTGGCTACAAAATAGTGAGCCGGCTGTAGGTAAAATGAATAGGGGAGAATGTTAGAATCAAAAATAAGCTGCCTGAGAACTTTCTCAGGCACGGCCTCATCTTTAAAGCTAAGAGGTTCGCGGTAGGTGTCAAAAGACTTCACGAAAGAAGCTCCATGCCCAGCCCCTTCTCCTCTTCATCGAGGTAGCCTTGAGCTCCCTCAAGAAGATAGGCTGCCAGCACAGGGTCGCCCTCATAGCTCATCTCAACCTGCATCTGTCCATTAGATTCCGGTTTTTTACAGGTGATTAACACAAAGCCAGCAAAATCCTTAGCTAAGAGTTTCTTAACTCGCTTATGGATCTCGTTTTCCATTATTTCTCCTAGCTATTACAAATAACATTTCCACACGGCTCTCTCCAGCGGAGTCTAGCCCATTTTTTCGTCACCTTACACATGGCGTGATTTATTGCCAAGCGCTTCTCGAGAAAAAAAATATATTTGTCATTCTCTCGTCAATATTGTAAGGTACGGCTTATATGGAGAATACTCATATGGAGCACTACCTTCCCTATCTTGAATGGCTAAATCACCAAAAAGAGCACATGAAAAATCTTGTGATGACTTGGGGTAATATTAATTCTCATACCTTCAACTATGAAGGTTTGCAAAAGCAGTTAATTCAGCTTAAAGATAGCTTTAAGGCACTTGGAGCAGAAATAAATGAAATCACGCTCCCCCCACAGCATATTGTAGATGATCAGGGAGTAAAATCTACGCGTCCCCTAGGCAAAGCCCTTCATATCACAAAGCGGTCAAAATCACCATTCAAGGTGCTTTTTGGCGGACATATGGACACTGTCTATCCAAAACATTCTAAATTCCAAAGCGTAGTCGAGCAAGATGGCCGCCTCTTAGGCCCTGGCGTTTGCGATATGAAAGGGGGCCTTGTAGTCCTTTTATACGCCCTCCAGGCATTTGAAAAGTCTCCCTACGCAAAGGAAGTTGGCTGGGAAATCATCATCAATCCAGACGAGGAAATAGGCTCACCAGGCTCTCATACACTCTACGAAGAGGCTGCAAAGCGCTGCAATGTGGGACTTATATTTGAGCCTTCACATACTGACGGATCACTTGTCAGCTCGAGGACAGGCTCTATGAAGCTCTCTATCATTATAAAAGGCAAGGCAGCACACGCTGGACGCGATTTTGCAAAGGGACGATCTGCACTTTTTGCAGCAGCTAGTCTCATCACAGATCTTGAAAAGCTAAACACACTAAAGCCAAATGGCGATGAAGTGGAAAACTTCGATGAGCAAGTCATCGTAAACTGCGGCGAAATACATTCAGGGCATGGCTTTAACGTAGTTCCTGATCTTGCGATACTTCGCATCAATGTACGAGCAGCAACAAAAGAAAAATTAAATACTGTCCGAAAACAAATTGAAGAGCTAGTTACAAAGCATTCAAGCCGAGATGGTATCTGGATGGAGCTTCATGAAGATGGGACAAGCCCTCCAAAAGAGCTAGACGACAAAACAAAGAAGCTCATCGAGCAGCTTAGCATCTGTGCAAGAGATCTTGGCAAGGAATTAAAGACAAAACCAAGCCGAGGAGCTTGCGATGGCAATTTTTTACAAGCTGCAGGGCTTGCTACAATAGATGCCCTTGGTGTGATCGGCGCAAACATTCATACCCATGATGAGTTTTTGCTTATCGACAGCTTAGTTGAGCGGGCAAAGCTTCTTGCTCTCTATATCATGAGGCTAGGTGCTCATGAATTTGCCTTTGAAAAAGAAAAGACTATAGACCTTTAGGAGCAAACCTTTGAGAAAAGTAGACGCATTTTTACAAGATGAGCGCCTTAAAGAGGCAAAAAAGCTCATTATGAGTGCACTGGCTGACGCCCAGCAATCCTTTACTGGAATAGAAGCTCCAAAAGAGCCCCTTATTGCAGACTATACAAAGGACATACAGCAATTTAATGCCATTCGCGGCTTTCCCCTCTTTTTTCCCTATATTGGAAGCGGACTTGGCAAGGGAGCGCTTGTCGAGCTTATGGATGGAAGCTGCAAGTTCGACCTTATCTCAGGAGTTGGCGTACACTACCTTGGCCACTCAAATCCCGGAGTTATCGATGCAGCACTTGGCGCTGCGTTGAGCGATACGATCATGGAAGGAAACCTCCAGACAAATGGCGATGCTTTAAGCCTTGCTGCACTCTACAGCAAGCTATCTGGGCTTCCCCATGCATTTTTATCGACATCCGGTTCTATGGCATGCGAAAATGCGCTTAAGATTGCCTTTCACAAAAAAAATCCCGCTTCGAGGGTGCTGGCCTTTGACCGCTCTTTTGCAGGAAGGACAATAACTCTTGCACAAATTACTGATAAAGCATCCTTTAGAGTTGGCCTTCCCTCCGTAATCGCTGTAGATTACATCCCCTTTTATGATCCAGAAGATCCAAAAGCAAGCACAGAAAAAACGCTTTCTATCCTTAAAAACTACCTGAGACGCTATCCCCATCAACATGCTGTCATGTGCTTTGAACTTATTCAGGGAGAGGGCGGCTTTTGGACAGCACCTCCGGAGTTTTTTAAAGCCATAATGGATGAGCTAAAATTGTATCACATCGCCATCTGGATCGATGAGGTGCAAACCTTTGCTCGAACAGAAAACATCTTTGCCTTCAAAGGCTATGGTCTTGATGAGTATGTAGATATTGTAACTATTGGCAAGGTAGCCCACGCTTGCGCAACGCTCTATACAGATGAGTTTTTGGCAAAACCGGGACTGTTAAGCCAGACATTTTCTGCCTCTACAAGTGCCATACGAGCTGCAAAATTCATGATTGAATATGCAATAGAGCATGACTTTTTTGGACGAGAGGGAAAGATAGCGAGGCTTCATGCGCGCTTTACAGATGGCCTTAGAAAGCTACATGAAAAATACAATGTGGTTCATGGACCCTATGGCGCTGGATCAATGATTGCCTTTACCCCGTTTGACGGAAAGGAAGCGACTACACAAGCTTTTGTGAAAAAGCTATTTGAAAACGGCGTTATTAGTTTTGTTGCCGGACTTAATCCGACAAGAGCTCGCTTTTTATTGCCTATCGATGCGCTTCATGATGAGGAAATCGACACGATCATGCAGATCATCGAAAAAACGATTCAAGAGTGTATGCCATGATTGTCGTACGACGTGTAGAGTCAAATGATTTTGAACAGTATGTGGAGCTTGCCTTCAGTTCTAATATCAACTTTTACACGCTTCCGAAAAATCGAGAGCTTCTTGAAAATCTCTTCGAAAACGCCCTCAACTCGTTTAAAGATGAGGTAGAAGTTCCAAACAAAGAGTTTTACATCTTTGTTGCAGAAGACACTGAAACAAAAAAGCTGCTAGGCGTCAGCGCCTTAAGTGCAACCTCTGGCGGTGTGGAACCACTCTTTTTCTATAAACGTGAAACCATTACTAATAACTCATCTATTGATCGAGTTATAAAAAATTTAGAGGTCTTAAAACCGGTATCCTATCCCAAAGGCCCATCTGAAGTCTGCTCGCTCTTTGTACTGCCTGCTGCAAGAGGCTCCGGAGTTGGAAAGCTGCTCTCTTTTTCTCGCTTTCTCTTTGTAGCATGCTTTCCCAATAGGTTCACTAAAACATTTATCGCAGAGCTCAGAGGCAAAGTAGAAAATGGCACATCTCCTTTTTGGGAATGCGTAGGAAGGCACTTTTTAGATGCGACCTTTGAAGAGGTTCAGGAGATGCTCAATTATGGCAAAGACTTCATAAAAGACTTTTTGCCATCGTATCCTCTCTATGTGCCACTACTTCCACGAGCTGCCCAAGATGTACTTGGCAAGGTAGACAGTGAAACAGAAGCTGCACTCCTTCTGCTTAACCGCCTTGGCTTTACCATAAATTCAGAAGTAGATGTTATCGATGCCGGCCCAAAACTTATTGCACAAAGAGACTCCATATTTCTAATTGCACACTCACAAAAAGTAGCTGTAGAAAAAATTGCTCCATGTACATCCAAGAAGCTAATTATAACAAATGAAAAATTAGACTTTCGTGCTGCATTTGGCGAAATCGAAAATGGAGTACTTTCTCCTGATGCTGCAAAAGCTCTCAAAGTGACATCCGGCGATACTGTACGAATCTTTGACCCGAAGAGTTTTTCATGAACATGATAGCCTCATTCAACCCTGCGACAGGTGCACGAGTTTATGAAACAAAAGCAAGCGATCTCACTTCTGTCCAGCATGCTATACGACTCGCCCTTTCAGCATATCCTGAATGGAAAAATAGTCCTTTTCAAAAGAGAGCTGAGTTTTTGCAACGCTATAAGGCTGCTATTTTCAAAAAAAGAGCCATTATTGCCGAAGCTATTTCACAGGAGATGGGAAAGCCTCTTTGGGAATCTCTCATTGAAGTAGATTCTATGATAGCAAAAGTAGATATCTCTATCACTGCCTATCATGAGCGCTGCTACGAGCAGATCGGAGAAGAGCGGGCACTTCGTTTTCATCCCCACGGTGTAGTAGCAGTATTTGGCCCCTTTAACTTTCCGGGACATTTGCCAAATGGCCATATCGTACCCGCTCTTTTAGCAGGAAACGTAGTGCTCTTTAAGCCTAGCGAAAAGACTCCTCTTGTAGGAAAATATATCCAAGATGCATTTGACGAAGCAGGATTTCCTATAGGGGTTTTTCAGCTTCTCCAAGGGGCAAAAGAGACAGCAGAGCTTATAGTAAATGAACGAGATATTGCAGGAATTTTTTTTACAGGCAGTGTCGCTGCAGGAAGAGCCATTCAGCAAGCAAGCTTTGCCTTTCCAAAACGAATCGTTGCAGTTGAAATGGGAGGCAATAATCCACTTATCGCTTGCGAGGTAGCAGATGTGCAAGCTGCACTGTATCTCATCATTCAGTCAGCATTTATAACATCTGGTCAAAGATGCTCATGCGCAAGGCGGCTTATTGTCACAACAGATGGCATACTTTCCCCATTAGTAGCTGCTGCAAAAAAAATCATTGTGGGACCCTATACAGAAAATCCCTATATGGGCCCTGTCGTAGATAGAATAAGTGCCGATAGGCTAGAAAATAGCTACAAAGAACTTCTTAAAGCAGGCGGCATGCCGCTTTTACCCCTTAAAAGAGATGGCAACTATATCTTTCCTACAATTGTCGATATGACGGGCTGCGAGTTGCAAGATAAGGAAATTTTTGGTCCCATTCTGCAGGTAATTAGAACAGGCAATTTAGATGATGCTATTGAAGTGGCAAACAACACAGAGTTTGGCCTAACAGCGAGCCTTATTTCTGAAAGCTATGAATCGTACAAAACATTTTATGAGAAGATCCAGGCAGGGATTGTAAACTGGAATATGCCAACAACAGGAGCCTCAAGCCATCAGCCATTTGGCGGTATTGGACTGAGCGGAAACTACAGGCCATCTGGCTCCTTTGCAGCAGACTATGTATCCTACCCTGTTTCCTCTCAAGAAAAGCCAAACCTTAGCCTACCAAAAACTATACCCCCAGGACTTATACTATGATAGAAATACAACTAGACACAATCGTCGGCCCAACACATTACTATGGGGGACTCTCATATGGAAATGTCGCCTCGATGAACTCCCGATTTATGGAGTCCAATCCAAAACAGGCAGCACTTGAAGGACTTGAAAAGATGAAGCTCATACATGAGCTTGGAGTTGTCCAGCTTGTTTTCCCTCCTCAAATTCGCCCCTCTTTTGAAACCCTTATGCAGCTTGGGTTTTCGGGTACTGATCAAGAAATTATAGAAAAAGCATATGAAACAGCCCCCGATATTTTGCTTAAGTGCAGCTCACAATCTGCCATGTGGACAGCAAATGCCGCCATTGTTTCAGCATCAGCTGACACTCACGATCGCAAGGTACATATAACCCCTGCAAACCTCTCAAGCACCTTTCATCGCTCGATAGAGGCACGTACGACAAAAGAATGGCTAAAAAAGGCATTTCCTCACTTCATCCACCATCCACCACTCCCCTCCACGCCAGATTTTGCAGATGAAGGTGCGGCAAATGCTACACGCTTTGTCTTTGATAACCAGGGTATATCGCTATTTGTCTATGGCAAAAAGGATAAATCTCATACAGAACACTATCCCGCAAGAGAGTCTAAGCAGGCATTAGAGGCTATTGCAAGACAGCACGAGCTGGATGAAAAAAGAATCGTTTATGCCCAGCAAAATCCCAAGGCAATTGATAAAGGGGTATTTCATAACGATGTCATTGCAACAGGACATGAAGATCTCTTCTTTTTTCATGAAGAGGCCTACACCAACACCCAGCGAGTGCTGGATGATTTACTTGCAATTAGCCCGCTTACTTTAGTCGCTGTACGGAAAAATGAATTAAGCGTAGAGGATGCCGTTAAAACGTACATCTTTAACTCACAGATTGTACGACTTCCATCAGGAGAGCGGGTAATCATCTGTCCTATGGAAGTGCATGAACATCCTCAAGCAAAAGCAATTGTAGAAAAGCGCCTTCCAGTAGATCGCGTCTACTACCTTCCGCTCAATCAAAGCATGCATAATGGCGGAGGTCCTGCATGCCTAAGGCTTCGTGTGCCTCTGACAGAAGATGAACTACAAAGGGTAACTTCCTCCTTTGTCTTTACACCAGAGCTTTATAGCAAGATCAAGGAAATTATCAATAAATACTATCCGGAGCACTACAGCCCCAAAAAGCTACTCGACAACCACTTTAGAGAAACGTGCGCTCTTGCAGTAAAAGCTCTTCACACACTTCTTTGGGATATTAGAAAGGACTAAAGGATTTAAACGATCCTTTAGTCCTTTTCTCTTTAGTAGAGCTGAAGAGATACAATAACAAATGCAGTCCCTGAAAGCTCTGTATCTTGATTTGTAATCACTTTAACGCTGATAAGATCGCCCGGATTTATATTTGTTGATCCGGTCAAAGGATAATAGCCATCACCAGCTATTGCTGAAGTACTTACTCCTGTTGGATTGCCATTTACATAAAGCTCTACTTTGATTGGAGTAATTAGAAAATCAGAAAGACTACTAATAACAATACCGGCAAGAACTTGTGTTGTACTTATTATCGAAGGGTATTGGACTGCAACAAGTGACGATGCAGGGTAGGTGATATAATCTCCTAAAAATGCACCATAAGTTCCATCGGTACCAGATGGAACCGTCACAAATCCGGAAAAGCTATAGGTCGCATTTGTTGCTGCAGGCCCTGTTGGTCCTGTAGGACCAGTAAAGCCGGTGGCTCCTGTTAACCCTGTAGGTCCCGCTACTCCGGTAGGACCGGTGAGTCCGATAGGGCCTTGATTGCCAGTTGCGCCAGTAAAGCCTGTCGCACCTGTTGGACCAACTAATCCAGTAGCTCCCGTGGGTCCTGTTGGACCAACTAAACCTTGTATGCCAGCTGCTCCTGTAGCTCCAGTGCTTCCTGTAGGTCCAATTGCTCCTTGCGCTCCAGTAGCTCCAGTTGGTCCTGTAGGACCGATGAGTCCTTGAGCACCTGTTGCGCCGCGTAGCCCGGTTGGTCCAATGGTGCCGCTTGCACCAAGGCCTGCAGGTCCTGCAGGCCCTGTTGGTCCTGTTGGTCCTGTTGCTCCAACATCACCTTTTGGTCCTGTTGCGCCGGTAGCACCTTTTTTGCATTTTGAATCTATCGATGAGAGACCGCTTACATGTGTCTTTTGATTTGTTTTTTGTGCTTTATTATATCCTGGAATACCTTTTTTCCAGTTTTTAGCATTTGCCTGTTTTTTTGGTTTATCAGCAGCATGTAGCGACATTTGTGATAATGTAAGTGCTACAATTTGAGATAATAGAATTAGTCTCATATGATTTTCCTCCGTAAAATTTAGCAAAGAAAACCATATTTTAAATTACGGTGCAAGTAAAATTATGATGACGATTTAGTTTGGGCAAAACATTCAACATTAAGCCCGCGAAGATTCTTTGTATAAAATGTCGTAATAAGATCTGCAAGACATTCGCAAAGCTTCTCCTCTGCTTTTTGAATCGCAAGCGGCGATCTACCATCAACCGTAAAGTGATAGGTACCAAAATTAGGTTCACTAAATCTAAAGACACATTTACTTGGATCAGTAAGATCTTTTCGCATGACAAGACAGATCACATGAGCTGCATGATCCCAACGAATCTCTAATTGACCTATGCCATTAAAGCTCTTTTGAAAACGCACGTTTTGGCCAAGTTTTTGTAGTGACTTAGCTATTTCCTCTTTTGAAGAAAAATCATATTCGGAATGTGCATGATAGGAGTGCACTATGCCAATAGACCTTTGAAGTTTTTTGAGGCCCGCCATGCGGTTTTTTCCCTTCCACACATGCTCATAGGCAACCTGAAGCTTTCGATCCTCTCCAAAAGTTTTGCCGATTTTCATCTCTCTGATAGCTGCTTTGGTATCAGTATGCTTGGCCATTTTAAGTTCATCTTTTAACCAGCGAAGTGAAAGTGCCCAGCAAATGCCCCTTCCAAGAGTTTCTCCCCTATCAGAAAAGCCTTGCACCATTTCTTTATCCAGATGTTTTTGCCATTTAACAAAAAAGGCAATACGATCAAGCACCTTTCTATCCCGTATTTCTGAAGCGATAAAGGCAATGTCCTCAGGCTTTTGTATCTTAGCTTCCATATACGCCTTGCAATTTTCAAGATTCAATTTTTTCGATTGAAGAGCTTGAGCGGTGTCGGCTACTACTTTAAGCAGCTTGTCATACATCGTTTGATTCAGCAGTGATTCTGTTGATACGATAAGAGAGTTTTCTGCAATTGCGGGCAAGCTTCTTGACACAATCTCTTTTTTGATCGCAGCGCCTTGTTTGTTGTATTCGGCAGCTATTTCTTTTTTCTTCTCCATAAGAAATTCAAATACATGAAAAAAGCCTTCAAAATCACTCTCTGGGATACCAGCTGCTGCAAGGTGGGCAAAAAATTTAGTCTTGTAGACCTCTTTTTGTACAGCTTCTGGGCTTTTTTGCTGCAGATTGTCATCCTGAAGAAGCCTTTTAAGAAACTCCTCTTGTTTATCGAGCACGTCAAGTCTTGATGGAGCAGTTGGGGTAGAGTTTTCTAGAAGCGTCGTTTCAATAATAGAGCTTCTTGGCTCTGTTCGATTGTGTACCTTCCTGATCTCTTGGACAATAAATGCAAAATTTTGAAGTGGTGGATCTTTTATGGAAGATGCAACAGTACTGCCAGAAAGAATCTCCTCTTGCACCTTAGCTTTTTTTAGATCATGCGGTATAGGAAGCTGAGCTAAAGGCTTAAGAGATCGCTCCGGTTCTGCAAAACGAGAAAAAAGCTCACGCACTGATATCGTAAGATTTTTTCTTTTTGTGTGAATCTCAAAGAAGTGATGATGGTTATACTTTTTGATCTTGATATCGAGATGATGAAGTGCATGTTCAATACTTCGCAACTCTTTGTCATCTAGCTTCTCTTTGCCAAAATCTGAAGCCTCGAGAAAGTTTACGACGCGCCGAAGTGTAAGACCGCCAAGCCCAAAAAAATGGAGTATCTTATCGAAGATTGAAAGATCCTTTTGCGAGATTACCGTTAAGTAGCGCTCGCCAGATCTATCGCTTGTCACCTTAAGCAAGAGTTTAGGCTGACCTTTTGGATGTGAAGAAAGTTGAAACTTGGCATACTCATCGAGTGCAGAAATTGTTTTATCATATGCCTTAGTTGATACCATTAGGGAGATCCTCGCTATCCCCTTTAAATATGATAATTTGTTTTTTATTGCAAGGAATGTCATGACCCTTAATGTAGAAGGACTTACAAAAGTATATGACTCCACTTTGGCAGTGGATGGTATCTCTTTTGAACTAAAGGCAGGAGAAATTTTAGGGCTACTCGGTCCTAATGGATCCGGCAAGACTACCACTATTCAGATGCTTCTAGGTACGCTTACTCCCACAAGCGGGTCAATTTACTACTTTGGGAAGGACTTTTACAAAAACAGGTCCGAATCACTCCAGCATGTCTCTTTTGCAAGCACCTACACAAGCCTTCCCTTTGTGCTTACTGTTGAAGAAAACCTCAACTTCTTTGCGAGGTTATATGGAATAAATAATGGTGCAAAACGTGCAGAGCCTCTCTTAGAGCGGTTTGGAATCATCGACAAGAGAAATGAGAGGGTCTCTGCGCTTTCTGCTGGCCAGGTGACGCGACTTATGCTCGTTAAAGCCTTTTATACAAATCCTAAAGTAATACTTCTCGACGAGCCTACAGCCTCCCTTGATCCAGATGTCTCGCGCGATGTCTGCAGTTTTTTGCTTGAAGAGCGAAAAAAGCATGGAGTGTCAATACTCTTCACCTCTCATAAAATGGAAGAAGTAGCAGCAAGCTGTGACCGGGTAATTGTGCTAAAACAGGGTAAACTAATCGCCAACGACCTCCCGCAAAATCTTGCCAAAAGCTCATCGCTCTACCGTTTAGCCTTAACAGTTGTTGAAGGCATGGATAAAGCAAAAGAGCTTGCAACTGAGTGGCAAATCCCCTTTGAACTAGATAACAAAAACATTACATGCTCTCTTGAAGAAAAAAAGATACCTCCTTTTTTACATCGCCTTATGCAGCATAATGTTACGTATGTAAACATCCAAATCATAGAACCTACGCTTGAAGATTACTTCATCAAAATTGCGGAGACAACCTTGTGAATATTGATCGCTGTTTAGGTGTATTTTATCGCTATTTCTATACCATGCGAAAGGGGCTGCATCATCTTTCTGATCTTTTTTACTGGCCACTCGTCGAGATTCTCCTCTGGGGACTTACATCCTTTTGGATTCAATCACAAAACTTTCAAGTTGCAAACCTTCCCCTGATTTTGATGACAGGCCTTATCTTCTGGCAGATATGCTGGAGAGGCTCGGTTGATATTTCGGTATGCCTTTTGCAGGAATTTTGGCAAAGAAACCTCGTGAATCTCTTTTCCACACCCTTAAAGGTCACAGAGTGGATTGGAGGGATACTGCTCCTTTCCCTTACCAAGCTCTTTCTCACGATCGGTTTTGCCGCTTTTGCCATTTGGATGCTCTATGCACTCAATGTCTTTACAGTAGGTTGGGCATTTATCCCTTTTGCAGCATCGCTTCTTATCTTTGGGTGGTCTATCGGTTTTTTCGCATCGAGTGCCATTATCTACTGGGGACATAGTGTCGAAATGTTTGCCTGGATGATAGGAGCTCTTTTTGCCCCCTTTAGTGCGGTCTTTTATCCTGTAAGCGCCCTTCCAGCATGGGCACAAACGATCTCATGGTGCCTGCCGACAACCTATATCTTTGAGGGCATGCGGATCATACTCCACAAAAACATCTTCCCTGAAGAATACTTTTTCGCAAGCCTTGGACTAAATATCGTCTTTCTTTCATTCGCCATCTGGCTCTTTCAAATCATGTTTGAAAAGAGCCGAAAAAAAGGCCTTGCTCGCCTTGAATAAGTCGGTGCAGGGAATGTAGGTGTAAAGAAGGCTGCGCTGCGCAATGATTACAAGAGGTGTTTTTAGAGCCCGCAGGGCGATTTATTGTAGCCCATAGTGACCGAAGGGAACTGTGGGTAGAAATATTCACATAATAGAGCCCGTTCAGGGCGATTCTAAGGCAAATGCTATCTTGTGCGTGGGGGGATGTAGTTTTTTATA
>CAZEGK010000044.1:0-5234 GCA_964512205.1 uncultured bacterium | reverse complement strand
AGGGCGATTCTAAGGCAAATGCTATCTTGTGCGTGGGGGGATGTAGTTTTTTATAATATAGCAGATGAGGACCATAAGGCCGCCTAGGCAGCCTAGGGCAACTGCAAGGCCAAGACTTTGCGTGAGGCCGGTCAAAAAGCCAAGAGTTGGAGATATCCACATATGCTCTGATGCTGCAAAGCGCGCGATAAAATAGAGAAGCGGTATTGCGAGAAGAAATATGAGAAGAGAGGTCATATCCCAAAATGAGCCGACATTTACAGGTCCCTTGTCCCCGATACCCTTGCCGAAGTCATTAAAGATTTTGCCGATACCTGCTTCTAATGCTTTATAGATTTTTCCACGGGCAAGAAGTGGATCCATAATTTTCGCAGAAATTGCATTTGCCATATCATCGTTGATATTTGCTTCCATGCCATAGCCGAGATCGATAGTGCTCTTCGCCTCTTTTTTTGCGACAAGCACAAGGATGCCGCTATCTCTTCCGCGAGGCCCCACTTGCCATTGGCTTGCTATCATATTTGATGTATCGTCAATCGATTTTCCTTCAAGTGAAGGTACTACGATAACGATGATCTGCACGCCCTCCATTGCTTCAAAAGCCCTCAGCTGGCCATCAAGAAACTGCGTCTCTGGCTGCGTGAGCGTATTTGTCAAATCATTGATATATCCCTTAGAAAGCGGAAGCTGCAAAGACATCAGCAGCCAGCAAAAGAGAGGAAGCAAAAACCGCATAGAAACCCCAATTTCAAACTGCTTGTCAACCTACAGGATCATCAACTATTTTGACAAGATCTCTTAAAAGCCCGATTGAATAAGTATATCATTAATCGTCTTAGCATACTGTGCTCCTCCGCCTGCCTGATAGCCGACTTCAGCAAATTTATTGCCATTTGGATCGAGCAAGATAACCGCAGGAAAACCGCGATTTCTTCCTACAGGAAGAGATTTGACGTGAAATTTTTCGTAGAGCTTCTGATTTTGTTTTTTAAGCTCACCATCTTGTTTGCTATTTCGTGGATAATCGAGTTTTACAAAGATGAGCTTTTTGCTTATCTGCTGCTGAAATGCAGGGTCTGAGAGAATTTCAGATTCCATCTTTTTGCTCCAAGCACACCAGTCAGAGCCTGTAAAGCAAAGAAAAACCACTTTATTTTCAGCTTTTGCTCTGAGCAAAGCTTCACTATAGTTTGTGCTCCAGTTAAGAGCGTTATTTTGCTGAGAAGAAGCTATCTCCTTAGCAAAGGCATAAGTGCCTCCAAAAGATGTTGCAAGCGCTAAAACAAAGGTAAAAAGTTTCATGGGAAGTAAACTCCTTATTTAATAACGAATCCATCCTATAGCCACACTCCAATCTAAGCAAGTAAAAGTAGAAAGTTTAGTCGATCGTTATAGAACCTGTGATGAGCTCCATCGCAAATTCATGCAGGAGTTTATATTGATATACTGTTTGCACAAACCAGTTATTCCGTTGACGTCTTCCGCTTTGAATAAGCTGGTTTATTATCTCTTCGTACGTATCTGCTGTAAGTTCACCTTCCTTATAGCGCTCTACTAAACCAAGCGCAACAGCAACAGTGCCGGATCGGCCAACTCCTGCCCTGCAATGTATCCAGAGAGGCTTATGCTCAAGCATTTGTTTATTTGTTCTCACATATCTTACTATAGTAGCGAGTTCTGTAGGTTGTATCGCTCCATGATCTGGCCAGCCTCGATAATGAAGACGTCGAGCAGTACATAAAACTTCTTGGTCTACCATTGCCTCTACTCTTTTAACTGTATAGGTGTGAAGTTTAAGCTTCTTGTTGCCATCAACTGCTTTTTTTTCATCTACGCAGGATACTGTAATGTCATCACCATCAAAGGTCATGCTTGTACCAACTTCAAAAGGAAAATAGCGCTGGATCTCCTCAGACTGCCTATCAGTACTATTTGTTAAATCTAAAACTAAAGCACTTGTATCTATAACTGCGTTCCAAAAGTCTCCTTCATTTTCCTCCATTGGAGCCTGAGAACAGATTACATGAATAGATGTATCGTCAAGATCAACGTGATTTGCATGGATATGGAGCGGCCTTTCCCAATCACCAGTTGTCTTAAGCATTGTTTCACGGACGCATTGACACTGCTCATCATCTGGGAACCTATTGGGAACCGACCTATCAAATTCATCTGGACGAAATACCTTATTTTGCTTCTCTAATAGAGAAAACTTATCACTATATTTTTCTTCTATGAGAGGCTTAAGATCTGTTTTAGGAGCTTGCTGCAAAGGAGGCAGAGTCGTGAGAGATGCAACCTGCTGCTTTGTGACATGAATAAAATGAAGGTCTACCTCTTTAGACTTCGTCTTGTTAACTAAAAAGCTTATGCCAACTGAATTAAGCTTCTCTGTTACTTGTGTTATCTTTTCCTTGGTGTTCGATGAAAATACAAACATATCTTCAACCTCGTTCCATCTTTGTCCGGTAAGTTGTCGAAGATACCCATGCGGATTATTTGTTAAATCTTGCATAGATAAAGTTCCTTTCATTTTTACATTATTTATTATCTATTATACACAATTTGTTGATTTCAATAATAAATATCTGTATATTTTTTATTAACGACATTCAGTCGAAGCTTGCTGCAAGCCAATGGTATAAGCAAATGAGCAAGCAAGTGCGATAAATAAACGTATCCCAAAGGAGAAAATTATGTCTTTTGATGTGCTCATGATCAAATCATTTGGTAGCAGTTCAACAACCGCTCCCGAAAACCCTGCAGAAAAAAAATATGTAAGTGCTATAAGCAAAAAATCGCTTTCTGAAGAATCGGCAGAAAAGGCCAAAAAGCTAGGAAGCACACTTCAAAAATTTGGACCCTTCAATGGCGTCTTTAGCTCAGAGAGCAGTACAAACTATGAAACCGCGCAGTATGTCACTGGGGCCCATGTACAAGTCAATAAAGGCTTCAATCAAATTCGCCTTGGCATATTTGAAGGAGCACAGCCCTCTGATATCCAAAAAGCCTACGCTGAAGCCCACCCTACTGCTCGTTTTGTTCCAGAGCCAAATGACTGCTTAAATAAGCCATGGCCAAATGGCATAGACTTTGAGCCCTATGAAGCTGTAGATGAACGGGTACTGGATGCTTTTGCCAAATTGAATATTGATGCAAAAGACAAAAATCCGCTTTTTGTAGTGTCAGCTCCAAAAGAGCCTGTGCGCTCTATTATGTTGCATGCAACTCTTGGAGAATTGGTGCAAAATTCCCAATTCTATAGGGATCTAGCCGTGCATCTTCAAAGAGAGCCACAGCATAATGTGCCTATAAAAGAATTTGCAGTCCGCGGACAGCTCAATCCTAAAGATGGTTCTTGGATTCGCTTTCATTATGAAAATGGCAAAATTTCTATCGTCGACATTTCTGCCGATGTAGAATTTAGAAAAGCGCCGCCAGTCCCAGGCTATTGTAAGTAGCCTGCTTGCTCAAAGGCCTGGCGAGCTACACGTCAGGCTTATATGAGCCTATAATAAGTTTAATTGCAAAGAAATTCTTAACTTTATTATAGTATTGATCAAATCGAGGTAATTTAATGAGTTTTATTTCTATAAATTCGAACGTTATAGCTTCCCGCACACAAACCTTTTTGGACACAAAATCACTGATGCAATTCGCATCAACATCGAGAGCTACCAGGCAAGCCTACCTCCCTCACCTTGATAGAAGACTCATTGCACTTTTTGGGTTAAGAGTGTCAAGTAAGCCAACTCATGATGAGGTCATGAATGCACTATGTACACTCCCTCCGGGTGAGACAAAACGCGTAGTTAGCGAATTTAACGAGCTTCTCAAACAAAACGCTCATTTATTTCGAACTTCACTTTTATTAAATACTAAAGATACTTTTTGCTTATCTTCTGAAATTGTTCCTTTTGAAACTCGTGATAAGTTGATACGAATCGTGGGCAATCTATGGATGGAACATTATGAAAAATTTAGCCCGTTTTTCAATAGACAATCTTGCAATCTCAATGAGAGTATTACTGATCCTTCTACATGGCGATTTTTACACGTTGTCTCTAAATATTTGGCCGATCGGCATCCATTATCCTTTGAGCCTAAGATGATTGAATTTAATGTCGCAGCAGCAGATCCCTTAGTATTAGAGTCCCTAGTCTCCAACTGGAAGACTTTCTCTCTAACTGAACAGGCAAGAGCTCTTTTCACTATCGGACTTTCATTAGCACGGATCACAGATCTTTCTCATCCAGCAGTACCAATTGTTAAAAGTTTACTAGCTGCCGATGGCTGGGCAGATGAAAGACTGAGAAAGCCTTGTGCACAATTAGTGGAAAAAAGAATTGCCTCCCTCACTGCAAATCTCGAGCTCGAAGAAGAGCCTGATCAATCGCTTTTTATAAGAACTATTTCAATTGGGTTACTTTGTACGCCAACCGCAAGTAAAAACAAAGCATATGTGGAATTTATCTTTGATCTGATGGAAGCAACAGACGTAGATATATTCCAGCAATCATCAAAAATGAAAACTGTTGATGTACTACTTCAAGGTAATGGGCCGTTGTATAAAGACGAACTCCAAAATTTACTCGACAACACTCCTCTAGAAACTATTACTACCGCAATTTCAATATTTAGAGACAATTGGCGCAATTTATCTGTACAAGAGCAGGCAGACACGTTGATTGTTATAGGAAAGTTTTTGTTTGATAAATTCATGAGGCAAGAGCTTGATCCACAAATTGCTGACTTAATAAAAGCATTTGCTGAAAATGACTGCATCGGCTGGAAAGATGAGAGTATGCAAAAGGCCGCAGCCTACCTTGTGCAGCAGGCAAGAGAACCAAATCCTTATACTTTAAAAAATCGCTTATTAATGAATATGATCGAGGCCCTTGCTAATCCTACATATAGAAACGATCACGATACAATATTTCGTCTACTCTCAAACTCAGTTAAAGATGCCGAGTCTGAAGAGGAAATAAAGGATGTAGAAAATCAATGGGAAAAATTTACTCAAGAAGTCTCACATCGAAAAATTAGTGAACTTTCACTTGAGATACTTCCTCCAGAAAATGACTATAACTGAGCCTTTTAGAAAAGGCTCTTTCCATCACCTCAAAGCAAAGCTTTGCAAATGGGGTTTTTACCACGGAGATCGCGAAGAGCGCAAAGAGATTAAAAACTGTTTGCATCCTCTTAATTCCATCATTTAGCAGTATAGCAGTAAA
>CAZEGK010000043.1:418-21680 GCA_964512205.1 uncultured bacterium | reverse complement strand
CAAGAGGTAGCAGTACCTGAGATTGTATTTGCTCCACAAATCGATCCAAGCCTTTGCTTCTCCAACCAGTGCGACCTATGCGTAGGTTCTAAAGTTGGCGACTGCCTACCAGGCGAGCTTCACTTGAATGCTGAGGTATTTGGAAATCTTAACGCTACTGGCGTTGCGATGCTCTATCTCTACAAATCACGCATTCATGGCTATGTCAACGCACAAGACTCAGACCTTGTTGTTGCTGAGCGTACACGCTTTGACAATACAGTTAATATTCACTACTATGGATTTGTATCATACTGCGAACTCCTTGGTGGTGTAACAGTAACAGGTATTGATATGTGGGATATCCTCGACAACGAAGGACCACAGTGCAACAGCCTGTTCTTACAAGGCTTCTTCAATACATTCTTCTGCGGCAACTTTAATTACGCAGGTCTCGGAAATCAAGCTCCATGCTTTATTTACGATCCTGTAACAGGCTGCTCGTTTGTATCGAATAGCGGATCTCTTGGCAATGGTGCAGTGGCATGTCCTCTTGTCACCTTCTGCTTTGATCCAACAACTTGCCCAGCACAGGTAAGCTCATGCGTACCTGGTGCAACTGGCTGCCCAACTGATGTTGGAGTAACACCAGCGGCATGTATACCGTAAGAAGTAAATAAACCTTTTACAGAGAAGGGCAGGTAGGAAACTACCTGCCCTTCTTTTTTTTGTTTGATAAAACCGTAAAAATTGCTACCATTTTACCTCTTAACTGAGGATGACTATGTTAGAATTTTTTCGTCGATACCAACGCGGTTTCTTTATCGTTATCACTGTAGTGATTGTGATTTCCTTTTCCTTCTTTGGAACGTTCCAAACCTTCAACCAAAGGGAACATGAAGACAAAGTAGCTTTTACAGCACTTGACGGCACTAAAGTGTACCGTTCCGAAGTTGCTGATATGGTAGCTTTTTTGTCGACAGACTCAAGAGATTTTCTCTATTCAGGAAGCATGTCAGGAAATGCGCTCAATGATGGCACTCTTGCAACAGATATATTAGGAAGTGGTCTTGCGCAGCAAATTGCAATGCCCTACTTAAATGAATTTGGACAAGAGCTAAAAACAAGACATGACCGTGAACGACGCTATAAGCCTTATGTGCATCCAAGAGCGCCATTTTTATCATCAGAACAGATTTGGACCTACTATGCGCCAGATGTAAAGGCAAACTACGATCGTCTCGTCAATTCAGAGAATCCAAAAGGAAAAGAGGCTTTTGACGCGCGCGTAAGGCTTTATGTAGCAGAGCGCAACTTTCCATCTCCCTATCTTCGCCAGTTTTTGCGCTATCAAGAAGCCTCACATAAATGGCTCCCGCAAGATCCAAACCTCATGCATCAAGATCTTGCACTTTTTGGCTATCATGGCGCACAAGATTGGTTTGGACGTCAATTTGTAGAACTTGCGGCACAGTTTATCATTAATAGCGCTAAGGTTGCTGAGCAAAAGGGCTTCACAATTACCCAAGAAGAGGCAGTCGGTTCATTGTACAAGAATGCAGACCAAGCCTACCGAGAAGCAAAAGCTCAAGGCATGCAGACACAAGCTACAATGGGTGACTTTTTCCATGAGCAGCTCAGAAGACTTGGTATGGATCAATCCCGCGCTGCAAAGATCTGGAAAGATGTACTGCTTTTTCGCACACTTTTCTTTGAAAATGCAGACAGCACTCTTGTAGATCCTGCAAGCTATAAAGACTATTTTCATCATCTTAATGAGTATGTGGATGTAGATCTCTACCAGCTCCCAAAAGATCTTCGCTTTGCATCGCTTGAGGATTTAGAGCAATTTCAACTCTATCTTAATGCTGTACGGCCCGCTGTAGAGGGGACTAAACAAAATCCGCTCTCTATTCCACTTGCTTTTGCAAATGCCCATGCAGTGAAAAAAGTTTATCCTGAGCTTGTTGAGAAATCCTATACAGTTCGCATTCGCGAAGCTAATAAAGAGGCTCTTCAAACCAAAATTGGCGTAAGAGGAACCTGGGAATGGCAGATTGCCGATAAGAATTGGAGCGATTTAAAAGCTAAATTCCCTGAGCTTGCGAAAAAAGATGCAAACTCGCAAGAAGAGCGCTTAAAGCTACTTGATAGCTTAGATCCTGCAAAGAGATCACAGATTGATAATCATTCAAGAAAGCAGATTGTTGACGAGCATCCAGAATGGTTAGCTGATGCCCTTGCAAATGCATCCGTACGAGAAGAGACAATAGTCGTGCGTGAGCAGGGAGGATCTAGCCCATTTACAGGCTTTAAAAATACTGCAGAACTTATTACACTTCTTGATAAGGCTCCTTTGAATGAGCAGTCAGCTGAACTTTCAAAGCTTTCACAAGATGGCGTACACTACATTCAGCTTGAACTTCTTGAGCGCTCATCTCCGGAACGAGTCCTGAGCTTTGCAGAAGCCAAAGAAGATGGAACGATGGAAAAAATCTTAGATAAGGTTTTAGAATCGAGCTATCCACGAGTACGAAGCAAGCAGCCATCGCTCTTTTTAAAGGAAAATGGCGACTGGAAGCCTTTTAAAGATGTAAAGAGCAGTGTAGCCCTCTACCATTTTGAAGAGCTCTTTCGCTTCTTAGAGCAAGAAATTGCACTCTATAAAGGAAAACTTCCTCAGTATACTGACTGGTCATCAAAAGATAATGCCTATCTTGCTGTAGCGCTTCTTCCTTATATGCAAGAAGAGAAACAAGAGGTGTTAAAGGCTCTTGCAAAGTCTGAAGAGTGGAAAGAAATTCCAGAATCTGAACGTGCAAGCGGCCCTCGCCAATTTGCTATTGTCAAGACAAGAGATCGCGTTGTGCGTGCTGGACCATCATATTCTGTAAATCCAGAGCTTGCCTTTGCGACTGAAATGGAAAATATGTCCTCACTTACTTCCTATCAAAGTAGTGGTCCTATGTTCTTTGCTGTCGTCGGAAAAGGTTTTATGCCCTCTGTTGAAGAGGTGCGAAGCAAAGTATTTGACGAGCGTGAGATGATTGGCCGCGAAGCTATAGAGAAGGTAGCTGCTGATATCCTTGCTGGAATGCAAAAGAAGGGTGCTTATGACATCCAGCTCGTGAGCGAAAGCTAATGAGTGCTGAAGAAAGCATTGAAGGCAAAGCTTCCCCCGACCTCTTTTTTACAAAAGAGGTCGATCTATTTAAGGTGGAGGGTGAACTTTCTAAAAAACACCTTTTGCCTCCGCTGGGAGCTATTTTTGGCGAAGAATGTTTTGCAAAAGTGTATATGGGCTGGAAAATTGATAGCCTTCTTTTTCGCTTTGTAATCGAGAAAGAGGGGCAAGTATCTGTTTTTTATCCAGATTTTCGCCAAGGTGATTCGATTGAGCTTTTTATTGATACACGGCAAATTGCAGAGGCAAAAACTACCCATCGCTTCTATCACCAGTTCTATTTTCTGCCGGAAAGCTTTGAAGGACATATAAAGGGTGAGTGCACGAGGTTTCGTACAGAAGATAGCCATACCCTTTGTCCGGATGAAGCACTTGAGTATACTGTAAAGCAAGGACAAAATGGCTATACGGCTACAATAGAAATTCCCAAAGAGTGTCTTGTAGGCTATGACCCGCAAGAGTCTAAGTCAATTGGCTTCACCTACCGTGTCAATAGGGCAGATGGGGCTAGCCAACATTTTGCTATGGCGCTTGAACATTCTCGAATTGATGCAATGCCAAGTCTTTTTGCACATCTTCGTTTAACCCAATAGGTTTCTAAATGGTAGAATACACTAAAAATCATGAATGGATAGACACTGTCAATGGCATTACTACTGTTGGTATTACCTATGCTGCGCTTGAAGAAATTGGCGAGATTGTCTACGTAGAGCTTCCTAAAGTTGGCAAAGAGGTGCATGCAGGACAGGAGGTTGTGGTTATCGAATCAACAAAAGCAGCTATAGATATCGCTTCACCTGTTTCTGGCAAAATCATTGCTGTCAATGATAGTCTAAAAAGTGCTATTTCTTTACTGAATAAAGATCCTGAAAAGGAAGGCTGGTTGTATAAAGTAGAGCCTTTGTAACAAGGCTCTACGGGCTGAGAAATTAGCCAGGTGTTCCAACTACTGCTGCTGGTTGCTCTTTTGATGCATAGACAGTTGAATGTCTGATTGCAAATGCACCAAGTGCAAACTCTGCAATGGCGAGCACGATGCTTGCTTTTTGACCAGTTGCCACTTTTGCAGTTTCAAGGGCAGTTGCAGCAAAGAGTACAGCTCCTGTTCCAAAGAAAAAGTTTCTGTACACGTTGTCTGGAAGAAGACGTGCATTTTGTTCATTTACACTTTCGTTAAGCACATGTGCTATACCATAGACAACAAGGGCTGCAATGTTAAGTTGCAGTGGCAATACAAGCCAAGCAGCAGCAAATGGCGCGCTATAGACAACCAGCTGTACTATGCGAGCAGCTGTATGTGGCAATGCTTTTTCAGTAAGGTCTTCAAAACTTTTACCGAGGTGACTTACTTTCCCCTCTACAAAGTTATATGAACTTGTAGCTAGGTTATGCACTGAATTTTGAATCGATGAGATTAGGCTAGACATCTATTTTCCTCCATCAAGGGTTGTTTAACTTTTCATCCGATACAGATACCACTCTTTTGTTAACGATCTATAAAGATCAGATAAAAAATTCGTGAGTAATCCTGATCCTACACGAGATCTTTTCTTTAACGCAAGTTTAATCCTTAATCTTTACATGAGGCCAAAGTATGGCGCTGGCTACAGCATAGATCATGAAAGAGAGTTTAAAGTCTGCAAGATCTAGTATGGTTCGAATAGATGAGGCGATGAAAGCACCTCTAAAAAAAGTATGGTAGTGACCATCTTCCATTGGACCAAGAAAGAGATCTACAGCATAAAGACCAACACCTACATAAAGCTGCATGCCAAGCGGTATATGATAGAGAATACATGCAATGGGAAGAGAAAAAGCAATCCTTTGTGCAACTCTATTCCATGGAGCTGGAAACATTCTATCTGTGTAGTGGGTGACTTCTCTTGAGAGTATGGAGGAATGCTCCTGCAGTCGTCTGTAGGCTCTAGATGTAGGCTGTATAATCCAAGTGTTAATTTCAGCTATCATGCATTTTTGATAACAGATTGCTTAATTTTCTGCACGCATGAGGCAAAAGAGCATGGTTTCTTTTGGAATAAAGGAGCCAATAGTTTGGAACGCACGCTCTGCCGTTGTTCCAGTTGTGAATACATCGTCGATTAGCATGATGCTTTGATTTTCAAGGGTCGGCGGCCCTTTATAGGAAAAGGTAGTCCCAGAAAGTTCTTTTCTTGCCTCTTTTGTCAAAAGGCTTTGGCTGATAGTAAAAGTTGGACGTGAAAGGAGAGGAAGGCAACTTGTTCCAAGCAATTGTGCAAGCTCCTCGGCAAGTAATTTACTCTGATTGTATCCTCGCAGGCTAGATCGAAGAAAATTTTGGGGGACATAGGTGATGATGGTTGGGAGACCCCATGAGAGCTTTTCATACTGCAGGAGCATAAAGCTTGCGAGTGATTTTGCAAGATAGGGCTTATCTCCATATTTAAAGGCATGAAGGAGGCTTTTTTGCGGCCCTTCATAGTCAAAGCAATAGGCCATTTTGTTGTATGACCGTTGACCTATTTTTTTGCAGCAGCAGATATCTCTAAAACAGGAGGGGCACCTTTCGTCCGGATCTACAAGATCTAGGAGGTCAAGGCAATCCTGGCAGAGGAGCCGAATATCTTCCTCAAGATAGCTCTTGCAGTGTATGCAGCGAGCAGGAAAAAGCAGGCTCTCAAAAGATTTCAATAAAAGACGCATTTTTTAGTAGATCTTTTAAAAAAATAGGTTTATTTGTCTAAAAAAAGGGGACACTGGAGGATTTTAATGGTCCACGAAAGTTTTTCACAGGAAAAAATTACGTCGCTAGAATTTTTGGCAACTGAGGAGTTTGCCGCTTTTGACCCTGAAGTCTATCCAGTACAAGATGTGGTAGAAAAGCGAAAGAGTCGAGAAGAGCTCATAAAAAAGTACATCGACGTCAAAAAGCTTGCCATGGTTGCATCAGGACTTGGCGAACAGGGATATAAGCAGCTGTAATCTTGTTATACCTGCAAAGATCTTCGCACCATCTGAATCTGTTTTCTTAGCGTCTCATTTTCACTTACCTCTTTTTCTACACTTTTGCAGGCGTGAAGTACTGTAGAGTGAGTACGGCCAAAAAACTCTCCAATCATTACAAGCGATTCGTTGATAAGCTCTTTAGCTAAAAACATCGCTACCTGTCTCGGAAGGGCAATTTCCTTTGTCCTTGTAGCACTCTTTAAATCTGATGCCTTTACCTGGAAGACGCATGCGACAGTTTTGAGGATATTTTCTATCGATATTTTTTCGCGTGGTGCTAGTTGGAACATGTCGCGTAGGGTGCTTTCGACAAGCTCTTCTGTTATTGCAATGTTAAGGAGCCTTGCATGGGCACTTAAACGGTTGAGCGCACCTTCAAGCTGGCGTATATTGTGGTGGATATGCTCAGCAATGTGAAAGGCGATATGGCTTGGAATGTGCAAGCCGCGTTGTTCTGCTTTGTGGAGCAGTATTGCTACTCGCGTTTCAAGATCTGGCATGCCAACATGGGCAACAAGGCCCCACTCCATACGAGCAATCATGCGTTCGGAAAGTTTTAGCTGAGATGGCGGCTTATCGCATGTGATGACAATCTGTTTACTTGAGTTTATGAGCGTCTCAAAAGTGTTGCAGAATTCTTCTTCAAAGTTTTGTCTGTTTTGCAAAAACTGGATATCATCGACGAGTAAGACATCAATATTTGAGCGGTAAAAGCGCTTCATTCTGTCTACAGATTTTGTCCGTAGGGCATCAACGAGCTGGTTGATGAAGCCTTCTGTTGTAATGCATTGAACCTTGAGCTTTTTGTTATGTTCTTTGATGTAGTGGCCGATGCTATGAAGAAGGTGTGTTTTGCCAAGTCCTACGCCGCCATGGATAAAGAGCGGATTATAAGAGGCGCCAGGACGGCACGCTACACCAAATGCTGCCGATTTGACAAACTGATTTGCCGGGCCTTCAATAAAGGTCTGAAAGCGATAGGACTCATTAAGTTTTACTTCAAAGGAAGAAAAGTCCTCTTCCTGTTTGCTCTTTTCTTTTGGCTCATCATGTTGTGTGCTTGTATGAACCTGTACAGGGCGGGGCTTTTTTTCCTGCTTTTCGATTACAAATTCAATATTTGGCTCACCAGTTGCTTTAAGGGGAAGAAAGAGGGAGAGCTCCTTTCTGAAGTTTGTGAGCAGGTATTCCTTAAAGAATATGTTAGGGATTCTCAGTGTTATGAGATCACGAGTTGAAGAAACGACTTGGATTGGTTCAAGCCAATTGCCGTAGGCTGTTATTGAGCAGCGAGATTTAATATACTCTAAAAACTGCGGCCAAAAAGCCTCTGTATCAGTCTCTTGCTCATCAGTCATACTCTGGCATGTCATCATATATTTTTTGTCCTCAAGCGAATATCCCATTTGGATTCGAAACAGCCAAACTCTAGCAATCTAAAACGCATGGTCGCAAGAAATTTGGGGGTAATACTTATCTTTAAAGCCCAAGATGTTGAAAATCAGCAGATCCAAACAAATGATTAAAACAATTCATTAATCCTCTTTCTGTAAACTGCGATACTTTATTCACTATTAGGCACTTAGGTCTTTTTATGGTTTGGCTACAATTTGTTAAGTATATGGTTTTTAGCATCTTATATTGTGGACGCAAGAGAAGATAAAATTCTTTGCAACCTCATAGAAGATCCTCGTTTGATACGTAGAGGATTTTGCTAAAAGATCCATATGGACGAATCGAGCGCACATCTCGCAGAAGAGAAAAGCTTCCATTTTCTAGACGGACAGCATTTGTCTCAAGATCGAGGACAAAGGAGTCATCTAGTGGAAGAAGCTTTGGGCCATTGTCTAGAGTACTTTGGATCTTATGCAAAAGCTCAATGCGAATGTCTCCAAGGCCTTTAGAAAATTCTGAAACCAGCAAAGCGTCGAGGTTTTCTAACCCCTCAAGCAGTTTGATTATGCCAAAAAAACCTAAGGAATCCTTTTCAAGAGCAATCTTTTCGAGATCTTCAATAGAGGACTTTCCAATGCCTGCAATTACAAGAGTGCAAGGTTGGAAAAAATCAGAAAGGGCATCTCTATAGCCGCCGTGAGATATATAGCCTATCTGATGGCCCTCTTTTTTATCCGAGATACGTACTGCATAGCCATCTTGTTCAAGTCGTATAAAGGCAAGTTCAAGGCCATCTCCAAGTGCGAGTGTTTCCTCTTTTTGAGAAAATGTTTCGAGCAAAAAGAGGCTATCTCGCTCTTTTCGAAATGTAGGACGAAAACGAGTTGTAAAATGGCCAAATGCTTCGGAATGGAGGAAAAATCGGATGAGATGAGGCTCTTCTCCATAGGGAATCAGCTTTTGATTTGCTCGTTGGTTAATCTCTTGAATTTCGAGCAGCTGATTTGTGATTTGTGGATCTGAATAGGTCTGTATGACTATATCAATATCTTGAAGGGTATATCCTTTTTTGCAAAATGAGGAGAAAAAGTCTTTTCCCGGATTTATGGCGATACCAAGACCTTGAAGGACGAGGTAATAGCCTCCCTCTTGCAAGTCGCTCTCCTTTTCCATAAAAAGCTCTCGGTGGGACTCTCCAAGGTGCCATTTAGTAAAGCTTACTAGCGTGCAGGTTTTTTCTTTTTTAGGCTGACTTACGTAGCTTGTAAAAAGCGATCTTTTCGCTGCTGCATATTCATGGCGTCTTTTTTCAAAAAGAATATCTTGTACAATCTCTGATTGCATATTTTTCTCCCCCTTAAACATCGCACATAGTATCGTGTACGTGAGAGATTTTATCTAGGGGTTTTACATGGAGCAAAGGAACTTTTTTCCCTATGCGAGGCAATCGATTACCAAATCTGATAGGGAAGCTGTTAGCGAATCCCTAACCGGAGAGCTCATTACAAGAGGAAAAAAAGTATCTGAGTTTGAAGCGCGTATAGCTGAGCGCGTTTTAGCAAAGTATGCAGTAAGTTTTTCATCGGCAACTACCGGTCTCTATGCTGCTGCACAAGCTGCCGATGTCTCTAGCTATGATCGTTTTGTTACAACGCCAAATAGTTTCATTGCAACAGTAGCAAGTGGCATGCGTCTTGGCGTGCGGCCTATTTTTGTAGATATTGATCTTGAAAATGGATGTATGAAGGATGAAAAGCTGCGAGAAGTTTTTCACGAGCCTATGTCTCGCGGCCGTTTAGTTGTCATACCTGTTCATTTTTCTGGGATAACGCAGGACATGGAGCTCCTTCATCGTCAAATTAAAACTCCGAGCGCGATTGTTATAGAAGATGCCGCCCATGCTATTGGATCCTTTTATAAAGATGGATCCCCAGTCGGCTCTTGCAGTTACTCACATATGACAGTCTTTAGCTTTCATGCCATAAAGACAATGACAACCGGTGAAGGCGGTATCGTCACAACAAATGATGAAACACTCTATAAAAGGCTTCTTAGAATCAGAAATAGCGGCATGGAGCGCCATGGTACAGATCCCTGGTTTTATGAAATACAAGAGATTAGCGGCAACTACCATATGACCGAAATGCAGGCAGCACTTGGTCTTTCCCAGCTTGCACGGCTTGATTCTTTTATAGAAAAGCGAAAAAAAATAGTCTCTTGGTATCGCGCCCATTTTGCAAATGCTCCCCATATCCGTCTCTTTAGCCCTTCATATGATGAAAGGACCTGCTATCATCTGATGTGCCTTCAAATTGATTTTGAAGCGATCGGCAAAACAAGAACCGAGGTTATGCAAGAGCTGCATGAGAAGGGCATCGGCACGCAGTATCATTATATTCCACTCTATCGTCACCCAGCCGTCAAGAAAGTTGTCTCTCTCGACCCTGAGGACTTCCCGGCAATGGAGCGCTACTACAAACAGGGACTCTCAATCCCGCTCTACTACGACCTCGAAGAGCAAGATGTGCGCTACATCGCAGAAAATATCTTAGGAATTTGTCAGAAGAGATAAGAGTGAGAGGAGCTTAAGATGGCATCCTTCATACATAGGAATGCAATCCCATTTTATGGCCTAAAATGTGGGATTGCATTCCCTACCTGCACTTTTTACCCTATACGTTTGTGCTGTTCAGGATACCAGGCAGGGGCGGCGGGAAGAATAATTGTCATAGTTCCTTCCCAATAATACATTTCATTTGGCTCTATTGAAATCACATCGCCGGGTGAAAGTATTACTTCTCTCTCTTTTGTGACTAACTTGCCAAAGCCTTTAAGCACATAGCCCATTTCTGTGCAGATGTGATTCACGACATATCCTGTTTCAGGGTATCTATGGAGAATCTCAGCTACAGCAATATTCATATTGCGTGTTGACATTGGATATTCATACACCGTACAGCTTGCTGAGTTTTGATGCTTTATTCTCTCTTCATGTTTGCAGTGTTCCATGTTGCACCTCGTAGTTACTCTTTTTGGTGAATTCTTTATAGAATGTAGACTAGTGTATCAAGATTGCTCTTCACTTAAATAGTTGGTACAAATCACTCATACGTCATGAGGAGAGCAGAAGCTGTACCGGCAATGAAGGGGTTGGGATCGTTTTGGAGCACCTTTGCGAGGCGTATGCCATCTGTTTTTTTGCCTGACATAAAGAAGGCTTTTGTCAGGTTGAGGAGTGTGGGGGAGTGATCTGCCTCTAGTTGAAGGGCTCGATCGAGATATCTGATAGCTTTATCTGGCTGATTTACTTCTACATAGAGTGCGCCAAGGGCCTGGGCATCGTAGGCGCTATCCGGATCGAGTATGACAAGTGCTTCAAAAAAGGGAAGAGCTATAGAATATTTTCCTTGACGGATGTAGGAGTAGCCCGCATTTCGTATCTCATCGAGATGTTCTTCTGTCCAGCCAAGACGCTTTTGCCAATTAATTCGACCCATGTAGATTATCCTTGTAAGAACTGGCCTATACGGCCGCCAATATAGCGAAGAAGAGAATTGATTTCCTCAATCTGTTTAAAGCAGGCTCTTAAGACATTTCGTTCGCGCTCTTCTTCTTGTGTGCGGCACTCTGTCTCTTCGATTATTTCTTCATCTTTCTTTTGCTCTTCTTCCCCATGCTCTCTTTCGCCCATAAAGGGGATGATTCTGTGAAAGGAAAAGGGGGATCTTCGCTGAGAAGAATAGCTTCTTGGAGCATAAAAATAGGCCCAAGGCTGTGAAAGGGTCGCAATTCCGAGGAGTAAATCAAGTTCTGCAAGTTTTGGATAGAGGTCAACAATGAGCGCCTGCGCGGGCACGGCTCCTGCCTCTCGCATGTGGTACTGGGCCATCACCTGCTCTATAAGCTGGGTGCGACGGGCATATTGGATATAGATTCCAATATCGAATTTATCTATGGTTACAGCTGGCATGTTATTTTCCTACTTGATTTTTCTTATACAATCCTAGTATTATTGTAGCACTATTTTTTTTATTTTTATAGCACGTGCATATATCTGTCTTACAAGAGCCAATTTTAGCCCTCTTTAGGGATTCGAAGCTTAACGCGTTCATTGATGCGACGCTAGGTGCGTGTGGTCACACTATGGCCATTTTACAAGAACATCCTGAGATCAATTCACTTACCTGCTTTGATAGAGATGAATCTTGTATAGCCAGGGCAAAGCTTCTTCTCCCAAAAGCCACGCTTATACACAAAAACTTTAGCCATCTCAAAGAGTACACGAATGGGCCAATAGATGGCATCCTTTTTGATCTTGGCGTCTCCTCGATGCAGCTTGATCAAAAAGAGCGCGGCTTTAGCTTTATGCATGATGGCCCGCTTGATATGCGAATGGATGTTTCGCAGTCGCTTACCGCAGAGGATGTAGTAAATAGCTATCAGGAAAATGACCTTGCAAACATCATCTACACCTATGGAGAAGAGCATGCCTCTCGTAGAATTGCAAAGGCAATCGTGCAAAGGCGTCGCAAGGAACGAATTCTGACAACTGCAGATCTTGCACAAGTAGTCGAATCTGTTCTGCCGCGTCGTGGCAAAATCCACCCCGCAACAAAAACCTTTCAGGCAATTCGCATGGAAGTAAATAAAGAGCTAGAATCAATAGAGCGTGCTATCGATCAGGCGGTTGAACTTTTGGCACCAGATGGCATACTTGCGATTATCTCATTCCACAGCCTAGAAGATCGAATTGTAAAACAAAAATTTAAAGCGCTCCCCAGGGAGCAGTTTGAAATCCTCACAAAAAAACCTATCATCGCAAGCGATGAAGAGTGCAGGCAAAATCCTCGCTCTCGATCTGCAAAGCTTCGTGCGGTGAAGCATTCACCACAAAGACACGAAGAGAGTTGAAAAAACTCTTTAATTTTCTCATCTGTTCTCTTTGTGCTAACTCAGTGGCTCTGGGTACATAAACTCCGTTGATCTTGTTTTGATTGCGTGATACACTCTCAGCCATTATGGAGTTTTTGGTTCGGCTTTTTTGCTGTATTTTCATTCTTGGTATTTCTCTTTTTGCCTATGTAAGTAAACATAATGTGCTTACAGAGAAGCGAATACTCGTTCCTAAGCTTGCTAAAGAGTTGCAAAAGCAAGAAGAGGAAAATGTACGCATACAGTTTGCCATTGAGAAGTTTGAAAATCCGATTCATCTTATGGAACTTGCAAGAAAGCCTGAGTTTTCCCACCTCAAACATCCCTCAGTGAATGATATCATCATTATCGAGAAGGAAAAAAAGGTAGATGAAGCTAAAGCTCGATGATCCAAAATTTCGTGTCCTCTCTTTAAGTCTTGGACTCTTTTTTTGTTTCTCTATTCTTGTAGTCGTTTTTTTTCGCATACAGGTTGTAGACCGTATCCACTGGAAAAAAAAGGCAGCTCAGCAGCACTACTTTGTTATTCAGGAGCCTGCTAAAAGAGGAACATTTTGGTCAAATAACACACTGAAGCTTGGCCATCCCGAAAAATCGCAAAAGCTTGCACTCGATATACGAAAGTATCATCTCTACATAGATCCTAATGGCCTTCCAATAGAACATAAGCAAGAGATTGCACAAAACCTTTTAGCGCTCTCATCGCCAACAGAGCAGGAAATGAAGCGCTTTATGCAGCAGTTTAGCAAGAAAAGCCGGTCAAGAAAGCTTGTAAGCTGGATGGACGAGGATAAGCGCCAGAAGATAGGCGACTGGTGGTATCCATATGCGAAGCAGTATAAGATTGCCTCCAATGCTGTCTACTTTGTGCCCGATCACCTTCGCGCACATCCCTTTGGGAAGCTTCTTGGGCAGGTTCTACACACGGTGCAGATGCAAAAAGATGAGAAATCACAAAAGCTGCTTCCTACAGGTGGTCTAGAATACTCTTGCAATAAGTATATTAGCGGAACTGCAGGCAAAAGACGGCTCATGAGGTCCCCAAGGCATAGCTTGGAGCTTTTAAAGCCGATTGTGGAGCCTATCGATGGCGCAGATGTCTATCTTACGATCAACCATGTTATCCAGGCAATAGCAGAAGAAGAGATAGAGAAGTGGGTGAAGCTTTCAAAAGCAAAGGCTGGCTGGGCCGTAGTGATGAATCCCTACAACGGCGAAATCTACGCCATGGCCGAATATCCCTTTTTCTATCCCGACCAATATCCACTCTACTTTGCAAATCCGGATCTTATGCGCCATGCAAAGGTAAAGGCCATAACAGATGCAAATGAGCCAGGCTCCATCATGAAGCCTGTTACGATTGCAATCGCCTTGAAGGCAAATAGAGAGCTCCAAAAACAGGGAAAACGTCCCATATTTGATCCTAGCGAAAAAATTGATACATCAAAGGGGAATTTTCCTGGCCGCGGCAGAAAACCTGTAAAAGATACCCATTTCCACCACTATCTCAACATGGATCTTGCGATGCAAAAATCATCCAACATCTACTGCGCAATCCTTGTTCAGAGAATCTGTCAAACACTTGGAGAGGAGTGGTATCGAAATGAGCTAGAAACCACCTTTGGATTTGGTAAAAAAACAAAAATTGAGCTTCCAGGAGAAAGCAGCGGGCTATTACCTTCTCCAAATAAAAAGCATCCCAATGGAAAGCCTGAGTGGTCAGTGCCAACTCCCTATTCACTTGCCTTTGGCTATAACCTGCAGGCAAATAGCATGCAGATGCTGCGTGCTCATGCAGTCATTGCAAATGGCGGCTATCTTGTTACCCCAACCCTCATAAAAAAAATCGTAAAGCAACATTCTGATGGTCAATGTGAAATTTTGCTTGATCATACAGACCCTGAGAGAGTAGCCTCTTTTCCTAAAGTGCTGGATGAGTCGATTACAAAGGAAGTAAGGCAGGCGATGCGCTTTGTGACAAAGCCGGGCGGTGCGGCATCTACTGGTGAAGTGTGGGGCTATACCGAGGCTGGAAAGACCGGTACTACGATGAAGCTTGTCAATGGCCATTACACAGAAGATGGCCACGTCGCGACCTTTGTAGGCTATACGCCTGTTGCTCATCCTGCGTTTGTAATTTGCATTGGCATGGATGAACCTGCGGTTGGATTTGTGCCAGGAAGAGGATTAAATCATAGGGGCTCTACTTGTGCTGCGCCAGTTTTTCGAGGTATTGCGTCACGAGTGCTAGAATACCTTGGCGTACCTCCTGATGATCCAGGCGGCTACCCTAAGGGAGATCCTCGCCACGATCCGATGCGAGCAGATGCAATGCAAGAGGCAGATAAGTTAAAGATGCTCTATGAGCAATGGAATGGGAAAAGAAAATAATGAAACTTAAAGTATTACTAAAAGACCTTCCTGAGGTACAGCTAAAAGGATCCAAAGAGCAAGAGATTACTGGGATCACTTCAAATTCAAAACTAGTAAGTCCTGGCTGTCTCTTCGTTGCAAAAAAAGGAAGACAAGTTGACGGCTCTACATTTATACCGGAAGCGATATCGAGCGGTGCTAGCGCCATTTTGACAGACATCTATGATCCGTCGCTAAAAGGGGTGACCCAGCTTATCCATCCTGATGTCGTAACGTATGAGGCAAAGCTTGCTGCAAGCTACTATGAGCATCCTTCAAAAGAGCTTTGGACAGTAGGTGTAACGGGAACAAATGGAAAGACGACTACGACATTTGCAATAAAGCATCTCTTAGATGCAAGCCTTGTCCCCACAGGACTTATAGGCACAATCGAGTATGTTGTAGGGCCTAGGCGCTATATTGCAAGCCGTACAACGCCGGATGTCTGTGCAAACCATAAGCTGCTTCGCGAGATGGTGACAGGAGGCTGCAGAGCATGCGTTATGGAGGTAACCTCACATGCGCTTGACCAAGGAAGGGTTGCAGAGATTGAATTTGATGTCGCTGTCTTTGCAAACTTTAGCCATGAGCATCTTGATTATCACAAGACAATGGATGAGTACTTCAAAGCAAAGGCAAAGCTTTTTCAAAACTTAAAGAGCAGAAGCGTGTCGCTACTTAATGCTGATGATCCATGGGTGATGCAATGTAAGCACCTTACAGCATCTTCAGTCATGACTTTTGGCATCGAAGAGCATGCCGACCTTATGGCAAAAGATATACGCTTTGATCCTACAGGAACCCATTTTACTATCGAATATGCACAGCAAGAGATGGCCTTCTACTGGCCGCTTGTAGGACGCTTTAATGTTTATAATGCGCTATCAGCAATAGGTGTAGGGATTATAAAAGGCTATAGGCTCGATGAAATTGCGACGCGTCTTGCGTCCTTTAGATCAGCTCCCGGAAGGCTTGAGTCTATTGATAATCCACTAGGTCTTCAGATCTATGTCGACTATGCCCATAAACCGGAGGCGCTTCGCAATGTTCTCGAAACCTTAAAAGAGCTGGCACGAGGCCGCATTATTACCGTATTTGGCTGCGGAGGTGATCGCGATCGCGATAAGAGAGCCCTAATGGCAGAAGTTTCTGAAGAGTTTTCAGATCTTACCATTGTAACGAGCGATAACCCGCGAAGTGAAGATCCTAGCGCTATCATCAAAGAGATAGAAAGCGGCTTTACGGAATCGGGAAGCTACCTTGTAGAGGCTGATCGCAAGAAAGCAATCAACCTCGCAATTAATAAAGCAGAGCCAAATGATATCATACTGATTGCAGGAAAAGGTCATGAAGCGCAGCAGATTTTTGCATCCCATAGCATTGACTTTGACGATAGAGTCGTTGCAAAAGAATGCATAGACCAGCTTTATTTAGGTGCACCTAGGTAAGATATGGTACGGCTTCTTGCATTACTACTCCTTCTTTTTGCAAGCTCTTGCGCAAGGCCAAAGCAGGAAAAATTTTCCCGCACAGCAATCAAGCCAAAGGCGCTGCCTTTAGTCATTTTGGATCCTGGCCATGGCGGTGCAAATGATGGCACAAAAATGTGCATACCACCCTATACAAAGGAAAAAAAACTAGCTCTTGATACTGCTTTAAAGGTGCGAGATATCCTTGAGCAGTGGGGCTATCCAGTAAAAATGACACGAAGCCGAGATATTTTTATCCCTCTTGCCGAGCGAGTAAGCTTTGCAAAGCAGCATAAGGGCTACATTTTTGTAAGTATTCACTACAACCATGCCCCAAATAAAAATGCGCATGGGATAGAGATTTTTTATTGCGATAAGTCAAAACATGCTAAACGTTCAAAGCAGCTTGCAACATCGATACTTGATTCTATGTGCAAAAGGCTAAAAGCTACAAGTCGAGGGGTACAGGCGCAGAGCTTTCATGTTGTGAGGGAAAATGACATGATGCCAGCTGTGCTTATCGAAGGTGGATTTTTCTCTAATGTCCAGGAGGCAAGAAAGCTTTCTGATCCGCAGTATATTCGGCTTCTTTCCTACTCCATTGCACAAGGTATAGATGACTTTATAGAAAGGGAGCGTGCCTTATGAAAAAACTTCTGTTTATTTTGTTTATAACAGGTTCTTTACTTGCTGAATCAAAATATCCTGCAGACATTTCCTACATGGTTGCAGATATAAAGTATAGCAAAGAGCACGGCGTAAAAATATGCGAAGTGCAGCATGGGATCATGTCTACGTTTCATGGAGATCTCTATTTGAATCCAAAGCGGGGGACGATTCCTGATAAGGTAGCGGCCGTTTTTGCGGAATTTGACATGAAAAAGTGGATGTGTGGATCAAATATCGCCTTTTCCGCACTCCAGTCAGCATTTGAGCGCTCTGGAAATTGGACAAATAGATCCTCTTTTACCTCTATTAAGAATAATGCAGATTTTCAACTAGCAGCTAAAGCTGCACCTATTGACGAGTCGCTGATCTCTTCCTACAGTGCCATGCTTTTTATGAATCCAAATGAGGAGTTTACACCCTCTGACTATCCTGGAATCCTTTTTATAGATAGGGCAACCCATCCCTTTTGGTCAGATAAGTATTTGATGAGTCTCCTTTTTAGAAGATCGAATGCACTTAGCAAGATAAAGCCGGAATGGAATCTGTACCAAAAAGAATATCGCTCAGATCTTGCAGCTACCATTGTGCAGGATCTTGGCGGAGATGCATTTGTTATAAAGCCTCGCGGCGCCTTTTTAGGAAACGGCGTTATCATCTCTTCAAAGGATGAGCTCGATGATGTCCTTAAGGCGATTTTAAAAGACCCTCAAAGCCTTAAAAAACATAAAGATAAATCCTACAATCACTGGTCGCGAGATACCTTCGATAGTTTTATCGTAGAAAGGTATTATCCGTCAGATCCGATTGTTCATGAGAATAAGCGCTATGAACCCTCTATGCGCCTTGCTTTTGTCTGCATCTACGACAATAAAGAGATCGACTTTCGCTTCCTTGGCGGCTACTGGATGCTCCCTACCAAATCGTTAGAGGAAGAGGGAACATTAAACGAGCTGAAAAAAGCCTATTGCAAAGTTCCCTACTTCGTAAAAGCAACAGATGAGGAGCTTTCTCTCATTGAAGATGAGCTCCAAGCTACAATTCCTCTTCTCTATAGAGAAATGCTTACTTTTTAACGAAAGAGATGACGATCTTTCCTTTGAGTTCGCCCGAGTTAATTTTTTGATAGGCTAAAGGGGCATCTTGTAGGGAAATAGCATTTATTTTAGGAAGTGGAACAAGACCTTCGAGAATAAGTGGAAGTATCTTCATGATGCTATCTCGAGATTCTTTAGGGCTTAATTGCAACGTATCGATGCCGATAATTTTTCCCTGATGTCGATAAAAGTCGATAAGGTTAAAGGAGACTTTTGGCTCTTTAGAGGCAATCACAATATGTGTGCCACGATTTGCAAGTGCGCGCATTGTTTGCTCAAAAAGCTCTCCCCCAACAGTATCTAAGGTGACATCTACGCCTTTATTATCTGTTGCTTTCATGCAAGCCTCATAGAGGTCTTCATTTTTAAGATCGATTGCAACATCAATTTTATCTGACTGAATAGCTTCTCGAGCAGCGCCAAGAACTATAGCCCCTTTGTACTTTGCAAGGCTTATTGCAACTTGTGCAACAGAGCCGCCAGCTCCTGTTATAAGTACCGTATCGCTAGGCTGAATATTTGCCGATTCCATGATTGCAACCCATGCGGTGATGTAGGGGATACCGATCGCGCTTGCAGCTTCAAAAGAAATATCCTTTGGCTTTGGTATGAGACACTCTTCACTTACTACAGCATATTCTGCCTGAACGCCGTCAACATCAAGCCCAACAGGCGATGAGCCAAATACCTCTTCGCCCATTCTCTTTCCGCTCATGATGATGCCTGCAAAATCTCGCCCAGGTATGCGAGGAAGGGTTGTCCTGCCCTTCATTAATCCAAGCACATTCTTAATGTCTGCAGGATTTATGCTTGCAGCCCTAATCTGTACAAGCACTTCGCCCTCTTTAGCTTCCGGCTTTGCCACCTCTTCGATCTGCAGTTTGCCAAGATCACCTGTTTCATGAAACCTCAGTGCCTTCATACCTTCTCCACTTTTTTCTCTATCTATCAGACAGTAGATATGTAAAAAATAAAAAGGGTAGCAAAATCGCTAAAAATAGATGCGCGGATTTTTGCAAAAGGCTCTTTAGTTTTTTGGGGGAGATCTCCCCCAAAAATGCGTTAATCTTTGGATTTTGCTAAATCTGCACGCAGCTTTTCGAGTCGTTTGTGCATAGCTTCCTGGGAATCCTCAGGAAAGAGAAATGCGTTATGAGAGATTTCTCTCACGAGGGTATCGATTTCGCTTTGACGTGATATGCCTTTTGAAATTCGAAGTTTGTGAAGTTCTGCAGCAATCGGCAAGATTTGACTTACAAAACTACGAGTCTCCGTGGCATTTAACTCGCGAGTTTTATGCAGGAGTGAAACCAGTGTTGAAAGAAGCTGTTCTTCCCTATCAGAATAGGTAGAGGCCGCTCGAGTAAAATATAATCCGGCAATCGGTGCAATTCGTGGTGAATAACTCATATTAACTCCAGTTTGTGTGGATAAATTCGCCACGAGGACGGTCGATTCTTTCGTAGGTGTGGGCACCAAAAAAGTCGCGCTGTGCTTGCAAGAGGTTTGCAGGTAAGCGTTCACTTCTGTAGCCATCAAAGAAGGCAAGTGCTGTACTAATACAAGGAACAGGAACGCCGCTTTCTGCTGCAAGGGCAGAAACTTTTCTCCAGCCAGATTCTGCTTGCTGCAGCTCCTTTACAAAGTAGGGAGCAAGAAGGAGCGACTGAAGATTTGGATTTTGATCGTAGGCTTCTTTAATTTTGCCAAGAAAGCGAGATCTGATGATGCAGCCGCCTCTCCACATCAGGGCAATTGCGCCAAAGTTTAGCTTCCAGCCATACTCTTTTGCTGCTTCTCGCATAAGTAAAAATCCTTGGGCATAGCTAATGATTTTTGATGCGTAGAGAGCTTGTTCGAGAAGGGGAACGAACTCTTCTTTTTTCATAGAAATGGCTATGATAGGAGTTGCAAAGAGCTTACTTGCCTCTTTTCTCTCATCAACCATAGAGCTTAGGCAGCGGGCAAAAACTGCTTCTCCGATAAGGGTGAGGGGCATTCCCATGTTGAGTGCGTCGATAGCTGTCCATTTGCCGGTGCCCTTTTGTCCTGCTGCATCGAGGATTTTATCTACAAGGGGAGTGCCGTCTGTATCTTTTGCTTTAAAGATATGACTTGTGATTTCGATGAGGTAGCTATCGAGTTTTCCCTTATTCCACGTTCCAAAGATCTCTTCAAGATCCTTTGCAGAGCTATTTAATCCTCGCTTAAGAAGGTCGTAGCTTTCTGAAATAAGTTGCATATCGCCATATTCAATGCCATTATGCACCATCTTGACATAGTGTCCTGCGCCATCATCGCCAACCCAGTCACAGCATGGTTCGTTATCAACTTTTGCAGCAATAGCTTGGAAGATAGGCTTTACGGCAGGCCATGCTTCAACACTTCCGCCTGGCATAATAGATGGGCCATGTCTTGCGCCCTCTTCACCTCCAGAAATACCAACACCTAAAAAGTAAAAGCCCTTTTCTTTTAGCTCTTTTGTGCGCCTATTCGTGTCGACAAAATTGGAGTTGCCGCCATCGATGATGATGTCGCCTGGCTCTAAGTAGGGAAGGCACTGGCGGATGAGATCATCAACTGGCGCACCTGCTTTTACCATAAACATCACTCTTCTTGGTCTTTTGAGTGATTTAAAAAATTCTTCCATGCTATGGGTGCCGATGATCGATTTTCCCTTAGCAGGTCCTTGAGTAAAGTCATCTACTTTTGAAGTGGTTCTATTAAAGACGGCTACAGTAAAGCCGTGGTCTGCCATGTTAAGAACAAGGTTTTGCCCCATAACTGCAAGACCGACTAGTCCAATATCTGCTTGTTGTTGCATAGTACAATTTCTCCAAAATCAGCCCTAGAGAATACTGGAAAAAGACGACTTTCGCAAGGAGGAAATAAATTTACCACAGAGACACGGAGTTCACAGAGAGGACAAAGAGAAAACGTGAGAAAAATAGAAAGAGATTTTGAAGCTCTCTTTTCTCCGTGTCTTAGTGTCTCTGTGGTGAAATTCCTCAAGGGCGTGTATGAAGGATATGTGACGGTAAATTTACCACAGAGACACAGAGTTCACAGAGAGGACAAAGAGAAAACATGAGAAAAATAGAAAGAGATTTTGAAGCTCTCTTTTCTCCGTGTCTTAGTGTCTC
>CAZEGK010000043.1:0-318 GCA_964512205.1 uncultured bacterium | reverse complement strand
CAGAGTTCACAGAGAGGACAAAGAGAAAACATGAGAAAAATAGAAAGAGATTTTGCAGCTCTCTCTTTTCTCCGTGTCTCAGTGTCTCTGTGGTGAAATTCCTCAAGGGCGTGTATGAAGGATATGTGACGGCAAATTTACCACAGAGACACAGAGTTCACAGAGAGGACAAAGAGAAAACATAAGAAAAATAGAAAGAGATTTTAGAGCTCTCTCTCTTCTCTGTGTCTCCGTGTCTCTGTGGTGAAAAAATAAAAAAAAACTCGTTCCCGGCGCGAATCGAACGCGCGACCTGACGCTTAGGAGGCGTCCGCTCTA
>CAZEGK010000042.1:0-21769 GCA_964512205.1 uncultured bacterium | reverse complement strand
TTTTTCAAGATTGTCTCATGTAGCTGCAAAAAGGCATCTTGGATAGATTTAGAGTTCTTTTCAGCCTTTCGGTCGATTAGCGTAATAAGAGCTGTTTGTATGTTTTTCATTTTCTGAAGATCTTCTACGCTTACAGTTCGATAATAGGGGCCCCCGCGGCGAAAACCGCCTACCACTTCAGCTTTAAGAGGGCTTCGAACGATCTTTTCAAAAGATTTATTGGAAAGCAAGATTTGTAAGCTAGAGGCAAACCAACAAGAATTGCCATAATTTTTAAAGCCAATAGGAGGCGTTATGCTCTTAGTATCCTTATGCCAGATAGAAGCGTTTGTTGGACTGGTTACAGCCGTAGAAGAAGGTAGGATTGGGTCATTATACGTGGCTGCTGATTTGTTTGCGAAGTTCATTTGGGACTCTTTTGTGTCAGAAGCAACTGCAAAGCGCCTGTTTTCTTTATGCTTGACGAAGCAGTCACGAACCAATTGACACAATAAAAGAGCGACTCCAAGAGAAAAAACAGTAGCGGCAAGGGCAAATAGGAGTCTTTTTGTCCTTTCTGGACCAGAAAATGGTCTCTCTATTTTGGCAATAATATCGTATGAGCGGGATTGTTTGTTTACAGAGCGGGGGGTGAATTTGACCTCTTGCCAGCCATAAGGTATAGTAATATCATTCGCTGAAGAAACAACAGTAAAAATAGGCATGCACCCCTCCAAAAGTATAAAAAGTTATATATTTTTTTTGTTTTAATTTCAATAAAAAATCGCTTGTTTGTAGGGGAAAAGTTGAAATATTGGTGAATTATGCTATAGGCATATCAGCCTATAGCATATATCGATCCACCTCACTCGGACGGCTATTCAGATCCGCCGCATTGCAGCACTATGTAAATACCAAGTAGATAGCACGCGCCAAGATGCCGTTAAAGGAGCGTTTAGAGAGGTGCTTGATAGGCTGGATTCATTTAATACTGATCAGCCCTTTACACTTAAAGATCTTGTATTTCATGTATTTCCAGAATATCAGAAGCAGTGGCAGTCTCTTGAAAGACTTGGCCTTCCCAGAGAAGAAATTGCAAGATGGGTAGGTAAAGCAAGTGTAGAAGAGGTTACAGCACTTCGTTCTCGATCTAGACGATAACGCGACCTGCGGTGGTTTTATGCAATAAATGAAGTGATGTTATCTGCTTTTAAAGCAAAGATCTCATCCATGGCGGGACGAAGAAGTGCTGTCATATGGGTAAATTAGCTCGGATTATTTTAATTTAGCATAAAAAGAAGCCAGAAAAGATCGCCATTATCATCGTCTAGAAGATTGTGCAGCTTGTATCATCTATCCACTTATATCTTCCGAGTGGGAGTTCTGTACGATTTTCGTCAATCACCAAACGCTTAAGTTTGAATGCCAAGATTTCAAGTTCCGATGGGCCTGGAAATTCCGCCGAGCAACCAGGCACAACCCTGTTACCGATGGTGTTATTGCAGGAGCGGATCTCAATACCTCCGGTAAAAGTAAAGCTGTCAATTGTAAGTCGCTTTGCTTCAATATTTTCCCCGGTAATACTCTCTGCAATCGTGAAATCGTCAACATCATCGTATTCATCAGGACAGCTGCCGGTGTTAAGTCTTGAGACCGCATCAAAAAGAGACCTTCTTCTTATTGTCTCTGGCTCAAACCCTTGACAGGGAGCGAATCGCTGTATAGAAGCTGCTTGTGAGGCAAAACATAAACCCATGTTTTTTGATAAAACTGACCTTCTCATGATGCGCACTCCAACTTGGTTGGGATATGACGTGCTCAGGTCTATGCTATGCCAAGAATATTCACGAAAAACAGGAAATTTCTCTTTGCGCTTTAAAGGGTGCTTAGACAGCACATACATATTACGCAAAGAGAAGGGTATTGTGAGTGTCTGTTCTACAACTTCATCTGGAGTCACTTCTCTGAGATTGCCGGCTTCATCAATAGTAAGCGGTGTTTTTTTATCAACAGATCTTTCGATCAAAGAGGGGTCTACAAGTACTACAAAATTATCTTTAAAGAGTTTGTTTGTTTCGTAAGGATCGGCAATATTTTGTGCAAAATTATCAAAACAATACTCGCTAATAGGAGGCACTTTACCTATAACCTTCCCAAAAAGCTCCCCTATCATTCTGCCACTAATTGTTATGGGGTAGAGTATTCTAAAATCAGCCCTACGATTACGCTTTTCTCCTGTTTTATCGAGGTTGTAGGAGCAAAGTTCAAATGTCGTAATCCAGCAAAGTAGAAATGTCGTATTTCCCGATAAAATAAATAATTTACATGGTTTAAGGGTTACTAACACCGTTTTAAGGAGGTTAGGATGACCCAGGGGGTTTATATGACAGAAAAAGAACTTCATCGAGTAGAGATCTTAGCAAAATTAACAGAAAAAAGATTTAGCCAAAGAAAGGCTGCAGAAATACTTCAGCTATCTCTTAGGCAGCTTCAAAGACTGTGGCAGGATTATAAGATTCTTGGCCCAGCATCATTAGTCTCTAAAAAACGAGGCAAGAGGAGCAATAATAAACTTACTGACGATATACTCTCCGACATCAAACAAATCGTTAGCATGGGGCAATACATTGGATTTCGTCCCACACTCATGTCTGAGAAGCTTGAAGAGCTTCATGGGATTAAAGTTTCAAAAGAAACGACAAGGCAAATAATGATTGAATGCAATAGATGGCATTCCCGAAAGGAAAGACGTCCTGCAGTTCATCAACAACGACAGCGTAGAGCTCGTGCGGGCGAGCTTGTACAAATAGATGGGTCCCCACATGCCTGGTTCGAAAACCGAGGCGAACCTTGCAGTCTATTAGTCTTCATCGACGATGCAACAGGACGCACGTATGGTAAGTTTTTTGAAGCAGAAACTACTGCTGGCTATATGCAAACAATACTGGAATATATAGGCCTTTATGGGACTCCATTGGCACTGTATAGCGACAAGCATAGTATCTTCCGCATCTCTCATGGGGAAGATACAAAAAAGGAAAATTTTACGCAATTTGGAAGAGCTGTTAATGAAGTTGGAATAGAGCTTATCTATGCAAATAGCCCTCAAGCTAAAGGCCGTGTTGAGAGAGCAAATCAAACACTACAAGATAGGCTCGTAAAAGAGATGCGTTTAGTAGGTATAAGTACAATCGAAGAAGGCAATCTCTTTCTGAAAACATTTTGGCCAAAATATAACCAAAAATTTGCGCATTCGCCAATATGCAGTAAAGATGCTCACCGCGAGCTACCGCTAGGGCTAGATCTAAAAGCCATCTTTTGCCGAAGAGCCGCATATAGTAGTAGAGGACCATGGAGGATGGCTAAAACCACTGTAATGCACAAGGCCTTGTCAAACGCAGTCATCGAAGATCTGGGTTATCTATAGTGCGGGCTAGGTCACAGTTGACATGAATCGCCGTATACGGTCCCGTACGTACGGTGGTGTGAGAGGACGGTGAGCCTGAAAAAAAAGGGTTCACCTCCTACTCGATCCGCAGGTGCGAGTCAATCCCACCCCCTCCGACCTTTTCCTAAAAAAACATAGGGATGAGAACCCATAGGGGTTCGACCCGACGCCGCTCTTGATTTTAAAATATTTTTATGATAATAGATAGAAAAAAGGGTCATTCTATGCCAATCGGTGATACACCAGACTTTTTGCGTGGGATTAAAGAAACTGTAGGCGATTTTGTTACTGCCCAAAAGACACGCTTTAGCCTGGGTAAATCAGATGCCAAAGCTAAGGAGCTTTTTCCCTCAAAGGTAGCAAAAGAGGGGGCAACTTCTCCTCTCAACCAGCGGATCTCCCTCTCCCTATCCCCAAGTTCTACGATAAAGCGCATAGCTTCCTCAGTAAAAGAGTTTTTAGCTGCACGTGAGGCGAAAAAACCGCAAGGATCTGATAGACAAAAGCTTTTAGAGAGTTTTCGAACAGATGTACTCGATGGCAATAGAAATAAGAAAGCGGTACTTACAAAGACGATGTCATTCTTTGCCCTAGCTGATAAAATGGGCCAGCTTGATAAGGCAATGTATAATACTGTATCCAGGGAAATAGATCGGGCCTTTTCTCGTTGTAGCATAGTTTTAGATGGAAGTGATGATCTTGGTAAGACGGTCCATGATGAGTTTCTTGAGCAACCTAATCTTTCTTCAAGGCTTAAAGGAAAACTTGAGTCATTCCAAAAAGTAGAAACCCCAAAAGAACAGGGCGTAGATAGTGCACTTGCTAAAGAACTCATCGCCCATGCAAAACCCCTAACCCAATCAGAAGTAAATGGCCATACCATAATTGGCCTTCCAAATGGCGAAGTACTACTTAAGCAGGAAAAATTAGGAGAGGGAGCAGGAGCGATAGTATTCAAAGGCCTTTCACTCACTTCAAATCGGGAAGTTGTCATCAAATACCCTACAGAGATGGCAAAAGATACAAAAGAAAATGAAAATGCGCAAAAAAATCTCAATTACCTTGGGCGTCACGATGCAATCCAAAATCCTTTAGAGCTTTATACAGTTGAAACGAAAGAGGGGCCGCAACAGATCGCTATAGATAATGACTACTTCAAGCATGGCGATCCTAATAAAAACATTACCATGCAGGAGTTCTTCAAAAAGATTGGCCTAAACCAAAGAGATTGGGATAATCCTCAGGCAAGAGGGGCGAAGATTAAGGAATTTGGAAAGAAGTTTTCAGAGGAACTTATGGACAGCCCAAAAGAGGAGCGAAAAGCAAAGCTCGAGGCTTTTTCAAATGAAAATGGTCCCATTTTGCGTGCTCTGATGGGTGATGCAAATGTAGATGGCCTTCTTCAAGCGTATAAATCGATGATGGAGAAAGAGTAGTGGACGCAGTTGATAGTTTTTGGAATGGAGTTGCCACGAAGGTTGATGAAGACTATATAGATCAGTCGCTAACAGATAATAAGATCCATATTGCTTCGCTTTTTCCTGGTCTTTTGCATATGCTCGAAAAAAAATTTTGCCATGGGGATCTTAAGCCTCAGAATATATTGTGGGATCCAGATCAGAGAATCTATAGAATTTCTGACTTTGGAAGCTGCAGAATCATTAAAGATGTTTACAAATTGATGAATAAAAACTTTCGCTTCAAAAGCGAGAGAGAAAAGACGGAACTTGCTCCTGTTATACGAGCCATTTTGAATAATAATGAAGCGCAAATAGCAAATTTTAAGCAAAAATTTCCCGAAAGATTTGATCGCCTCAGGAGAATGAAAGTATTAACAGGTGATAGGCTTGAGGCTATTGCAAGCTATATCCCCACTACCTTTTTGCCTGGAACCACGCCGGGTTATGCCTGTCGAAAGTATCTAGGCGTAATGTGCGACGCCTTCTGGCAAGGAGATAAAAAACTCTTTGCAGCGGCCTGCAATGCACTTGATATGCGAGCCTTTGCTCTCATTGCCTATCGTATCCTCACATCAAATCCAACTCCCTTAGAAAATGAAGAAAATGATACAGCCTATTATGACAGGCTTGAAAGCGCGCTCAGGGCCCAGGATATCGGAAAAGAGGCTGCAAATATCCTCCGCAGAATGGCAGAGCCTCGGGTAGATGAAAAGTTCACCCTTCCCGTCTCAATCAAAGAAGTAAAGAAACTTACAGAAATACTTAGAAAGTTTTAGGCGTATAGCTTTGAATGATCGGATTTGTCCAGGCAAGATGGGCAAGGTCATCTCGCGATGTGAGGCCAAACTTATTCTTTATTGACGTAAGATGGGTCTCGACAGTACGGTAGGAAAGGCTGAGCATAGAGGCAATAGATGGCCAGGAAAATCCTTTTGCATGAAAGAAGAGGCAGTCAAGCTCCCTAAAGCTAAGGGCAGAGGTAATCCCTCTATAGGAAAGGGAGACAGAGCGCGCAGGATAGAAGGTCTTTGTCTCGGATGCAAAATATTCCTTTGGAAGGTACATGGGATGTTCTTTTGCATGTCGTATAAGCGATCTATGTGTATATTGAAACTCTTGTACCCACTGGTGAAGCTCTTTTTGCTTAAGGTAGTACTCTGCAGGGCAATCGATAGGGTATTTGCGAAAAAAGGTAACAGCTTGAATTACATCTTGATACCTATTGGCTACTGTAAATCCATCATAGCAGCCTGAGCTTTCTGAAAAGGAGACTATTTCTTTATCAAGGTTTGCCCTATTCCAGAGCACCGTGTAGTTTTGTGTCCTATCAACGCCCTCTGTCCAGCCCGTTCTTGTGGGAAGGCCTTCTCCCCAGTAGTTCATTGCATAGTCGACTTGATTAGTAAGAAAGACAAGTTCGCCCTGTTTCGTAAGGCTTATAAAGTAAAAGTTAGCAAAGTCGTGCTTTTCAAGGAATGATTTGCATGTTCGGGATATTTCTTTTGCCCCTTCTGTAAAGCAAAAGGAAGTTGCTGCCTCTCGTAAAAAATTCTCAAGCATAACAAAGGAGTATAGCAAGCGGCATCAGTAGATACAACGGATCTTTTCTTGAGATTGATTTTTTATTCTTTTAGTTAAAAAGGGAGAAAATCAATGTCATATATTTTAGGAAATGCACCAACTGCAGAGCTTCGTCTTGAGCTCCTAGATGAGCTAACGTCAGGACCCTTCATAGAGGCTATAAAAAAACTGCCAAATAAAAATATGCGCATTATTGTGCTTGGATGTGGAAGTGCTTATTTAGAGGCAAGGCTCTCTCTCATTTTTTCTGAGTCACACTTTGTCGGAATAGATATATCGAATGCAAGGATCAGAGAAGCAAGAGAGCGTGTAAAAACCCTTACCTCTACTAACAGATATGAATTCATTGAGGCAGATATTACAAAGCTATCACTTGAGGCCTTAGGGCAATGCGACATCCTCATTTCTCGTTTTGTCTTGTTGCACATAACAAATGGCGATGAAGAGCTAAAGCGCCTCAGCAAACTTGTTAAAGATGGGGGCTATATCTGCACTGAAGAGGGTGCATCAGATGGAAGCGATGCGTACGTAAATTATCCACAGCCTGGCTATCAAAAATTTATAGCTTATGTCATGGATCTGCAGCAGAGCGCACAAAAATCCTCCTTTCATATGGGCTTTAGCCTCTTATCAAATCCTATTGGCGAAGTTATTCATACCCATATTACCCAGCCAATACTACGGACAGCTCGCCATAAATCTATTCTTCGCCTCGGTGCCGAAGAGGCAAAGGCATCAATTGTCCAAAAATACGATTTTAATGAGCTTATAGAAAATCTCAAAGCATTCGAACAAGATGACAAATGCTTTGGCCTCTATAACAGGTTTTTAACGGTGATTACACAGGTGCATTGCAATCAGGCTATGCCTTCGTTATAACGAAACAGAGCGAAGGCGTAGGGCATTGAGCACGACAGAGAGTGAACTTACTGACATTGCAATGCTTGAAATGACTGGGCTAAGCAGCAGCGGATAGAAGAGTCCTGCTGCAAGGGGGATTGCTGCGACGTTGTAGACAAAGGCGAGAAATAAGTTACTCTTTATGTTTGCTAGCGTTTTTTTGCTGAGGGTTATGGCGGATGCCACGGCGCGTAGATCTCCATGGACGAGTGTGATTGAAGCACTTTCCATTGCAATGTCAGAGCCTGTTCCCATGGCAATACCGATATCAGCACTTGCAAGGGCTGCTGCATCATTTATTCCATCGCCGCACATAGCTACTTTTCTTCCCTTTTGCTTAAGCTCATTGATGATTTCATTTTTTTGATGTGGCAAAACTTGTGCATAGATATCTGTTATGCCGATCTCTTTTGCTACAAGGGAGGCTTTTTCTTTGCTATCACCTGTTAGCATGATAAGGTGACAGCCCATTTTTGTAAGTGCGCTCACGGCTTCATAGCTTGATTTTTTGATCCTATCTTCTACAGCTATTGTTGAGACTTTTTGTTCATTCATTGCAAGCAAGATGGTGCCCGCTTCATCTCTTCCGATAGATACCCAATCGCTACCAATTTTTCCCTTTACACCATGTCCAGCGATTGCTGTAAAGTCAGTGACAGGTAGGAGAGAGAGCTTTTTCTCTTCAGCCTTTTTAACGATAGCCTTTGCGATAGGATGTTCGCTATGGAGTTCAAGGCTTGCCGCTTTTTGCAAGAGATCGTCAGGAAGGTCTGTAACTAGGCTTATTTTCCCTTCTGTCAGCGTGCCTGTTTTATCGATGACGATGGTGTCTACTGTAGAGAGCGTCTCTAAACTCTTTGCGTCCTTTATCAAAATACCCGATCGCGCACCTCTTCCGATACCTACCATAATAGAAAGGGGTGTGGCAAGGCCAAGCGCGCAAGGGCAGGCAATAATCAGCACGGAGACGGCATTTGTAATTGCTATCGATCCGTTGAAAAAGCTCCAGTATATGTAAGTAACAAGGGCCACTGCTACAACGAAAGGAACAAAATAGGCAGAGACCTTATCTACGAGCTCGCCTATGGGGATTTTTGAACTTTGAGCTTCTTCTACAAGGCGGATGATCCTTGCAAGCAGTGTCTTGTCGCCGACATCCTGTGCCTCCATCAAAAAGCTTCCCGATTGGTTTTGGGTGCCTCCTGTGACGCGGCTATTTTTTGTCTTTTCTTGTGGCTCTGCTTCTCCAGTTATCATCGATTCATCTACAAAGCTTCTGCCTTCTGTAACGACACCATCGACGGGGATTTTTTGACCGGGACGAACTCGCAGAATATCTCCCTTTGCAACCATAGCGAGCGGTATTTCTTCTTCGCTTTGGTGAGAGATGCGATATGCAACAGGAGGAGCAAGGTTCATAAGTTTATGGATGGCATCGCTTGTCTTCTTTTGTGCCTTTTCTTCAAGGAGCTGTCCAAGAAGCACAAGTGTCGTAATCGTAGCACTTGATTCAAAGTAGCTTCCAGAAAAGGTAGCTAAGCTGTAGATGTAGGCGGTGCCAACGCCGAGCGAAATCAAGGTAAACATATTGAGACAAGATAGGCCCTGTCTAAAAAAGGGAAATGCAGCCCAAAGAACTACAATAGATGCAAAAAAAGCCTGGCTATAGATGTTAGGGAAAATCATGATGAGGATCGTACAAATAAGCGATACCCAAAACCGAAGTCGATAGGAGTTATCAGCATGCGCATGATGGTGGCAATGGCTCATTATTTTTTCCTATAGCTATAGAGGATCCCTTCACAAAAATAGCTAATCCAGCTTGTAAGAGAGTCTGCAAGGTTAAGTGCTTCATAGTAGCGATCGAGATCATTGTAGTAGAACTTCTCGATGAGTGTCATCGGATATCCTGCCTTCATCAAAATAAGTTTTGTAAGAAGGCGTGCGAGCCTGCCATTACCATCATAGTAGGGGTGTATGGTGTTAATGCCGATATGGCAGACTGCTGCAGTGATTGGTGGGGGATATTGAGAGCTCTCAATCCACGCCACAAGCTCTTTCATAAGAGATGGAAGATAGCGATGAGGAGGGGGAAGGTAAAGGATATCTGTTTTTGTTGGATCATAGATGGCATTTTGGCCTCTTCTGTAGGAAGATGCTCTATTCTTTCCTAGTATTGCAGCGTGAAGTTCTTTTATGAGCGGTTCTGTAATAGGTCTATTGCCTTTTGCCCAAGCGATCACTTTATCATAGGCTCTCATGTAGTCCCCTACTTCATGGCTATCAGAGCTCATTTTTTCGATTTTTTCAAAGTATTTCTTCTCTTCACTTCGCGACGTTTTTTTGCACGAGCATTTTCTCGCTTCTATTTCGGCGACCATCTTTTTAATCTTTGGAGTAACTCGAAAATGCGGGACAAATCTCATCGACATATCCTTATTAATTGTCTACGATATCCATAAAGATCTTGGTGAATCTGTAGAGTCCATATGAAGAAAGAAGAGTAACTGTGCAAGTAAATAGTGCTTTTTCTGGGTAGACGATAGTAAAAAGGGTAGAAAAGAGGGCGGTATATCTGCAGCAGAGGATGCAAGCAGTAACTTTGCGAAATTTATCAGATCCTTCTAGCCGTATGAGGCGCTCTGCATCGCCTGGGAGGAGTGCAAATCGTGCTGCACGGGAAAAGGTAATTTTATACTCACTACTCATTCATTACGAAGTTTTGTAAAGTAGGCAAGTCTTTTTGCAAGCTCTCGTTCAAAGCCTCGCTCGATTGGGCAAAAATAGTCTTCAGGAGACACATTTTGCGGAAAGTAGGTTTGTTTTGCAACTCCATGCTGCTCGTCGTGGTCATAGAGATAGCCCTCTCCAAAGCCCTGCTTTTTCATCCAGCTTGTCGCTGCATTGATGATATGTGAAGGGGGGGCGTGCTGCGCAGTTTTTTCGGCATGGTCTTTGGCAGCTTTAAAGGCGATATAGGAGCTATTACTTTTAGGGGCGAGGGCTAAGTATATAGTAACTTGTGCTATAGCAAGCTCGCCTTCAGGGCTTCCAAGTGTCTCATATGCTTTAAGGCCATTTAGAGCTATGCCTAGAGCATCAGGGTCTGCAAGGCCAATATCTTCAGATGCCATGCGGATGAGCCGTCTTGCGATGTATCTAATATCTTCTCCTGCTGTGATCTGCCTTGCAAGCCAGTAGAGGGCTGCCTGACAATCTGATCCTCTTACCGCTTTATGCAGGGCAGATATTAGTTGATACCTTCCTTCACCTGTCGGGTCAATACTAAAGCGTTTTTTTTGGAGCAGCGTTGAAAGTGTCTCAGGCGTTATGGCGACTTCAGTTTTTTCCCTTTGCAAAACATCAATCCAGTGAAGAAAGGTGCGAGCATCTCCTCCTGCCCATTCTATGAGCTGGGATTTAGCATCACCTGTGAGAAAAAGGGTTCCATATTGCTTTTCAAAGCGCTCCAAAAGGGTGTGGAGGTTTTTTTGCTCAAGCGGTTGAAGTATCATTACCTGCACGCGGGAAAGAAGCGCAGGAGAGAGCTGAAAAGAGGGGTTCTCAGTTGTAGCAGCTATAAGGACAATGGTCCCATTTTCAAGGCTTTGCAGCAAAAGGTCTTGTTGGGGGCGCGTTAGGCGATGTACTTCATCTATCCAGATAAGCTGCGGCCTTGCAAATAGGGGTGCTTTTTGTGCCTTATCGATGATATCTCTAAAATCTTGCGTTGCAGAAGAGGTTGCATGGAGCGTCTCTACAGGAAGTTTAAAGCTTTTTATATAGAGTTTTGCAAGGGTTGTCTTTCCACATCCTGGCGGCCCCCAAAAGACAATCGAAAGCGGTCTTTCCTGTTCAATACTTTTTTGTAAAGCACTGCCTTGTCTAACAAGGTGCTCTTGTCCAACATATTCATCAAAACTTTTAGGCCTTAGCCTCTCAGCAAGTGGTGTCATACTATAAAAAAGAGAAAGGATTTATCTAGGGGATTTATTATGAAGTGGTTAGTCATTTCAGGCAATGCTCTTTAGCGAGCAAAGCCTGCCGCGTAGCCGGCACCTGCTGAAATAAGAAGTGCGCCTGGGCCTTGCATCCCTGGAATAAAGAGGAGGCCAACTCCTGCTGCGCCTACTGCTCCACCATATACCGAATCGCTAAAGACATCCCAGTAGCTTCTTTGGGGGTTAATGATGTTTTCGAGATGATTGACGCTTTCTTGCAGCTTTGTATTGTTTGCAAGGAGGGCCTTTCCATCTTCTTGGAGCTGGCCTACTTGCGTCTGTAAAACTGTATTTTTTTGATCGAGCACAGTGAGATTGCCTTGCAGATTTTTGTTTAAATCAAGCTGTACGTCTAGGGCGCCTTGAACAAGCTCTGCTTTTTGATCAACCTTAACGATATGAGCCTCTACTCGGTTTGTAATATTTTTTACCACCCCTACACAGCTGTTTGGCTGGCAAGCCTCTAGCTCTCTTTGGGCAACGGGGATTTCAGCTCTTAGGTTTGTGACATCTTCCTTCATTCCGGTAATTGTTTCACGCATGTTGCTATTTACCTGCTGCATCTCTTTTGTCGTTAGTGTGATGGAATCGATGCTCTTCTTTACCTCTGGTATCGTTTTATTAAGAGCTGTAGCGTGCTCGCTCGTAGAATCTATTGTTTTCTTTACCCCGAGTATATTTTCTGTAACATTTTTTTGTGCATCGCGAAGCGGTGTAAGCTGCTCTTTTGATAGCGCATAGACTGCAGGTGCAATAAGGGCATATGTTGCCATAACAATAGGGCCGCTGAGAAGCTGTGCGCTTTTAGAGGCGTTTGGCATAAGGTCTTTTTTTACATCCGGCATACAAAGCGAAAGTGATACCGCGCCAATCCCATAAGCTATAGAGCCAAGGTGGCCAAAATTGCCAACAAGAGATCCGAGGCCTGCATAGATTGCAAAAGTAGCGCTCGCGCCGATTGCTTGTATGGCAAACGAATAGGTACTACATGATGTCGCAAGCATGTCCCTAGAGCCTGTTGCCCAGCCTACTGTTGCAAGGGCTGCATCTTTTGCCCCATCTGCCCAAAGCCTAAAGCCTGTTTTTTTTGCAGCGCTTGTAATGTCAACAACTTCACCTTTTACTTCACCTTTGATTTCATCGAGCGTCTCTTTGGCCTCTTCTTTTGTCGGAGGCGTAATTTTTGCAGTGATAAGGCTATCTATTGCGCGAAGGGAAGTAGCAAAATGTCTGCTTTGCTTTAAGCGCTCTTCAATAAAACGAGAGAAAAATTGTGCTTTATCTTCGGTTTTTGCCCCTTTGTAGTTTGCAATGACACTCTCATCCACAATGCTTAGCATGGAAAGTTTTGTTCGTATAAATGATTGATAGTCTTTAAGCTCACTCTCGGAGAAGCTGTTTGCTTCTATTTTTTGCTTTAAGGTTTCGAGCTCTTTTTGTCCTGCATCAATTTGCTTTTGTTCTTCCGCGAGAAGTGCTTTTCCAAAAGGCTCTTCAGCAAGCTCGTTAAAATAGGCAACAATAGCTTCCTGTTTATGCGAGTCGAGTTTTGTAAAGCTTGAAAAGGTCAAAAGTTTTGCCTTTGCCTTTTCAAGAGATGATACAAGATCATGGATAGATCCAGATTTACCCTCAAATTCTCGAACCACCTCTTTTGCTTTAATAAGGCAATGAGCATATCGAATTTCTCTTTCTAGCGTGCTCGATGCATAGTCTGGGCGAGATTTTGCCTGTTCTTCAAGCTCCTGAAGGGCACCGAGAGATCCAGAGTCGTTGTCATAAATTGCTCTTTGGACCTGTTTGATTTCATCGAGCTCTTTTGGTAGGGATACGGAAAATTCTTTTTTATCTACAAGCGTATCAATTTCTCCAAGCAGCGTGTGAAGCTCAGACCTTTTCCGGGAATCGAGACTATGATCAATAACATGGCCAAGCGCTCTTGTATAGACATGGAAGATCTTTTTAGTATCTTCCGGGCTATTTAGCCCAATAACTCGCACACAAATTGTGCTTTTTTCTTGAAGTTCCTTTTTGAGGGCGGATAGATTATGCTTAAAATCTTGGTACTGGCACCACTTTTGAAGCTTCTCAAATAAATTGCAGATGGGTCGAAGTATCTTTTCCCAAAAAATGCCATTTGTAACAGGTCTTCTCCAGACAGAATTTTTATCGAGGCCATTTTGTTGTATATCTTGCTCAATTGCAACTTCTCTTGGTCTTCCTTGTACTGGCACATCGAGGCTGTAGTTGATGATGTCATTTGAGGGGTTATTGATTCGCATTCCCTGCTCCTTGCCTGTTTAGTATGGTGCGTGCTGCTTCAATTCCTGCAATTCCTACGAGACCGCCTGGAGTTATATGCCCTTGATACATTGCATAGAATGAGCCGGCAACAATAGCTGCGGTCTGTACAGGCCGAGGGATAGCAGGAGTTCTTTGAAAAAGCGTTGTAATGGCTTGTAAAAGCCTTTGGGATGCACCTTTGAGTGTTTCACCAAGTGCGGCTCTTCCTTCCCATTGATCAAGGAGCGGAGGCTGAGTAGGCGCTTTAGCGGCTCGTCTTCCCCGGGTCTTAGGTTTTTCTTTACCAATAGTAAAAAGGACCTCTTCGGCACCTGTTTTTGTCTTTTTCGCGGGGCCTCTTTTTTGTTCAGGAAGGGGGCGAACTCTTTCTGCAAGATTCTGAGCAGGAGTAGGTTCGGATCTATCTACGCGCTTTTGTGCGACTTTTTTGGTGACGTTTGGCTCTTTATTGCGAAGCCTAGCCGATCTTCTTGGTGCAAAATCATCGCCGTCAGCAGGGCCTCTTCTACCTATACCACCAACCATATAGACCTCCACATTCTCTTAATCTAAATCTATCAAAAAAATACTTTATTATCAATATTGAGAACTGGTAGAATGAAGCTATGGTAGATAGAATACTTTCAGAGATAGTTAATTCTTCATTACCGGTCATGCTTGAGGCAAAAGAGAATAAGACACTTCCTGCAAGCAATGTGGCCCGCAACCTACTGCCTATTTTACAGACGCCTAATAGCCAAGATCTTACATCTAGGGTATTTCGGTTTCTCCGATCTATATTTTGTACAAAGGAGTGGTGCCGTTATAGCGATGTACGAGAGAATTTATCTTCGCTTCTTACCGAGCTTTTACAAAATAGGGTGGGTTATGAAGTAAGGGACGCTGAGAGGCAGTATGCTCTGCGGCAAGTATGCCATGGGGATGCAAAAGAGGTAGTTACAGTTGCTCTAAAGGCAATGCAGCTTAGCATTAAGGACCTTGGACTATCTTCACAAAAGCAGCAAAAGCTCTCCCAGTTAGTAGAGGAGATTTCCGAACGGGTGCAGCAAGTTGAATTTCAGGAAGACTTTGGAGAGTTTGCCGAATTTTCTGCTATAATCGATCATGAAATGCAAAAGATGGATTTACCGGGTGCAAACCTTGCTGAAATTAGAAAGGCATTAAAGAGCATACCTATACCTTCGAATCATGCGGTGAGAGAAGAACTTACCTACGCTCTGCAGAGACTTGATCAAAAGGAAAAAATTGTAGCCTTAAAAGGAGAGCTTGAGTCGCAAAGATCTGTGGAGACACTCTTTTTAACAGCATCTCAAGCACTTACCTCCTATCGTCCAATAAAAAGGTACCAATCAGAGCTTGCAGGCGCATTTACAAAAGATGTAAGAGCATGTGTGCAGGCAAGGCTTGCTCAGATTTCTCAAAATGTTGAATCAGACTGCAAGCATCTTATCAGCCGCGCGGCTGATTTTAGCGAACTTCAAAAAGGGGTGGAAGAGAGTCTCCAAGATCTTATTTTGCCCGACTTTATCGATGTTCCTCAACCCCTTAAAGACCTTGTTCCAAAAGTTGATGGTGGTGGGGTAATCCTCAAATCCTATCTTAAGGTTTTTAAAAAAGCGCTACGCCAAGATATAGAAAAGATGGCTCTTGGAATAAAGAAAGAGGAAAATCTAGTAAAGCTTGGACAATATGCACAGCTTATACAGGGCCTTTATACCCTTGCTGATTACTTTGAAGAGAGCGAAATTGGCCATATGATAAAGGAAAAAATTGATGGCCTTAAACAGCTTGTAGATGCCCAATTACAGCAGCAGACACCGGTAAATACAATAGAGGTGAAAAGCGAGCCTGTGGCAAAAATGGAGGACCGAAAAGTAGTAGTGCTCTCTACAAAAGAGGGAGGGCTTTCTGCCTATGGAGTTGCTCTTGGAGCTCTTGGCTGGGTGCCAAAGTTTGGGCTTCCCTTTGCAAATATTGTCGAAATGTCTAGCGGCAAGCAGGTAAAGCCTGCAGAAGCTGCAGTCGGCACTATGGTAAGCCTTGCGTTGATAGCATCATATGTTGCACTTTCAGGACAATCTAACTCACTCTTTAGCTACAGCACCTTGTGGGCTATGGCTCCAATCGTTGCACCCACAATGGTTGCGCACGCTGCCGGAGGTATACCGATCATCTCCTGGATAAAGCCACTTAAAATAGCAGCGGGAGTTGTGCTTGCAGGCGCTACACATCAAGTTATAGAGCGAGGTCCTTGGGTTGTCTGGGACATCGTACGCCATGGTACTCCTTTTGCAATGCAGCTGCTTTGGAGAGGTCTTAAAGGGTAGGTTTCTTCTCTTCCTTAAAGGGGTTTTCTCTAGGAATATAATCCGGGATTTTTATTTCACTTCTCACAATATTGATGGCAGGACCAGAAATTTCTAGCATGCCGCTATTGGATTTATTAGCTTTGCATTTCCAACCAAAAGTTCGTTTCACAAATTCAGAAACGGCCGTCTTTAGGGCATATTTTTTGCCCTTTCCTGTAATGAGCTCGATTTTGATTATATCGTTTCGGTTAAAATTCCTCTGCCTAAGGCTGCTAAAGAGATGCCACAATTGGAATACGATATAGTGAGGTTTAGCGGCCCCATACTCTTCAGTGCCATGGCTTGTGAATAAGCGCCTATGAAAGTCGAGAACGTAGTGGGGTTTATTAGACTGTTTACCGAAGCCTGTTTTGGCTTCATAAATTTTGCTGGCATCAGATAGAGAATGTTTTGCTACTCCTACGACAATGCGCTGAAATGTTTTATCGCTTAGCCATGCCTGAGTGAGGCAGGGTGTGTAGTATTTTTTTGCTCGTTCATTGTCGTTAGAATAAAAGCAGGCTCTTATAAGCTCGCGGACTGCCTTATCAGATTGGTAGAGCTCAGGGTTTTGTTCGAAAAAGTGCTCCACAGCTTGCAGCTCATCTTCCGTCGGGGAGGAGCTATCAGCCATTAGGCTAAGGCGTATATAGTCTACAATAAAATAGATATCCTTCATCAGCTCAGGGTTCTTTTTTAACGCCTCTTCATATATGGCTTTTCGCTCTTGAAACTCTCGGTTTAGGTTTTTCATCGCATATGCTGCATATCGTAGTGATGAACCATCGCGTAGAAAGTTTTCTGGCCAGCTATAGTGTAGGTCTATGGTCTTTTGCGCCGCCCCATTTTTTTCATAGAATGCAGAAAGCGCTGTCAGCGTTCTGGTGCAAGGTCTTTTTGTAGCTAACTCTTCTATTCTCGCTTCTTGACGCTCTTTTCTTTTAATATATACCCACATAAGCTCGGCAAAGAGTGCATCTACAAAAGAGCTTTTAGAAGTAGCCGGATCAATATTGTGCTGTTTAATAACGAGAGTAAAGACTTGTTCTGCCTCTTCGATTGTTCCAAGTCGCTTTGTTCCAAATTTTGTAAGTAGAATCGGGCTAAATGAGAGGGGAATGCAAATCTGCCTTTCTGCGAGCTTATTTACCTCACGAACCGCATCGTCGTGGCTCTTTTGTTTAAAGGCTTCTACAACTTTTACAGGCGGTTCAAGGATTTTTGATCCTTTTTCCAAAGCTTCAAAGTTAAGATGAGCTTGGGCTTTATTGGTTGCGTACGCTGCAGCTTGCATATTTCATACACCCGTGTTGCAAAAGGCTTTACGAAAGAGCAAGAGCTAAAAATATAGTCTCGAGCTCTTGTTTTGAGAGGCCGCCATGATGGCCATGGTAGGGGGTATCAAAACGCTTTGGATCATACCACCAACAGGAATTTTCACCAAGCGGCAGGAGGACTACATTGCCTACACGTTCTAAAAAGCGCTCTGTGACTGGGCCAAAGAGGCCATTTTCGATAAGCTCTTTTGTTAGATGGACTTCTGCGATACCTAAAAGTGATTTTTTTAGGAGGGTAAGGGCTGTGGGTAGGCACTCTTCTTTAATATGCAAGAACATATCTCTGGAAGAGCCGCAAGGGGCGATGAGCTCGCCTTTTGCATTTTGTTTGAGTAAGGGGAGTATTTCGGGGAGTTCTTTATTGATATACCAGGATGTTTCAGGGTGTATTTCAATCATGCCATGATCGGCAGTGACAAGGAGCGCGCCCCTTTTTTTGTTTTTTTGAGTAAATTCCTGGAAAAAGGCCTCTAGCTTTGTAAAGGTTTTATCTATAGCAGCCTCTACTTGCAAAGATCCAGGGCCAAACTCATGGCCTTTACCATCAATATCTCCGTAGTAGAAGAAAAAGTATGTCTTATCCTTTGCCTTTTCAACCTTTTGCAAAAGTTTGTTAAGTCCATCCGGAAGGTTTTTAAAACCGACAACTTCTGCATCTTTATACATAATTTCAGAGTAGGGAGAATGAGCGGATTCATGATCTTGAAAGACAACAGATTTTACACCGAGTTTTGAGAGTTTTCCATAGAGAGGATCAAAGGGAAAGAGCTCATTTGGGCTAAAACCTGCTCGTTTTAGGCTGTTAAAGCCTTTATCTTTTGTAAAGGAAAAGTGAAGCGGGCAGATAGAGGCATCGACAATCGGGTCGTAGTAGAACCACTCATAGAGGCCGCTTTCACCAACACTTAGGCCAGTATGGATGGCAGTTACATGGTTTGTGGTTGTTGAGGGAAATTGGGAGGTGATTTTAGAGACAATTCCCTCATCTAGAAATCGCTTTAGAAAGGGGAATTTTTCCTTACAGGAGTCAAAGTAGCGCCAGCCAAAGCAATCTATAAAGAAGAGGAGGACAAAGTCGAAGGTTTCAGCGGGGAAACAATCTTGGGGGAGTGCATTCTCATTGTTGCCTGTAAAAAGGGCCTCTACTGTCTTTGGAATTCTATTAAATCCATAGGAGTTATAGAGAGGTTTGCTAAAGGGGCCAAAACGACTCTTGTCTACGGCCTTTATAGATCGTTCGTTAATCATAGCCTGATTCTACAGGAAATTATATTTTTATGTTGGCAAAAATGCATACTGTGGTTATAATAATTTTTATGACTAGTGAATTTACCATAGATAGATATGATGATCACCAGTGGCTTGTCCATGTCCAGGGCTCGGATCGCGATTTTCTTTTTTCTGTAGAAAATGCTGAGGGGCAAAATGAATATGAACTTGTAGAAGCTGTCGCACGCTCCTTAATAAAAGGAAATGAAGTTACTGTAAAAAAAGAAATCGAGCATAGCGATCGGAAATGGAAAGTAGAAGATAGGCCTATACTTTCTGGGTTAAAAAAAGTGCTCGCTCAATCGACATCCCTTGTCCATCTTCAAGGTACTGAACGTGGTCTAAAAAAATATACGATCTGTCAGGGAAGTTCACGCACTGCCAAAAAACAAGAAGAGCTGCACCTTGAAGAACTTCGAAAACAAGTTCCCGGTGCAACAGACGAGGAGCTTAAAGCTGGCGTGAGGAAGCAGCTTCCGGTTGATAAGCGCTCGGGCAAATTTGATGATTCCTTTACAAAACTTGCATGCTTTGCCTTTGAGCATGGGTATGAGAGAAATTATTCTGCAAAAGATAAGCTTACTCCGGATGATGCAGACTCTTCGCTTGTCCTTGCTGGAGATACGCTGCAGCTTGTTATGGGAAGCAAAAATTCTGAGCAGGCCGTTCAAAAGTATAGATCCTTTCTAGAAGATGAGTATGGCACAAGAAAAGTAGATGAAGTCCAAAAAGCCTTTAAAATGGATCTTTCCTCCGCAAAAAGGCTCACTCCTGAGCATGTCTACCGTATGAACATAGGCCTTCGCACTATCGATGCAGATGATCTTGAAGAGCTTATACAAAAACTTCCCCTTCTGAAAGAGATAGATGGTTTATCCCTCGACCAGGTTGCAGAAAAAACAAAAATTCCAAAATATCTGCTCAGAAGCCTAATGGAAGTTTTTGTTTCACCTAAAGTGAGCGGATCTGAAAGTGATACCCAAAGTAGCGAAACTTCAAGCGGTATAGAAGTCATCTCCGATTGGGTCGAGCGATTTGACAGGTTGCCGACAAGCCTTGGCGACTGCACAGAAAAGGAATTGGAGCTCCTTATGGAGCCTTTTTCCCTTGATAAAGAGGCATCTGAGGCTTCATACACCGGCAGAAAAATTAAAAAGCCGCTTCAAGCAGGCTATACGACAGCAGAACTTGGCGAAGAAAAACTTTGGATTGACCGCCAGGAGCTTTCTCAGGCATTTGATGTGATGGCAAATACACAAAATCGCGACCTATGGCTTGAAAAGCTCGATCACGTGGTAGTAAAGGCAAATCTTCTTAAGGGCTCAGAGGAGACTGGTTTTTACTCGAGCACCCTCATTCCGGCACTGCTTACAGATGAAGGGGAGAGAAGGTGGTACAAGGTTTCTCGTTGCACAAGTAACGGTTTTGGAATCTTTACCTATACGTTGGAACCTGCTGGAAAAGACTCAAAGCTTCCTGCAATCTTTCTTGCTAGAAGTACTGCAAGTAGTGAATATGCCCTACATGGCAAAGATACCCTTTTAAACGACCTAAATGGCCTAAATCCTCCAGGGTATGAAGGGATGATGCTCAATGTCCCCTATGATGCCGAATTTTTCAAAAAATATAGCGTACCAATCTGGGTCGGCCACATGATGCAGGCAAAAACCTATATCGATGCCGGCAATATGGATGATGCAGTGGTTTCGCTGAGAGAGGCAAATCGAGCTATAGAGACAAGTTTTACAAAACAATGCGGCTATCGCGGGCTTACAGAGCTCGCAAGAGACTATGACTGGCTTCTCAATAGAATTGGTCTAGAAATGTCGTTTTCTAACCTGCTGTCGACTGGTTATCTTAAGATCTATAAAAAGATTATGCATGGCTATGTTGATCGGCAGCAAAGTTCGCAAGCTGCAGAAAAAGAAGATGCACAAGCGCTTGTAAGGCAGCTTAAAGAAGTGCAAAAGCAGCTAACAGATGAATATGTGCTCTTTGGAATAGATCGCCTTATCGGTGAGCTCGAGCACAATATTATCCAAGGGGATTTGACGGCAAGGAATGCTGAAGTGTACAACCAATTTAGGTTTGGCTCATTTGCAAAGCTAGATGGCTATCGCAATCAGATCTTTCATGCCAACCAAATAAAGGATCAAGAGCAAGTAAAAGAGCTTGTGAGCGAGTGGTACAACGCGCTTTACACGAGAGCGAAAGAGCGAAATGAGCTTCCGGAAGATAAAGTTGCAAATGGCATTATCGTAACAGGGCAAAGCCTTGGCGGTGCCATCAGCCAAAATACTGTAGTTCGTCAATTCGTTGATGCTGACCGCATTCCTGTTGGCCAGCTGGAAAATTATACAATATCCGCTCCTGGCATACGACATGATGATAGAGTGGCTTTTAATGAGTTCGCGGGAAATACAGCAGCCATGCGAGAGGCTATAGGCTCGAGCATCAAAATTACACACCTTACAGAAGCTGCAGACTTTGTCTTTTTAGCAGGCGAGGGTCACCTTGGCTCCGTCCATAAGGAAGATGACGCAGAAAATCTCAAAGGCATCGAGTTTTATGCAGCAGTGCGTGAGATGGTTCCTGGTGCATTTGAATATGAAACTGTCCACGCTACACAGTTTATGGAAGGAAGGGAAGGGATTGACTATTTCGTCACAGTGCTTACGCCGCAAGGGCTTGGCCTTTTTGAGGATGCAAAGCATTTTATCTCGCATAATAGAAAAGATAGCCTACAGCTTGAAAAAGAGGCAACTCTGCTTAAAGCTCGCTTCAAGTTCCGAACGTTTCTTAATGAAGAGTTCGTCAACAAAGTGTCAAAGAATAGCATCCACATAAGACGGCACATTCACCAGCAAAGAACACTCGCTCCCGGCGGCAAACAGCGCGACGGCCAGGGCGTTTTCCTCTTTGAAAAGCCCTAAACCAGCGGTAGCATGCTAGTGATGCAATAAATCTATTCTTGAGCGAAGCTCTCTGGAGTGTGGAAATTCTTTTTCCGCTCTTACATTCTTAACCTGGATAGCAAAGAAATGGGGGCAGGTCTGGGCTGTCAACTTTCTTAAAATTTCGCATTCCAAATTTATTTAAACTTGTGTCTCTATCTATTCCATCCCTTGCAACTGTTTTAGAG
>CAZEGK010000041.1:0-24383 GCA_964512205.1 uncultured bacterium | reverse complement strand
AAGTGAACGGCATTGGGCCTTAGTCCAGAAAATTAAGGCCTAGCGGAGATGCTGCTCTCGATTACAGCTTTTAGTGGAATGGAGCCATTGTAGAGATGGTAGTATTTTGTAGAGCCGCCACGGTTTGACTCTAAAACAAGCTCGCCTGTAAGGCGGCTTGGATCGATTTTTAATACCACATACTTTCGCACGTTAGCCCAGTATTTTACGAGTATTCGCTCAAGCTGCTCTTGGGTAGAGAAGTGGACAAAAGCCTCATCCTCTTCCGGCAGGAGGAGCGCTTCTTTACCAAGGCTTTGTTCCCAAAGGGAATAAGAAAGTACTTTATAGAGAAATTTTGGTGTCATAGGCAGCTATTGTAAAAGAAAACTGATTTTTTATCCTCCTAAATACACTCAAAATAATCAATAGACCCTCACTACTCTTTCAAGAAAAATGCCATTGATTTTGCCTTTTCCACTGTTATTTGCCTATTGAGATGACTTTGCCATTTGTAGCGTATTCAAGCTTTAGTGATGGAAGACTAAAGACGGCAAAGGGAGTTCCTGCTGCAGCCCATATAGTTTCATATGAGAGGAGCTCCTCATCTATGAAGACATGGTCAATGGGAGTTTTGTGTCCAAGCGGTGGAATGCCGCCAATCGCAAAACCGGTAATTTCTTTTGTAAACTCTGCATCGGCCTTTTCGATTTTTTCTAAAAGCTTTTCCTCTATCGCTTTTTCTGAGACTCGATTTTTACCGCTGGCTAATATTAGAACAGGTTTTTGGCTGATTTTTGTTCTGAAAAGAAGCGATTTTACAATCTGCCCAACTTCGCAGCCAATACTTGCTGCTGCTTCTTGAGCCGTTCGAGTGCTTGAAGAAAGCTCTACTACTTTGCAGGAGAGCCCCTTTTCTTCTAATGCTTTTTGCACCACTAGTGCGCTTTTACTTGCTAGCTGATCCATATATTTCTCCTTCACATTTTGTGCGCTATAGTGCACAATAAAACTATACTACCATTTGTGCGCTATAACGCACAAGAGGATTCCTTATGAACGACATCTATAAACATATATCGCTTACTATAAAAAGCTTACGAAAAGAACGCGGCTGGAGTTTAGATAAGACTGCAGAGGAGACCGGGGTAAGCAAGGCGATGCTTGGTCAGATCGAACGGGAAGAATCGAGTCCCACAATAGCTACACTTTGGAAAATAGCTGCAGGTTTTAGTTTGCCTTTTTCTCACTTTATCGCAGAGGAGAGCGTAATGCGCACCCCTCAACCTCTTCATCAGAGTGAAAAAAGTGTACAGGTTGCCACACTACTTCCCTACGACGAAGCGCTGCACATGGAAGTCTTTTTACTAGAACTTGCACCTTTTGCACTGCATCTATCAGAAGGACACACCAAGGGCATACTAGAGGATGTGATTGTAGCTTCCGGTAGCGTAGAGATACTTACTGACGGAAGCTGGAAAAACCTTAAAGAGGGCGATGCCCTACGCTTTGATGCAACAAAACCCCACGGCTATCGCAATAGCCATACAAAAATCGCCCGAATCCACAACATTATCCACTATGGATTAAGTAAGCATTGATTTTTGGAGAAAGCGCTGCACTTCATCGTCTGTGTCAAAGGATTCTGGAGAGCCTGGACAGATTGGATGAACATGCTTTTCATAGAGCGGGCGGTTGACATATTCAAAGATGTAGGTAGAGCCGTAGACATCTTTTACGAGGTATTTATCTCTTTCGTGATGCTCATAGGATGATACCGGAATCGACCGCATGCTTTGGTTTGCCATATCAAACCAGCTGCAGACTGTTGTCGTTTTATCGATATGTGCAATGGTGATTTCGTGGGCAAGCGGGTTTACAGCTTCATAAAGGGGATTTCCATCAGCGTCCGTCACTGAAACGTAAAAAATTCTGGAATCAGATATAGGCCGTGCCATGTAGCCTCTCCTCTGTGTAGGGATTCTCTTCGTTATAGTCATCAACGATCGTAGGATCTAATTTATCTTTTGCAACAACGACCTCTTCTATAAGCTTTCCACCTATTTCATAGATGCCTACGCGCTGCAGTTCTGCAATAAGTGCAAGCCTATCTTCTTCCGTCCAAACAACCAGTTTTTTTATATATTTTGAGCCGCAGTTAAGATCGAGCATCACTTCATTAAGAGGCATTTTTTCTTTGTTGAGCGCCTGGAGATGGTCTTTAAACCCTAAACGGCCTCGTATCATCTCATGACCTTTAAAATCTCGAATCGGCTCCTGCTTTTCTGCAGCAAAGTTACTTACATAGTAATCTGGATTTCGAACACCGTTTCTATCCCCCACATAGGCATAGGGCATCCGCTCCAAAACTTGGTTGTCTAAAATGACAAAGACCTTTCCTGTAATTGCAAAGTTTTCCATCGGAAACTTACTGTAGAGGAAGTTTTTAGTAAGCACGCGTGCAAAGACCTGGTCTCCAGAACCCGATTGGTAGTTATATATCGGACAGCAGCCATTGCCAAGTATTCCATGCTGAAAGCGCTCTTGCGAAGATAGGAGACCATTTTTTAGGATGTTTTTGAGGACAAAGGCAGTATCGTGCATAGACGCTCCGCCCCAAATAAAGGTTCCAACAGCTCGCACACCTCCAAGCCATGCCTCTTTGGCAATATCTGGTATCACCATTTCATAGTGGCCATTACCAACTTGCGTAAGCTTTGCATGTTCGACATCAGTATCAACAACTACCTTTTGTGCATCCGTTAGCATGCTGTAGAGCTCATTTGGAGGTACGCGCACATAAGGGTCATGGTAGGCAACTTCCGGAAAGCGAAAGGCAATGCTTCTTGCTCTAAGTTCATTTACAACATCTTCTTTTCGAGATGGTAAAAGCGCCGACGTCAGACCGACCTTTGCAAAAGCTGCATGAACATTCTGTACAGGTGTTCCAGGCACAACACGTACTCTGACAAGGTGTCGCTGGTTATAGTACTTTTTTGTAACCCCTACTAAGAGTTCAACTCCTGGAGCAAGGTTTAGGACTACATCTTCGCCAAGTTCCATATTTTTCGGCCCAAACTTGTACTCAGATCCAACTTTTGGGAGAAAAACCGATGGCTTTACCGACTTTTCACCTTCTGGAATAAGAGTCTCGAGCGTTACATCAAGTTGAGCACGTATATGCGGCGGAAGCTCTACACTTAGCTCTAGAACCTCTTTACCATCTATTACCTTTTCAAGCATACCGAGCTTTCTTTTTCTGAGCATACCGCAGTCAGCTGGCGTGTGGACGATAGCCGTGCCCTGCCTTTCTCGTTGAAAAAGCCCTTTAAGATCGTAAAAATCGCTAGACTCCGGTATTCTGATACGCTCTGCGGCATCCTCTAGCGCTTTTTTAGCTTCAGGAATTCTTCCCTCTTTTTGATACTCCCTTGCAGCACGCTCAAGCATTAAAGCACACGTTGTCTGCACATCATCTGCCTGATAGGTTTTATCTTTTTTGCTGTAGCTATCAAGGAGTTGAAGCGCCTCTTTTTGAAGCCGTTCGGGCTGTACATCTTCGCTATCCAAAAGGGCTTTTGCGAGATGGTGCCTATATTCAAGGGTAGATTCAAGCTTTGCCTTATCTAGTATCTGCATGCGCTCTTCAAAATGAGAAAAATCGCGCATTATGGGAGGCATAGCTTGAAAGGCTGCTACAACCTCATCCGCGCCATTTGCAGCATCATATCTACTTCGCAGCTCTCCCCTATGGTCAATTTCTGCCTTCAGAACATTTCGTACCCCTTCAGCTTCCGGAAGGCGATTTTTTCTGAGCTTGTCGTAGAGGTTTTCTAGAGAGGCCGTCGCAATTTTAGAAACACCAAACTTTATCCAGCTTTTAGCTTCGGCTAATTTCTGCTGCTCCTTCACCTCTTTTGCGGAAGGAGGTTTTTGTTTCACGCCAATTTGTCTCAGCACTGCGGTAAGGAGTGGATATTCTGTTGGATTTATCGTCTCAAGGATCGCATTGTAGATATTTCCTCCTGCACGGACAACTTCAGCACGAAAACTTTGTTGATGCGTAACAAAGATAAGATCATTCATTTCTCGCCTAAGCGAAGAAAGCTCATCGGAAAAATCTCCAAATGTCATGCCATCTTTTAGCTCAACACCTTTTGGATCTGCTCCATTTTTATATTTTGCATATGCCTCTAGCTCTCTAAAGATATCCAGATACCCTTGAGAATGTACAAAGCTCGACTCATCTTGCTTTGTAGAGCTTAGGAGAAGCCGCGTATATTCTGCAGAATCTGCACACTGCACACACTTTGCCATAAGAGGTTTTGTTTCAAAGGGATTACTATCCTTATGCGCAATAGCAGCTTTTGCATCACTAAGCAAGACGCTATCCGTACAGCCTAAATTTTGAAGAACAGTTTGTACATTTTTTGCACTTTCCTCATCATAGACATCAGGCCCTTCAGTTTGACGTCCTGAATCATGTCCTGCTGCCACAACTTGAATAAGGGCAAGATCCTGCGCGCTCACCTCTACGCCGGGAGCATACTTATGATAGAGATAGGCAAACACTGTGGAAAGTATGGCAGCGCGGGCCGCATGATCATTACCGTGATGTTCTCGAGGATCTCCAGGCATAAACTCTGCTTGGCCATGCTTACCAAAAAATTTGAGATTAACGGCCGATTCCGGCGCCCATGTAGGCAATTGGTTATGAGGGTGTGTTCCGGTATTATTAACTTGGATTTTTTCTCGCCTTGAAAGAGAATTCCAAAAGCGCCACTTTGTCTGTTTTGTTACAGGATCTGTTATTGGGACTGTAACATGCTCTTCTTTTGGCAAAGCTTTTGAATAAAAGGGCTTTATGAGCTTATCTTGGACAATAGCTCCAACATCTTTTTGCGAGATTGCAACCTCAGATTGATTTGTACGAAGAAGCGGTATACTCACCTTCGCAATGGACGCTGCAGTTCTATCGAGAGCACCTAAACGCTCCTCATACTTTGATGTCAGATTTACTACTGTCTTAGTATGTAAATATTTTGCCCGAATATGCAATATTCCAAACGGAATGGCGCAAAGTATTGATAATGAAAGAGCTAATATCTTTTCTGGATAGGTAAGCTCCTTAGAAAATGGATCTATAATGTAGTGATCAAAAAAGTTTTGAGGAGTAATTCGCATATCAAAACCAAATAAGCCCTTTCTTTTCCTCCTTATCAGAGTAGCAAATTATTTAATACAATAAATTACTTAACGAGGGCGATACTGGGAGTGCGAAGGTCGATAATTTGGCTCTCACAAGAAGGATTAATACCTTCAAAAGTTGAATGAAGCTCCATAAAAGTAGCTAGCGATGCGTCAAAGCCATGAGGATTCATGCGTAAAATTCGTTCTTTTTTTCCCTCATCGACAATAACAATAACTTCTCTCATCCCTGCGTTTTTTTTGTAGGCATTTTGTGTATCTATGCGACGGATTCGGTAAGGAAGAATTTTTTTTGCACTATCGAGCAGCCTAAAGGCAAGAAGCGCTTCGTCAGAATCTAAGGGACTAAAAAAGGTAAGGTCATTTGCACCAATATAGAGCTCTGGCAAAATCTTTGGCGTAAAATAGGGACGATGCAGAAAGGGATAGCGCTCTTTATCGACAGCTACATTGCTATATTCTGCAAGATAAGCAACAGGCTCCCTAAGAAGATAATCTACAAGGATTATACCCGGAGGCTGGCGACGAACATTTGCCTTTTGTATGCAGGAATGCCCCATAAGCTTGTCACTTGCTTCCTTAGGGTCGAACATATAGAGGTTTTGCCTATTGTCACAAGAGAGGTCTAAAAGCTCAGCAATCTGCCAATTTTGCAAGGTATTTGTACCTTGAGTGGTCTGAACTAAAGCGACAATATTATAACGAGGATCTTGGGAGCGTTTAACAAGTATAGCCCGATGGATAAGCCACGTTAAAAAAAGCGTTCCCCAAATAATAATGACAGAGAAAAGCACATAGAGGAGCGCTTTTTTTAAAGGCATTTTGTCGTCAGCTTCTCTGAACATGCTCGATTAACTCTTTTCCTACTTTTGTAATATCGCCCGCTCCAAGCGTTATGACGACAGATGTCGTTGGAACACTTGCTGCAAGTTCTTCTACAACCTTATCCCTTGGCATATAGATGCAGTTTGGATGGGTCTTCTTTATCTCATCGATAATTGCCTCTGTAGACACTCCAGGGACAGGAGTTTCTTTTGCCGTATAAAGGTCTGTAACAACGACGATATCTGCATCTTCAAATATATTATCAAAGTCCTTCATCACATATCGCATGCGGCTATAGCGATGGGGTTGAAAGACTGCAACAAGGCTTCTATCTCCAACAGAGGCACGAAGTGCCTTTAGGGTAGCTTTAATCTCTGCCGGATGGTGTGCATAATCATCAAAGCATGTAATGCCATTTGCCTCGCCATTTTTTTCAAGGCGCCTTTTCACCCCGTTAAAAGAAGATAGTCCTTTTAGAATATCTTCAGGATCTATCCCGACCTGAAATGCAAGTCCAAAGACCGCTGCTGAATTGAGTGCATTATGCCTGCCGGCAAGGTTGCAGATGATATCCTTATAAAGAGTGCCCCTATGTTCAAGATCGTAGATAATTTGGAGGCCATTTTGACGAAAATTTGTAATCCTAAAGTCTGCACCTTCCGTAAAGCCGTAGGATGTTCCATCGACTGCAAGCGATTGGAGCGTAGGATCATCTTTACAGTAGAGAAGAAGCTCCTTATTTTTCACGCGGCTTGTGAAGGTCTTAAAGGCCTCTACTAGATTTTCCCAGGTGCCAAAGTGGGCAAGGTGGTCGTTGTCAATATTTGTGACAATAGCCCCTTCAGGATAATATTTGAGAAAGGTTCCATCACTTTCATCGGCCTCTGCAATAAAGTAGGGGCTTTTGCCATGGGATGCATTTATTTCTTTTCCCTGCAAAAGACCACCCACAGCAAAGCTTGGATCCTTTCCTGCTTCGCAAAAAACATGCGTAAGAAGCGAGCTTGTTGTCGTTTTGCCATGTGTTCCGGTTACTGCGAGAACTTTCTTTTCGCTCATAAGCGAAAAAAGAAGGTCTGAGCGGTGAAGAAGAGGAAGGTTTAGCCTCTTTGCTTTAACGATTTCAGGATTTGTAGCTTGAATATCTGTGCTGTAGATAACAGTTGCATCATCTGGAAGCTGCTCTTCGCTATGGCCTATATAGACTGTAGCTCCAGCCTTCAAAAGGCCATCAGTTACGTAGCTCATTGCCGCATCGCTTCCCGCAACTTTTTCTCCCTTCTGCAGTAAAATGCGAGCAAGGCCGCTCATCCCTATGCCGCCAATGCCAATAAAATAGTAATTCATGCATTCTCCTGTAAAAAATCGATAACAAGATCCGAAAAGTGAAGATCTTGCATATTTTCACGAGCAGTATAGAGAGCTTCTTTCATCTTGTGTAGATCTATTTTCTCAATTGCCTCGGCAAGCAAGGCATCCGTAAGCTCTTTTTCTTTGAAGGAAATCGCTCCTCCAAGTTCAGCTACAACGTATTCTGCGTTTTTATCTTGATGGCCGTCTGCTGATTGGGGATATGGGATAAAGATTGTGGGAACGGCATAGGTGATCGCTTCTGCACAGGTTGAAGCACCAGAGCGCGTAATTGCAAGATCGGATGCTGCCCATGCATAGTGCATGTTCTTTTCAAAAGGGGCAACATGGGCTAAAATGTTTGCTTCAGCATAACCTTGTTTTAGCTCATCAATAGAATCATTTGAGCCTGTAAAGTGCAGCACCTGAAGCCTGCGAGAGAGCTTTAAAAGTGCTTTTTGGGCAAGCGCGTTCAGCCGTTTTGCACCAAGAGATCCCCCAAAAATAAGCACAGTGAAGGCATCCTCTTGAAGACCGTAATGCTGAATTGCCTCCTGACGAGATACTCGCTTCTCTTTTGAAAACTCAGCTCGCAGAGGAATATCTGTCTTTTGCACCTTGCCAGTAAGATAGTTTGCAGCAGCAGGAAAAAAAATTCCCGTCCATGCTGCATAGGGAGAAAAAAGCTTATTTACTTTGCCTGGAATGCTATTTGCCTCATGTAAAATAAGGTCTATGCCAAGGAGTTTTGCAGCAACAAGCACCGGAAAGCTATGATAGCTTCCAAAGCCAATAACGAGCTTTGGCTTTACTTTACGAAGTAGGTGCAGGCTTTTTATAATTCCATACGTGATACTAAATAGAGAAAAAAAGAGTTTTTTTGGTGCGATGGGGCCGCTTGGAATATCGTGAAAAGAAAAGAGCTCTTTGTTAAATCGACTATTTGTTCTAAGCCCCTTTGCCATAAAAATAAGATCTAGTCCCGGCATCTCATCTTTTAGTTTCGCTGCAAGTGCCTGCGCAGGAAAGAGGTGTCCGCCTGTTCCTCCAGCTGAAATAACTACACTCCCTGACATATTGGCCTCTTGCATCTTGCTTTTTCGATACTCATTAGCACACCGAGTGCTGAAACATTGGCAATTAAGGAAGAGCCGCCCTGACTAAAAAAGGGCAAATTAAGCCCGGTAGATGGCATAAGCCCGCTTACAACACCAAGATTTAAAAAGGCCTGAAAACTATAGAGAAAGGCAATAATTGCCCCAAAATAAAGCCCCTGATTATCTGGGGATCGCATTGCAATGCTAAAGGCTATAAAACCAAGCCATGCATAGGTAGAAACAAGAATGAGCATCCCCAAAAAGCCATATTCCTCAGCAAAAATCGCTGCGATATAGTCATTTTGCGCCTCAGGCAAATATGAGAGCTTTTGCAGACTCTTTCCAGGCCCTTTACCTACGATCCCACCAGATCCTGCAGCAATCTTTGCTTGATGCGGCTGGTGCCCCTTTCCTTTGAGGTCAAGCTCCGGATTGAGATAGACCTCAATACGCTTTGCAACATAGGGAAGCTGCAGGGCAACACTTGTGCCAAGTACTACAAAAATTGCAAGCGGGACAAGCCAATACCGCCATGGCACATGTGCCAAAAAGCAGACGATAGCTGAGACGCAGCCAAAGACCGCTGCCGTGCCATTATTTGGTTCTATAAGGATAAGAACGAAGGGAATGGCAAGTATCCCTAAAAGCTTAAGGAAGGGCTTTAGCTCTATTGCCTCTTTGAACATCGAAAGGCGATGTATGAGAAATGCAGGTCCGATGAACTTTACAAACTCAGACGGCTGAAGGCTAAATTTAAAAAGGCTGATCCAGCGGCGTGAGCCATTTACCTTCATTCCGATACCTGGCACAAAGACTAAGAGCAGCATAATTGAAATGGCTACGAGGGCAACAGGTGAAAGCTCGAGAAGCCTTTTATAACCAATCCTAAAAAAGCAAAATGCGCCTCCTGCACCGATCAAGGTGTAAAATATCTGCTTAAAGAAGGCGTTATGGGTATTTCCATAGAGCGCAAGATCTATAGCTTCAGCTGATGATGTATTAAAAATCATCACAAGCCCAAGTACATATAAAATAATCACAGCGATGATGAGCTGTCTAGAGAGATGCATGTTACCCTGAGGTTACTGACGAATACGTAGTTTTTGCCCAATCTTGAGGTTTTTTGCCTTTGCCTCATCCAAATTATTAAGGCGAAGTAACTCTTCTACCTCAATTCGGCATTTTTTTGCTATCTTCCAGGGACTGTCACCCTCTTGAACTACGTAGATATCTGCTGTTTGTTCAACAGCACCTGAATGTTGGGGAATCTTAAGACGCTGCCCTACTTTGACTTTTGCACTTTCCAAATTATTCAATACAATAATTTCTTCAACTTTTACGTTGTATTTTCGGGCAATTCTTGAAAGTACATCGCCTTTTTTCACTGACACTTCAATGTAGGGTGTATTAGCTTGAGGCTTTGGCTTTTCTTCCACTTTTGCAGGAGGAGTCTCGACTTTTTCACTCTTTTGCGTATAGCTCTTTAAAAGCTCGTCAATCTCATCTACAGGCGCTTTGACCTGTATGGGAGCTGCTTTTTCTACTTGAGATACGGTTTCAAACTGCTGGACAATGGGTTCAACCTTTGCCAGAGTTACATTTTGATCCGGCCTATTTGCTGTTGCAAACAAAACCGCTAAGAGTGCTATGTTAACGAGCATAGCAATGATGATGGTATCCTTACGGCTCACGCCCTGGGGGCGTTTAGGAGCCTTTTTTTCGCGTGTGAAGTCGGTATGTATGCCCGCTATCGAAAGCTGCATCGTTGTACTAATCCGTTAGAAGTTAAACCTATCTCCGAACTGTACTAAAAAAGATCTTTATATGCAAGTGGGTTTCTTATATTTACGATAAAGAGGCCATGCCAGAATCATCTGCCACTAAAGATTTTAGATAAAACATATGAGCCCATCCCCTCCCCTGATAAAGGAAAATGTATAGAGGATTTTCATCAGATTGAAAATTTATGGTGTTGAAAAATCTGATGTAGTTCATAATGGGTGTGATTCTAAGGATTTCTAAAGTCCCGACTGGGTATTTTATGAATTCTTAGAAGTTGAACATTTTTTAGGAGTACACAGTCAGTGGCAAGTAAACTATATGTCGGAAATCTTCCGCACGCTACAAAAGAAGACGAGCTTTCAGAGATCTTCTCATCGTTTGGAACTGTAAAATCAGTTCAAATCATTATGGATAAAGAAACAGGCAAATCAAGAGGCTTTGGTTTTGTCGAAATGGAAAGCGATGATCAAGCACAAGCTGCAGTCGCGGCACTTAATGGCCAAGACCTAGGCGGCCGTCCCCTTACAGTTAACGAGGCAAGACCTCGCGAAGAGCGTTCAGGAGGATTCCGCGATCGCCCACGTGGTGGCAGACGCCCATACTAATTGTGTGAAGCTTTAGTTTACGGGAGTTAATTAACTCCCGTTATTTTATTGATGTAGAAATGCCGTTCGGCTACTATCTTAATCTATGTCAATTCCATCAGTTACTACAGACTACAAAAATTCAGATCCAGAAGTAAACCCAAAGAACTGCTCTACGTGGTGTGGAAGAGTTATAAGGAAGGCACTTGAAGTCGGCACTACGCTTTTCAAAGTTGTAGCAGTTGCAGGCTTCTTCTTTACTCCTGCCCTTGCTAGCGGCCTTAATCACACCTACTTTCCTAACTATTTAGCGAGATTTAATCGGCCCGCCGAGCAAAAAGCACGCATGTATAGTACAGCATGCTGCGACGCTACGCTCTACACAGCAGAATTTTGTCAAAAAATAACAACAGATATTGTCCATGCCGGTGTGACACAAAAGCTCATACAATTGGATAGTGTAGGAACTGAAATAGGTGCAGCTACTCGCGGCTTTGTTGAAAATAAAATACGGTCTGTAAAGATTTTAATTGACCCGCGTTTTGGGTTAAACTATGAAAAAACGATCGCCTACATAGAGAGGTCGTTTCTTAGATCCCCCTTCACCCCATTTGAAGAAAATCCCACTGCTATTATCCAGTATATACTAAAACTTCATAGCCTTCTTCTCGAAAATGTTCCAAATAAAGAGATACTCTTGCCAGGACAGTTTCGCCGGGGATCTAAATATCTCGCAAGTCCCATTCTCCTACCCTACTTTCGATCACAAGCAGAAAGGGTACTCACTCAAATGGAACGAGAACGATTTTATGAAATGGCAAAACTCCTAGAAGGAACAGGTGGCTTGCAGATTACGAATGAAGAGGAAAAAGCAATCTGGCGAAAAGTAGGCCTACACGTTGCTCCACACTACATGCAGATTCCCAATCGCATGCAGAATTTAGCGGAAGAGATACTTAATAAAATCAGCCGGAAAGAAGATCCAATAGATATTGCTGCATATATCCACGTAGAGCTTGCTGATATCTCACCTTTCAATTCTATGGTAGGGAAACTAGCAAGGCTGCTTGTAAATGCTGTGCTAAGACGCTATGGTGGCCATGCTCCCCTTATTTTTTTTAGAGAGAGTGAATATGTCAATGCCATTAGCAGGGCTGTCGCGCAAAAAGATTATGTGCTTTTTGCAAACTATCTTCGGGATGAGCTAAAGTGGACAAACGAGCACATAAACACTCTTTTATATACCCCATTATCCTCAACAAAAGCCTATCCTGAAAACTTAGCACTCTACATGCACACCGGCATAAAACTTTCTCCCGACGGGAGAATAGGAAAAGTGTACGCAAAAGAAAGCTCCAGCTGTGAACATGACACCTACAATCCTCAAGAGCTTGTTAACTTTAAAAATGCCTTCCGTGCTGTCACTGAGCGCATCCTTCAAAAACCAAATGCCCTCATAGAAAGCGAGTCAAAAATTATAGAGGACATGCAGTATATCCATTCAAAGCTTGCACACAATATGGATCCTTTGGCAGGAAACTTTCGAAGAGAGCGTAAGATCGTCTATACATCCTATATGCATTCTGATGCCAAAAACAAACTAACAGATGTCGACTTCGAACTCTATAACAAGAGCCATCAAGAAATTATTATCAGAAATGAACTAAGACATTTTACAGAAGAAGAGCTCTTAGCATGGCATCGCGCTGGCGCACATATTGCAACGCTGCCTGAAGAAGTAGCAGCAGAGATGCAAAAACTTGCAGAAGAGCTTATATTTCTTCTCACAAAAGAAAACGACTATATCTACATAGCATCCTATATCCATACCCACATTGTCAGAATTCATCCATTCAACAAATATACAGGCAAGTTTGCAAGGCTCTACCTAAGTGCCATACTTACTCGCTACATGGGAATAGAAAGGCCTATACTCTTTGTTGAAGACAAGCGCTACGTAGAGATGTGCACGCGGGCAGTACGAGGAGACATTATAGGTTTCTCGCACTGGCTACGCGATGAAATCCTGCCGGCTCAAGATGAACTCTACAAAAAGATTAATGCCTTATAAAAGGCCCGGACGAGCTCTTAACCACGTCAGCACTTTCTCTCTGATCTTCGTATAGCAAGGACTGGAAATTACGCTTTTTGGAACTGATGCAGTGATTGCAAAGAGATATCCTGCAGTAATTGCTGTTCTAACAGGTGCAGAAATGGTCTCTGACAAGCAAGCTCCCCCTACAAGGGCTGTCGTCATAGCTACAGTAGACAGTATAGGATTTAAAAACCTAATCTTCTTAGGAAGCTTGTTTTCTAAATAAGATTCTAAAAGCTCTTCACCAGCTCCCACCCCAATTGCAGCAGCTACAAAGAGGCCTTTTGTTTGTACAGGACACATCGTCTCCATAATAGCCCCAAAAAGACCCCAGACACATGCATTTGTTGCTATCTGATCTGTTGGAGGCATTTTCATATCAGGACCTTCAAATGAGCGATGAAATTCTGCCGTTGGTTGCAATGCAGACATAGCGTATTTCCTTATAATGCGTTGACAAGTTCTTGAAATTTATTACCGCGCTCTTCGTAGCTTGAAAACATGTCGAAGCTTGCACAGCCTGGTGAAAGAAGTATTGCATCTTGCTCGCGAGAGAGGAGCATCGCCTTTTGCACAGCATCCTCTAAACTCTCTGCAAAAAGGGTGGGCACAGCATGCTCAAGGTCTTTTTCTATTATTTCCCTGGCCTGACCGATAAGCACACATGCTCGAACTTTTTCTCTAAAAGGCTTTTGCCAAACATGGTAGGGATATCCCTTGTGAACGCCTCCAGCTATTAAGACAATAGGATTTTGTATAGATTCTACAGCTCTAAGGACAGCATCGACGCTTGTCGCTTTACTATCATCATAAAAATGAAGGCCCGATTTTGTCGCCACATACTGCAGGCGATGCTTTGGCTTTGTAAAGGTATCAAAAGATGCCCTGCAAACCTCTGGCGAGATATCGAGGTGGCGGCATAGGGCGTAGGCTGCCATATAATTTTCCACTTCGTAGGAAAATTTATTGTGCAGGCTATCCGGAAGCCCATCTTCTTTGAGGCCAAAACGAAAAAGATGGCTCCCATCGGAGTAAAGATCGCAAGATGTCGTAAATCCAAAGTGAAAGTGGCCCTTTATCCCCTCTTTTACCCATAGTGCACCATCCGGCTTTAGGCAAAGCTCTATCCTTCCTTTAGCTGCAGTATAAGCTTCCATCGTGCCGTGGCGATCGAGATGATTTGGCGTGATATTAAGTATGCATGCAGCATCTAGTGCCTTTGTAGACATTGTCTCCAGCTGAAACGATGAGAGCTCAATGACAAGTGTCTGATCTGTATTGTCGAGCTCAGATAGTATGGGAAGGCCAATATTTCCTACAGCTTTTGCCTTGAGGATATGGGCTGTAAGACTAGTTGTTGTCGTTTTGCCATTTGAGCCTGTAATACCAACTGCCTTTCTATTTTTTATGTTGCGAAATGCAAGCTCTACATCGCAAAAGAGCGGGATGTTTTTGTAGGCAATCGCAGTAGCAACTTTGTGTGAAAGCGGAACGCCAGGGGATATAACTACAAATTCAAAATCTTTTTGAACAAACTCTTCAGCCGAAAGAGTACCCTCTTGCACCTTATCATCTGTAGATGAGACCCTATAGCCTTGTGCCTGCAAAAAATCACGAGCTGATTTTCCACTCTTTCCAAGCCCTATAACACCAACTTCTTTCATAGAGAGCACCCTACCTACTGGAATTTAATTGAGGCAAGGCCCACAAGGGCAAGCAGGAGACCTATGATCCAAAAGCGTATCACCACTTTAGATTCTGGCCACCCCTTATATTCAAAATGGTGGTGGAGTGGAGCGCATAAAAAGATGCGCTTTTTGCCACGATATCTGTAGCTAAGAACTTGCAAGATTACCGAAAGCGCCTCTACAACAAAGATTGCACCGACAAGTCCGAGGAAAAACTCTCTCTTTAAGAGGACAGCAGATACTCCAAGAACGCCGCCAAGCGTTAATGAGCCAATATCTCCCATGAAGAGCTGTGCGGGATGGCAGTTAAACCATAAAAAGCCAAGGCATGCACCGCATACAGCTGCCATATATATGGCGATCTCTCCACTCCCCTGCACATAGAGGATGTTGAGGTAATGCGCAAGATCTTGGTTATTTGCCAAAAAGGCAAAGGTACCCATAGCTCCGGCGACAAACATGGCAAGGCCAGTTGCAAGGCCATCGAGGCCATCTGTAAGGTTTACTGCATTTGATGATCCGACAATTACAAATGCATAAAATGCCCACATGAAGAGAAGCCCTATACCGGAAAAGATATAGATGGGCTCTTTAAAAAAGGGAATGTATAGGCGGCTTGAATAATCGGTCAACGTAAGCTGGTGGCCAAGCTTTACATCAGTAAAGAACTCCTTAATTACTGGAGGATCAAACCAGCTGCCAATATGCATCATTTGCGAAAAGGCTGGCATCTGAAGATAGGCCGCCACAAGAAGCGCCCATATCAGCTGTACGGCAAGCTTTTTTCGAGCAGAGAGGCCATTTGGGTTTTTGTAGTAGAGCTTGAGGTAGTCATCATATCCACCTAAAAAGCCAAGTACTATAGTTGTAAGCAAAAGTATCAAAGTAAATGGGCTTTTTAGATCCATCCAGAGAAAGAGCGATAACAGCATTGAGGCGATCATCAAAATACCACCCATCGTTGGGGTATTTTTTTTATTTTTATGGAGATCTCCAAGCAAGAAGCCCTCCATCTCACGAATCGGCTGGCCAATCTTGAGCTCATAAAGACGCCTAATAAAATAGGGTCCTGCAAAAAGACAAAATAATAAGCTCGTGAGTGCAGCTAAAATTACCCTCGTTGACGTATAGCCAAACACCGCCGGCACATGATAGCCAATCTCACTTAAATATTCTTGAAGCCAATACAACATACTACTTTCCTTAAAAGTGGTCTAACACTCGCCATAGGCCATTTGACCTTGAACCTTTGAGAAGAACAAGATCTCCATCTCGAAGTTCATTTTTGAGGCAGGTGACGAGGTCTGAAAAATCGATAAAATGTTTGCAAGGGATCTGCTTTGATTCGCAAACAGAAACTATAGGTAGAGCTTCTTCTCCAAGGCAGTACACCAAATCTACGCATGCTGTAGCATGCTCTCCAACCGCCCTATGGCAGCTCTCTGAAAACGGGCCAAGCTCTCGCATCTGTCCGATAACGGCAACTCTTCGCTTAGCATCTTGCTCCTTAACATAACTGAGCGCTGCCTTTAAAGAAGGCTCTGCAGCATTATAGGAATCATCTATAAAGAGCATATCGCCTTTTATCACCTTTTCAAGGCGCTTTGGAGGAAGGACTATATTTTTTAGTGCGCTATGGATCTCATCTTCTGTCATGCCGCACGCTAAAGCAACAGCAACAGCTCCAGAGAGGTTTGTGTACATATGCGGTGCAGGCAGTGAAATAAAGGATTTGATGGAATCTATTGTGTCATACAGTACTACTTTGCAAACAGCGAGGCTTTCTAAAAGAGCTACTGCGGCAGTATGCTTATTGATATACGCAATCTTTGTTTGCGGATGTGAAAAGATCTCAGCTTTTGCACGCGCAATATCCTCAAGGGATGCAAAATTTTCTGCATGAACAAGTGCAATCTCAGTAATAAGCGAAATATCTGGCGGCACTATATCTACAAGTCGTCTTATATGGCCAGATTTTGTCATCCCCATTTCTACAACCAAAAACTCTTCATTTCCCTCAACATTATTAAGGAGAGATGCTGCCATACCTACTTGTGAGTTTTGGTTGCCGCTTGTACAGGCCGTTTTGTACTTGCTTTTGAGAAGTGCATAGAGAAATTCTTTAGTTGTTGTTTTGCCAAGAGAGCCTGTAATAGCAACGACAGTTGCTTTTGAGCGCGCAACGTGCCATGAGGCTATAGCCTGCAGAGCATCAAGCGGGCTTGCAACGGCAATGCAGCGCTCTCTTTTTGGATAATGAGATTCTACAAGACAGGCTACTGCACCATTTTGAAATGCCTGATCAACAAAGTCATGCCCATCTACTTTTTGTCCCTTCAGGGCGATAAAGAGCATGCCAGGCTTTACATCGCGGCTATCTGTTGCAACGCCAGTAATTGCAATATCCGGTCCGACATCTGTCTGTAAAAGTCTTGTAATTTCAAAAAGTGTAGGCTTTGCCATATCAAACCAAATAAAGAAGCAACCTTATACCAGATCGAGCTATTTACGTTTTCTAAAAATTGCAAGCGAGACGCTATTGTTGTATAAATCACCACAGAGTCAATGATTTTTTCTTTCCCTAAATAATCTCTTCAGCTAGAATGTTTCGGCATGGTGGCATGGCCAAGTGGTAAGGCAGAAGCCTGCAAAGCTTCGACCCCCAGTTCGAATCTGGGTGCCACCTATGCTTTATCTTATCGCAACTCCAATTGGCAATCTTGCAGATATTTCACTACGCGCACTCGATGTTTTGAAACGCGTAGAATATATCCTTGCAGAAGACACAAGACATAGCCTCAAGCTTCTTTCTCACTACGAGATTCAAAAATCACTTATCTCCTACCATCAGCATAATGAAGAGACAAAACTCTCTCGCATTATTCAAGACCTAAAAGCCGGCAAGGAAATCGCCCTCATATCAGATGCTGGAACTCCCCTTATTTCCGATCCTGGCTTTCCCCTTGTACGAGCATGTAGAGATGAGGGCCTCACTGTCACGGCAATCCCCGGTGCATCAAGCCTGCTTGTTGCGATTACGCTCTCTGGATTTGAGCCTACACCCTTTCAATTTATTGGCTTTTTGCCAAAGAAGGCCGATGAGGCCTTGGAAGAGCTTTTATCCTATCCTGGAACATCTATTTGCTACGAATCGCCTGAGCGTATTGGCGACACCTTAACAAAACTTTCTTTACTTGATCCCAATTCAAAAGTATGCGTTGCAAGGGAACTTACAAAGCGTTTTGAAGAGGTTATCGTGGGATCGCCCTCTGAGCTTTTAGCAAGGCATAAAGCGTCCCCTTTTCTAGGAGAAATTGTCCTTCTTATAGAGGGCAGGAAAGAAGAGACAGAACTACTTTTCTCAAAAGAGATGCTTAAAATGCTTGTTGCTGATGTTGCCGCATCTTGCTCTACAAAAGAGGCGATTAGCAAGGTTTCAAAACAACTAAATATTTCAAAACGAGTCGTATATAACGCCGTGCATGCATAAACTTGGCAGTTGAGCGCTTAGTTTGCTAAACAGCTTGCGAAATTTAGCTGCATGCGCTATAAATTACGAGTAACACAATGAGGAGCTACAGACTATGGCTACAACACCTAAGGAAATTATTTTTGAAGAAGAAGCACGTCAAAAACTACTCTCTGGCATTAAAAAGCTAGCAGACGTTGTTGCCTTCACACTTGGCCCTAAAGGGCGAAATGTTGGCCTTGAGAAAAGCTGGGGTGCCCCCACAATCACAAATGATGGATCCTCCATTGTTAAAGACGTAGAGCTCAAAGATAGCTTCGAAAACATGGGCGTCTCCATCGCAAAAGAAGTGGTACAAAAGATTAAAGAAAAATGCGGCGATGGCACAACGACAGGAACACTTCTCCTTCGCGCTCTCGTAGACAACGGCATTCGCTATATCTCAAGCGGTGCAAGCCCCATTGGCCTTAAACGCGGTATGGAAAAAGCTCTCGATGCGATTATCAAGTCTATCGAAAAGATGGCGATCCCAGTAAAAGATGCAAATGATATATTCAACATTGCAAAGGTATCAGCATCCGGTAACGAAGAGATCGGCAAAACAATAAGCGAAGCGATCGAAAAGGTTGGTAAAAAGGGCGTCATCACCATTGAAGAGGCAAAAGGAACAGAGACGCAGATTGAAATTGTTGAAGGCATGCAGTTCGATCGTGGGTATCTAAGCGCCTACTTCTGCACAAACCAGGAAAAGATGACAGTTGAGCAGTCAAAGCCGCTCATCTTCCTTGTCGACAAAAAAATAACATCCGTTCATGACATCCTTCCAATACTACAGCATGCTGCAACGACAGGAAAAGAGCTCCTTATCATTGCTGAAGACATTGAAGGCGATGCCCTTGCGACACTTGTTGTAAACAAACTCCGCGGTATGCTGAGAGTATGCGCAGTTAAGGCTCCTGGCTTTGGCGATCGCAGAAAAGCGATGATGCAGGACATTGCAGCCCTTACCGGAGCGACACTTATCGCAGAAGATGCAGGATTTAATCTGAAGGAAGCAGATCCATCCATGCTTGGATCAGCAGATAAAGTCCAAATCACAAAAGATCACACAACAATTATTAACGGCGCCGGCGATAAAAAGAAAATCGAAGAGCGACTTAAGCAGATTGAAGCTGAAATCAAAAACACCACTTCTTCATATGATGTTGAAAAGCTCGAAGAAAGAAGAGCAAAACTAAGTGGCGGCGTAGCAGTAATTCGAGTAGGTGCCGCAACAGAGCCAGAGCTCAAAAATAAAAAGCAGGCCTTTGAAGACAGCTTAAACTCTACAAAAGCAGCTATTGAAGAGGGCATCGTGCCAGGCGGCGGCGTCGCTCTCCTTCGTGCATCAAAAGCAGTATCAAACCTTAAACTAGAAGGTGATGAGCTCCTTGGTGCTAAACTCTTTAGCATTGCGTGCGAAGCTCCCCTTCGTCAAATTGCAGTAAATGCAGGACAAGATGGCTCAGTGATCCTTGGCGAAGTGACAAAGGGTTCCACAAATATTGGCTTTAACGCCATTACCGAAAAGGTAGAGGACCTCATGAAAGCAGGCGTCATAGACCCTGCAAAAGTTGTCAAAAATGTGCTCATCTTTGCAGCTTCTGCTGCGGGTATTGTGCTTATTTCGGAAGCGCTCATTTCAGACGCTAAAGAAGACGAAGAGGCTGTTTAAAAAATAAAAAGTAACCGCAGAGAACGCTGAGATCGCAGAGGGAAAACAAAAAGTAATTATGTTTACTCTGCGGTCTTTGCGATCTCTTGCGTGATTCTCTCCTTACTCCCAAACATCCCAAAATTTCTTGCATACGTGAAGGACTAAGCCAGTCATTACGATAGGGTATGAAATTCTACTCCATTCGGGGGTGGCTAAGAATCAAATAAATTTTTCCGAGCGCCCTCTCGAGATGATATTTTTTTATTATGGGTAATCTGCTATAATATGGCTAATTACAATAGGAGATTACTATGCAGCCAGTTAGCAACAGTTCTAAAATTATTCATGTTGATTCTGTAAATCCTGATCAAAATCTCAAAAACTACCTTACTGAAGCTAAAAATGAGCCAAATCTTGTAGCAAAGCGCGCCCACTATGAAACAGCCTTTCAAATCGCAAAGGGAAGGCCAAAGGACGATCTCCTCTTTCGCCTCTTTGAACAGTATGCTATGGAGACTTGCTATGGACAAGCTGGTGCAAATGGCGACGAAGATGAAGGATTTAGAAAAGCAGCTGCCCTCCTTGAGCTTTCGGTAGTCCTTCAGCTAACCACAATGAGCACAGAATGGGAAAAGGCTCAGACGCTCGATGAACTCGTGGCATCTCTTGGGTTTGCAAGAGGAACTACTGGCAAATACTTTCAGACAGTAGAAGGGCTTGCATTTGATCCACGACCTAGTGCGATCTTAGCAGATACGTTTATCGGCTTAAGTTTCTCATACCAGAATATTGATGAGCTAACATGCGATGCACCTAAGTTCTACCCTTTTCATAAAAAAATTGATGACTTTACAAATGGTCTGATCGGCGATGATTTAGAGAAAAAAGAGAATTTCGCCTATAACCGCGCACGCTTTATGGCCCATCAAAAAGATCCCCATGACAAAGAAGCACAAATCACCTGTTATGAGCCCGTGCTGCCCCTTGTACATCAGGCATATAAAGATAATCCCCTCAAAAGAGATAGCAGACTCGCACAGATCGAAAACATGATTGGCATCAAGAGTGCTGCTGACATTGACCGTGCTGAGGGACACTTTAGGAAGGCATTTGCCCTTAGAGAGCCCCTTCTTGGAAAGTTTGAGACGGACAAGGAAAACTTCGATCAACTTTTTCTCCTTTGCAATGTCCGCTGCGGGCTTATCCACTGCCTGCTTGCAAAAAAGAGTGTTGAGCGACTTCAAGAAGCAGCAAAGCACGCTCAAGCACTTGGAAGCTTTTTGCAAGAGCTAGCAAGATGTAATAATGAACATAGCTATAGCAATGGCTATAGAGAAAAAATCCAGGCTGTGGTTGCAGCAATATCAGGCAATTAGGTAATGCTAGTATTTTTACTGGTTTTATCTCTTATGCAGCAGCCGGAGTACGAGGCAATTCAAAAGACAGCTGAGATCTATAGAGAGCTTGCGACTGGAGAGTATGATGAAGAGGCCGTTTGCACCTATGGACGTTTTGCAACAACGCTTCTTGTAAATCATCTGAGAGGTCCTGAAGTAATTGATGATGCCTTTATCAAAAAGCTTGATGAGCCCTATGAATTACGGGCACTTGCTGAAGAAGAGCGCGGCCATAACCCTGCATGGGTTGCAACGCTTAAAGGAGAAGAGAAGCCTTTTGCCTTTTTCAAAGAGTCCATTGAGGTAAAAGTAGCTAAAGAAGTTACGCTTTACGACCCTCTTTGCTTTTCTTCCTTTTTATCGCTTATTCCCGATATGCCTCTCACAACAACGGTGACAGACTTTGAGGTTATTGGCTATGAGATGGATGCACTTTTTGGCTTCAATATGGTTCCCTACACCATAAAACGAGCACTTCCAAATGGAAAAACAGGCATCATCCAGCGCTATGTAGAGGGTGGAGAGCCTATCGGCAACTTCATCTATCAAAAAGATAGGCTGAAGGAACTTGCTACCCTTTCTCAAGCAAACCTACACATTGCATGCCTATCAGGTATCTTTAAAGGTGTTGGCGCCCATCACATCGGCAACTACCTGATGGTGTCAAAAGATAAACGGATTATCGATGTAAAAGAAGTCGATCTTGAAGAAATTATGCCTCCCTACAATAGGGTGGATAAGCCAATCGTTCTCTGCCGGCTTGTTTTGCTTGGCCTCCCCCAAGCTACAAAGCCTTTAGACAAGGCACTTCGCATGATACTCACCCATCCCTCATTCCAGATCCTTCTTGAACGATATCATAAAACCCTCTCTATCAATCCAGCATGTCTCAGTGCACAAAAAGAGCGGCTCGATATAATCCAAAAGCTTTGCAGAGACTCTTGCCCAGTCACCCCGCGAGATATCTACTTTGCCATCTTTGGAGGCCGCGATATCTACCTCCTTGCAAAAGAAAAGGGCTATCCAGACATCACCTGCTTCAACAACGTCATCTCCGATCCCTACCAAGATATCGTTACAGATATTTATAACCCAGCCAGCATGAAGCCAAGTACAAGCTTAGAGCCCATAACAGATTCTGACTCCGAAGAAGATAGAATCCGCAAAAGCAATCTCCAAGCATTTGAATCTTGTTATTAAGGTAGCAAGTGTCGATTCATGTTGCTCATTTGTTCTCGAAGTTTTTATTGAGATAACACGACATTTACTATTTTTCCTGTACAGCAAAGTATAAAAAAAAGTAACGTAGGTCACGTGATCTACCCTTAACAAAGGAAAATATAAAATGAGACAATTTCTGTTTATCAGTTTGCTTTGCATAAGCATGGGAGGACATTTTGCAACCTCTCTACATGCAGCAAAAACCAATAAAATAAATGCTGGCAAGCTGCGCCATTCGAAACAGAGCAGCAATTCACATTCAGACTCGAGCGCATCTTCCAGTACTGAACTGCAATATGACTATGTAATCGTAGGTGGTGGAACTGCAGGCTGCGCTCTAGCTGCAAAATTGTCAGATCCAGATAAGCATGGTAGATACAAAAACTCTGTTCTTGTACTTGAAGCTGGCAGCAATCTCACAAAAGACCCCCGCATCCTCGTAAACAATATCTTTGAAGCATCTGCTAATGTGAGCGATCCAGATATATCAAGCGTCGACCTCACTTATCTGCTAGGTAGAGAAGTCAATCCCTATGCAGTCTTTGCGTACACGCAAGGCAAGCAGTGGGGAGGAAGCTCTGGACACAATTATCTACATGCTGTTCGCGGAACGCCATCAATCTATAATCAATGGGCGGCAATTACGGGAGATGCACGCTGGTCCTATGATAATTTGCTCAATAATGTCATGATCCCGATGGAACATTATACACCTACCGATACCATCGCAGATCCATCTCAACGCGGATCTCGCGGACCACTTTTTATAACCCAATACCCGCCTCTCGATGGCGATAGTTTCTACCAAGCAGTTTCCACAGCCACTCACGCACCACTGATAAGCGATTATAATAATCCGGACTTAGGCGATGTGGGCATATCGGCCACGCAAAACTTTATAACACCACCCTATTCGAGCGGTGTTCGCTCTTATGCTGCAAATGCCTACTTAACGGGTGAGCCAAGCGTGGGCGTTGCTGCTATTGTAGATGCCAAAGGCAATGGACTACATGGTAGAAAACTAAAAATCATTTCGAATGCATACGCAAATCGCGTTCTTTTTTCCAAAAAGAAAGTCGCCAAGAGTGTTGAATATGTTTTGAGTGACGCAAAAGAGGCCGTTTTCACAGCTAAGGCAAAGAAGCAAATCATTCTCTGCACAGGAACCTTTGAAGACCCCGCGATTCTCCAGCGCTCAGGCATCGGCGATGCAACGCTACTAAACTCATTACATATACCTGTAGTGTTTGCAAACTCTAATGTAGGCAATCACATGACATGTCAATTTGGACAGCATGGAGTAATAGGTGGTGCAGAAACTACGATTAATATCCCAGAATTTGGTGGAGGGTTTATCGGTTTTGCCCCTACTTTTAACGAACGAATCTACCAGCTTGTTATAATCAATGGACTACCTCTTTTCCCTTCAGGCATCGCTAATGCTCTTGGCATTACCCAAGGCATTGATGTTGTAGGTGGAAATATAACACCCGGCAGCACCGGCAATGTTGCCATTGTTAGCCGCGATCCATTTACCGCACCGATAATTAACTTTGATATTTTTTCTGATGGGCCTCCAAATGTGCCAGGCACGGATGCAAACAAGGTAATTTCCTTTTATAACACCCTCCAAGATATTGCAATAGAGGCTGGAGGCACCGTACTCTATCCAACACCTGACCAGTATGCAGCAGGCGATTTTGGGCTTATGACGGCCGCCGCAGACACATTGCTCCCCTTTAACCATGCATCAGGAAGTTGCCGCATGGCAGCATCGGCAGCAGATGGTGTAGTTGATGGCAAGCTGAGTGTATTTGGCGTAAAGAATCTGAAAATCGCAAGCAACTCTATTGCACCTGTGATCGAAGATGGTAACACAGCCTACTCTGCATATGTGATAGGCCTAGAAGCTGCTCGTATTATACGCAGCGAGTAAACCATATCTCAGAGCTCTTTGAGCTAGAGGCAATTGCTACCTCTAGCTCAAAGTCT
>CAZEGK010000040.1:19498-25999 GCA_964512205.1 uncultured bacterium | reverse complement strand
AGATCATTGAGCTCTAATAGCTGCAATTTATCTTCCGGAGATGCGCCGCTGAGGAGCATGCCCTGGCTTTCTACGCCCATAAGGGTTGCTGGCTTTAGGTTTGCTACAAGGACAAGGTGCTTGCCGATGAGAGCTTCCGGCTCATACTGATGACCGATGCCGGAGACGACAGTGCGTGTTTCACTCCCTACCTCTAGCTGAAATTTAAGCAATTTTTTACTCTTTGGCACTCGTTCGCATGAGAGCACCTTTGCAACGCGCAGGTCAATTTTTCGTACGTCATCGATGCTGATGAGATTTTCTGTTTCTTTTGGTGCAGCTGCTGGTTGATTTTCTGTAAGCAAGGCTATCTCCTTTGCGATTTGTTCGTCTTCGATTTTTGTAAAAAGGGTTTTTGGCTCAGGTAAAGTGGTTCCCGGTTCAATCATGAGCTCTTTTGCCTCTTTCCACTTCTTTGGTGCTTTTTGGCCAAGCATCATCCAGATTTTTTCTGATGTTTCTGGAAGGAGCGGAGAGGATGCAATGGCTAGGTATTTTATGCACTCAAGGCAAAGGGCAATTGTCGTTTTTAATTGCTCGCCAGCTTCTGGATTTTTTGCAAGCTGCCATGGCTTTTTGGCATCGAAATAGACATTGCCAGTAGCTGCTAGTTCCATAAGGGCACTTGCAGCAGCCCGTACATGAAAGCCTCTATAGCACTCCTCAATCTTTGTAAGGAGCTTTTCAAGCTCTTGTACAAATTCCTCATCTCTTGCATCAAGCCTTCCCCTTTCAGGAACCTTTCCTTGAAGGTTATTTTTTAAAAATACAAGCGTTCTATGGATGAAGTTTCCAAACTTTCCGACAAGGTCGCTATTGCATTTGATCTGAAAGTCCTTCCAGGTAAATTCTGAGTCTGCATTTTCAGGTGCATTAGAGCCTATGGCATAGCGTAGCTGGTCTGCTGTGTAGCGGTTTAAAAACTCTGCAAGGTCAATGTACCAGCCTTCAGATTTACTAAACTGCTTGCCCTCTAAATTGTAAAATTCGTTAGCAGGAAGCTCATCTACAAGCTTGTAGGGCTGATTTTGGCCCATCGTCATAGCAGGAAATATTGCTGCATGGAATGGGATATTATCCTTTCCTACAAACTGCACAAGGTGAGTTTTTGGATCGCACCAGTATTCTTTCCACGCCTCCGGTATTCCCTTTTGCTCTGCCCACTCCTTTGTCGCACTTAAGTAACCAATTGGCGCATCAAACCAGACGTAGAGCACCTTGCCGGCAGAATCAGGAAGCGGCAGAGGCACACCCCAGGTCATATCTCGAGTTATTGCGCGAGGCCTAAGGTCTTGGATGTAGCTTTTGATGAAGTTTACGACATTGCTCTTCCAGTTTTTCTTGCCTAGCCACTCAAGGAGTTTATCTTTGAAGAGGTCAAGACGCAAAAACCAGTGGGTAGTTTTTTTATGGATAAGCGGGCTTCCAGTAAGCTTTGAACGGGGGTTTTTAAGGTCTAAAGCATCAAAGCTTGCACCACATGAAGTGCACTCATCACCTCTTGCCCCATCAAATCCGCACTTTGGACATGTTCCTACAACGTAGCGATCTGCCAAAAAGCGTCCTTCCTTTTCGGAATAGAGCTGCTCCGTCTCCTTTTGCTCAATGTAGCCATTTGCAAGAAGGTCATTAAAGTATTGATGCGTTAGTGGAATATGGCCAGGACTTGATGTTCTTGAATAGTGGTCAAAGACGATGTTCATCTTAGCAAAAAGGTCTTTATTAACAGCATGAAAATGATCCACGTGCTCTTGCGGAGATCTTTTTGCAAGCTCTGCACTCAAGGCAACAGCTATGCCATACTCATCCGATCCACATATAAAAAGTGTATCGGTATCTTGCTGCCTGCTAAATCGCGAATAGATATCTGCCGGAAGATAGGCTCCTGCTATATGGCCAAAGTGCAAGGGGCCATTTGCATAAGGAAGTGCTGCTGTGATGAGTACTTTTTTTGTCATAGTGTGTCGTCTACCGAATCGTAAATAGGTCTTTGTACAATGAGAACTTCAAATTCTGTTCCAGGCACCTCTTTCCATCCTAAAAGAATCTTTGAGATGCGATCTATATAGAGAGGCCCAGGTTTTAAAAGAGCAAAATGGCTATCGATTGCCTGAGGCCTTGTATTGGGGCAGGATGCTTCTGTCTGAAACCCTGCCAAGCTATCGTGCAAAAGCCTTACTGTCGCCTGCTCAAGCTCGCTCAGCGATCCCCAAGAGACATAGTTTCCGGGAAAGCGCTTTTGCAAAAAGCTCCAGTCAAGCTTTACAAACATTCCCCTAATAACACTATTTGGAAAGATCCGTCCTGTTTCGCTGCAAAAGCTCGCCGTCTCAAACTCTATAGGTCCATTTTCTGGCTGTGGATGGCTTAGCAAAAAGTCATTTACATACCGCTGCATAGATGGAGCAACATCAAGTCCAAGAAGCATTGGCATTTTGCTATAGGGAGAAAAAGAGCCCTTTTTCTTTGAAACCCACCAGCCAAACCAGAGCATTAACGCCATCACTCCTATCACGAGGACAAAAGAGATAAGCAGTACGACAACTGCACCTTGGCCGAGGGTTTCAATATCGCTCATATTAGAATCGAGCTGCTTTTGATTTAGATTTTCTCTCTTTTTTATCTTCTTTAAAAGAGCGTACTTCATCTGCAAAGCTTTGCTCTTTTGGTTGAGGAGCTGGAGCTTCCTCCTTTGGGATCTCTACAAACTTTTCTTTATGAGCGGCAATTTCTGCCAAAATCATATAGGCTACATTTTGTGAATCTGTAGCAATGTCTGGCTCGCGGCCTGCACGTATGCTATTCTCAGCAAGCTGGATTGCATAACGAACAAGTTCAAACTGGTTTTTAAACCGTTTGAGGAGCTGCTCGCTCGTAAGTTGATCTCTAAAATCAAGTTCTCTTTTCATAAGATCCTTATTGTTATCTAATTCTATGCTCTTCTGCAATGACGATGCTCTTAAGTGCCTCATAGGCAATCTTTAGCTCGTCGTTGACGATGACGTAATGGTACGCTGTACTAGTTGAAATTTCTCTTTCTGCCTCATGCAGGCGCTTTGCAAGGCTATCGTAATTTTCTGTACCTCGCATTTGAAGCCTCTTGGCAAGCTCTTCAAAGCTTGGCGGCAAAACAAAGATAAAGGTGGCAGCCACCTGCCCCATAAGAGCAAGCGCTCCTTGGGTATCTATCACTAAAAAGACATGCTTGCCCTCAGCGCGAAGCTTTTCTACCTGCATTTTTGAGGTGCCATACTTATAGCCAAAGAGTGTTACATGCTCTAAAAACTGTCCCTCTTGTACCTTCTTTTCAAATTCCTCATCCGTAACAAAGAAATAATCTTTGCCATCTACCTCATTTGGCCTCTTTGGACGAGTCGTTGTTGAAATGCTGCGTACAATACAGGAGAACTCATCAGTAAGCATCTCCACAAGCGTTGTTTTGCCTGTGCCGGCAGGAGCACTTATCACAAAAAGAAGCCCGTGCGAGTGGTTTCCGATAAGTTTATTCGACATTAGCAACTTGCTCCCGAAGCTTCTCTAGCTCGCTTTTTGCCTCAATGACGAGACGTGAAATATTGGTATCTTGGCATTTAGCGCCCATGGTGTTGATCTCGCGCGTAAGCTCCTGGAGGATAAATTCGAGCACTTTTCCAGATTTTTTCTCTTCCATTTCAGATTTAAAGTGCTCAAGGTGAAATCCAAAGCGAGAAAGCTCTTCAGCAATATCTACCCTATCTGCCATGAGGGCAATTTCTTTTGCAATACGATCATCTCCTTCGATAGAGCTTCCTACAAGCTCATCTATGAGATCTTTTAAGCGCTTATAAAATTTAGGCTTTGTGTCTTTTGCGAGGAGCGCTACCTCTTTTTGAATAGCGTGGAGCCTCTCTAAGCGCTCGCAAAACTCTGCTGCGATTTTACCGCCCTCTCGCTCCTTCATACGTAGGAGATCCTGGCAGCATGTTTCGACAACGCTTTTGAGTTTATTTTCAAAATCCTCTTTTTCCATTTCAAAGCTTGCTTGGAGAACCCCTCGTTCTTTTAGAACTGTTGTAAAAAGCGTGCGATCATCAACACCTTCTACATTAAGGGCGCTTGCAAGCTGCTTTACTGAGGCAAAAAGGCTTTTTGCATAACTTGTGTTTGCTACGACCTGCACCTTAAAATCAGAAAGAAACTGCACCTGCACACTGACGTTAATAGAGCCTCGCTCAACATGCTGGCTAATAACTTCACGAACAAGAGGATCATAAAGCATGCATTCTGATGGCAGCTTTACATGCACATCTAAATGCTTTTTATTTACCGACTGAATCTCAACAGCAATTTGAACATCGCTGTATGACTTTTTTGCTTTGGCAAAAGCAGTCATGCTGCGCAGCATCATTACACTCCACAAGAAAAAGAAACAATAATACAATGTTTTGCTTGACTTTGCAACACTTTGCTCGTGAGAATATATGCAACTGGGTCACGCATCGGCATAAGTATATGAAAGTTTTTACATTCTCTACCTTTTCTCTTGTGACTCTTTTTTTCTTTCCCCTGCATGCAAAAGTTGTCTACGAAAGCCTTGATCCCACCTCTATACCGGAACATCTTGCCTACTACGAGCTCTATAACTACCCCCCCGCCCTTCAGCATGCATGGAACCTTTTGTCAGATAGCAACAAAACTGCTTTGCCGCTTACCTTTCCGCAAACGAGCAGCGGTTTTATTGCCCTCATTAATCCTCAAGAGACAAAAGAAAATTTTATAATTAGCGATGAGGCCCTTTCTCATATAGAAGAAATTGCAAAAACACTCCCAAATAGAAAATTGAAGGGTCATAGCGCAAGAACAATAGAGGAACTTTTTACCCTGCAGCCCGATGAGATCGACCTCACCCGCGCGCTTTTGCTTACCCAGCTAGACGATGCCAAGGAGCTTCGCCGATTTGAAGCGATGCTCGATCTTATGGCGCTCGTTGTTAAAGCACGCTCAAAAGAGCAAAAAGGGCAAATCCGAGCGCTAAATTCCCTTATTTTCTATGAGCAGGGATTTCGTTTTCCGCCTCACTCTACCTATTCCCAGCAGATAGATCGCTTTACCTTTTTGCCCCATGTACTTGAATCTCGTCGCGGGGTATGCCTTGGCGTCTCCACACTCTACCTCTGTCTTGCAGAAAGACTTGGCCTCGATGTTTCCATCATCACGCCCCCTGGCCACATTTTCATCAGCGTTCAAGGACAAAATATCGAGACTACGCTACGAGGCGTGCACATTCATGATGATGAATACCTAGGCATCAACCTTATCGATCTGCCAAAGCGCACAAAAAAAGAAGTTATTGGAATGGCCTTCTTTAACCAAGCTTCCATCTACCTCTCAAAAGGTGACTTTGAAAAAGCTGCCGATTGCTACAAAAAAGCACTCCCCTTTATGACGCGCGATAAAATGCTAAAAACGCTCTATGCGGCAAGCCTCTTTCTTACAGGTCATCAAGGAGAAGCAAAGCGCTATGCAAAAGAGGCAAAAGAAATTCAGGAGCCTTTTCTTATAAGCCAATATGCACTAGATGATGACATCTATAGTGGACGAGTTGATAGGGAAGGACTCGCTGCTCTCTTTCTCTATGTAGATGAAACAAGAGATTCTCTTATAAAAAAGAAAGATGCACTAAAAGCGGCCATTTCTCGCTGCCCAAAGTTTTATTCCGGCATCTTTAGCTTAGCGATTACCTGGCTGCAGCTTGACTGTCCACAAGAAGCTATCAAACTTTTAGAGACTCTCCCGGCAGGAGATATTACTGTTCACTACTACCTCTCTGAGCTCTACTACTCTCGCTATGATGTAGAAAAAGCGTGGGAATCTTATGATAAAGCAGCTGCTCTTGCAGAGAAAAAAGGCACTATGCCAGAGGCGCTCCTTCAACTAAAAACGAAACTTGCGATCCGCTCTCCCCGATGAGCTTTTAGTCTTATAGTAGAGACTCAATCTCTTGGTAGTTTGGACTGCTTTTTATACGGGTGAGCAGTTCGTCATAGCCCTCTCGGCGTGCATCGCTTTGGCTTAGAAGACGATAGTTTGTATTAATATAGGCTAAGAGCTTGATAGCTTCAGCCCTTTTAGCAGGGTCCACATCCTCGTTACCTCGTGTAAGGCTTGCCACTAACTGATCTGCCATATAGGTAGCAATCACCTCGCGAGCCGCTCCCTCGGAGGCTTCAAGAAGCCAGAGCTGCTGAAATGGAGAGAGTGCACCAAGAAATTTGCTTGTATCTTCCACATCGCGAAAGTTAGCAGCAATATTTCTCACTAACGTATTACTTGGTGGGAACGTATCGCTGAAAAAGTCCTTTAAAGTTGAAGGGAAATTTCCTGCTTTAAGCTCCTCTATTGCACGACTAAACTGTGCAGCGCTAATCGGCGCTGGGTAGTTTGTTTTAAGCCTTTTATCAGGAGTTGGCACTTGAGAGACGT
>CAZEGK010000040.1:10412-19398 GCA_964512205.1 uncultured bacterium | reverse complement strand
GGCGCTGGGTAGTTTGTTTTAAGCCTTTTATCAGGAGTTGGCACTTGAGAGACGTCATGTCGCATATCTGTATAGGCTTCAAGAAAATGTTGAGGACTGTAGACATAATCCTTTACTTGTTCCACACTCTCTTTACCATGCATTTTCATAGTAAACTTGAGCACCTGCTCTCTTGCTGCATCTAAGTCTGCCTTAGCGCCTTTAGATTCTAAAGTTTTATTTTTATCGTAAAGAACAAGGTCGGCAAATTTCATTTGCTGGACTGCAAAGAGTGTTTTAACAGGATCTGCCAATATCTCCTCTTTATTTTCTGCTCTTGTAAAAGTAAGAAAGCGTTCAACATCTTTTTTGTAGGAGTCACCTCCAAGAGCAATTGCCTCTCTTTTTGCATCATCTTGTCTTTTCTTCACATACAAGTCGAAGATCTTTTGAGGGTCTTTTGAAACCTTAGCAATCTCATCATCTGCCATTCCCAGCTTCTTCTTGCAGTAGTCCTTCACTTCCGTTAAGGCATAGTTAAATTCATTCATTGTTTTTCCTGGACTATCGAGCACTTCTTTCTGCAAACTAAGAGGTTTACCCCTCATTTCGAAGAAAAGTAAAAGCGTAGGAAGCACGCTCTTAGGGTTAAGATAGGTTCCCTCATCGCGACTATCTTGTCTTTGGACAGATTTTGGTGTGCCTGCTTGTTTTTTTGGTGCAAGACCTCCTGCCATTACCTGGTCCGGCTTTGACATTATGTCGTCAAAAAAGAGGCGTAGTGCCTTTGCCTCATTTCTCCTGCACTCTTTACCCTTATCGATAGCATCTGTAATATCCGACTCTGAAATACCTTTAACGTCGCTAAATATTTCACGGATAATACTTGCTGCTATTCGCTCTTTTATCTCTTGATTGCCTGGAGTTCGCAAAAAGGCATAGGTATCTGGGCACTCATCCATCTTGCGGATAAAAGCTTCTTTCAAAATTGTTCCCAGCTCAGTTTTTGCCTCGGCAAAGGTGCGCTGTCTCTGCTGTGCACCTTCAGCTCGTGGAGATCCTCCGGGTGGTGGAGGTGGTGGGGGTGCAAAGCCGCCAAGAGGTGGAGGTGGGGGCGGAGGTGGGGGCGGTGCATCTATTCCTTCGGCAATAGCTTCAGGAGTTCCCGGATCAACATCTTCTTCTGTTTCTTCGCTATCTGGTACTTCCTCGACAAAACTAGACTCTCCCTTATCTCCAGTTAGTAACTGCTGGTTTTGCACCGCTTGGATCACTTGATCCATAGTCTTTTGCAGACTTGCAATTTTAGCGGGCGAAAAGTGCGCTGCAGCATTTTGGAGTCCTTTTTCATAAAACGTTTCCATATCCGCAACATCGCGCGCTGTTAGCCGCTCCATAGGCGCGCTTCTTTTAAGGATTCCACCTAGCCATTCTAAAGCTGCTGTTTTTTCCTCTTCGCTCCAGCCCTCAAGTGATGGGGAGCGAACGGCCGCCTGTAAAACGAGCAATTCACTTCTTAGCTTGTTTAACGATTTTATATGGGGGTGAGGTTCGGCGCGTATAGCAACATCCGTCACAAGATTTGCATACTGCTTTTCTGATTCTGCACCCTTTTGAGACATCTGTATAAGCTTGAAGAGGGCGTTGCCAATTGAGCCGCCTACATACTGAACCATTCTGCCGGTCCAGCTTGTGATTTCCGGCTGCTTAGTTGTTTTCTCTTTCTCTTGAGGGACTCCGCTAGGAGCTTCTGATGATGGTATTTTGTCAGGCATGCTCATACTGCTATCTCCTGTGTAAACATCTACTACACTAAGTATAAAATATTTTATAAAAATAAATATACATATATCGCTTGTGTCTAATACTTAGATAGTTACTGAGCACATTTTGAATAAAAAAAATGGCCAAATTGTTTTGGCCATTTTATATACATACTTGATGCTACTTTATCGCAAATTTTTGGGAGATTTCTTCACTTGTAAGATTCCCCTGGTCTGTCACATAGCTTGTTACAAGATCATGAGGGGTGACATCAAAGGCAGGGTTATAAACAGGAGCATCAGCAGGTGTCCAGATAACGCTGCCAAAGCTTCCATGTGCGCCCTGCACCTCTTTGCTTGCTCTTTGTTCGATATGAATAGCATCCCCATTTGGACAGCTTGGATCTATCGTTGTGTAGGGCGCCACAACATGGAAGGGAACAGCATGGTAGTTTGCAAGGACAGCAACAGAATAGGTACCTATTTTATTTGCAAAGTCACCATTGATAGCAATGCGATCTGCCCCTAAAAAGACTCTATCGATCTTTTTTTGATTCATAAGGGATGCTGCCATGTTGTCGCAAATAATCGTATAGGGTATGCCATTTTGCTCAAGCTCCCAAGCAGTAAGCCGTCCTCCCTGGAGTAAAGGCCTTGTTTCACAGGCATACACATGGATCTTTTTTCCCATATCATGTGCTGTCTTTAGTACTGCAAAAGCAGTACCAATACCTGCTGTAGCGAGCGCTCCAGTATTGCAGTAGGTAAGGATAGTTTCTCCATCTTGGATAAGCTCTGCTCCGGTTTCACCCATTTTTTTGCACATAGCGACATCTTCTAAAAATATCGACTCTGCTTCCTCGACTACTGCATCTTGAGGATGCTCGCTTGCTTTCATTGCCGAAAGCACGCGATCTATACAAGTAGCAAGGTTTACGGCAGTGGGACGCGCTGCACGTAAAAGCTCTGCCTTTTCACTAATCTCCTCAACCGATGCTCCCTTCTCTGCAATCTGTGCAAGAGAGAGAGCTGCAGATACACCAATGAGAGGTGCTCCTCGCACCTTTAACGCGCGTATTATTTCTACCATATGCTCTGGCGACTCAACGGATACCCACTCCTCAATTCCGGGAAGTTTTTGCTGGTCAAGGATTGCTAGATCTCCCTTCTCATAGCGAATCGACGGAGATTCAAGCGAAAATAATTGTGAACACAAACAAAGCAGACCAAAAGTAAAACAGCTACGCATACCATCTCCTTATAAATAATAAATTGGTGCGAGTATAGGGAAGGATGCAAATATATGCATATCCGAAATCTATTCGCGCTCATGCAGGACTATTGAGATCAGGCTTGTGAATAAAGAGGTCCCTTCATAAGATGGAGCTTTGCGATTGTGAGGAATATATGTATAGATATTTGTTTATGTTCTTTCTCTCGACAGCTACACATCTTGCAGCAGACAGGCTGCCTGCACAGATGATCATGACCCAAGAGCAGCGCGCTCAAATGGGCTTTGATAAGCTTACTCCTCAAGAAAAACAAGCTTTTGAATCATGGGTAGGCGGCTGGACAGCTCGAGTACTTGAACAGGCACCAAGCTATCGCCCAGGCATGAATATTTCCTCTTGGGTACAAAGCTGGCCAGGTCATGCAAACCCCACAAAAACAGAATTTACAGAAGACGAAATACAGGACCGGCAGCAGAGCAACCAGATTGTCGACCGCATTAGAGATAATGGCCAATTTGTCGACCTGCAAGATGGCTCTAGTTGGCAAGTATCTCCTTTCTTTCGCTACCTCACGACAACATGGCAAAAGAGACAAACTATCGAAGTGCGCCGCGGCACAAACCAGCTTCACCCCTGGCTTTTGCACAATATAAACCTAGACCAAGTTGCAGAGGCAAATATTGCACAAGCTCCTTCTCCTACTGGAAAAAAAGAGCAAGAGCCGCCAGAATACTATAGCGGAAGTGTTCCTATGCAAACAGTTACCGATATGGGAGATCTTTTGACACTGGGCAATGGCACCGTATGGAAGGTTGCACCTACAGATCAGTATAAAGCAAAAAACTGGAGCCCATCTGACAGGATTAAAGTAGAACCATCAGATAATTACCTCTACAAATACCGCATTACAAACTTAGATAATGGCGAAGTACTTTTAGGAAATCCGAGAAAATAAGATGAAATACCTTATCACCCTACTTCTAACAGCTCACGCACTCTCAGCTGCTACCCTATCAACGATGACGGAGGATGAGCAAAAGACATGCGGAATAGCAACTTTAACAGCAGAGCAAAAAGAGGCCCTTAATAGCTGGCTGCAAAAAGAAACTCCCCCTCCCCCTGCTCCAATTACCAAAAGCAGCAAGGTAAAGCATGGAGAGTTTATCGTAACTTCAAATATTAATATGGGACGCTTCATTACACTTAGTAATGGCATCACCTACGACATTCCCTCACGCTCTCGAAAAAAGACGATGAGCTGGAAGGTCGACGACAAGGTGCAGCTTGTAGAGCCTATCAGAGCAACAAATTTTAAACTTGAAAACATCTCTCAAAAGCAGACCATTGGCGCAAAAATCTCTACAAAAAAATAATCACGTACTATGTCATATAATTTTACAGATGCCGTAACAGGTGCCTTGCAAGAGGCAATCGACCAGGCAGAACATAACAATCAGACAGAGGTTTCTGAAGCAAACCTTCTCCTTAGCTTTCTCGAGCAAGAAGATGGCTATTTTCCGATGATGCTCAAAACGCTAAAGCTTCAGCCTAGAGATCTTATCAGCGAAACCGAAAAATTTGTAAAAACGCTTCCCACCTTTAGTGGAGCGAGCCAAAAGCCGGGGCATTCACGCTCCTTTCAAAATCGCATACAAGAAGCTGCAAAGCTTGCAAAAGAGTGGAATGATAGCTACATAAGCTCAGATCACTTTTTTTCCGTCTACTGGAAAAATGGTGGAGAGCCCCTTGCAAGCTGGAAAAAACGTTTTAACATCTCAGAGCAAACAGTCGACAAAGAAATACAAAAAATACGAGGAGAGAGACATATGGACTCCCCATCTGCAGAATCGGGTCTACAAGCACTAGAAAAATTTTGCCGCAACCTTACTAAGCAGGCTGAAGATGGAAAGTTAGATCCGGTCATCGGCCGCGATGAAGAGATACGAAGAACGATACAGGTACTTTCCCGCCGCACAAAAAATAATCCTATGCTTATCGGAGATCCTGGCGTCGGTAAAACTGCAATCGCTGAAGGTCTTGCCCAAAGGATAGTGCAAGGAGATGTTCCTGATCCTCTCAAAAATAAGCAGCTCTACATGCTTGACATGGGATCTCTGGTTGCTGGGACAAAATTTCGCGGCGAGTTTGAAGAGCGGCTAAAGGGCATACTCAAAGAAGTAGAGCAAAATGAGGGCAAAACCATTCTCTTTATCGATGAGGTTCATACGCTTGTCGGTGCAGGAGCTGCAGAGGGATCTATGGATGCTGCAAACCTCTTAAAACCAGCCCTTGCTAGAGGCACGCTTCACTGCATCGGCGCTACAACACTTAATGAATACCAAAAGCATATTGAAAAAGATGCTGCTCTAGAGCGTAGGTTTCAGCCTGTTTTAGTAAAGGAACCTACCGTTGAGGAGGCTATTGCGATATTGCGAGGCCTTAAAGAGCGCTACGAAATTTTCCACGGCGTAAGAATCACTGAAGGGGCACTACATGCTGCTGTCATGCTCTCTGCACGATACATTCCTGATAGACACCTTCCTGATAAGGCAATCGATCTCATCGACGAAGCAGCAAGCTTAATACGCATGCAGCTTGGAAGCCGACCTCTTCCTATAGATACAAAAGAGCGAGAACTTTCATCGCTCATCGTAGAGCAAGAAGCATTAAAGCGCGAAGATAGCCAGTCAAGCCGCGAGCAGCTAAAAAAGCTCGAGGGCAGAATTGCAAATATCAAAGAAGAACTTGCCGTTCTCAACAAGCGCTGGAACGAAGAAAAAGGCATTATCACGCAGCTGAAAGAGAAGAAAAACGCACTCGAAACCCTACGCTTTCAGGAAGAAGAAGCTGAAAGAAAGCTCGAGTACCAAAAAGTTGCAGAACTTCGCTACAGCCAGCTTCCTGCCCTTCTTAAAGAGATAGAAACATTAGAAGCAACACTGAAGGAAAAGGCATCTCGCCTCCTTCAGGAAGAGGTAGATGAGCAGCTTATTGCCCACGTCGTCTCCAAATGGACAGGGGTTCCTGTACAAAAAATGCTTGCTAGCGATGCTGAAAAGCTGATTCAGCTTGAGCAAACGATAGAGCAAAGAGTTGTAGGTCAAGACATTGCCGTCGTTGCCGTATGCGAAGCTATCCGCCGCTCACGAGCAGGTCTTGCAGATCCAAATAGACCTATGGGTGCATTTTTATTCCTGGGCCCTACAGGTGTTGGTAAGACAGAACTTGCAAAAGCACTTGCCGAGCAGCTCTTTAACCAAGAAGAAGCTATGATCCGCCTCGATATGTCCGAATATATGGAAAAACATTCGGTTTCGAAGCTTATAGGATCTCCTCCAGGCTACGTCGGCTATGATGAAGGGGGACAGCTTACAGAAGCGCTTCGTAGACGCCCCTACTCCATAGTGCTCTTTGACGAGATCGAAAAAGCCCACCCTGATGTCTTTAATGTGCTTTTGCAAGTTTTTGATGATGGCAGGATTACTGATAGTAAGGGCCGCCATGTAAACTGCAAAAATGCACTCTTTATCATGACGTCAAACTTAGGCTCTGACCTTCTTTTGCAAAAGCAGCAGTCGACAAAGCATGCGCTATCAAAAGAAGAGATCATGACACTTCTCGACCCTGTCATTAAGCAGCACTTCAGGCCAGAATTTATCAATAGACTCGATGACATACTCCCCTTCCTCCCACTTAGGGAAGAGGACATGGAAAAGATCGTGCTGATACAGATGAATCGACTTGTCAAGAGGCTGCTTGAGCGCGAAATAGCGCTTAGCTGGGATGATGAGGTAATCCTCTATCTCGCAAAAGAGGGCTACGATCCATACTTTGGCGCGCGCCCCCTCAAGAGACTCATTCAGCAGCAGGTAGTAAACATGCTCTCAAATGCGATCCTGAAGGGAGAAATCAGCTCCGGTCAAAAAATTGAGCTCTACATGAAAAAGGATGAGATTCTCTACAAGGTGACTAAGTAACAAAAGGTCATGGCGGGAATCGGAAAAGCGCTCATCTATATTGGGATCGTCACTGTAGCTCTAGGAATCATTTTGTGGCTTGCAAGCAAGCTAGGAATTGGTTTTGGCAAGCTCCCTGGCGATCTTTCATTTAAAAGCGGCAATAGCTCATTTTATTTTCCTATTGCAACATCACTTATAATTAGCATACTACTAACGATACTTCTCAATCTCTTCTTCTGGATTAAAAAATAACGTGCAATCCCTACACTCTTTGAAATTTTTAGCAAATCCCAACAAGACAGAATCTAAACACCTACTTACTGTAAAAGATGTTCCACATCTTGAATTCGAGCGCGTTGGCGAAAGGCTTGCCGTTCGCTATCCTGTACGGATTTTTTCCTATCAACATGGAGGTACTATCGGCTGGTATGAGAGGAAGTTGATCGAGGGGTTTCTTGTTGATAATTCATTAGATTGGACAACAGCCTCAGAAACTATCCCAGCAACACTTACTAGAGGCTCTTTTATCTTTCAGCGGACAATAGCAGATGGTGCTTTCATGCTTACCGTACAAGCGCTAGAGGGCAAAAAAGCTCGCCAAATTGAAAAGATAGTACTTGAGTCAAAGTATTACGAGAGATGCAAGAGCATATCGAGTGCCGCATACCTAAAGAGCCTTGGCAAAATCGATATCTGCACAGCAAAAGACCTCACAGGTAAACTGCACCTCTTAGTACTTGAGCCCTACAGTGAAGATGAATTTGCTATATCTGCATTTTCTGAAAAATAAAGCCCACTCTTTATAAGGTTATTTACATTTATTTAAATAATATTTATTATATAAATAGATAGAAATACATGCATGGAGGCTATTTTATGGCAGCTATTGGCGGCGGATCACCGCAAGAGTATCTCGCAGGTGTCGTACAAAGCTATGAAGCTAAACAAGCAAAGCTCCAAGATCTTACTAAAAGAGTTAAAGAGTTAGACACTAAAATAGCATCGCTTGGACCATTAAAACGAATAGCATCCAATAAAGAAAAAAAAGCTCTGCAAAATGAAATTAATCAGATAATTACTGAATTGCAGGAAGGTAAAATTAGCTACAACACTGCAAAGCGTAATTACGAAGCTGCAAAGCAGTTTTTCAACCCAAAGTAATCGCTTCTATCCAAATATATCAAAATGGCCTATAGTTTATTCCCGTATTTGAAAATACGGAGAATAATATGTTTGATTATACACCAACTGATATTGCAAATTATAATAATACTAGATCGGAAATAGTTTATTACCACGCTCGCGGCGCTTCTTCATCTGATGAGACAAGTAGCGAAGGAATGACCAACAAAAGTAGCGCCTGCTGGATGATCTCTGTGATTCAAGCGCTTAGAAGCTCGACCATCTTTCGCGAAGAGTTTATGCCAAAAAAGGGTGAAACGAACGCGCTTAAAAAAGAGCTCTTTCAGTTCTTTGATATTGGTGAGGGCAAAAATGGACAAAAGCGCAGAACGCTAAAAGCAGATGAAGTAGAGGACTATCAGCGACTACTCATCAAAAATGGCCTAAAAGCCAAAATAGATCGAGGATATCATGAAGAGCCGTTTTTACGATTTTTGCTCGATAAAATCGGGGCAGCTTCCTTTGAATATCGCTATGGCTCTTCAAAAAAGAAAAAATCCGAAAAGATCTTAACCCTTCCTATAGCAGATAGGTCTGATTCAAGATCCCTTCAGTCGGTACTCGATGATCGAAAGATTAGCTTCAGCAAGAATGCGCCAAAATTTTTGCCGATCTTTTTGGATCGCCCCTACAAAAAAGGCTCCGGCGCATCTCGCGCACCAGTTGAGCCATCAGAGACCATTACAATCAATAAAGCAAAATACAAACTTGTTGCAATGGTAGTCGGACGAGATAGCAGCGAACATGTCTATACCTATGTTCCAGAAACGACAAAAAAGAAAAAAGCTGTCTGGGTAGAATATAACGATGCAAAAGTCGTTGTTCACGAATCACCAAAAACTAAAAAGAGAACAAAAGGCGGAGTTCACAC
>CAZEGK010000040.1:0-10312 GCA_964512205.1 uncultured bacterium | reverse complement strand
TCGTTGTTCACGAATCACCAAAAACTAAAAAGAGAACAAAAGGCGGAGTTCACACTCCCTATGACGATGCCTGCAAACATGCAACGATTCTCATCTATGAAATCGCGTAACTAACGCAAAGGCCCTAGGATGATTTAAGTGATTTTTCATCCTAGGAATCCCCTACAATATTCTACGGAACAAACCCTGCAACTTCTAAGCTACGCTTTACAAGTTTTACGTAGTACTCATCGTCCACCATTGCCTCGATTGGGTTTACAGTGAAAATGAACGTATCATGCCTATCTTGCCCGCTTATTTCCAAAGGACGAACAATATCCTTTTCCCCGCCTGTGTAGTTGTCGTCAAAAAAGAGCGAGAGATTTTGGATATTATTCCATCTGCCTGAGGCATCAAAGGGAAAAGGTTTTCCAGAACGAGCCCTTCCCCCATCGCTATCCCACTCCTTCCAGGAGTCCTGACAGGCAAAATTTTCCTCAGACTGCAAGAAGGTTGCAAAAATCTCTTCAGTTTTGGAAATAACTTTATCACCCTCATGTAACTGACCATTCTTAAAGGATACTTTTCGTGTTACCTGTATCCCATCAGGGTGGGCTGCAAGGGCATCAACAACCTCTTGTAAATCATTGCCAAACGTGCGAAGCAAAAACACACAAGGAACATGTATTCTTTTAAGCTCGCGTACAAGAGCGTAAAAGGATGAAAAGATTCCCCCGGAGTTCTTTTGACGTAAAGTTTCTTGACGTTTCAGCACATCGTCAAGCAGAGGATGCCGAGTCATTCTCAGCCGTTCAATAAACTGCCCTATATACTCGTCACGTCTCGCTTTATCGCCTGGCGCTAAAATCTTACTTACATAATCCTTATAAGACATACGACCATGAACAGCATCCCACTCAGCAAAAGTAAATTCTGCTAAAAGTGAAATAATCATCGCCTCTTCATTCATTCCCTTGCTTGTGTCCTTCAAGACAAGGGTTTTATTGAGGTCAAAGTGCAGCATAAGCTTAGGTGTAGGATTCATAACAATTTCCTTTTTTTAACTACACCTTTACTATCCCACACTTGTTCAAATAAGAAAAAATGAGTAAAATTGCAATACTATATAAGAAAATGTGATTTATGAATCTTACCCATCTTCGCTACTTTTACGATGCAGTACGCCTAAAAAGTGTATCAAGAGCAGCTCGTGAGAACTTTGTTTCTCAGTCAGCCATTAGCCAAGGCATACGAAGCCTTGAACAGACAATTGACACAAAACTCTCAACACATCAGCGTCAAAATTTTAGGCTTACAGAAGCAGGTTTTTTGGTTTTTGAAGAATCTAAGCGTATTTTTGCATCTGTTGAAGGGCTTAAAGAGCGCCTGCGAGAACATAAGGGCGAAATTTCCGGTCCCGTTGTCTTTGCCTGCACAAATGCACTAGCGCAGTTTTTTCTACCGCACCCCTATTTGGAGCTTCGCAAAAAACATCCACAAGTTTCCCCTAAATTCCATCGTGGCAGCATTACCTTTATTCATGAGGCGCTCAAACAAGAAAAGGCGCAGTTTGCACTAGCTATAGATGGCCCTGAATTTTATGAGTATCAAAAACAAGTGCTCTATAGCGGCTGCTTCTACCTCTACAAAGCAAAAGGAGCCAAAAGATGCGGAAAGATCCTTGTAGACCATGCCACAAATCCCGAAGTGATAGAACTTCGCAGAAGCTTCCAAGCACGCTACAACAAAGAGTTGATAATACAGGACGAGCTCTCAGGCTGGGCAATGGTTGCAACCTTTGTTCAGATGGGGATTGCAGAAGGCTTTTTACCTGACTTTATCTTCAAAGAAAGTCCTTTGGTACAAAAAATCACACTTGATCTACCATGCATTGAATATCAAATCGCAGCCTTCTGGCTTAAAGGGCGTCCACTATCTCGCGCCGCAAAGGCTTTTTTGCAATGCATGTAGGCGCCTGGGTGAGAGCTTGACTAATCAGAATAAATTCGCTACGTTCTAGCCTTAATCAGGAGGTTTTATGTCTTTGGGGATTTTAGCAAACATATATTCATACATCAGCATTCCACAAGCACCTATAGAAGCAGTTGTAAAAAAGGCTGCGAATGCAGTGACAACATTTACGCAAGGGATTTTCACACAGTTTTTTGGAAAAAATGAGGTCGTTGCAAGGAATTCATTTAGTTATTGTCTCTATCCTGCGGGTTCCAAGCTGGCAGCAAAACTCTCTTGCGGTATAAACACAGACCTTTTACTTCAGGAATTTATTGCTTTAGTAACTAATTGCACAGCCCAGCAAGTTCAAGATGATTTATGTAAATATTTCCAAGCGAAAATTTCATATGGCGGTTGTAGCAAAGTTTGCACGTTGGAATACAACGGCCTCTTAGACACGTGCTTTAATCAGACGCTACATGCAACACTACCCTCTTGCACTCCCCCTGGCACCTCTCTCATCTCTCTTTATATAGCTGGAGGTGTAATTCTTTTTTCCGGGGCCGTTGTGGGAGGCGTTAGCTTATGTGTGCTTAAAAAGGATGCACTTATAGAAAAAATTCGAACCGTCTTCAGATGCTGCTGCAAAACTGGCTACACTAAGGTTTAATATATAATGCCGAATGAGGGCCAGGCCCTCATTCGGCATTAAGACTAAGGCATTATGGTAATTGACATGGAGGGAAAGAGAAAAGAAAAGAGCGTTTGTGCAGAAGTCCTATAAGTCTGCTCATCCCACTCTATTGAAAATTTTGCCTCTTTTATGCCTTGAGAAGATAAAGCGGCAAGTGCTCCTGCTGCTTCAAATAAGTCACTTTTTACGATAAATTCAGAAGATGGCTGCTGTATCATATCCTCATAAGCCTCAAGACACTCTGGTGGCATTAGCGGAATATCTGTTTTATCCTTAGAAATTTCAAAAATAACATCCGAGCTTCCATAAAAGAGCTTGCCACTATCTGAAAGCAACGTATAGCTTTTAGCAAGATCCTCCACAATTGCAGGCACATCAAAAGCAACGATAGCATCCACTTGCTTATCTGGAACATCCTCTATACTACTGTATGCTGTAAATGTAATGGCAACGCCGGAAATGTGACTTAAAAATTCTTTCATCTTTTGGACTTGAGGATTTTTTTTATTTATCGGGTCCACAGCAGCCCAAGAAATTTCCTTAAAACCCTCTTTCACAAGAAGACCGAGTAACTTCCAATCCTGCAAAAGCCCTCCACTACCCATACTTATAACCTCGATAGGCTGATTCTTATTGGCCTTAAGATGCTTTATAACTTGATTTTCAAGTACATATCGAGTCTCAGAAAAAAGGCGGTTATTTTGTCTATCTCTGCAGGCACATTCTGAGATTCCAAGTGGTGTAAAGCAGACTTGTGGATTTGGTTCCGAAACCTGTTTAAAATAATCAGTGTCATTGGTAACAATTTCAAGATAGAGCTCTCGTACGAGACCAACCCGAATACAGGTATCATACAGTTTTTGAAGATCATCTGGATTCTTTGAACACTGCACAGGGCTATCAAAATCTGTAAAATCAATTACTTTATTTAAAAGCGGTTTTTTTGGCACATCTACTTCTAGCCCTAAGAGTAAAAAGGCTTGTTGAATCGCATCATCTACTCCCGGCCTGAGGTAACAAATTTTAACATCCCCTTTTTGTAAAACTACGAGAGGCCTATTTGCCAAAAAACCATGGATCTCACTACTTATTGTATTGATATCCGACGTAATTCGTTTCCGATCAAATGATGCGTCAATAAATGCTTGTAATTGAGGACTAAATGCTGCCATATCTTGATTATTTTATTGTTAATGCATTATAGTATCACAAAAATAGAAAAATTTACATGATTACTTTAGATGTACAAGAACATATTTTAGATATCGCAGCACCCTATGAAGCCATTTTGCTTGATGCATATGGTGTTTTTTGGGGTGGAAATGAAGTTGGACTCTTTCCTGGTGTTTTGGAGACGCTGCAAAAGCTCATCTCTCTCGGCAAAAAAATAGGAGTACTCTCAAATTCTACGCAGCTTGGAGAGGGTATGATGGCAAAACTTGCCACAAAAGGGCTACGTAAGGGCGAGCATTTTCATTTTCTTATCTCTTCAGGAGATGTTGCAAAGCAGATATTTACCAGCGATGCACTTAGCTTTCCTACCCCTAAAAAAAGCTACATTCTTTTTAATCCACCTCATGCCAAATATTCATCTCCCCATGCCCTTTTTGAAGGAAGCCCCTTCACAGAAAGCGAAGATCCAGACTTTATCTACATCTCAATACCTCACATAGATAATGCCGATCAAAAAGATCCTGAACTCTTTAGAGAACAGGTAAAAACCTTTGCACGACAAAATCTTCCCGTCGTCTGCGCAAATCCCGATCTTACAGCCCACGAAGGGATGCCGCCAGAGCCCGTAGTCCGCCAGGGAACAATTGCTAAAATGTTCGAAGAACATGGTGCAAACGTTGTCTATATAGGAAAGCCTGCCTCCATTTGCTATGAAGCTGCCATGAGACAATTTAAAGAACTTGGAATTACAGAGCCTTCAAATGTGTTGATGGTGGGCGATACTCCAGAGACAGATATTAGAGGTGCAAACAGGGCCGGAATGGATTCTGCTCTTGTCCTTGATACAGGCATCATGCAGCACCGAACATGCGACAATCTTCCCCTCGAGGATAGGCCAACCTATAAAATAAAAAGGCTCGCAAGTGTTTGAGCTTCATCCAAACCTACAGTCAAAAGCCTTTATATGCGACCTTGGACTCTCAAGAGTCCTTCTTCAAGACGAATCTAGCTACCCATGGATTTTTCTTGTACCTCGACGAGCAGGCCTTAGCCGCATGATGGACCTTACCCACGATGAGCAAAAGATAGTCATGCAAGAGCTAGATCTTGCACAAAAAATTCTCTGGAGAGAATTTAGCCCTACCCAAATCAATGTTGCAGCCATAGGCAACAAAACCCCGCAACTACACATCCATGTAATCGCCCGCTTCGACACCGATCCCGCATGGCCAGACACTGTCTGGGACCATCCTGTAAAAAAGCCCTACACTGCAGCAGAAAAAGAAGCAATTCTTACGACACTTAAAGCTGCATTTCGTACATAAAAAATTCTAGTTTGTCTAAAACAAAAAATTAAGTAACCTCTGGGCGAAACCGTAAACAGAGGAGATGTTTCATGAAACTTCGCACCATGCTTACCTTACTAGTTGCAAGCTGCAGCTTCCTGTTATCGCTACAGGCAGATAAAAACAGCTGCTGTAAGGTCCTAAAAGAAATTAGAGATACAGTTGAGCAAGATTTGGCGATAGATCGCACAACGCTCTCTGTCGTCAATCAAATCGATCAGACGACACGTCAAGATCTTCTTATCGATCAAGAGATCCTCGATATCGTAGAGCAATTTGCCTGCGTAACGCTTATCTCAGAACTTCCATACGAAATTACTGAATCTGGCTACTATAAGCTCGACTGCGACCTCGTCTTTGATCCAGATTACCCTACTTTTGCTCCGCCAGATCAGCGTGCAGTACAAGCTGCAATCACCATTACAGCTTCAAATGTACACCTTGATTTAGGGCCTCATACACTGAGCCAGGCAGTACCTGCTGATCCATCAGATCAAGTACCCTTTTGCATAGGTATTTTAGTACCAGATCCACTACCTGCAAGCTCAGATATCAATGCAGTGGGCCAGGAATCTATCTACATCACTGGCGATAATGCAATTATCTCAAACTTTTCGATGTATGGGATACGTATCTTTGCACACACTGCAGACGTAGAAATTGACAACATCACCGTAAAACATTGCGGCGAGCTTGCTTCAAAGGCACTTCGTCCAACTGTAGCCATCAATAACTACAGCCAGCCATACCTTCCTCACGATCAGGGTGTAGGAGCTGCCTTTGGACCATCCTACAGCGTAGCAGGTATTTGCCTTGGAGAAAGCGTAGGCCTTGGCCAGGGACCTCTCTTTTTTAGCGATGTATCGACTGCTCAGCTTAACGTTGTTAACCGCATGGAAAATGTGCGCTTAAACAAGGTAAACTGCCTCTACAACTTTATGTATGGAGCAGATATCAAACTTGTAACTAATCTCAGCATGCAAGATTGCCATTTTGACTTTACCTGGAGCGATGACCCAGGAAGCAACAACTCTCCTGCCTACCCTGCTCTTATTCCATGGGGATTTACGGGTGGCGATGGACAATATGGCCTCTTTCCAAATGGAAATTCCTATCCAGGCAACCTGAATGTGGATGTCACAAACTGCACATTCAACAACACAAACTATAGAGGCGACTACAGAACATTTTTTTCAACCCTAACGCCCGGCCTTTCAGCTTTTGGCTGCGCTACGGTAACAGAAGTAAATGCAACTTATGTAGATTGTGAATTCAATAGCTCCTCATGCACCTTTCCAAGTGCGACAGGAAATAACTCTCTTCTCGGGGGCTGCTTGACAGATGGTAGCGAAAATGCAACCTACATAAACTGCTCCTTCGATGGCTCAATGAATTTGGGTTCTGTAGAGGGCTTTCATAGCGGCGCCACCTACCAAAATGAACTGCAGGGACAAGGGAAAAACCTCAAGTTCATAAACTGCACATCAAATAACCACCAAAGTCGTACAGACTTAATCTTGCCGGCACCTATTGTAAATACACGAGCAATCGTTGCCTTTAGATTTGACCATATGAGAGATCTCTATATGGACACTTGCGAGGCAGATAATCTCTATATATCAGGCCCTGCATCTGGTGGATTTAACACAGGATTTGCACAAGCGGAGCAAGGTTCAAACAGCATATTCCTTACAGTAAATTGCCTCTTTAAGGATTGTGTTGCATCGCGTATTCGCGCGGTAAATGGCGGTCAAGCTGTAGGCTGGCACCCTAACTTTGCAAGCCAATCTATTGGCGCATCGTTTATTTATGAGGATTGCGAATCGCTTGGAAACCAAGCGCTCCTTTCAAGCCTCTATACAGCATGGTCAAGCAGCACAACATATAGCGTTGGCTCGCTTGTCTCATTTAGCGGTGTAAACTATGTAAGCCTTGTAAATTCAAATCTGAACCTTCAGCCAAATACAAATCCTGGCCAGTGGAGCGTTGTAAACACAGCTCCAGCACAGTGGATAAGCACAACTGTATATGGCCTTGGCGCGCAGGTATCATTTACAGACTCTACAGGTCATACAAATGAATACATCAGCACAATAGCAAATAACGTGGGTAACTACCCAAATGCTCCAGGCCCTGGCCTCTTTGCTGTAACTCCAAACTGGATCCAGACAAACATCTATCCAACATGGAATGCAAGCGAGAGCTATTTTGCATCTGGTGCCCAAGGATCTATCGTTGGCTATCTTGGGATAAACTATAGAAGTCTTGTAAATAATAATGTTGGCAACCAACCAAACATCAGCCCATCTCAATGGTCGACAACGACCAATGTAACCCAAGGGGTAGCATGCGGTTTTTATACCCAGCTTCAATCTCTCGCAAGCACCGATGGACCAGAAATTTATCGCAACTGCACTGCGTCTCAAAATAAGGGCGCTCCAGGACCGGTAAGTATCAGCGGCGTCAATGCCTATAGCGCAGGCTTTTTCGTAAATGCTGCCTACGGCAACCACTACGATTCATGCATCGCTGATGAAAACATCTACGGCTTTTTGCTTTCAAACTCAAATAGCTGCGTTATTAAAAACTGCAGAGCCTACAACAACGCACTTTCTGGTGTTGGTGAAGGCTTTACGGATGTCGGCACAGGAACTGTGTCATCTCCAACGCAGTCAACATCGATGTTTGAAGGCAATAGCGCCTACAACAACGGCAACGGCACCTCGCATACAGGGACCAATGGTAACTACAATGTGTGGGTAAATGCAGGCCTTACAATCAGGCCGCCGCTTCTAAGCTGCGTCAACTCAGCTGGCACATGCACAGCCACAGACCCAGCAACCTACTTTGCAGAGAAGCATAACCTCTCTTCAATCAAGTAGTTTTTTGCACACCCAGGGGCCATTCATCCGAATGGCCTCTATTAGCGAATATGTTTAATTTTGTTTAGACCGTTAAGTGCAGCGACGCGGTAGCCTTCGGCATAGGTTGGGTAGTTGAAGACCTGGTCGATGAAAAAGTCGATGTGGGCATGAAAATTCATTGCCACCTGCCCGATATGGATAACTTCCGTTGCTCCGCGACCTATCACGTGAACCCCAAGCAGCTCGAGTGTGTCTGCGTGAAAAAGCAGCTTGAAGAGGCCTATGTTTGAGCCGTCAATATGACCTCGGGCAATTTCGTAGTAGTAGGCGCGGCCTATTTCGTAGCGAAAGCCGAGTGCTTTTAAATCTTCTTCCGTATAGCCGCAGGTAGAAATCTCTGGGATACTGTAGATACCCATTGGATAGATTCTCGGAAAGAGATGGGTTTCTACGCCAAAGGGATGTCTTGCAGCAAGCCGTCCCTGCTCCATACTTGTTGAACCAAGGCATGGCCCCCCTATCACGTCACCTACGGCATAAATATGGGATTGCATTGTCTGGAAGAGGGCATTTACCGGAATGTAGCCTTTGCTATCTATGCTTAAGCCTGCATTTTGGATCTGAAGCGCATCAGCATTTGCTTGCCTGCCAAGTGCATAGAGCAAAACATCGCCCTCTGCCCTTGATCCATCTTTAAACTGCACTATCGCCTTATTTTCTTCTCGCCAGACCTTTTCCGGTTCTTTATTGCCAAGCACTTTAAGGCCAATTTCAGAAAGTGCCGTCTGAAGGTGCATACCTATTTCGCTATCGAGCAGCGGGAGGATATGATCTCGTTTATCAACAATCGTCACCTGAGTACCGAGTGCTGCAAAAAAGCTTGCATATTCCGAGCCTATGATACCGCCGCCAAGCACCACCATTGTCTTTGGCACCTTGTTTAGGGCAAGTAATGACGATGAATCAACAATCACCTCACCATCAAATGGCACATCGATTGGCCGCCTAGGCTTAGATCCCGTGGCTATGATAATAAAGCTCGCAAGTATCTGATAGCGGATGCGATATTCCTCATCCATCACAATTAACTGATGTGGATTTTCAAAACGGGCTGTACCGTTAATCAGTGTGATATTATTTTTCTTAAACTGCCTGATCACCATATTCTTTTCTTCTTCAATCACCTTGTGGAGGCGAAAGTTTAGATCTTGAATGGTGACTTCGTGGATAGGGTGATCTTGTCCGTAAAAATTGCGATTATTAAAGTCTGTGAGGTTAACGATAGCTTCCCGAAGGGTTTTTGAGGGAATCGTACCTGAATAGAGGCATGCGCCTCCTGGAAAGGGGTCTTTTTCGATGACAACCACCTTCTTTCCAAGCTTTGCTCCCTGAATCGCTGCTTTTTGCCCCGCAGGGCCAGAACCTATTACTACGAGGTCTGCTTTTATCTCTTCCATAGCTATATCGTCCTCTTCTTCCCTCTTTATAGAATATAAAATTTATTTAAAATTCAAAAATGTAGTATATTTGAATTAGTGAGGGAAAAATGGCAAAAATCGACTTCAGTAAGGTAGAACAGAACCTTCATCAGGCTATGCACATGATTTTTGTAAAAAATCTCGTAGCCGGCAAAGAGGTAGCCCATCGCCATGCAGTGCTCTTTTTAGGCCATCACCTCGATAAGCCATCCCCACAAGACTCTGTGGTTGAGGCAATTAACGAATGGAGAATGGAACTTGCAGTAGATGAGACTGTTGCAGAAACACAAAAAGAGCTCGCACTCCCTCAGATGGAGCCCGTCTCTGCCCCCGACGAAGAAAAAGCTGCACAAAACATCCCTCAAGAGGAATACCTCATCTCTCCTCTCTATAAACTCCGAAAACACCTTCTTTGGTTTATACGAAAACGGGTAGCAAATATCTATAAACTCCTTGGGACAACTAAGGAAGAGGTTATAGAACTTCGCAAAAAAAAGAATTTGTCAGAAGAAGAGCAAAAGCGCGTCCAAGAAATTTTGGTGAAATCTCAAGAGATTAATCAGCGCCTCATGAAAAAACTTGGCATCGACACCGATGATGCCCTGATCGAAAAGGAAGTAAAAAAACATCGTACGAAGCGCTTTAACATCCGCGAATCCTGGCTTCCCCTTTAATTAATGAACCAGTTCACGACCGTATTTCTAGAAAAAATTTTCTATTAGTGTATTCTGTCTCAGTCTCGGAATTGAAAGGCATTTGTGTATTTTTGGCTTTAGTGATACTATTTTATCTCAGAACTGTAGAGGTAAAATTGACGTACAACGA
>CAZEGK010000039.1:0-26426 GCA_964512205.1 uncultured bacterium | reverse complement strand
TCGAACCGACGACCTTCGCTTTACGAAAGCGCTGCTCTACCAACTGAGCTATTCAGGCATAAGGGTCATTGTAGTACTGGGGGGGATTTCAGGACAATTGCAAAAGTGTGGTGGAGGGGCGGCTTTGGGTGGTGATGCAGGCTTTTAGGGTTTCGGGTTTTGCATAGATGGTGAGGGATTTTTTGGCGCGGGTGATGGCGGTGTAGAGCATATTTCGGCCGAAGGATTCTGAGCCTTCGGGAAGGAAGAGGTGGACGTCTGAAAATTCGCTTCCTTGGCTTTTGTGGACAGAGAGGCAGTAGGCAAGCTCGTAGGGCGGCAGCAGCACTTCCGGGATTTTGGTTTTTTCGAAGTGGGCCACTTTTTGGGAAAGGATACCTACTTGGCCATTTGTAAGGTCTAGCTCGTAGTCATTTTTTGTGATGATGATAGGAAGGAGTGAGTTCTTTTTTGCTACATCTCGGATCTCTTGGTTGATATGGATGGTGCCGTAGGGGCCAAGGCGCTTTGGAGAAAGGATACGGGTTTTTAAAAGCTCTGCAAAAAAGTCGTCAGCGTTCTCTTTTGGACTATTGTACAGCTGCTTTACATGTGTAAAGGATTCAAGGGGCTCTGGCGTGATAAGATCAAATACGTCATCAACTCGACCCTCTTTTACAGCATTTGCTAAGAGAATAATTGTATCGTTTTCTTGCCTTTTTGTTGTGACAAGGCCTCTTCCTACTTTTGCATCTACCAAAGCGACAAAAGGCTCACCTGGTTCAATGGGAGGAAGCTGGTTCGGATCGCCAAGGAACAAAATCCTCGTCGACTGAGAAAGTGAAGAGAGCAGCTTCACAAACATGCTTAGATCTATCATAGAGCTTTCATCTACGATGACGAGGTCATAAGGGAGAAGCTCCTTTTGCTGCCATGTGCCAAACCTCTTTAGGCCGAGCAGGGCATGAAGTGTTTTGGCTTCAAGTTTTGCAGAGGGACAGGCACTTTTAATACTGTCTAAAAGGTTTGAAGCTGCCTTTCCCGTCGGGGCAGTAAGTGCAATTCTGGCATCTGGATTATTTTCGAGATAGAGCTTTACAAACCAGCCTGCTGTATAGGTTTTTCCGGTACCCGGCCCTCCCCAAATACAGGATAGGCTATACTGTGCAGCATGTACTATCGCTTCTTGCTGCTCTAAAAGCAGCTTATCAATTCGCTGAGGACAGCAAAATGCAGGGGGAAGCGGCTTTGACCTATAGAGCCTTTCAAATTCTTTCAGCAGGTTATAGGCTCTTTTAAAAAAGATTTTGCCATCATGCTGTATGATATAGGGTGATGGTGAAAGAGGCTCCTGATGCTCGATGTAGAGATAGCCTTCACGAAATTTAGCGGCAAGTTTTGTGTAGAGCGCTGTGAGTTTTTCATCAGGGCCTCCCAAAAATGATCCCGTAAGTGTCTCAATAGCCGCATATTCTTCTTCGCTATTCATACAAAAGAACACCTCCCTCTTTAAGACCTCGCAAAAATACAAAGTAGAAGCCGCCAAAAGTATAGTTATTTTGAATGCATGCTTCTTTGTAGATTTTTGCCTGTAGATCATAGCCCTTTGCGAGAACTTCTTTTGTGAGTGCGTCCTGGCTATATGATTCTAAGGCATTTGATTTCCAGTCGATGATGTAGCAGCGACCATCGTGCTCAAAGAAAAGATCTATAATTCCATGTATAAAGGGACCTGTGGGGTCCTTTATAAAAAATTCAAGCTCACTTCGCATCTTATCTTTTGCCACATCTTGAAGCGAAAAAGACCCAAGTTGTACAGAAAGCGCGCGAGCAATCAACTGCTCCACCTCTTCCTCCATGCCCTCAAATGGGGTAAGGCCAAGCCTATTTGTAAGCTCTTCCCTAGAAAAAAGTCTCATCTCTTCTAACAGCTCATGCAAAATAACGCCTGCAAATGCACCTGTAGGAAGCTTTTCTTCAATTTTTTTACTTTGAAAAGGAAGTCTTTCTTCTCGCTCTTGAGAAAATGAAGTAATTTTGATTCTATTTGCCCTATAGCTAAGAGGCTCGAGAAATAGCGGAGCATGTTTTTCTTTTGCAATGGTGCAAAGTGGCGATGTAGCAAGGTTTTGCTCAAGAAGCGTCGACGTTGCCTTGATCTCATGAAGTGGACATTTTTCTAAAAAAAGCTCCATGGGAGCTTTGCGACCAGTAGCCACCTCTGTATAATCCAGCTGCTCAGCAACAGGTAAATAGAGCCGCCTACATGCACGAGTACAGGCTACATAAAATTGTCTGAGTTTTTCAGCGTCAAGCTCAAGGGCATCGGCATCATCATCAACTTGATTTCTAGAAGCTACTGCAAGCGCAAAGACCACATCAAATTCTAACCCCTTACTTGCATGCATGGTTAAAATTTGAACACCTGCTTCCTCTGGCTCAAATCTGCTTGTAAGATGATCGCGCTCTGATTGAGGCAGGCGCTTTAGCACAGGCAAATAATCAGAAAGTTCTACAAGGTAATCAAGATCAAAGAGAAAGTCCTGCTCTTCCCAAAGATACTCCTTCATAGACACTGTAAAGCCAGGCCATACACTATCTAAAAAAAGACGAATACAGGCAGCAAGGCCTCTATCATCGAGTGCATTTTTAAGCATGAGGAGATGCGTAGCATGCTCTGCCCAAGATTCAAGATCATCAAGGCATGGACAGGAAAAGGGTTTTTGCATAAGCAAATTTGTAAGACGCTTCTTATCACGAACACTTTCCAATGACAAAAGGAGCCTTTCCAAAAAGAGATGCGCCTCTGACTCTACAATGCTTTTTTTGCGCCATGAACAGGTAGGAATATTTCTTGATTGCAGGTAGCGTTCAAGCCTTCCTGCTTGATAGCGATCTTTTACAAGGATTGCTATAGTTTGAAAGGGAAGCTGAAGGCGCATTATCTCTTCAGCAATATAGGGAAAGAAAAATTCGTTTTCCACTTCACAGGTCGGCCAGTTTTTCTTTTTTCCAAGCTCTGCTTTTGCAATGAAAAGGTTGATTGCATCTTTGCCATCTGCTATTTCCTCAAGTGTCCTTCCAGGAATAATTTGTGGCACTTCAAGAAAGAGGCCATTCTTTGGAAGCTCAAAAAGCTTTTCCCTATAAAAAAGACTATTTAACCCCTCTACAAGCCTCTTTGATGATCTAAAGTTTTTAGATAGCGTAACAACGTTTTGTCTTTTGTGATTTCTTGCCTGCATGTAGCAGTAGACATCTGCATCCCTAAAGGCATATATGGCCTGCTTTGGATCACCAACGAGGTAGAGCGCGCCCTTCCAGTCATTTAAAAAAACAAGTTCAAGAATCTTCCATTGAAGCGGATCTGTATCTTGAAACTCATCTACTATCACGCACGAAAAGCGCATCCTCACCTTCTCCCTAAAGGACTCATCTTGGATCGCTTGCTCCATAAGAGAAAGCAGCTCTTCAACTGCCATGAGCTTTTTTCGCCTTAGCTCGCTTGAGACAAAGGCTCTACATCTTGCACTAAGCCTGCTCAAAATGCGCTCTGGATGAGAAAGCTCTCTGATGATAGGCTCCTGGCTTTTTGCAAAGAGCACTGCCTCATTTGGCAAAACGCCCTTTTTAGGGTCGCTAAACACCTTAGAGGCATAAAGTGGATAGCGCATAATAGCTGCATGGTCATCATGCTCTATAAAGCGTGTAAAGGCATAAATTACCTTCTCAATCTCAGGTTTTAATGTGCCATCCCTCGATCTCAGCTTGTTATAGCCATATGTTGCAGCAAGCAAAGCATCTTCTGAATACTCGCCGCTCACCTTTACAGCGCGAGGCACATCATGATCCTTCCAAAGCCGTGCAGAGATCGCTCCAATTAGCTTTGAGATATCTTTATGAAAGTGATCAAGAAGGATTTTAAGTTCATAAGCAAAGTCATCGACCTTCTCCTTCAAAAATTCTTCAATGAGAAATGTGATGTCCTGGCCGGTTGCAAAGCTCGCTTCCTTACCATCTGCCAAAAGGCGATAACAAAAACCATGAAAGGTATCTATTGATGCAAGCTCTAGCTCTCCTCGAGCCCTTACAAGCCTTCCTAGGGCATCAGTGCCAAAGTAGGGCTTTAGATAATCAGGTGCTTCTTCATTTTCTGATCGGAGGTCTAAAATTGCGGCATCTATTGCCTTACCTATTCTACATGCGAGCTCTTTGGCAACAGCTTTTGTAAAAGTAAGAACAGCAAATTCATGCATAGAGGCCTTCGGATATGCTAAAAGCCGCCTTATGGTTAGATGTTCAATGGTGTAGGTTTTACCTGTTCCTGCAGATGCCTCAAAGAGCAGATTGTCTTCTATCTTTGTATCCCTGGAGAGCACATCAAAACTCATATACTTCTCCATAAAGGTGCAAAAGCTTTTCTCGCGACCAGCTCCAGTCCTCCTGCAAGGCATCAGGACCCTTTCGAGAAAGGTGCAAATCAAGATAGGGATCTCGAACATTATCAAGTTCCGGCATATGAGCATCTTTAGCAAGTAGCGATAAGTAGTCAGGATAGAGAAGCGAGGGCCTCTTTCGTGCTTCTAGAGCATAGGCTACAAAGTCTTTAAGCTTTTCAAGAGGCTCCTTTACATCTTGCTCTTCAGCTTTTTTGTCCTTAAGATAGAGCAGGGCAGCTTTTGCAGAAATTGTCTTCTGAATACTCGAAAGTAAAAGAAGCTCTGGCCATATCTTGCAAAGAGATGCTTTTGATTTTTTTTCAAAAAGGATAATCCCTTCTTTATAGAGTCCACCTATCTTTCCCGTTACAAGGATCTTTTCACCGTCTATCGCAAAGTCAATTGCGGGGATTTTCCAGCTCCTTTCGCTTACTTGTTCAATCTGCTTTACAGCAGGAGTGAACTCTACTTCGATGGGGCATAATGGATCTATACCGAGTGCTTTTGCCTGCTCATGAAACTCCTCATTTTCCTCTTCAAACAAAATTGAAGCTGCCTGCTTTAGCCCACTTGGAAGGTAATAGAGCTCATTTTTTAAAAACTCTTTTGCCATCTCTTTGGGATGCGAAAAAAGCCTCGTGCGTAGAAGATACTGATTTTTAAGCTCTAGTGCATCATCATCTGCTTGCATATTCTGAAGGTAGAGGCCAAAGCTTTCTTGATAGTACCTTTTAAGTGGATACTTTGCGAGTTGAGAGAGCTCTTGGAGGGTAATGATAGTAGTTTCTTTTACTGCCCGTTTTGCATCATATGCTTGCTCATTTACCCTTTGGAGGTAGATCTTGCTCGTCTCAGAAGATAGAGTATGCTTTTGTATAAAACCTTTGTCTTTATGGATCGCACCCACTACATCTAGGACTATTGAGTGAGGCTCTATCATCTTGCGATCTTGAAAGGAAAATCCTTCATAGCTAAAAAAACAGCCCTTCTTTGCTGCCACAATGGCTTCGATGACAAGATGCGATGAGCTTCGAGGAAAGGCTCCTTCACTCATACCTAGAAAGCAGACAACATCTCGAGGAACACTCCTGCACGATCCAAGGGATGTAAATACAAAAGGAGCTATAGCATGCCTGCAAGGCAGATCTATTTGTGATCTAAAGCACTCTATAGCCTCATCCAGGCTCATTTCACCCTCTGTATTATATGCCTTCATGATTGCCCGTTTGATAAGATAAAACTCATCCATATCTTCGGCAAAATAGGCATCTAATATATTCATGAAATGGCGCTGCCAAGATGAACAGGGCATTATATCTTCTTTTTTCTTGAGTCCTTGCAAGGCGGCAAGAAATTTTCCTACCACCTCTATATCTTGCATGCCAAGACCATCTTCACTTATCCATGAGGCAAGGATATCCTTTTTTACGTAGCTTGCAAGGGCTAAATCCTCAGGAGCAATTGCCCATTTTTTCTGAAAGCTCCTATTTGCAAAGAGCCTACTCGTATTGCCTCGTAGGATATCTATAAAGGTATCGAGTATTTCATACTGATAACTTCCCACTATCTCTGTAGAATGCGTAAAGAGGCTTTTGATATAAGGCCTATAGGGCTCAATATCTGGCGCATAGATAACTGCGCGGTCAAAGGATGCCTTTTGGAGGTACTGATAAAGAACTTCCACCTCTCGATTACGTGTTGGCGCGCTATGTATCGAAACCGTTTCGTCATCTAGCTCAAAGGGCATCTCTTGGCCAAGAAAAAGCATATCCCTTTGGAGTAGATCAAATAGGGATGGATCTGATTTTACAATACTCTGAACCACATCCTGTCGTACATAGGGAGAATCCTTCATCCACTCCTTCAGCACATACTCCTCTCGAATATCATCTGCCTTTTCTATAAGGGATGAGATCGCCTCCCTGATAGGTCCAGAGTTATTTGCAAGAAGTTTTGATCGATCGTAGAGATACTCTTGAACTGCTTCCTTATGTTTTTCGCTTAGGTTCTTTGTAAGCTTTTTTGCTTCCTTGTCAGAGCAGATATCGCTCCAAAAGTGCATACAGGGCGAGAGGGCATAAACAAAAACCTTTGCCTCACATTCACTAGGTAAAGCAGCCATTCCAAAAATATGAATTTCCTTTGCTTCCTCTATCCTATCTCTCACTTTAAGGCCAAAAGAGTGAAGATGCGTTAAAAGAGCTGTTTTACTCTGCATGTCAGAAACAACAATGAGGGCATCTTGCCACGACTCGATATTTTCTTTGAGTCTGTCAATAAGAAGCTCTAAACTGTTACTGAGGTGCAAAATCATATTCATGACAGAGTAGAATACAAAATTTCTGAAATCTTGTATAACTAAGACATGAAGCGAAAACTACTCGGACCCTTTGGATTTCTTAACTGCACCCAGTTTTTGGGGGCAATGAATGACAACATCTACAAACTTCTCATCGTATTCTGTTTCATTGCGCTAGAGGGCAAGGAAGCTAGTAATAAAATTTTAGCATCTGTCGGTGCACTCTACGTGTTGCCATTTCTTTTTTTATCCTCAACTGCAGGCACTATGGCAGATCGCTTTAGCAAGCGAAACATCATTGTAGTAGTTAAAATTGTAGAATTTACTGTGATGATTTTAGGAACTATCTCCTTTTATTTAGGAAGCAAAGTCTTAGCTTATGGTGCGCTTTTTTTACTCGCTTGCCACAGCGCGGTCTTTGCTCCTTGTAAATATGGTATAGTACCAGAGATTGTCCCTCCTGAAAAAATTTCAAAAGCTAATGGCATCCTTACCTCCTGCACCTACTCTGCCATTATTATTGGAACTTTTCTTGCGTCCTTTCTTACTGACGTAACCGATCATAACTTTGTATTTTCCTCCTTAGCTGCCATTTTTTTTGCCCTCCTGGGAATCTATTTTAGCCTTAAGATACCAAAGACAGCACCATCTGGCTCTCAAAAGGAAATAAGCCCTCGCTTTATTACAGAACTTTTTTGCAACCTGCGGCTCATCTTTAAGCAGCCCTCTTTGCTAACAGCAGTTCTTGGCTCAGCCTTTTTTTTATTTGTCGGATCCTATGCGCAGCTTAACATGATTCCTTTTGCACTCGATGCGCTCCACCTTACAGACGTGCAAGGAGGCTATCTCTTTTTACTTACTGCGCTAGGTATTGGCGCAGGCTCGCTTCTTGCAGGAAAACTCTCTGGCCGCACAGTTGAACTTGGCCTTGTTCCAATAGGCGGCTTTGGTATCGCAGCATGCTTTCTTCTCTTAAGCTTTTTTCAAGACTGGATTGCTATGGAGATAGTGCTTGTTGGTTTAATTGGAGTGTTTGGCGGAATTTATCTCGTACCGCTTGATTCCTATATACAGCTTGCGAGCCCAAAGACTATTCGCGGACAGGTTATTGCCACTACCAATTTTTTGGGCTTTTTCGGCGTGCTCCTCTCTGCCGGCATGCTCTATTTTTTAAGCGAAGTCGCAAACCTTCGGGCTGCAAAGGGCTTTTTTGTAGTGGGAGTCATCACGATAGCCTTTGTCACCGGGATAACGATTGCAATTTCAGGGTATGTGGTTCGCTTCTTTTACACCCTTCTTACCCGCTTTCGCTATAAAGCAGTCGTTCATGGCAAAGAGTCACTTCAAGGGCATGCACCGGCTATATTTTTTTCGACACTTCCGGTATGGCCATGGGCGGCAATTCTTACAGGCTCCCAATCGCGCAGGATGAACATCTTTATTTTGAATGAGCTCAAGCGATCACTTCCCTGGCATAGAAGACTCTCTAACTTCTTTTGTCAGCAAAGCGAGCTTTTTTCTGATCAAGAGCTCGATCCTGAATCTCCAATTGGGAAGAAAATCAAAGAGGCTGTCGAAAGGGGCACATCTGTCGCGCTTTTTCTTCCTCCATCCTATAGAGAACATATTAGATCCCTGAAGGCAAAGTGGCAGCATCATCTACCTGTTGCGTTCTTTAGCTTTAAGCAAAAAAATGAAGCTGTTTACGAAGCAGAAATGACACAACTATGACTAAAAAGAGCGAAATTCAACTCCTTGAAGAGAGGCTACGCACACTGCTTTTGCAAGGTACTGCATCTACCCAAGAAGATATCTGCGAAAAGCTCAATATGACCCAATCTAAAGTATCCAGGCTACTAAGAAAGATTGGCGCTATAAAAGTAGTAAATGAAGAGGGACATACCGTCTATTCCCTTCCTAGAGAGCCGGCGCCTCCTACAATGGATACGCCCATGCGCAATTTAATTGTAGATGTGCGGGCAAATGAGGCACTTGTTGTTATTTTTACAAGCCCCGGCTCTGCCTCTATGGTAGCTAGAATCCTTGATTATTCACAAATTTCTACCGAAGTTCTCGGCACTATTGCTGGGGATGACACCATTTTTGTCGCGCCAAAATCTATAAAACAAATTGACACCTTATACAAAGAAATTAAAAAAGTCTTGCATAAAAATGCATAATTTGTTAGTATTTATGCAAATCAAGGTGTGTCATGACAAACAAAATTTCGCTCTTTTCCCTCGTCGTACTGATTATTGCAGCGATCGACAATATGAGAAATCTACCCTCTGCAGCACTCTTTGGGCCGGCACTCATCTTTTTCTTCATATTATCTGCCCTTATATTTTTGCTTCCTACAGCACTCGTTGCAGCAGAGCTCTCGGCAGCCTTTCCTGATAAAGGCGGAATTTATCAATGGGTTCAGAGCGCCTTTGGGAAGAAGCTTGCAATGGCAGCCATTTGGCTTCAGTGGATCAATACAATGGTCTGGTACCCAACCATGCTCTCTTTTATTGCAGGAACGCTTGCTTATCTCATTAATCCCGAACTTGCAAACAATAAGCCCTATTTGATCACCTGCATACTTACCATCTTTTGGACCCTAACTCTTGTTAACTTAAAAGGCATCCATACATCGGCAAAAATTAATAGCATCTTCTGCGTTATAGGAACGATGCTTCCGCTTGTCTTTTTAATTATACTTGGCGCGATATGGGTTTTATCTGGCCATCCTATACAAATAAACCTCACGCAAGCTTCACTTGTTCCGGACTTTTCTAATTCAACAAACTGGGTGTCGCTCATTGCCATTATGGCCTCTTTTTTAGGAATTGAGCTTTCAGGCGTTCACGTCAATGATATTAAAAACCCGCAAAGAAACTTTCCAAAGGCTGTACTTTTTGCAACGACATTTATCTTTCTTTCTATGACGCTTGGATCACTTGCTATTGCCTTTGTGCTGCCATCACATGAGATCAATCTCATTTCAGGTGTGATGCAGATGTTTCAAAGCTTTTTTGCCGCATTTGGCCTCGAAGCGCTGACACCTGTTCTTACCGTGTTGATTGTTGTTGGATCTACAGGAACCATGATTAACTGGCTTATCTCGCCGGCAAAGGGACTTCTTCATGCTGCAGAACTTGGATTCTTACCAGCCTTCTTTACAAAGAAAAACGAACATGGTGTAGCCTCCAGAATTTTGATTGGTCAGGCGGTACTTGTAACCATCTTTTGCCTTTTGTTTCTTCTAGAGCCAAATGTGAATGGATTCTACTGGTTTTTGACAGCTCTTAGTACAGAGCTCTACATGATCATGTATGTACTTCTCTTTCTTGCCGGCATAAAGCTTCACTATTCGCATAAAAATAGAGCCGGATGCTTTACGATTCCAGGAAAAACGCTCGGCATCTGGGCAGTATCGCTTCTTGGTCTTACAGGATGCCTCCTTACCATTGTCGTAAGCTTTCTTCCGCCAGAAAATGTAACGATCGAAAGCCCCGAGCGATATATCTATATGATCGCCTTTGGTAACCTTATCACGATTGGTCCTCTTGCGCTCTTTTACTGGTATCAGAAGAAGCAGGCAAAGGCAATAGAGGTGGTTTGTTAGGGAGTGAATAGGGTTGTAGTAGATCCAGGATAAAAGGGACATAAAGGACCAAAAGGACATAAGGGACATAAGGACAATGCCAATCGTCCTTTATGTCCCTTTTCTATAATCTGCCACAACACACCAAAGCCCTGCTCCCAACAACTCATACGCTAAAAGCTCGTGCCATACAAGACAACGTACATTGTCCCTTATGTCCTTTTGGTCCTTTATGTCCTTTGGTCCTTTGTCTTTTATGTCCTTTATTTCGCCTCCCACAAGACAAAAAAAAAGAGGCTCCCTTTTGGGGAGCCCCTTTTTCTAACACTTTCGGATCTTACGACTAGAAGGCGTAGATTGCTGAAAGTTGGAACTGGTAAGAACGATGCTTACCGCCAATGCGATGTGACTCTTCACGAACTCTCTCGAAAGAAGCGTTCATTGTGAGGTTATCGGTAAAGGCGTAGAACGCATCTACTTTATAGCCCTTGTAGTTAGCAAAGCCACCGCATCTCTTTTTGTACATAGAGATGTCTGCTGGGTTGTCGCGCTTGATACCTGAAACATCAGATTCAGGAACTGATTGCGCTTGTACCCACTCGTAGCGAGCATCAAATGCCCAGTCGCCTTTCTTGCGAACTTCGCCCATTCTTAAGCCAGCATACCACGCATTTGCAGCTTTTTCATGAGCTGAGAAATGGTTCTTTCTAGCGCGGCTGTTATGGAGGAACGCACCGTAAACAGTTGTTCTCCAGCGGAGCCAGTCAGATGGAATTGTGTAAGCAGCTGTGTATTGTGATACGAGAAACTCTGCACCACGTGCATGCTTTTTGCCGTAACGGTTTGCACCATCTCTATCCCAATCAATGATGGAATACTTGAGGTCAAGACCGGTATCTGCGATGTTGAGGAATCCTACTTCACCAACCCAGCCGAAGTGGTTAACGTTATAGTCAACTACAAACGCTGCAGCTTTTGCTGTAAAGTCGGTAATTCCTTCAAAGCTTTGTGCATAGCGGAGCAATGCGCCATCAAACCAGTTGTAGAACTGAACTTCTGAGTCAAAGACGTCATAAAGACGGCGATGGCCGATTTCGAGGTCTAAACGTGATGTACCTTGATCGATGAAGTTATAACCAAAGTATGCTTTACGCATAGCGATGTTATCAACTTGACCGCTACCAAAGAGGCGATTACGCTCTTTATGCTTAGGCTCTTTATCACGTGAAATGCACTTTGCTTCTCTGATACCCATTGGGTTATCAAATTGGAACTGGATAGCAGCCCATGTGCGGTCTGTCTTGTAGTCAAACATCAAGTTAACTTCGATGTTGAATTCGCTTGTCGCATATGGTACGCCGTAGTACTTATTGCAGGATTTTACTTTTCCTGATCCACTTCCGCGCATACGCTTGTGGCAGCTTCTGCACTTCATGTAGTCCCATTCAGCTTGGATATCGCCGCTGAGGGTAAGGTTTCCACCTTTTTCTGCCATTGTGATAGCACGCTTTGATTTAAGGTAATCTAGAACAGCGTCTGGATCCCTTTCGCGAGCTTCCTGGACTGTTGAATAGTCCTCTGCGTTTAGTGTGGCCATAATGCCACATGCTGCCATTGCGAGTGGCAACAAATGTCTTAGAAAATTCATGGTTCTCTCCATTGTTGCAAGTTCTCTAAACAAAATAATTCCCAAATTCAAGCGCTGTTATTTTCTACTTTGCCTGAAATATAGTGTTCAACGTATAGGGAGGTTTGGAATTTTTGTAAATAGCTTTCATCTTTGCGATTTCGCAAGTTGATTATTGTAAATGACTTCGATGTTGATTTTTTTTGGGGCAATTTTACTGTGAAACATACTCAAATGGTTTTGAAAAAATTCCCCACTGCGGATTTCTTCTGGAACCATTCATCCAATTTTTCCAGTAGCCAATTGGCCTTCCACGGACACCGTAGAAATCAGTACTCCAAAATTCTAAATCTCCAGTAGTTGGGCTAACAACAAAAGAGAAGTAGTCTTTTACCCAATTAGTATCAGCAACTAGTAAGGGTTTTGGTAAAAGACAATTTCTTTTGCGAAGTTCGTCAACAACTGCTTTATGCAAATCTCTTTCAGATCGTGTTCTTTGCATAATTAAACAAGCGCATGCTTTTGTTAGCTCCAAAAGACGTTTTGCAGAAAGCACTTCGCGAATACCTTGCCGCTGCCAAACATAGTCAAGAACTTTTGAAACTTCAGGATTATTTGGGAAAATAGCCTCTAGGGTATCAAATAGTGTGCTGTAGATTCGCTCTCGATGTATGTAGGGAAGGTGCGAATAGAAAATGGAGTCGACCTCATCTGAAGAAATAACTGCTCCATGCATAGTTCTTAAGCCTCTATCTGCATGCAGCATGTCAGTGATATATCCTCTAAAGGATTGCGGGCTTTGTCTATATTGAAAATTTTGAAATATCTGCTTAAAGCGCGGCCTAAAGTCTTGCGGAACGACCTGTAAAAGCGCCCTTGCAATATCCTCTGCCATAGGGGGTTCTATGGACAAAAGGTCTGCATTTATAGATATGGGCTCTAAAAGCCTCTGCTTGATCCAGGTATAGGTGTAGGTGTCATTTGTCCATGCATCTTTAAAAAGTCCGGGCTTTAGTAAAAATGCATGAGTAGGAGAGTGCATAAGCATCGATTTATTTGGATCTTTCAGATAGAGCTCTTGGAGATTTGGAGGAAGCTGCTTTACAGTATCAATAAAAAAGGCAAGAAGCTCAGTTTCATTTTCTACCCACCTTGCTACTTCTGTCGGTTTTTCATCTCTTCTAAAGTAGGCAGATACTAGAGTACTCATGGAGCCCCCAGATGTATATACCCACGGTTTTTTCTCGATTTTATCAAGATTTTCTAACGGATGGAGTATCGGCTGAACATTGTGAGCCCTTGCCATACGGTAAAAAGCAGATTCCATAAACTCATCGCTTCTGATGTGGTTGATAAGTTGTGTGGTAATCATGCTAAATTCAGTTTCGATGCCCTTTATCTCAGGGCTTGTACGAAGTTCAGACTCTGTGATGCTGAAAAATGAGACAAGCGATTCAATAAAATCAGAGAGCGATTGAATTCTTGTCCAAAGTGACGGATTTGCCCTTCCATGCTTATACAGCAGCCTAAAGCCGGCTGGACAGTCGTCAAATGGGCCAGCAGCTACATCATGAAGATCGGCATCATAGATCTCCTGAAAGAAATCAAAGAAAAGCCTGTCATATTCATTCATGAGAAATTCGTGAAGGTGTGATATCTTCAAGGCACGCTCATGAGCCATTTGACGCATTTTATCGATGTGGTAGAGCTCTGTCTGGCGCGACTGATACTCCATTTTAAGCCACGTTATCTCTTTTTCTGTGCTGGCAACCTGAGCCCTTCCCTGGAGATATTGAAGCTGTGCAAAAACCTGCTCATACTCAGTCTGATGTTCGTTTAGCGTCTGATTAGCCTCTTCAATTTTATAGGATAAAATGCGATAGAGGCACTCTCCAATACCACCTGGATCGTCAAAATTTACTCCAAGGCTTGCATACAGGTTCCAACGGGTAAAATTGAGGTTTATTTCAGAAAACGAGGCTAAAGTAAACTCCCAGGCCTTTAAGAGGGCATTATCGGCAAGCATCCTGAATGCTTTTTTTGCAATTTCAATGTTCTTTAAAAAGAGAATCAAAAGATCCTCTTTTGCCCGCCCAGAGCTAGCTTGAGTTGGCATATGCATCATAACGGCGGTTTGCATCATGCTTTTAGGGCGATTTACATACTCCTGAACGCGGGCTTCTGTTAGCTGGTAATGATCAAGCAGCAGCTTTCTTAGTAACTCTTCAGCATTTGTAACGATGATATGACCTGGGGATTCAGTCGCATAGACAACTTTTTGCAGCTTAATATGTAGATCATGAATTTTTTGTTTCTGGCTAAAACCTTCAGGAAAAAAATCTATAGCTTCAAGCGCTACAATGAGCCCGGGAGACATCCATACTTTATTTTCGTTGTAGTTAAGATCGCGCTCCAAAGTTAGCGGTTTTTTTAAATCTCCATTTCCCCATGTTGCACTCATCGGCACACTATGCTCTTTGCCTGCATAGGTTCTTCTCATATAGCCTGTATTCATCATGGAATCTAGGTCGCGAAGAAAAACTTCCGGCTGTTCTTGGTGAACAAGTATAGCCGGTGCCGTTGCAAAACAGGATCCCAGGCTTTGTCTAAGCGTAGTCAACCATGCAGAAAGAACTGCTCTACGCACATGGGTATCTGTAATTGGCACATTGGAGGCAATGACTAAGGTGTCTCGTATAATTTCTTCTGCTAGCCTATTTGAGACGGGGCGAGTAATTTGCCGGATAAGGCGAGAAAGATCTTTATTGGTAAGGAGCAGCTCTAAAACATTCAATATGTGTCTATCTCGAACACCATCTGGCCCATGTCCAGGAGCAAGCGAGTAGAGCCTTTTCTTTAAAGTCTCCATATACTGCTTGATAACATCAAATTTTAGCTCACCATCATCTCCTACGATATGCGAGGCGATAAGCCGTGCCTTTAACACATTTCGAACAGATGTTGCCTCTTGGATGCCCGTTCTTTCAAGCCTTCTTGATAGATCATCAAATTCTTCTTCGACGATAGACTTTTCTTTGCCATTTGCCCGTAAAAGGAAGGTGCAAACGCGGGGATAGAAGAAGGGATGGTCCGCCGGCACCGACGCATGCTCAATGATATCCTCAAACCCAGGCAAAGATCACCTCTTAAATTTTACCTCACAATAACAAAAATGCAAAAAAAAGCCACGATTTGCGATACTCCTTCTGAAATTCGGAATTAAAGGTATTTGCATGCAATTACGATACGGCCAAGAAGTTCTTGATGTTCCTTCGGGAACAAAAGCGCAAGAGCTTGCTGAAAAACTCAATCTCAAAGCCCCTAACCAGGCAGTTTCAGTACGCATAAACAACAAACTTTGCGATCTTGATACCACCTTAAATGAGGGAGATACTGTGCAATTTTTTTCCTTCGATGACCCAGAGGGAAAAGAGGTGTTTTGGCACACTTCAGCGCACGTACTTGCCCAGGCGATTCTTCGCCTCTATCCAAACGCAAAGCCTACCATCGGCCCACCGATAGAAAATGGCTTTTACTACGACTTTGCAGATCTCACTATCTCTGATGCCGACTTTGAAAAGATCGAAAAGGAAATGCAGGCAATCTGTGAAGAAAACTACAAAAGTGAGCGCAAGGTCTTTGGCTCAAAAAATGAGGCGGTATCGAGCTTTCAAAGTAACCGCTACAAGCAAGAGCTAATTCAGGGCGTTCCTGATAGCGACACCTTATCCGGCTATACACAAGGTGAGTTTTTTGACTTTTGCAGAGGCCCGCACCTTCCACGCCTTGGCAAGATTAAAGCCATTAAAATCCTCAAAACATCAGGTGCCTACTGGCGCGGTGACTCAAAAAATGAGATGCTGACACGCATCTACGCAATATCCTTTCCCGATAGAAAGCTCTTGAAGGAATACCTCCAGAAGCTTGAAGAGGCAAAAAAGCGAGATCACAAAATATTGGGACCCAAGCTTGACCTCTTTTCTCTGAAGGAAGAGGCTCCAGGCATGCCATTCATTCACCCCAAAGGCATGATTATCTGGAATAGGCTCTTAGAATACTGGAGAGAGTGCCACAAGAGAGCAAACTATGTGGAAATCAAAACACCAAGCATTATGATACGAGAGCTTTGGGAACGATCAGGCCACTGGCAAAACTATCGCGAGCACATGTATACATGTTCAGTGGAAGATCGCGATTTTGCAGTAAAGCCGATGAACTGCCCCGGAGCGATGCTCTTTTACAAGACTAAAAAACATAGCTACCGCGAGCTTCCATGGAGAGTTGCTGAAATCGGCCATGTACATCGCTTTGAACCCTCTGGCTCCCTCTCAGGACTCTTTAGAGTTCGCTGCTTCCACCAAGATGATGCTCATATCTTTATGCAGCCGGAAGACATCCAGAGCGAAATCTTCAATATACTTAAGCTCGTCGATGAGATGTACTCTACATTTGGCCTTACCTATGAGATTGCCCTCTCTACAAGACCGGAGAAGAATACCATCGGCTCAGATGAAGCCTGGGAAATGACAACAGGTGCGCTAAAATCTGCACTTGATGCCTTTGGCAGGCCATACCTTATCCAAGAGGGAGATGGCGCCTTCTATGGTCCAAAGATAGACCTGCGCGTCCTTGATGCCCTTGGGCGAAGCTGGCAGTGCGGTACAATACAACTTGATATGTCGCTCCCGGAGCGCTTTGATCTTGAATACACAGCAGCAGATGGCTCGCATGCACGGCCGATTATGCTCCACCGCGTAATTTATGGCTCTATTGAGCGATTCTTCGGCTCTCTTATTGAGTTTTATGCAGGAAGATTCCCACTTTGGCTCAGCCCATCGCAAGTTGCCATCATTACGGTTGCTGATCGTCATGTGGATTATGCAAAAGAGCTTGCCAAGAAGATTGGCGGCGAAGATTTTGAAGTGCATGTCGATGAAACAAGTGAATCTATTTCTAAGAAAGTTCGAGAAGCTCAACTTGCACAATATAACTACATCTTGACGATTGGCGATAAAGAGTTAGAAAATAAAACTGTCAACGTCAGAACTCGCGATAATGAAGTTCATGGTGAGATGCAGCTAGATGCCCTCCTAGGCTTAATGAAAACAGAGCGTGAATCAAGAGCTCTCCATTCTCCACTTTCTAAAGGACCAAGTGTATGAAAAAGCAAATACTTGCCGTATCCAGCTTTAAGGGCGGAACTGCGAAGACATCGACGAGCCTTCACTTAGGGGCTGCACTTGCAAAGTATCATAAAAAGAAGGTTCTTTTAGTTGACTTTGACGCGCAAGCTAATCTTACAATGGGGCTAGGACTTGATCCTGACGATGTAGATAGCATGGCGCCTGTACTTCTTGGCACTAAAGAAGTGAAAGAAGTTATCCAAAAAACCTGCATTCCAAATTTAGACCTTGTTCCTGCAGATACGTGGCTGGAGCGTGTAGAAGTTACCGGAGCGCTTGCGGCAGATCGCTACTCGCATGAAAGGCTCAAGAATATCTTAAGTGAAGTAAATTATGACTACATCCTTATCGATACGCCTCCATCTCTTTGCTGGCTGACAGAGTCTGCCCTAATAGCCGCAAACCATGCCATAGTATGTGCCACATGCGAATTCTATAGCGTTAAGGGACTAGAAAGGCTTTCTGAGTTTATGAATACGATAGCAGAGCGCCACCCGATGGAGATTTTAGGTGTCGTTATCTCATTTTGGAATTCTCGCGCAAAAAACAATGGCGGGTTTCTGAAGGTAATCGACAAAAGCTTTCCTGGAGCATGCTTTGATACAAAAGTGCGCCGAGATGTAAGTGTAAGCTCAGCAACAGTGTTTGGAAAACCTATCTTTGAAGTGCCAAAGCTCGAAAAAGTAAGCCGCGCAAGCCAAGATTACATCGATCTAACGAAAGAAATTATCCAGAGGTTGAAATAATGGACAAGCTGGAAGCCTTATTAGAAGGACGTTTTGCAGGAACAGGCTCGCAAAAGGTAAAGGCGCTTGCTAAACAGTCAAACGATGGTAAACTTACAGGATTTTCTGGCCTTTTTAAATCTGTAGAGCTTGCTGACCTTGAAAAAGAGCGCATTATTGACATCTTGCAAAAGCATTGTCCAGAGGATTCTCTAAACAACATTGAAGCCGATAGAGAGCAACTTTGCAGCATCACATCAGAGATTAAGGCTATAACCAATCAGGCGGCAATCCTTCATGGAGAGCGCATTCTAAAGGCACAAAAGATCTTAAAAGCCTATAAGGAAGGGGCTTTTAGCGCATGGCTTGTTGCAACCTACGGCAACCGCCAAACTCCCTATAACTTCTTAATGTACTATGAGCTGCTTGAGGTTTTACCCCACGACCTTAAAACAAAGGCAGAGACACTTCCGCGCCAGGTTATGTATACCCTTGCAAGTAGAGAGATGCCTCTCGATGAAAAAAAGACAATCATCATCTCCTACAATGGTGAGACTAAGCAAGAGATGCTTGAGAGGATACGTCTTGCATTTCCACTTCATGCCAAAGATAAGCGCAAAGTTCAGGCGGGCCAAAATGTGCTGCTAAATATGCAGCGTCTTCTTGCCTACTATAAACGGCATGAAAAATCGATCGACGACGAGATAAAAGACGATATTTTGCAGGCACTGAAAAAATTTCAGTTCTTTGTAGAACAGAGTCGGTAAAAGAAAATATAGCCATTTGACGACATAGCCTTTTTTCCTTCTTCTTTGTCTTCTAGAAGCTTGTGTCCTTGCAAATCATCACAGAGAATCAGCTTATCATCCTGATAGAACATGCTGTAGTAGTGTCCTTGATGGATGGTATCTCCTTTATGGATACAGGCACCCATAAGGTCATACTGTACAGGGGGCTCATCACCTTGCAAAGAGGCAATCGAGATTGTATCATCTGGCACTATGATGTCAAAGCGCTTTGCTTGTTCCTGCGTAAATCGAAGAAGGCGTATACAGAGAAATTCAGGAGCAAGCTCTGCTGATCTCACCATGTACTGCTCTGTATATTCAGTTCTAATATAGGCATATTCTTTAGAGCCGTCAAACTTCTCAACCTGTCTGTTCATTATGCCGTGAGACCTTGAGCAGGATACGAGAGATCCGAGAGTTATTCCCTCTGTGAGCGCATCCGGAAATGAGATATCAAGAAGGGATGTCTCATGGACGACATCGCTTCTCTCAAGCGCTTCCTTGTAGTTATATTCTTTATGGTCGCGAACTGCATGAGGATCTTGATCAATAAATGAGTGCGAAGTTACAACCCTTTTTTGAGGCTCGTCAAGCGCTAGCACATGATCCAAAATTGCTGATAAAAACTCTCCGGCATCTTCCTGAACAGGGCATAGTGAATTGATAAACTTCTCTGGAAAAGCAGCTTGCATTGCATCTCGTAACTTTTGTACGAGATCTCTTTTTGCTTCGTGATCTGTCAATAAGGCATTAAAAACCGAACTAAGCGCCTCTTGGGCAGGAAATTTCTTTTCAAGCAAGTGAAGCTTTGATTTTAGGAGCAGAAAGAGTGGAATAAGCGTTGAATCTATGTAGCAGCTATTTCCTGCATTCTCCATAAAGGGAGTCTCGGCAAGCTTTGGAACGTGAGTTTCTCCGCCTTTTTCAATATAGTCCACAATCATTAGTAAAAATGTTTTAAGCTCATTAGCTGTCGATACTTTTGCATCATCTTTAAGGTTCTGTAAAAAAAGTTCCGCGATGGACTTCTCATGAATTGTGAAGTGGGCAAGAATTGATGCAAAAAAGGCCCATCCGCGCTGTATGTTCGGTGAAAGAGCTGAAAGCTGTAGTTCCATTACATCTTTAGGCATCGCTCGAAATACTAGGGAAAAGGTTTCCGCTGTAGCAGATGGAGAGCTATTTTTATCAAAAGTTTTTTTTGCAATCTGGAGAAATTCTCTATAGGCAGCTTGACCTTGTGGATTCATATCTGAAAGCATTTTATAGAGCATGGCAAGCTTAGAATTTTCACCAGGAGAAATAAGGTCTAGCCAGCTACTAATTGTGAGTTCTTTTTTAACTGCATGAAAATCATCTTCACTAGATAGCGTATGGCCATAAACGAGAAGAAAGTGCCACTCTAACAAAGTTATGAGAGATCCTATTTCTTCTTGTGTGAACTTTTCCCGCAATGAGGCAAGTGTGATGCTGCCAGAGGGAGTTGTGAAAAAAGGCCTGAGTTCGCTTTCATAAAATTCTTCGTGAGTGATAATTTTAAAACAGCGCTCATACTTATCTGTAGGCTGCAAAGTTTGCCCGGCACACACCTCGGCTAGGCTATCTAAACTAAGAACTGTACTCATCCATTTACCCTAAGAAAGGCAAAAAGTATAGCAAAAATTGGCTTTTATAGCATCCTTGCATATTCTAGAGCGCCATAGGTAAGGATTCCATCGCATCCTGCCCGTTTAAATGAAACTAAAACTTCATGAAAAGCCCTGCCAAAATCCATAAAGCCGGCCATGTGCATAAGCTTAAGTGAGCCATATTCGCCGCTCACATGAAAGGCAAAGGTAGGCACTTGAAATGTCTCCTTTACAGCCGCTATGACATCAAGATAGGGAAGTCCGGGTTTTATCATCACCATATCTGCCCCCTCCAAAAGATCCTGTGATACCTCTCTAAGTGCCTCATCTTTATTTGCAGGGTTAAGATAGAATGTTTTCTTATCTCCCGTTCCTAAATTTTTTAATGACCCAACGCCGCCCCTATAGGGTCCATAAAAACTCGATGCATATTTTGCTGAATAGGACATGATGCTTATATCGTGAAACCCTGCTCCATCTAAGGTAGATCGTAGCACCTTTATGCGCCCATCCATCATTTCGGAAGGCGCAATGACATCTGCCCCGCTAGCTGCCTGCAAAAGCACGCTTTTTGCAAGAAGTTCAAGTGTAGAATCGTTGTCAACTTGATCTCCCTTCATAAGGCCATCAAAGCCGTGGCTTGTAAAGGGATCAAGTGCCACATCGGAGATAACACCAATCTCTGGACAGCCCTTTTTAAGCGCCTCAATTGCACGTATTGTCAGAGAGTTAGGATTGAGCGCTTCTGATGCCATATCATCTTTTAGCTCTTGAGAGACATGCGGAAAGAAGGCGACTGCAGGTATTCCAAGGTCTCGAGCCTCTTTTGCATGCTCGACAAGTTCAGAAATAGAGAGCCTAGGAGATCCCGGCATGCCCGGTATTTCGGGATCTACATCATCTTCACGAATGATTACTGTCCAGATAAGATCATGACTTGAGACGCTGTTTTCCTGCACCATGTTGCGAAGCCAGGGATGGCGCCTTAGCCTTCGAGGGCGGATAATAGGAAATTCAGTCTTAGTAAAAAATTGGCGTGTCATCGTATGCTCCTAACAAAAACAGCATCATCTCGACTTTGTAACTTTTTAGCGAGTGATTTCTCCGAGGTGTCACAAGGAGCGTTGAAAAAGCTGCAAAGTCGAGATCATAACAAAAGGTCAATTTGATGAATCAGTTTGGAATTCTTATAACAGGATATAGCTTACTTCTCTTAATTGGAGGCGTATTTGGCTACTTTATGGCAGGATCTATTCCATCGCTTCTTATGAGCACGATTTTTGCAATTTTGCTTATTGGATCACTATTTTGCAGATTCTACAAGACAATCTTTGCTCTCTTAGGGGTTTTGGTCATTTTCTTTGCCTATCGCTGGTATGTAGGTAGCTTTATGCCCCCAGGAATGCTCTGCATAGTCACTATAGCAGTTGCAATTGTGGGATACCTTATGAGAAGGCGGGTTACTATATATTAAATTAATCATTTAATATAATTGGGGGTAGATAATGGGTGACGTTTATGACTCACATTGGAGGCCCCCATTCTTCTTTTTTTCACGATCCGGAAGAGCCAAAATCAATAAAGCCAAAGAAAAGCCGCTTTACAGATGTGGCCGAAAAAGGGCTTAAACGGCTCAGAGACAATAGCTCCTCAGAAGACATAGATCTAGTTTATTCCTACAACCAAGTTTGAGCAATAGGTGACACCCTCCAAAAAAAAAGCTCTTGGTATAACCATGAAACCGATTTGCGCGTCGATTCGATTTAAAGAATAAAATTATACATGATGCTCAACCAACATATTTTACAGTAATGAAGTCTATGTATACTTTGCTTGCAGATGTTTATGAGCTGGCTTTACATACAGGAGCTGCTATGGGAAATTCCCACTTCTCAATTGAATCGATCATTGAAAAAGTTAGAAAGGATTTTTCAACCACAAGTCCAGAAGCCATGCTCGCATCGCATGTCGAAGAAGAGATCAGCCAGGTCGAAAACCCCTCATTTTTTGGAATATTTAAAAAGTAACAAATAGTGTAGTCTTACACTATATGACATACGTTTCGATTAAAAGTTCCACATTTTTCGAAGAATTTTGCAAGGGCAATATTGATGCAGGTATTGAGGGAAAGGAGCTTGTCTTTTCTAATGAGTATCTCGCACTGGAGACTCCTCCCAATCTCGCAAGTAGACTATGGAACTGGCATATCAATAGATCTACGACTGAAAATGCAAGACGCATCAATGAACTTGCTCAAAGCAAACTTAAGCAAATACTTGTCCCTTCCATACAAGATAAAGAACGAATCATCACTACCTGCCGAGCAGCTAGTAGAACATGTCTTATGATTGCAAAGCTTGTAGAGAATGAATCGCAAGAACTTGCAGAATCTCTTGAAGAACATGGACGAGAGTTTTTAAATAGAGAGGTAGAGTTATCAGGTCTTAATCCTGTACGAGTTGCCTGTCAAAATGCTACTTTTAAAACAGCTCTACAGCTGATTATAAACAGGAAGGGAACTCTTGAGGACGCAGAAGGGCATTACGATATTTTAGCTCAGCTTGCCTATTCCGAGAAGCAATATGCCCTTTACAGGGAACTTGTAGCAAAAGGCGCAGCGCCAGGCGACACGATAGAAGCATCCATTTTATTTGATGCCATACATGATGGACAAGAAGAGGTTGCAAAAAAGCTTGTAGAATGCGGCTGCAGTCTTGATAAAAAGCAGGGGGGTAAATTTCCTCTTCATGTAGCGGCAGCAAAGGGCTTTACTTCTCTTGTCGAGCTAATGATTGCACATAGGGCAGAAGTGTCGGCAACAGATTGGATGGAAAATACAGCGCTACATGAGGCTGCAAAAGGGTTTCATGCAGATGTCGCAAAAGCTTTACTTAGACACAATGTAGATGTCTCAAAGATAAATAAAGAACTCGATCCTGATACAAAAGATATTTGCCAAGGTGCGCCGGCGCTCTTTCTTCCTGCAAAAAATCGGATGAGGGCCGTGCCCTTTTACACATCACTTCTTGCCTCATATAATATTCCTGAAGCGATTTTATCCGCAGATGGGATCGAAGTGTTCCTTGAGGAATGTAGAAAGAAGCCCGAAAATTTGATCCATCGGCAAGAAAATCCATTTGAGCTTGCCCTTCTCTTTCAACATAGAGCGCTAGCAGAAGCCGTGGTGAGCAAAATGTCTCTAAAAGAGTTTTTTGAGCATATGAAGCGGCTAAAGCAGCAGTTTCCAACAAGCAATTTAGCTACTATTGAATTTTGCTATCTTTCAATAAATAATCGCCATTTAGGACAGGAAGTTGCAGAGCTTAGAGTCGAAGAGCCTGCTTGTGAGGTCTCTTTAGATGAGCTTCTTACCTTTACAGGCTCTGAAAATTCTAAATGGCACCTCAAAGCCTTTATCGCCCGCATTATCGGCAAATCTCAGATGACAGGCCTTTTTTCTGGCGATGAAGAGCTAGCTCGCTTTTATGATCTTCTCACTCGCTGCCTAAAAAATTGCATTATCGATGCACGAGAAATGCCTGAGAAAAAAGCTTTTATTGTTGAAACGCTAGTTGAACTCGAAAAGCAAGAGCAGCACACTGCTGGAAGCTATTTTGCTGTGATAACAAAACTTTTCCGCACAATAAAGAAAGAGCGAGTCGTTGAATTTGAGAAGAAAATACAAATCGCGCTTGCCGAACATCGTGAAGAGCTTTTACAGCGCTGCTTAGATCCAGCCCGTACAAACTCCCACAATGAATATAACTATGTTCTTGCAAGGTGTGGAAAGGAATTTGGTCTTCCGGGGCTAGATACCTCTGAGCATTACAAGACAACGCTTGGCCAGTGCGATCTTGATGCAGTGCGCACAAGATTTTGGCAGATCTACACACCAGAATCCATCATCAATGGATGTATATTACCCCTGCTTGATAAAGATCCGGTACTTAACCGTGAGTTTTGCAACTGGTTAATTGCAAAAATGCCAAAGGAATGGGGAAGCGCCATTGCTCACCATTTTAACGAACTTAAGGAACGTGCTGAAACAAAAGAAGAAGAGCTCTTAGAGTTTTTGCATAAAAATGGCGTAGCTGTTCGAGAGGGTCAAAGCCATGAAGAAGCAATCGAAGAAACGCGTCGATCAGAATATCTAAAAAGAGAGGTCTTCTTTGAGGGAAAAATTATGCCTCACGCTATTGCCAGAATGCTTGCCGGTCTAGAAGCCGAGGTGCTCTCTTCTGCACGTCTAGAACATGAAAGTTCTCCAACTACATTTGCAAGTAAGTGGATGAAGAAAATCCTCGATCTTGTGTAGATGACCTGTTGATAACTTGATCATTTGTGCACAATATCTCAAGTTATAGACACCATGCACATTTTGTCGACAGAGCTATAAACAAGTTATCGACAGAAGCTGATACTCCAGAAAAATGAGTTATCAACAGATCCACAGCACAAGAAGAAGATGAAGAGAAAGTTAGATAAATACTATTCTTCTTTCAAGCGTTGTGGATGTTGTTTATTTTGACTGAATGGGAATGTGGACAAGGTCTTGTCGATCTTTCTCCTCGAAAATCTCTCGCCATTTGAAGGCAGCATCCTCAAATTCTGAAGCCACCTCTTGGAGATCATCGATGCTCATGTTGGCAAAGTTTCCGATATGATGAAGTGTTATTTGATAAAGATCTTCATCTATCGTTAGCCATGTATGGATTCTGCTGTAGGGAGTTTCGAGATGAAACTGCGTAGCTTTACGTACGCTTGGGGGGATAAACTTGTCACCTCTATAAACTGATGCACTTATATGAAGCCTAGATCCCAAGTCTACCGGTTGCAAGAAAACACCGTGCGTAGCAGTACCTATCCTTGCGATCTGCAAGGTTGAAAGCCGATGAAACACACCTTGTATTTCTTCCTTTGTAACCATAAACATCCCCCCATGCTTCTATTATACATTAAAAATAATTTTATATTACATATTTTCTCTGTATCGTGTACAATTTGCCCTAATGAAAATCAATAGCAAAGAAGCAAAAGAACTACTTGAGTCTGGAGAAGTTGTTGCAATACCGACAGAAACTGTCTATGGACTTGCAGCAAAATGGGACAATCCGGTTGCTATAAAGAAAATTTTCACCCTAAAAGGAAGACCTTCGCACAATCCTCTTATCGTCCATGTTGGATCTAAAGAAGAGGTCAAATCTGATGTCGACGCTTTAGATGCCCTAATTTCAGCTTTTTGGCCAGGACCCATGACAATAGTGCTCCCTGTCCAAGAAAACAAAATCCTGCCCATTATAAGGGCCAATTTACCAACATGCGCATTCCGGATGCCAAATCATCCACTTACCCTTGAGCTTTTAAAAGAGACTGGTCCTCTTGTTGCGCCATCTGCCAACTTGAGCGGCTCGCCATCTGCTACAAAGCGCGAGCATGTGGAAAAAGATTTTGGTGCTGATTTTCCTGTACTTGATGGCGGCCCCTGCCTGCATGGGGTCGAATCTACAATTCTTATCTATAACGATGGCATATGGCAGCTTGGCCGCTACGGCGCCATTTCCCTAGAACAGATCGCTGAAGTCCTCGGCTACATGCCCGATTTTGTGACAAAAGAGGGTATCATCTGCCCTGGCCAGCTCCTTGCTCACTATGCCCCAAAAGCAAAGCTTTATCTAGAAAAAGCGCCATGCAAACAAGTGATTGGCTTTTCGAATAGATCCTATCCGGAAGGATCAGAGCTCTTTGCTCTAGGAGATGATAACGATCCAGTAGCTGTCGCCCACAATCTCTATGCTACCTTACGCAAACTCGACCAAGAGGGCATCAAGGAGGCCTGGGTAGACATGCACTTTCCCGCAACAGGCCTTTGGAAAACGATTCGCGAGCGCCTCATGCGGGCAAGCAACGTTCACTAAAAAAATGAAACGACACCGCAATTTCATTTCTTTCTCTCAAAGCTTCTTCCAACAAATCGCAAAATTCTGATATCATTGCCCACCTATCTGGGTGTAGCGCAGCTTGGCTAGCGCACTTGCATGGGGTGCAAGAGGTCGGAGGTTCGAATCCTCTCACCCAGATTCTTTTGCCTTAATAGGTTATGAAACAAACAGCACATGCACTATTCTCTTAAAAACCGATTGTGTGGCAGGTATGTGGCAGGTAATGCACA
>CAZEGK010000038.1:0-26499 GCA_964512205.1 uncultured bacterium | reverse complement strand
TCCTCAGCGGCGCATCTCCGGAAGATAAATTGCAGCTATTAGAGCTCAATGATCTTCCTTCGGGATCTAGCATAGGATAAGAGTCAAACTAACGAGTGATACAACGATATAAGCGATAAGAATTGATTTTATTATCTTTATTATCGTTCTATCGTTTCTTTTTAGTGTTAAAATTTACAGGCAGCAGTGAACAAGCTTTGCAAGTGTGCGTATCGTAGGGTTTTTACCTTTAATAGCATTGTACATGGTTGATCTTGGAAGTTGAAGTTCCTTGGCAGCTTTGGTCTTATTTACTGCATTCAGATGAGCTCGAATTACTTCAACCGCACCTTCTGGATCATTAGTTTTAATGCATTCCCAGAAAGCTTTGGCAATGAAGTCCTCATCGAGAAGTCTCTCTGTAGGACTATAGCGCTTTAGCCCTTCTCTTGTTTTAAGTTTCATTTTAGAGGTACCTCTTACGGATTTTCTTTGCCTTGTTAATGTCTTTATCTTGGCCATTTTTATTACCTCCAAGCAATAGGATTATATTTTTTTCAGGGATGATTGTGTAATATACTCTTCTTCCATTCATCCATTTAAGTTCAGAGACACCGTCATCTAGGTCCTTATGAACCCCAAAATGACCTTCATTTTCTATCCTACTTAATCTATCTTCAATCTGCACCTGTGACTTCCAGGTTTCGCCCTCTATCCACTCCATATACTCAGGAGTGGTGTCAAAGTAATAGTGCTTTCCGGCCATTCAGACCTCTTGATTTAATTGTACCATATATTGGACGATTTGTACATATATTTTCCAGTGTTTTTCAAAAAAAAATGCAATTGCCAGGCCTCTTAACTTAGATAAACTGTCGCTTTTACGGCTTAATGATCTTTAAACGATAAGAATTGATTTATTATCTTTCTTATCGTTCTATCGTTTTTTAATTTTATAAACACCACCTCTAAATAATGCTGTAGGCTTATATTTATCTTAACGGAGAAATATGTGCCATGTATGAACCTTTGCAGCACCCATCTTCGAGTGTGCAAAGGCTCTTATAGCGTAAGCAAGCGAAAGTCCTGAATTTTAGCTATTTGGCGTAACAATGTTAAACCAAAAGTCAAATGTATCAAGATAGCCAAGCAGCTCTGCGAGTGCTTTTTGATTGCCGTCGATTGTAATCGATTTACTATTTAGTGCATCTGTAAGCGTGGTTTTCTTAAGCATTATATCGTTAAGAGCTTCTCGCCCTAATGTAATCGTAGCATCAGGATTTTGGGCTGTATAGCCTTTAATGTTATGGAGCGAGCCATTTTCAAGCTCAACTAAATAACGCTCGTTTGAATCTGAAAATATGAAGTTCAGTACGATGCGAGCATTTGCAGCTCGCTCGCCATTAAGGCGAATGGCAAAATAATCAAATAAGAGGCCTATATCCATAGCTCGAAGTGTATCCGGGCTTGCGCTCTCTGGAGTGCCTAACTTTTGTACACCATTTCTTAGTTCCTTGGCGCCGCTTAAGTAAAAGTTTCTCCATGGTCCAGATTCTGCTTGATATCCCAGCTGTTCAAGGGCATCTGCAGTGAGATTTTTTGCCTCTTGATTGTCTGGTTCAGCAAAGACGAGGTGATTCATCACCTCTGCCACCCAGCGATAGTTTCCATCAGTAAAGTCTTTACGTGCTCGTTTAATAATCTCATCACTTCCACCCATATAGGACACATATTTTTTACTTGCAGCTACAGGATCTAGCGGATGTAGTGTTGAAGGATTTCCATTAAACCATCCCAAATAGAGTACATATGTTGCCTTAACATTATGACTCATTGTGCCATAGTAGCCGCGATTTGACCAGTAGCGACTAAGATGCTCGGGAAGCTGTACTTTTTCGGCTATTTGGTCCATCGTAAAGCCCTGGTTTGCATAATGGAGCGTCTGGTCGTTGATAAAGCGGTACATGTCACGCTGAAGCTTGAGGTGCTCAACAACATTTTTCTGGCCCCATATTGGCCAGTGGTGCGGAGCATACAGCACCTCTACATCGCTTCCCCATAGGTATATGGCTTCATTTAGATATTTTGACCAAGCAAGGGGATTGCGAATTTTTGCTCCTCGCAATGTGTAGGTGTTATGCAGCGTATGGGTAGCATCCTCAGCAGTGCAGAGCGCCTTATATGTAGGTATATAAAAAAACATCTCCGATGGCGCTTCAGAATCTGGTGCTAGATGAAAAACAAATTCAAGGCCGGCAAGCGTAAGCTTTTGGCCATTTTTACGTATTGTCTCTGTAGGCAGTATAAGCGATACTGTGCCGGTTGATGTGGTAATTCCAAGCCCTGCACCCACTTGTCCCTCTGGCGATGTAGGTAGAATATTTCCATACATATAGCTTGCCCGGCGGCTCATTGCATTTCCGGCCATCACATTTTCTGAAATTGCGCTTTCAGTAAATCCTACAGGTGCAACTATAGCAACTTTTCCTAGAGCCACATCACTTTCATTAACAACGCCTTTTACCCCGCCATAGTGATCTACGTGGCTATGGGAATAGATGACAGCTTTTATTGGAGCTTTTGGACGATGGGCAAAGTAGAGATCAAGCGCAGCTTTTGCTGTCTCTGTAGAAATAAGTGGATCAACTACCACTATTCCTTCGGGACCTTCAATAAAGGTAATGTTTGATAAATCTGCTGTTCGTACCTGATAAATATGGTCAGAGACAGTAAAAAGGCCCTGTTTCATCAAAAGCTGAGACTGTCGCCATAAACTAGGGTTTACTGTATCGGGAGCTTTTTCGCCCTCTTTGATAAATTGAAAGTTGCGAAGATCCCAGACTATCCTTCCTTGGCTGTCTTTGATCACGCCGCTATTTTCTAGGGGCGCCATAAACCCTTTTGCAGCATTGTCGAATGCTGTGGTATCACTAAATGGCAACTTTTCTAGAAGTGCAGCGTTATACGAAATAGTTGCTGATGTAGCCTTTTTAGGCTGCTGCTGAACTGCACAAAGTGTGCTACAGGCGACAAGACATGCTGTAACTATTTTCATATAGAGCCTTAGGTTATACCCTCTCTTACCCTATATCAGATTATTATGTAAAGAATTTGCAAACGGCTATTTTAGTTGAAGGATGCAGAAAGCAGCATGCTCGTGTTTAGTTTGCCAAGGATATTGACATATTTTTTTTGCCGGGTTGTTTGAGAGACAAGGTGGGGAAAGTCAAGGAGCAAAAAGACTGTATTTTCATAATCTGGAGAGCTTTCTTTACTTTTGTAAAGCGTCTCTAAAAGAAGTTGAAATGTTGACGTTTCGGCAATTTTATTTCGCTCTAAAATCTCTATAAGTTGCTTTTTTGCATCATTTGTGAGCAGGTTTTGAATTTCAGAAACCTTGAGGTTTTGCATCCAGGTTACATTTTTTTTATGGGTTGAGCGATCTTGATGAAACTCTATTTTTTTCTCAGAGCCTGACATAGCAACATTGGAGGGCATTTGATTTACATTGGCAATAGAAAAAAGAGGGCCGTAAAAACCGTGGCCTTTCATGATTTGTAAGGGAATGCGGATATGCATCTTTTTGCCGCTTGTTGTTGTAATAGTGGCGGCATCAGCAAGAAAGCACTTTTTTATGCTCATGCTACGAGAAATTTTTTCGGCAAGCTCCATCACCTTTTTGCCGGAGAGTTCTTTGCCTCTATTTACCCAGAGCCATTCTCCTGTTTGGCGATCTTGAGACATGCGAAGGCGAAAGAGGGGGTCTTTTTGTTCAGATTCTTCATCGTTTAGGTCGATATAGCAAAAAGTTCCCTTCCTCACTCTGCCAAAGGCAGTAGATTCCCATGCTTTTTCATACAGCTTGCAGGTGATTGTAGAGCCTGACTCTAGCTCGATAGTAATATGTGATGCGCATCTTTGGGATAAAGCCTTAAAAGGTGCTTTTTCTTTTTTTACCTCTTCAAGCCAGGATGTAAAGACTGATAATGAAATTTTTTCTTTGGTCTCAGTAAGTTCTGATGAACTTTTTTGTTTTGGACCAAATAAAAATTCCAGCTTTTCATTACAAAGAAGATCTGTAGTAGAAATACGATTCATAATTAAACTATTATCGCATAGATTAAAATATAAGTCTTTAATTTTCTTTTTTTACAGAAGGGTTTGAGATGCGCTGTGATAAGATATTAAACATCAATCTGATAGTGTGGTTTATTTATCTAAACATCGCCTTGACAAATTACAAATAATGTGACATTTCAGTTGGAAAATAGGTCGTAAATAGAATGTCCTCAATACATGAAACCTCGCTTCGTTATCTCGTAGACTTTGCAAATGGCAAAAGTGATCATCCGCTTTTACAAAAGATAAAGGAAGTGGAGGAGACAAAGTGCGTAGATCTGCACACAGTTGAACTTGCGGAGGTAACTGCTATATTTTTTCGGCAGCTTCTTGTAGAAAATGACGAAGTGCTGAGCGGCATGATTGCAAATATTTCTTCTATGACACCGACAGAGCTTATGGCATCTGTAGAAACAAGGCTTAGGCCTCTTCTCAAGGAAATCTTATCAATTGAAGATCTTTCTGCCAAGGGTGTGGAGGGAAAATCCCTCGTTGATCGGATTCAACATGTTGTAGATACTATCCGCGACCCACAAGAAAAAACTACTCTTGATGTGAGCTGGCTGAAACATAAGACTGCAACAACTGCTGTAAATTATGCAAAGTCAGAACTTGTCGAGGTGATGGGAGACTATAAAAAACAGTGCCGAGATTTACGAGAAGAGCTCTACAGAGATAGTGGAAGCACGGTAGCAGCAGAGTTTGCAAAAGTGACTGCAAAGACGGTCTATAATTTTTTATCTGACGAAATTTTGCATGTCGAGGAGCGAGATCCTGTTGTCAGGCCTTTCTTTTTAAAGGGTAATATTTTCACAGATGATACTGCCTTCACAACTGAACCACAATATACATTGCTTGGAGATATTCTCGCAGGTCTTTTGAAGGATGTTCCCGGAGGGTTTCAGAAGGTAATTGAGCTCAATATTCTTAAAGGCACAAGCAATATAGTAGCCTTCTTAAAGGAGCTTAAAACAAAACAGCCCTTTTTCCTCGTCGATCTTTGCAATAGATGCCTTGCAGACCTTGCCAAAGATCCAGAATATGCAGAGCTTACAATTGATGAAAAGCAGGTAAAGCTTGTTGAAGAGTTTACCAAAAAGGCTACAGAGCTTATCTTTGACATCGGCTTTCCAAATGGTCCAAAGGATCTTATCATGCCCTCTCTTGGCGGGGCTCATCACATCGTACGCCATAAGCTCTGGGGACTTGTACAGGATGTCTTGAAGGATCAGATGGCCTCGTTTTTGACAGATCTTCCAGGAAAAAGCGACCTCAAAAACATGCTTTTGATAGAAGGCTATAGCGCACTTACTCCTTTTCTTGCGACAAAAACTACGTCTCAAGGGCCTGTTACAAGAGCAGCTCAAGTGACGAGGCAGACGGCGCAAACCATGACGCTTGCTCCCGTTGGCTTTGTTTTTATTTTTATACGACTGATCATCACAAGTATTCTTTCGGTTTTTCAGCAAAGGGGCGTGCCTCCGGTAAACCCCAAGAATATCTATCCTGACCAGGGTACATTCAATGCAAATCTTGCAAAACTTGCAAATCAGATCATCCAAGATACAGATTCCAAGCTGTTGAAATTTATAGCGAGCAAAAAACTTGATAGTTTTATTAATGAATATGGTCCAAATATCGTAGAGGCCATCCGTGAGATCGATTATATGGAAATCTTTAACGCTCAATTTGAAGGCTTTATCGCGTCTGTGATAAATCCAGGAGGCTCTTGGCAGGGTGAGGGGAAAGAGAAACACTATCAAGTAGCTTCACTTAAAATTCCTAAAACCCTCAAAGAACAAGAAGATAAAGTAGCGCTTATGCAAAAAGAGGAAGAGGCACGAGAGCTTGAGGTAGATAGACTACAAAGATCTCTTGGGAATAATATTGATGGTCTTCTCAGGGAAATTGCAGATGCATATAAAGTAGAGCATGCAGATTTTACCGAAGATGAACTTGCAACAAAGAATGCAGCAGAAAAAATCGCAAATAAAATACATAAATTTTGGGCCGCTTTTGCAAATGCTTTGGTGTATAGACTCGTTAGACTTGCGGCCTTTATCCTCGATGCAAAAGGCAAGATTCGATCATCTGCTGGTGCCTTTCATAGAAAGATGCAAAGGGTCCCTCAGGAGCGCTTTGTTATGACGGCTGTCCAATTTGGTGCCAAAGAGCTTCGCGTCGAGCATGAGAGGGGGTAGCCGATGCGTGTACAGGCATTTAAAAGAATTTGCAAAGATCCAAGGCTTGAGCAATTTCTTGTACATAAGCATAAAGTAAAATCGCGCCATTTTGCAGGACGCTTGATAGAAGCTAATCAGGAAGATCTCTATCGCCTCTTTCTTGCTTCTGTCTATGAAAAACGCACCTCTCATGATGCTAAGAGGCTTTTTAAGGAATTTATAAAGCTCTTTAATAAGCTGCCCGAGGAAAAGCAGAGAAGTCTTTCTGATCCTTTTCATAAGGAACTGGAAAAGGTAAAGAGCGTCTTTTCGAAGCACCTAAGGGGATATGATGAGAATTTTACTGAATCTGATTTTTTGATAAAAGATCTTCCGGTTATCGTTGAGGAGCTACAAGCTACAAAATACAAGCGTGCACGAAAAGAAGAGGAAGAGGTAAATAAAGTATCGCTCCAGAATAAGGAAATCTTGCGCGGCCTTGCTCACTTTCAATCAGCAAATGATAAAGCCTATCCCCATAGCATCGTACAGCTTAATGAAAGCCCGAAGATGATCATTATCGGAACACCAAGACATGATAGGCAAGATACCCTAGAGCACTTTTTTTCGGTTATGATCAAAGAGGATGTAGATGTCATCATTGCCCTCAATACTCCAAGTGACTGGGAAGAGGCCATTCCCTATTATGAACATGAACATATAGGCTCTATAAAAATTGATGGCTATACACTAGAGCGAGAGCGCTATGATAAAGTGCTTTATGAGGGCGAGATTGAAGCAAATATGCCGCTCAGTATAAAAAAATCCCTCGATAAGATGACGGAAAGCGAAAGGATGCTTGTTTTAAAGCGCTATCTTCCACGCATTATAGAGCGCATCTTTTGGGTGCGAGATGATGCGCTCGGTAGCTGGCGAAAAATTACGCAGCTTCACTATGAAAACTGGCCAGATCGTGCAGAAGCTCCAGATCTTGAAGGCTGGTGGGTGCTTCTCAAAAGGCAGCTTGAGCTGCAAAAGGGTGCCATCTGTATCCATTGTCAGGGGGGTATCGGCAGAACGAATGCACACGCCATACTCACATGTCTCATCAGTCAATTCAATGCCAAAAAAGATGAGGTTTTTAACGTTGCCCGTACGATGTATCAGCTAAAAGAACAGGCCCCTCGCCTTGGCGGCGTTATCTGTGCCAAACGTTTTGGCCAAATCTACGAAATGCTCCTGAGGTACAGTCAAACAGCTGCATGAGAATCTGTAGGGAGCGCATTGCTATAAATTAAGACATGAACTAGAGTAGCTAAGTGTTAGTTAATAAAGGCTAACGTAAATAATAGGTTTATTATGTATAAATATCTTAATTTAGTTTTACTTGCTTCACTTGCTCAAGTTGCACATGTATCTGCTGATGATGTCGATGGCAAAATGTATGTACGTCCAAGACAAGTACGCATGATGAAAGATAGAATCGTCGTTCGCACAGATGATGGCGTCTTTGAGACACAAGCTGTTCTTCGCGATGAAAATGGCCTCTTTGTTAACCAAAAAGAATTAGTCGCAGCACCCGCTGAGCTTGTTCAAAAAAATAGGGCATTTGGCGGCTGCAAGAAAAAGCGCTTTCAAAATAACGCCAAAGAGTGGAAAAAGCATAAACACAGAAAAGCTGCTTGGAAGCAAAAGACCGAGCAACAAGTAAACGCACCTGTACAGCCGTAGGTTAGAATCCTTCAAGCACCTCTTTTTCGGGGGTGCTCTCAATCAATCCATTTTCCATATAGACAACTATAATAAATTATACAATTGACAGGTGTATAAGAATTTATTTATAATAAGAGAATATGGATATAGGGGAATTTGTCTCAAAACTTGAGGAAAAATTGGGAATGCGCCCTCTTGCATTTAGTGCTGAGGGGGTTATTTCTTTTGCTTTTAATGAGCGCTATACCGCTCATATTGAAAAATCAGCTGATGATACCCTCCTCATGGTATATGCGGAAATAGGAGTTTTGCCGATAGAGGGGAGAGAAGCCTTGCTTCTTTCTCTACTTGAAGCCAATCTCTTTGGACAAAAGACACAAGGGGCTGCATTTGGCATTGATCACGACACATTAGTGATTTACCTTTTTCGATCTTTCAATTTGACTGAGCTCTCGTTTGATACATTTTACCAGGGATTAACAGGGCTTTTACAGACTCAGGTGGAATGGACAACAAACATAGAAACGAAAGGGTATCTGCCTCCACCGCCTAAATCGCCCTCAATTTACCTCTAAAAGAGGGGAAATTTTTTATGGTTCAGTTTCAAAGTAATAGCCCATTGTATCAGCCCTCTCAACTAGAGGGTGAGATGCCAATCGATACAAAAAGTGGGCAAGATCGAGCAGAGGCAAAAAGTGAAGTAAAAAATAAAAACATTTTTTCTTCAATAAGACAAAGCTCTCTTATCATTCGATTTTCATCTATAGTCAGCTCTAGCGCTCCGGTCCTCAATAAACCCCCAGTTACAACAAAACTCTTTAACGAGCTTACAAAGCCAACTAGCTCATTTTCAAAAGCAAATGCACTTGTAGATACGCTCAGGCAACAAAGTTCCGATTGGAAAGGTGTTGTTAAAGACCACATTCAAAAACTCGATAGAAAAGCGCTTTCGAACTGTATTGAATCGCTTCAGCCGAGTAAATTGAGAGGATTTGACCGCGAAATGCTGCAGGTAATGCTCTCTGAGCTAAAGGGAAAAGCAATGGAGAATTCTCTTCAGTTTCCTCAGGATCTTGATCTGTTGCTTGACGATATACAAAAAAATGACAAAAATCTCTCTAATATTGAGTTAAAAGAGCTTTCAAAAGGTGCTGTAAATACAGTCTATACATTTACACATGAGGGAAAAACGTTTGTCTTTAAGCCAGATCCATCAGCGCTAAAGATCACAAAAAAGATACAAGAGCGTCTATTTGGTAGTGCTGTTGCTTCAGGTATTCCGCCAGGAGATGCATCTCATCTTCCCCATAGATCAGTGGCTAGTGCCTTTGTTTCAAAATTGATTAATCCTCAATCGCCAGTTTCTGTAGGTACACAATTTGCTGTCATTAATGGACAGAGGGGTATTTGCATGGAGATGGCAGCTGGTGTTAGCCCTACAGTGAGATCTCGCGAGGTAAAAGAGGTTCCTCAAACGGATATTTCTAACAGGGAGCGAACGCTCATGAAAGAGGGAAATCTCCGAGCCCTTGCAGGGCTATATGAAGTCGATTATGTCGAAATTAAAGATGACAGACTCTTTACAGGGAAAACAACATTTAGCTCAGATTTTAATCCTCAAAGTGAGACGACTGCAGAGGGGCTTGTAGATCTACATATCTTTGATATCATCACAGGACAGGTGGACCGTCACCCAGGAAACTATAAAGTAGATCAAGGCCATGTTAAAGCAATAGATAATGACTGCAGTTTTGGGGTAAACTCGCTTCCAGAAAATGGCGATGTAAAAAGTCAGCATGCACTAAAAGGGTTTATTCCTAATAATGGCTCTTTAATGCTAAGGATGCCGCCAGTAATTAACCAAAAGCAATATAATCAGATTAGCAATCTGTACGCCAATCGCAATGCACTAAGAGAAGGTCTACGAGCAAATCTTTCAGAAAAGGAAGTAGCGGCAACGATCACTCGCCTAGAAAAATTATATCAGCACACAAATTCAAGCGATTGTTATCGTTTAAAGGAACGTGAGGGATTTCTTTCAGAAAATGCTATGAACCGCTTAGACCCTAATAACAGCTACTTGGCAAGAGAATTAATGGTGTTAAATCCTGACCAAAAAGGTAGCTGGAACAACCTGCGAAAAAGCTATATACAACCAAATTAGACGAGGCTCTTAATGAATCCACTTACGAAAGTATCCGAAGTTTCACTCAAATTTACAAATCAATCTTTAAATACACCCATTCCATCTGATGATGAGCGAAAGGTAAAACAAATCGCAGAAAATATCTTTGGCTCTATTAACCCAGATAAACCTCTCTATGATGTAAATGCATTCCTCGGTGATGTGCTTTCAAAACGAGTGAACGACTATATTGTTGTTGGAGTGGCTGAGCAGGGTATTGAGAATAGATCATTTTGTTACTATGCTGTTAAAGGGCCCCTTGCACTATTTGTTCAGCTTAAATGGAGCCTTGAGGATACGGGAAGGCAGCGAGGTAGAATTACCAATACTTTGGCAGCCATTAAGGTTATTTTTGAGGATTTGGATAAGGTGCGTGAAAAAGTTCCTCAAAACAAGCGGCTGCTTGTTGTGCTCTCCGATTTTCGCGGAAGCGGATGTCAATGGATTACAGGCCAGCCCGGAAAAATCGATGAAAACAACTGGAAGGCTGAAAGACCACTTTTACAAGCCCTCAATGCCTTAGAACTCGTAGGCAAGTAGGCTAAAGATCGAAGCGTTTATCTCTCTTCACAAGGGCTAAAACGGTGGCAATCATTCGCTCACTGCCGTCTGCAGGGCTATTTACGATGCCTTTATCTTTTACCCACATAGTTGTAGAGCCCCCGCCATCTAAATTCAGTGCGTCAGTTATTCCTGGATAGGTTTTTAGAAATAGTCCAAGCTCCTCTCCAGTCATGCCGCTTGCAAGCTTGTCGTTTTTGCCATCAACTGTAATAAATAGCAGCGCATCTTTTGTCAAAGCTACAACTGAACGAGGGTGTAGAGAATGAATGTGCCGCTGAAAATCGCCCGGTGGATTGTTTGGTTTTAGACTATTTTGAGACTCAATCTCACTTTTTTTCCCAAGTGGATTGAGAATGCCGTTTTGCATTATAAGAGGAGCAGAGTCTAGTTCGCTTAAAAAATGGTGTGAATTGTCGTATGGGTTTTTCCGGAGGATTTCTACGGAGGTTTTGCCAATTGCTAGTGTTGCCCATAAAGTATTGGCTTTAGGAGTGCTTCTAAAGCCTCCAAGAGGCGTAAGACAGGTGCCAATCGGATCGCCCTTAGTGAATGCTCCCTCATATTCATACGTGGCATTTTCTGAGTCGTTGTAGTGAAAATAGCCCCCATTGATAATGGCTATTGCACGGGGAATTTTTGGGGCTACTTCCGAAACCTTTAGCATTGATGAGTTATTGGTATACTCGGTAGTGATGACAGGTTTAAGCGCGTAGTCTCCATTTGTTAGCGCGCTCTTAGCGATAGAGACAATCCGAATCGATTGCATCCCTGCGTATTTTGTAGCGCCATCAATAGAGAGTAGCTCAATGCCGTCGTCGATAACTTCTTTAGTATATTGCAAATCTATTGATAGTCTAAAAAAGGTGAGATGCCAGTCGACTTCTACAAATTTCTTTATATGCTCGCCAATTGTGTTTTCTGCCTGTGCACCCAGTAGTATTGGCGTACAAATATGGGTCTCAAAATAGGATTTTTTTATTGACCTATGTTTTGATAAGTCTGAATAGGTGACACCTGGGCCTGAAATCATAAAATGTCCAATTTCACGCAAAGTAAGCCCTCTTTCCACACAAGCTTTCAAAAAGAGCCCAGCAATTTTCATTCTTTGTATGGCGGCCTCGCACGTAAAGCCTTTTTCTCTTAAGAGCTTTTCATCAGATTCTAGGTCAATTTCACGGATATACCTTTTGTTTGATTCGCTAATCGCTTTGGCGCTTTGAGGATAATTCATCCAGTAAAAGATAAGCCGTGATGCCGTAGGGCAAAAAATGAGTCCATGATCAATCAAACAGAGACTGTCACTTAGTGTGTGATAAAGCAAATTATCTTCATGTCGATCGGCATTTAGCCACCGAATATCTTGTATAGCTAATCGATGGACATCCTCAACGGCTAAATTATCATAAATTGCTTGCCAAGGTAAAGAGGATGGCGACACAGAGTTGGGTATATAAACTTGAAATGAACCAATTTGTTTTGTAGAGGTTAGGGATTTCTGTAGCTTGACGAGGGCAGTTTTAGGAACATTTGCATATCCTTTATTGAATTCATAGGCGAGGACCTCACGAAGGCAATAGGTAAATTGCTCTTCAGGGTAAAGGCCAATCTGTTGATTCAAATTGTCACGGCTTACACTTTTTGGGTTATCTGGAGCCCCAATTGCTTCATTTTCTGGTTTAAAGACACCAACATATTCGCCGTCCCTGCCACGCATCAAATAGGTGCCTGAGGCTCCCTCGTTTTTGAGGGTCGCACTGTAGTTTTTTACCCCTATTTTTGCTTCTGCAAGTTCAGGAAAGCGTAAAATCTTTACAAGCTTAGCTAGAGATTTTGAATGTGGAAATGCTTGCAAGGCCTCTTCGGGCACAGAAAAGCCTGTGATTTTTTCTAAAACTCTGCGAATGGCAGCGGCTGTTTGTGTGTATGTCTTATAAGAGGGATCTTTTGCTTTTTCAAGTACCTGTGCACATAAGAGCTCAACTCGCTCATAATTATAGGCTTTTTTTGATTCTCGGTTCTCTAAGGTAAGCCGCCTTAGAATATCTTGTGATAAAAGATCTACTTCGGATTGAGGAAAAATAGTCACTTTTTTGAATACATTACCATGAATGTCAAGCATGGGAATGTCGAGTTCTGCTTCTTCAAATGTGATTGTTGATGAAAAACAAGTAGGAAATATCATAAATGACTATAAATTCCCATATAGTATTAAGAACTCTTATTAAAATTGCAATATCTTAAACATTGGGACATCGGGGTCAGACCCAATACCGTTCACTTATGTCATTTTCAAAACTGGCCTGATGGCTTTTTTTTACATTGTTCTTTTAAAATAACAAAAAATTAACCGCGGAGATCGCAGAGAAAAGCAGATAAATTTCCTTTGTTTTTTCTCTCTGCGTCCTCAGCGTTCTCTGTGGTAAAAAATAAATTTACCCCTTTAAGTGAACGGTATTGAGTCTGACCCCGATGTTCTTGAGAGATGTTGCTTGAGGCCGGTGTATCGATGCATGACCTCTTCGTTATGGACGGCGATGGCAAGGGCTTTTTTAGTGCCCACAAGGTAGACAAGCTTTTTGCCGCGTGTCACTCCTGTATAGAGAAGGTTTTTTGTGAGGAGCTTAAAGTGGGTGGTGTGGACAGGGAGCACAACGCAGGGACATTCGCTTCCCTGATACTTGTGAATAGAGACAGCGTAGGCGAGTGTGAGCTCATCAAGTTCTGATGATTCATAGACTACCTCTTTATCATCCATCTGGATGGTGATCTCTTCACCCTCTATACGAAGAACATAGCCAATATCGCCATTGTAGACATCTTTAGAGTAGTTATTTCTAAGCTGCATGACCTTATCGCCGATGCGAAAGTGTGAGCCGGAATGCTGCGGCGTCAGTGCCTGCTGCAGATCGCGGTTTAACAGCTCTATTCCACAGAGCCCCTTTCGCATTGGGACAAGCACCTGAATGTCTTTTTTTGGATCAAAGCGATGCTCTTTTGGGATCTTGTTTGTGACAAGGTCTAATATTGTGCGCCTGACATCATCCGGCTCTTTTGCTTCCACAAAATGAAAATCGCTCTTTTCCGAGGGGAGTGTAAAGGGCATTTTGCCCTCATTTATGCGGTGGGCATTGAGTACGATATGAGAGCCTTTTGCCTGGCGGAAAATGGCATTCAGATAAGTTGTGGGGATTGCTTTTGAATCTATAATGTCTTTTAGGACGGATCCTGGGCCAATGCTTGGCAACTGATGCACATCGCCAATCAAGAGTAGTTTTGCATGAGAGGGTATTGCTCGAAGAAGTTGGTACATCAAATAGGTGTCTATCATCGACGATTCATCGATGATGATCAGGTCGCAATTGAGGGGATTATCGCGATCATATTTAAAGCGCCCCTTTACAAAATCATATTTAAGGATGCGGTGGATGGTGGAGGCATGCTTATGGGTGATCTCAGCAAGGCGTTTTGCAGCCCGTCCGGTAGGTGCTACAAGAAGTATTTTATCAGTAAGCTTCTCAAAGATCCTGCATATTGCCCGTGTTATCGTACTTTTACCGGTACCTGGTCCTCCGGTAATTATAGAGGCTTTTTCCTGCAAAACAATGCGGACGGCAAGCTCTTGCAGGTCTGCAAAGTGCAGCTTTAGGCGCTCTTCAGACCAAATAATTGCCTTATCGATTTGCACTTCGCGAAGAGGTGAGGGTGCAGTTTTGATGCGCATCAGCTCATGTGCGATGCCAGCTTCTGAAAGGTAGAGCTTTTTCGCCCATATATGAAGGCTGTGTTCTTGAGTCTTTAGTTCAATAGACCCTTCTTGAAAAAGCTTTCCGATCTGCTCTTTGATGAGCTCATCAGAAACTGCTAATGACTCTTCTGCTTTTTTCACAAAGAGATCAAGTGGATAGCAGACCTGGCCCTCGCCTGCAAGCTCAAAGAGGACAAAGTCTATACCTGCACGAATGCGCTCTGGACTCTCAGGCTTGATGTTCATAGTCTTTGCTATGGCATCTACGATGCGAAAGCCCATGCCATGCACCTCTTTAGCAAGGCTATAGGGATTTTCCTTGATCTTTTGCAGCGCCTGGTTGCCATATGTTTTAAGGATCTTTTTTGCGTAGGCCCGTGATATGCCAAAGCTTTGGAGAAAGACAAAGAGCTCTTTAAGCATCTTCTGCTCCTGCCAGGACTCTACTAAAATCTCTCGTTTTTTATCGCCAAGCCCCTCGATGTTCTTAAGAAGATGGGGCTGTTTGTCGATTACCTTGAGGGTGTCTTTGCCAAACTGCTCGACAAGACGTGCGGCAAATACCTTACCTATACCGCGCACGGCACCCGATGCCAAAAACTTTTCAATGGAGCGCGCATCCTGTGGCAGCTCAAACTCGTAGGAGGATACTTCAAACTGCATGCCATGCTTTGCATGCAGCTTCCAATCACCTTCACAGGAGATTGTCTCTCCAACCTGAATTGCCGGCATGACACCAGTAATTACAACAGATTTCTTAGATTCTGGGGCAAGCAGCTCTGCGACAGTAAAAAATGTCTCGGGATCAGCATAGGTAATATGTTCTACAGAACCAGTCAGCCTTTTCATGCCTGCAGATCATAAGCGTTTTTGATAAAACTGTAAAAGAGGCTTTTCGACAAGAATAAGCCCGCCATCTGCAGCTACTGTAGAGTCATGTATCAGCCGATCAATGAGGGATGGTAGCGAGCCCTCTTCCCAGTTTTCATAGCGAAAGTGATAGATTCTTTTTACTTCATGATCCCTTATAAGCGAAATGTTGCGCATTGATATGCCTTCTTTCCTAGGATCATCTACTCCTGAATATCTGGGCTGATCATCGCGAACTGTTATTTGAAAGTCTCCATCATCTATTGTTTGAGATGAGGTCACAACTACTTTGGCATCTTCGCTCCAAACGCTCTGCCAGGAACTCTCTTGTGTATTGAAAAGAGCTGCTTTTGCAGGCGGCATATGCCGTATCATGTAGGCTTGAAGAGCAAAATCAATCTCAAAGGGTCCTGAGAAGATTTTTCCTTTTTTACTTACTTTTAGGCGGAGGTGCTCAATTTGCTGACGCTCATTGATAAAGCTTAGGATAATTCCTTCATTATTTGGACGAAGGAGATAGGTTCCAGGAGGTTTTGTGAGAAGTTTTTTTGCCGCTTCACGAAAGCCGATCTCACAATAGTATTCATTCTCCCTAAGACTTTCAATTGCGGTCTCTTGTGTGCGTATTGCTACATTGCCTCTAGCGGCAAATGTTTTACCCATGCAAAATTCAAGTTTTGAATCAACAACCTCGGTTACTTTGACATCTTGAGTGATGGTAACTTCTTCTTTTTTTTCTTTAGGGACTACAATAAGATCCCAAATGATTTTTTGGATTGCACGATCTTCTAGGTTGTATTTTAAGGATTTTGGTTTATTGAACCATTGAGCAAGAAGGTAGAGAGTATGTTCAGCACTTCCTAGTAAAGGTTCACGTACAGATTTTTTTCGGAAATCAAGAATGGAGGCACCCTCTTCTATCTTTTGCTCTTCTGCAGCCAGCATGCAGAGAAACCAGCGACATGCTTTATCGTGATCCTGCTCTGCTGCACTCACAACCAGTTCAGAATGTTCTAAAAGGGCACTTCTTACATATTCCACTATGCGAGGGTTTGCTTCAGCAAGCGCGCCTGTCATCTCCGCCATGAAAACATGACTGTCGATCGTGCTTTTTTCACTCTCTGTCATATAGTTATGTCTAAAAAGCCAGTCGACGACGGTTGCTATATCTTGATGTTTTTTTACTTCAAGGCATAATGGTCGTTCATCTTTTGTAAAAATAAGGCTTGCTCCAAGCTGTCTAAGCCGGGTAATTTCTTCATAATCGAGCCCCTCCTCATCTCTTTTATATTTGGAAGATAGCTCGATTTGCATGTAGTTGCCTGCACTATTACCAGATTCTCTACAGATAACTATAGAGCGGAGGCAGCTTCTAATGCCTTTTAGGGGTACTTCATCGCGGTAATAGCCCGCGGTTTCAATTTTACAGCGTTCGACTTGCATACTGCGCCTTTTTTCGTTTTCGTGGCGTGTTATGATAAAGTATGGCACAATTTTGATCTATGGCACGATATACAAAAGAAAGTTTAGACACACTCAGGAGCCGCATCGATCTTGCGGAGGTTATAGGGCAGCATATTGAGCTTAAACGGGCAGGGGGAGCTATGAAAGCCCTTTGCCCATTTCATGAAGAGCGCTCTCCCTCTTTTGTGGTAAATAAAGGTGATCATCACTACCACTGTTTTGGCTGCGGTGCGCATGGCGATGCGATTCAGTTTTTAATGCAGCACGTGCGTCTCAGCTTTTCTGATGCCGTACAGCAGCTTGCAGAACGCTTTGGTGTGCATCTTGATCAGGTTGATGGGCAGCAGGGAGAGGTAAAGCGTTCAAATAAAGGACGGCTAAAGGATCTGCTTGATGCAGCATGCCGCTTCTACCAGGCATTTCTTCTCTATACTGAAGAGGGAAAAGTTCCGCTCAACTACCTCTTTGCTCGAGGTATAACCCTTGATTTTATCGATGCCTTTCAAGTGGGGCTTTCGCCTAAAGTAGATGGCCCATTTAGAAAGTATATCCATGATCAGGGCTACACAGATGAGGAATGCAAAGAGGCTGGGCTTTTAGCTGATAGAGGGGGGCGGTTAAGAGATTTTTTTCAAGAAAGGCTTATGTTTCCTATACATGATGCTGCAGGCTCCTGTATCGGCTTTTCTGCGAGAAAATTCCAGGAAACTACTTTTGGCGGCAAATACATAAATACCTCCGAAACACCGCTCTTTAAAAAATCTCGTGTGCTTTTTGGCCTCTCACAGTCTCGTCGGCGCATTATCAAAACAAAGCAAGCAATTATTGTCGAAGGGGGCCTTGATGCCCTGAGGATGATTTACAATGGGTTTGATCTAACAGTTGCCGCCCTTGGAACCGCCTTTGGCGAAGAGCATGCAAATGAACTTAAACTCCTTGGTGTAGAAAGGGTCTTTTTGCTCTTTGACGGCGATACAGCAGGGCAAGAGGCATCTATTAAAGTTGGCAACATTTTTCAAAAAAGAGGGATTGAAGTGCAGGTAGCTATGCTACAAGATGGACAAGATCCGGATAGCCTCCTTGCAAAAGAGGGGCCTCTTGCCATTACAAAAGTACTTGTCGATGCAGAAGAGTACCTTCCCTTTTTATGGAGGCACTACACAAAGAGTAAAAACCCTCGCACTCCCGCAGAAAAAAATAAAATTGTACAAGAGATAGTCCAGCGCATTCGCGATTGGGATAATCCAGTAATGGTCCACGAAAGCCTTAAAAAGCTCTCAGCCCTTACACAGATACCAGAGGAGCTTTTTGGGATAGATGTGCTTCAGCCTCGCACACTTCATTTTAAAAGCAGCATCAAGAAAGCTCAAAGTGCTGATATTGATCCAGACCGCATCCTCGAGCAAGATCTTTTGCGAATTCTGCTGCTTTACGGAAATGGGTCTGAAGAACTCATCTCGCTAGCGAGAAATAATATAGCTCCCTCTGACCTCCGAAATCCACTTGCGAGAAAGCTCTACGAGCGCTTTCCGCTCAATTTTTTTGATATTATGGATGAGGAACTTGAGCCCTTCTTATCTGAAATCTTAAATAAAAAAATGCTGCATGCTAAGGCAAAGGAACAACTCATCGCCACAATACAGCGAATTAAAGAGCGCAACTGGATGCATGAAAGGGAATCGATAAAGATGAAAATTCATTCAGGAAAAGCAAGTGAAGAGGAGCTTATGCAACTTGTGAAGCAGTTTGATGAGTTAACCAAGCAGATGCCGAGCGTTCGTCTCTAATGCAAGCCTCTTTTTCCTATCTAAAAGATTCGCAGCCCTATCAGCTATCACAAATTGAAGCTGAAAAAGTCTCTTTTGTCCGCGATAAAGATGCCAAGCTCTTCATGAAAGCAACACTGGGAAACACCTTCAGCTACCTTCCTTTAGACCAGTACATACTCAACAAAATAGATGATTGGAAAGATAGTGAGTTTGGAGTCCAGCGAGAGGGCGTAATTTTTGAAGAGCATGATAAGATGGTAACCATTCGCGATAAGCGAGAATGTGTTGCCGTGCAGATACAGGACTTTGTAAAAGTTAGCATATCAGACATTCTAGTCTGCACAGACAAAAAGACAGGAGAGCGCCATGTTCTCGTGCTTACTCCAAGTGACGTAAAAGGCTATATTCAGCTTCTTGTCTTCCCCAAAAAAAGTAAGTGAGTAGAAAGCACTTACGCTTGTTTTTTGCCAATTTTGCCTATTTTTTCAATAAAGCCGCGAACGAGCTCATCTTCTGCGCATACATAGTCTGCTCCGAGTGCTACAATTTGGCTTTTTTCGCTCGAATACTGAATGCGTGTAAGTATTTTTACATCAGGGTGGATATGCTTTGCCGTTTTTATAAGGGTAAGATTTGTAGAAAGCTCGGGCACAGTACTTATCAGAAGCGACCCTTGTGAGAGCTTACTCACTTCTAAGAGATGCTCACTTGTCGCATCGCCGTAGACAATGCGTCTTTTCTCTGTTTGCATCTGAAGTGCATCGATATTATGTTCGAGTATAAGCGGGTGGATCGATTGCTTTTCAAAATGAGTGGCGATCTGCTGTCCAAGAGGGCCAAAACCTACAATAACAATTTCTGGAGTATGCGACAGTTTAGTTTCTGCAAAGGTTGAGATGCGAGCATCGAGTGCGGCTTTTGTTTTAGTTGGATGGGTGAAAAAGCGCATCATCATTCGAAAAAGTATTGGGTTTAGGGCGATCGAAACAAAAGCTGCACCAACAAGTATATCATAGCCTGAATCAGGAAGCAGGTGTAGCTGTGTTGATTGCTCTGCCAAAATAAAGGAAAATTCACCGATTTGGCCAAGCGCAAAGGCAACATAGCAGGCAACTTTTGTCGTATAGCCCATGACGCGTACAAGAAAATAGGCTGCAAGAGGCTTAACCACTATGATAATAGCAAGAATGCCAAGGAAAAGCTTCCACTCACCAAGGACTGCAACCGGGTTAAAGAGCATCCCGATTGATAAAAAGAAAATCACCGCAAACATGGCACGTAGCGGTAGTGCATTGGCAAATGCTTGATGCCGCACCTCTGTCTGGCCAATGCTTACACCTGCTAAAAAAGCTCCAAGAGCAATCGATGTGCCAAAAAGAGCAGTAGAGCCCATAGCGATTACAAATGTTAGGGCTAATATTGTGACTGTGAAGAGCTCCTGTGATCGAAAGCGAGAAACGTACGTAAGTAGATACGAAACAACTTTATATCCCCAGCCAAGAACTAAAAAGGCAAGGAGCAGAAATTTTGCAAGGAGGAGAAGCACTGAGACTGTAATTGATAGAATTGGGACTTCGCCTTGTGTGCTGATCGTGGAAAATGATGGCAGAAGTACAAGAATAGCCACGGTAAAAATATCTTCGACAATAAGCCAGCCGACGCTTATGTGCCCTTCGAGTGTTTCCTGAAGTTTATTGTCCGTTAAGACGCGTACAAGAACGACAGTACTTGCTACGCTGATAGCAAGCCCCATCAGTATGCCATGGGTAAGTGGCCAGCCCATTGCATAGACAAAACAAGCACCTATTGCTGATGATACTGCCGTCTGAAAAAGTGCGCCAGGTATGGCTATACGACGAACATTAAGAAGATCTTTTAGCTTGAAATGAAGGCCTACGCCAAAGAGCATAAGTACAACGCCTATTTCTGCAAGCTGTTCTGCAGTTTGCATGTCGAGTACAAATCCAGGGGAGTAGGGGCCAATCAGAAAGCCTGCAAGTAAATACCCTAAAATTGTAGGTAATTTAAAGCGAGCAGCAAGTGCGCCTAATATGCTTGCGTAGGCAAAGCCAACGGTTATTAGCAGGACTATATGTAACTTTGTATCCATATCTAGATACCCATACGCACTTAGCGGTTTACCGGCAAGAAAGTTTTTTACCACAAAACAATAGAGAAGGCTTGAGTCAATCTTGACATGATTTTATTTTTATTTTAATGTAAAATTTCTAGAAAAGCGTAGGTTTTTGATGATGTTTAGAAAAGCAGCTTTCATTGTTCTCTCGTCCATTGTGGCCAATTTTTATCCAGGCTTAGAGGCTTCAAGTCAAAAAAATAAAAATTTTGAATTTGCCGCAACTGGTGATTTTGATTATGCCGATCCCTTGGCACCTGGATACTTGCACACCTGGCAGCACACCCAAACGGTCAATATTATCCGCGATATTAATAGATCTCCTGCTAAGTTCACTCTAGGTGTTGGCGACTCAGGAAACTCATCAGCAAAAACACAAGAATATATTGATATCAAAAAACGAGAGGTGTTTGATCTCTTTGACCGTCCGTTTATCACAACGCTTGGAGATAATGACTGGTCGCAAACTCGTTCTGTAACTCCTCCTTTTTTTACTCAGCTTGAGACGCTAAAAGCTTCTAGAGCTACCTATTTTTCCGGAAATAAGAGCCTTGGAAAGAAAAAGTTTAGAGTTGCAAGGCAAAAGGGCTATCCTGAAAACCAGCGCTTTATCTATCGCGATATTGTTTTTGCAACATTTCATACAGTGGGAAGGTATGATCTCATTACTCCGACTGATGGCGTACCAACGCAAAATGTGATAGATGCAGAATACAAAGCCAGAAGGGATGCTAATTTACGATGGATCCATGAGGCCTTTGTCTGTGCCAAAAAAAGAGATGCAAAGGCAGTTGTTTTCTGCACGCAGGCAGATCACTGGTTTAGAGATACCCTTATACCTACCTTCTACAATGGGTATGTAAATCAATACAGAAAAGACCCTGTGGATACCTCAGATGAATCAAATTTTCAGCACTACTATGAGCTCTTGCGTGAGGAGTGCCTAAATTTTGGAGATATAGAGTATGAGAATGTCTTTGTCTCAGAGGCTATAGGCTACCAGCCAAGGCCTATAGGGGGAAAACCGGTACTACTGATTTATGGGGACTCTCATAGGTTTACACTCGATTCGCCAATGATTTATCCTCCTGGCGGATTTTTAGGGGCAAATGAATTTGATCAGTGGGATTCATTTCAAGCGTGGGATATGCCAAACTACCTAGAGCTTCAAGTGCTTGGTAGTCCGCGTCAAGGCTGGGCGAAAATAAAGGTGGATTTTGATGATCCCCAGCTTTTTTCTTTCGGAAGAGGCCCTATTCCAAGGACCTACTAGCTCTTTGCTAGTTGCATGGGTCTGAAAAAACCATCTATACGATCTGCTACCCTGTAGGCAAGGTTTCGAGTTTTATAGGCAAATGTCTGAAGCTTACTTGACTTATCCGGCTCATCAAACGGGTTATCCGGAATCATAATCTTTTGTCCTACTATTACGACAAGTATACCTAGGCCGAGTACTCCGCTACAGGTAAGTGTTATTGGATTTGCTGCCGTAACAATTAATGCTATAGAAAGCGCTAAACCCCCAACTCGTGTGACAATATTGGCGAGGGCAAAACCAAATTGGGTGTTAATCCTACGGCGTAGGTCCTCTACAAGCTTTTCCCCTTTTGCAAGAGCCTCTTTCTTCGTAGATTCATCTCTACTTCCGATGCCTTCAATGATAGCATTTGCACGATCGGCAAGCTTTACTTTCTTTTCTACTTTAAGAGTCTTATGAAGGGATTTACGATTTTCTTTGATTTGGTTGCAGGCATCGGTAAGTATCTGAATTCTGTTTTCCTGAGAAAGAGTAGTGTCTGGCTTCTTTAGGTATTCAAAAAGCTTTGATCTTTCTTTGTAAAGAGTTACAGCCTCTACGGTAGATTTGATGCTTTCATAGCCATTTGCAGCAGCAGAGACTGTGGCAAGTGCTTGCTTTACAGCATTGCTCGTCGATTCAAAAATACCAACACCCTGGGCTCCTTTGATTAAATTGCTTACAATAAGTGTAAGGACAATAAAATCTGCCGAAATCGTATTATAGACAGTTTTAATGCCATTTCCAATTTTAGCTATAATTGATGGTGGGCTTTTTAGTGCATCAATCATTATATCCCCTCATATAATTTAAATAAATATTATACCATATATACTAATTATTTGCAACACCAAATGCGGGCCTGGCCCTCATTTGGTGTTATGGGGGCTATTTAGTTAGAGCTTTTAAGTAGGTCTTCATGGAGGCTTGCAAGGTGCGGCCATATTTTTTTGTAATTAGCAGAGAGCGCAAGGATTTCTGTACGCTCAAGAGGATCAATTGCTTTTAGCTGCTCTATCTCTTTAAGAGAGAGGGTTTTGTCGGCGGCAAGGATTTTGCCGATGATGGTCACTTTGGCAAGCTCTTTTCCTTGTAGAATCATATCAAGGCTGTCGACTTTAGCTTTTGCATCAGATGCAAGAATATCACTTCCTGAGAGTAGGTAATAATTTTTTCCAGCGATCGAAGGGGGCTTTGTTTCGCCCATCCTCTTTAGGACTTCTCTTGCATCGTGGATATCTAAAGGAATCAGCTCTATATCTCTCTTTTCAGAGCCCCCTAATACCATTTGAAAGGCAGGTTTTCTAATAAGATGCTCAAGGCTTTCTCCCTCCTGAAGTCTTTTCAAGTTTGGAGAAGGAGTAATAGCTATTTTGGCCGCTTCAAAGGCTTTTTGCTTTGCCAAACTCTGATAGTCTCCATCCCACTCTATTGGCTTAGCAGGGGTAAAGTGAAGTTCTGGAAGTGCTCTTGAATCTTCCACCATCTGTTCCTGCTCGAGCTCAGCAGAAAGAGCAACTAAATAATTTATTAAGAGCCTTGAATTTGGGAAGAAAGGGATTATGTTGAGGCAAGTTCTTTACGGAGTTTGCCGGGATTTTGGTCGATGTAGTGGGTTTCTTTGCCGTCTATGCGGATGGTGAGGTTGCCCCAGGTAGGGGAGAGGTGATCCCCCTCTGTTGATTTATCGGCGATTACCTCGACATTTTCAGTCTTATGGATGCGTTTTAGCTCTTTTGCGATAAGCTCTGCCTCTTTATCAAGGTAGGCTGGAAGGTTTATTTTGAGCATGATATCGCGAAATTGAGCTATTTTTCGAAGGTCTACAACGTTAAAAAAGTCGATTGAGGGAGCATAAAACTCATCTGTCGCTACACCTACCTGAAAGTTTGAGAGATTTTCAGTATCTACCATGCCGACATAGGTGCCATCTTTATGATAGAGATCCAGAAATTCGCCAGGTCGAACGCCGATGGCGCCAAATTCATCTATGCTATCTCGCTCCATCGTGAGCATCTTGCTAAAAAAGTCTGAGGAAAAGCCGCCTCCTGTTGCATATCCTGCATTGAAGCGATACCCTACCTGTATCCGGCCTTCTGGATCGACTACTACAGAGCCTGCAAAGTGTATTCTTCTTTGCCAGAGCTCTTCCATAAGGGCTGAAACCGGCTCTTCAATGATAAGCTCATTTTTGTCAGAGACTGTGATCTTTTTGTTCGGAAAATATTTTTTAAATGCGTTGCAGGCATCTCTAATTTTTGCGGGATCTCCCTTCACGACGGCAATTTGTAGATGACCATTATCATTTCTGAATGCTCGTACTTTATAGCCCGGCCCTCTTTTTTGTGCATAGGCTCTAAAACGGTTTGGTCCAGCACCCGTTACCGGATGAAAGCGTTTTTTATAGTCATCATCAGACATGAGGGGAGCATCTTCGAGTCGTGCTTTGCCAAGCTTTGGCTCTCTTTGGACATTGGCTTTATAGTATTCTTCATTTTGATGGGATATGAGAAAATCAGTTACTTTTCGTGTGAGAAAGCGGTTCGTGATATCTTCGATCGTAGAGAGTGCCTTATGATCAATATGGATGGCAGCGCCCTCTTTTTCGGGCTCTGCTTGGATTTTATTGACAAAGGCTTTTCCGTCGATTTTGACAAAGTGCGTGCCATTATACTGCTGCCAGTAGGGTGCATTATGGGGGTCGTTTTCAAAGCTATGAAGATCGTTTTCAGGAGGTGGGGCGTGATATTTTCCACCAAGGGTGACCATGGTTTCAGCCCACCTTGCATGAAAAACGTTTGTGATATCTTGGCCGCGCTCTTTAAACTGATGGATAAAAAAGAGCTTTTGTCCTTCCGGATCATACTTAAGGTGTACATTTTTGTGATGCAATCTATCTTTTATGAGCACTTCAAGAAGTGTGATCTCTCTTGTGGTGAGGATATCTTTAACTACGCGCTCAATCTTTTCTGCAGAGTTGTCTGTGCTATCGAAAGTTATATTATTTTTCTTTGCCCATTCGACAAAGCTTGCCACATTAATATGGTGGTCATGGATAGTGACGACCTCAGAGCACCAGCCAAGCTTTGCAAAAAGGTTGTGGAGCCATTTTCCAAGGAGCGTATGCTCTTGGATGTCTCTTTTTGCTTCTCCTCCATCAAAGAAGGTATATGGCTGATCGATTCGTATAGGCATATATACTTTTTTCTATAATTATCTGGATATAAAGTCAATTTGTAGTTATAAAAAGGAAATGGAGCAGTCAATAGTCATAGGAACCTCCGGATGGTCGTATGACCACTGGAAGGAAAATTTTTTTCCTAAGGGCTTAAAAAAAGAAGAGTGGCTCCATTTTTTATCCAATCAGTTTCCAACGGTAGAGATAAACACTACCTTTTATCATACCCCAAGGCTTTCAACGGTTAAGAACTGGTATAAGCAAGTACCTGAGAACTTTGTCTTCTCTGTGAAGGCAAGTCGCTATATCACCCATATAAAGCGACTAAATGACTGCAAAGAGAGCCTGAATTTCCTCTACAAAAGTTTAAAACCCCTCAAGGAAAAGCAAGGTCCAATACTCATACAGCTTCCTCCCTCATTTCAGATACACAAAGAGCGGCTAGAAGAGTTTATCTCCCATTTGAAGAAAGAATTCCGGTATACCTTTGAATTTAGACATCCTACCTGGTTTGTGGATGAAATATATGACATCTTACAAAAGCATAACATAGCACTTTGTATTACAGACCTTAATCATAAACTCTCGCCAGTCGTTGTGACGGCAAATTTTACCTACATGCGACTGCATGGTCCAAAAAGCGCCTATAAGGGCTCATATAGCGACTCTACCCTTAAAACATGGAAAAAGAGGATGGAGGAATGGAAAGAGAAGGGGATAGGCTCCTTTTGCTACTTTGACAATGATGAAAAGGGCTATGCGGTTGTCGATGCTAAGCGGCTACAGGTTTTTCTGGAGTAGGCCAACTCTTGTTGCTTGAGGACATTTGATATCAGTAAACCGATTGTTATGATCATTTTCATCATACACAATTTCGCTTGTCTGATCCTCGATTTCTGAAAAGACTGCTTCAAAATCAACATCAGGCATTAGAGGAGCCAGAAAAGATCGCCATTATCACCGTCTAGAAGATTGTGTAGCTTGTATCATCTATTCACTTATATCTTCCGAGGGGAGTTCTGTACGATTTTCGTCAATCACCAAACGCTTAAGTTTGAATGCCAAGATTTCAAGTTCCGATGGGCCTGGAAATTCCGCCGAGCAACCAGGCACAACCCCATCACCGTTGCTGTTGTTGGTGGAGCGTACCTCAAGACCTCTTCCTGGCACAAAAAAGCCAATGTCAAGTATCTCATTTCCAATATTTTCCCCGGTAATATTCTCTGCAACTAGTAACAAATCGTGAACCTCATCATATTTATCAGGACACGTGCCGGTGTTAAGTATTGAGACCGCGTCAAAAAGAGCCCTTCTTCTTAC
>CAZEGK010000037.1:11845-26711 GCA_964512205.1 uncultured bacterium | reverse complement strand
TCTATGTCATTTCGACACTTCATCAGTGGTTCACTTGCGTTCATCTCTTGGATACTCATCTGATACATCACCGTGTGCCTTTCCCTTAACGCTCACTACAATCAGTATTTAACTGTTCAGCTTAAGGTGATTTGATCCCCCTCCTGAAAGGTGTATCGAGAGGCACCCTCTCATCTTCTGTATAGTTTCGCTAGCACGCAAGCCTGACACCAACGCTCATTGAACTTGGCGAACTCCTCCAGTGCATAAACGCAGCATAAATTGCACCATCTTGTTTTTTATTACACATTTAATTTATCATTACATTCTGATTCTTAACAATTAACGGTCAAAAACTGTGATTCAACCATGTTTTATACAATAATTTTATTATCATTCATATGTTTTGGCCCCTCTAAAAACCCAGAAAACGATGAGAAAAGGCATGAAACTATGCAGGAAGAAAAATCAATACCCTTGCTATTTTCGATTAGCAGAACAATAGACCCAAAAGTTGAGGATTGCATGACACTCGAAAATTTTGATGATATTTGGGGCCTTGTTGGCGATCCCATTAAGGTTGAAGCAAAGCTTACTAAACTCCTTAAAGCAGCCGAAGCTTGTCCAGACCGCTCTATCTATCCCCAAATCCTTTCGCAAATTGCACTTGCCCAAGGAATGCAAAAAAAATTCAACGAAGCTCACGCAAGTCTGGACCGGGCTAAAGCGCTTTTAGAAACCAGTACGCTTGTAGAAGCACGCATACTTCTTGATCGTGGAAAGGTATATCAACAAAGTGAACATACGTCAAGAGCCCGTAAGTACTTCGAGCAATCGTATACTCTTTCGATTAAACACGGCTTTGAATTGTACGCTATTGATGCAGCTCACATGATTGCAATTATTAGCGATGACATTTCCGATAAACTCTACTGGAATGAACGTGCCATAGAATTAGCAAATCGCACTGACAATCTAAAAGCTCGTAGTTGGCTCGGATCTCTCTACAATAACATCGGCCAAAATTATCTTGAGGCGGGCCGTTTTGAAGATGCACTAGCTGCATTCACTCAAACACTACACTATCGGCAAGAGGAAGGTTTCATAATCAATATCCGAGTTGCAAAGTGGGCAATCGCATGCGCGTTGCGCGAACTTGGGCGGTTCGATGAAGCACTAAAAACACAACTTTCGCTCTTTTCTGAGTATAATGCGCTGAGCAAAAATAACGATTTAGGAATGCCTATTGAGACATTCGATAGCTTGCGCGGTTTCGTGTGCGAAGAACTTGCCAAGATTTATGAAGCAAAGCTAGACCAAGCACAAGCAGCCTACTATGCCTGCCTTGCCTATGAGCTCCTCTCGAGATCTAACGATCCAATTTTCCTAAAATCCATCGCAAAGCGATTAGAAAAACTTAAACAAATCCAGGATCGCTCATAAAAATCTGCTCTGCAATATCAAACAAGCCACCTTTCCCCGTTTATAAAACAAGAAAATAAGCTCAAACAAGTCTCAAGCCAGAACGTCAAACCAGAGCAATTTACAAATCAATCAGGCTTTCTAAAATAATAGCTTATCTTGCTTCTAATCCTTAAGCACATCATGATTAAGACTGAAATTCAATCACTTATGACATAACTTGGAGATAAATGAGATATTTTTTAGCACTCACATCCTTGATTTTTATATTTGGCTCTAAATCAATTTTCTTTTTAAATGCAGCAGAAAAAAAATCCTCAACCTCAACATCTAAAAGTAAGAAATACACAAACATACTGCCGAAAAAGTCTGTATGTTCAGAACTTGAAGCAGATGTTGCATATCTAAGCAATCTGAATGGTAGCTTTTGCCATATCGCCCTTTATGAAAAATATGGTCCATTAAAACATGAACTAATGATCATAACAACTCTTAACGATCAGAAGAAACCCTCTAATAACGGGGTGCAAGTACTTACGTACGGAAAAAACAACAAGGAATTTAGCGAATCACGAAACTGGACAATTCAAAATATTAACGGCATAATTTATACAGTTTTTACACACGAAAACTGCTGGGTATACTCTACTGATTTTTCACAATTCATAATCATAAAAAAGTAAAAACAAGCGCTCCAAGTATTCTTAAGTCTGAGATTCAATATTCTCGTGACAAGGTTGGATCTTGCGATTCGTATGATTTGCAAATAGACACACAGGACCAATTTTTTTTGTCACTCTATAGCCCTGCTACGGCCAATAAATTGGCCACAAGAAAGACTCGGCTGCTATGAATCACTCCAGAATTGCTAAAATAGTATTGGGAGCTCTCCCAACTTAGTTTAAGATAAATTGATGAAATAAAGATTAAGACAGTACTTCTAGTACGGCTTGAGCTTCATTTCATCAATATAGCTTAAACTAAGTTGGGAGTGGGTGGATTCGAACCACCGTATACCGAAGTAGAGGGATTTACAGTCGGTTTCCCTTCCACAAATAGGCGTAAGCAGGAATACACAGGCGTAAAACAATTAAGGGTTTAAATTGACTTCGATTGTGCTGTATTGCGTCCTTTTGCGCCAGTTTTTCCCGGTCTAGTGCGTAATTTTTGCCTAATTGCAGGAAGGCCGTTCGTTAGCTAAGCCCTAAACCACATAGGTGTAGATGCCCGTTTCCTGCTGCAAAGAAAGATACCCTCCTGTTAAAAGGGAATTTAATCGCTGCTCAACACGCTCAAATGGAAGCACATCTGAACAATACCTCATTGCATATCTCGCGCATAGCCGGTAGATTTCATATGCCGTTTTAGGCTGATCAGATAATGTTGTTCCAGCCATCATAATTGCTGCTATCCACCCGTCTATTACTCTTTCAGTAATAGGACGATCAGGATTGAAATAGAGAAGAGAATATTTGTCATCTGCGCTCAGCTTGTCATGCACAAAAGAATAGCTACCCTTCTCGTACATTTTGACTACGCAAGGTCGTGTTGTGAATTGCGTTTGGGTATCAGGAAACGAGGTCGCTACTGCAGCAAGAACCGAGCGCACTGTTTGCGTAGTAGTTAACAATCGTATTTTTGATTTTGTCGCCCCCATGCCCACGTCGATATAGATCTGCCCAAGATCTAATTGACAATAACAGCACTGTTGTAATGTCCTTTCACAAATAGCACAGACCCTCAGAAAACAGCATCCCATATAAACTGTGTCCTTTTTGCCTAATTCATCAAGACAAATTGGACATTCAGTGAAATTATTTATTGAATCTAAATCTTGAACATTCATTATTATCCCCTTTTACGCCAGTTTTTCCGGTCTAATGCGTAAAAATTGCGTAATTTCTAGAACTCCCTCTAAAAAATCGAGCACTCCGCATTTTCAAATTCTTCATCCGTAAATTCAAAGTCACAATCCCTCCTAGTTTAACAACATACCGTCGCATTGCAGGACAGTACTTCTATAAGCTCTCCCAACTTAGTTTAAGATAGATTGATGAAATGAAGATTAAGACAGTACTTCTAGTACGGCTTGAGCTTCATTTCATCAATATAGCTTAAACTAAGTTGGGAGTGGGTGGATTCGAACCACCGTATACCGAAGTAGAGGGATTTACAGTCCCTTGCAATTGGCCGCTATGCGACACTCCCGGGGGAGATTTGAGCCGGATGGCTCAAAAAAGGTTGCTGACAGTAGGAATTGAACCCACAACCGTCCGATTACAAATCGGGTGCTCTACCAATTGAGCTATGTCAGCATTGAATTTGTGGCTAAGTGTATATCATATTGCCGAAATTATCGACAAGCTATTTTCTACTTCCCTATTTTTGGGGGTTGAAGCTCAGGATTTTCCGCCTCTTCAGACGATGCTGTGGATGGTGGTCGATGAGGAAGTGGTGGTTTATCTTTTCCTTCAGTTTCGATCACTTTTATCATTTTGTTTGTGAGGGAAATGAGCGGATGGTCTGTATTTGCCCCAATGCTGAAGGAGCGCTGTGTGCGCTTCATTTCTGCCTGAATTTGTCCGTGGCATTTTTTATACTTTTTTCCTGAGCCGCATGGGCAGGGATCGTTTCGTTTTGCGTCCATAGGTCTTCTTTGGTAAAGAAATATGCCAAATGCTATCATATTCGCATGAATTTAGCAATTGGCGAGCCGCCTTGGACAGGCCTTGGCAAAAAAATTGAAAGCACCATACGTAAAGCGCTTTTTGACTTTAGCCTCGTAGATGGTGTCACAAACCTTGCAATCGCCTTGAGCGGTGGAAAAGACAGTCTTACCATGCTGTTTATGCTCAAAGCAATCTCTGGACGTGGTTTTCCTCCATTTAAAATTACCTGTATAAATGTAGCTGGAGAATTTAGCTGCGGAGCAGGACTCGATGGAGGCTATTTAGCCCAGGTTTGCAACAAACTAGAGATTCCCCTTATCACAAGAGTTTCAGAAAAAAAACTTGAAAACCTAGAATGCTATAGCTGCTCAAGGGAGAGAAGATCTCTTCTTTTTAAAGCTGCAAAAGAGGCAGGCTGCGAAGCAATAGCCTTTGGCCACCATGCTGATGATGCTGCAGAAACCCTTCTTATGAACCTCTTTCACAAGGGAGAGTTTGCAGGTCTCCTTCCAAAGCTTGAGATGAAAGATTTTGGCATTACCATTATCCGCCCGCTTATCTACATCGCGGAAGCTGATATAAAAGAATTTGCAAAAATGTATGGCTTTGCACGAATCACCTGCCGCTGCCCTGTGGGACAAAACTCCGTCCGCAAAAAGACAGATGTCCTCATCGATGAAATAGAGACCCTTTTTCCAAACGCACGAAGAAACATAGCCTCCGCAGGACTTATCTATGGTTCAAAAAAGGCAAGCTGGTAAGATAGTAGCCATTAAGGAATAAAACAGATGCAACCCGTAACATTTTCATTTACACAAGCTATATACACACCGATAAAAACCTGTTTAGAAGCTGGCTTCAACAAGGCATCTCAACTCGCTTCGCAAGTTTTTGAAACGTTGAACACTCCCCAGAGTAGGAATGCGGCTGAATTGCTTTATTATGGAGGTTGCGCCGGCATAACCATTTACGCACTCCCTCTCTCCATTTCTGCTAAAGTTGCGTGCGCCGCTGCAACCCTATTCGGATTTTCGGTCTTCTATGCACTATCTCAAATAGATGATAATCCACCTGTCAATCCACCACCAAACAATGAAATTGAATCAGCATACGCAACATACAAAGCCACTGTGCACGATTTAGCTAATGAAGTTACCCAAATTAAAGAAAGCTTAAGGGATATAAAGCTCAGATATATCGAACAAAATGATGCGCTCAAGGACTGCAATTTACTTGTTACGACAAATTATCTCATTCGTTCAATTATTTTAAGCTATGGCTTGCCCTGCAGGCCATATCCTGCGCGAGAGAGATATGAAGAGGAAGCCGATCAAAATGCGACTGATATTTCTTCTCTACAAAGATATCCACTTCTCGAAGAAAAAATGGTCACACTCTTTGAAATAAATCAAGCAACTGAAAAGATACGAGCTCATCACGAGAAAGTAAAAGAAGATGTACGTCTATATGTAAACAGACACAACTCCATCATCCGGCAAAGATGGGAACATATCACTACCTTGAGGTTTTAACTATGCCAGACTCGAAAACAGAACAGGAAAGCCGCATCACCATTCAAAATATAGAACTAGCCCTCGCCTGTCCCGACAATCTCACCTACCACTGGGTAGGACAGCAGGATGTGATGGAGCAGCTCCTTGCAGCTTGGCTTGTCATTGATAAAGATGACATTCCCCTCTCTCCTCGTTTGATCGGAAAGCCTGGTGTGGGAAAGACCACCCTTGCCTATGCCGCTGCAAAAGCAATAGGACGAGATGTCTATATCTTCCAGTGTACAATGGACACACGGCCTGAAGACCTTCTCATCACACCTGTTGTGGATAAAGCTGGCGGCATACGATACGTTGCCTCATCTCTTGTCACTGCGATGATAAAGGGCGCTGTCTGCATCCTCGACGAGGGCAATCGTATGGGAGAAAAATCTTGGGCATCACTTGCTCCGCTGCTTGATGCACGCCGCTACATCGAATCTATTGTCGCAGGCTTAAAAATTGCAGCGCACCCCGATTTTCGCATATGCGTTACCACAAATGAAGATGCTTCGACCTTTGAAATACCGGAATATATCCATAGCCGTCTGCAGCCGCAAATTTACATCGATTTTCCAGAAGCATCCGAAGAAAAGCGCATACTTTCAGAAAATTTGCCCTTTGTCGATGATGCCATCTTAGACTATGTCGTTGCCTTTCTTCAGCGTGCCCATTCAAATAATGAGCGATACACTGTACGAGATGGCATGAATATTGCACGCTATGCAGCAAAAAGACTCACAGCCATGAAGGGCAAAGGAGAAATGACAGGTCTTTTAAGGCAAGCTGTCGCCATGACACTCGGAGATGAAGCGCTGATCTATGCCCTCTAAGCCATATTGGATAGCATCTGGCCCTTTCTACTTTGTCCCGGCACTCCATTACACGATGGAGCTTGCATGCGAGGTCAGAAGAGCGTTTTTAGAGATTGAGCCAGATTGCGTAGCTGTTGAACTTCCCGAGACGATGCAAGACACATTTTTGCATGGAGTAAGCCGCCTTCCCGATGTGAGCGTTGTTAAAATAGCCTCAGCTGATGAAACACTCTATTTTCCGATTGAGCCATGCGATGCATCTCTTGAAGCAATACGCTCTGCTCAGGAGGCTAAAATAGCTGCATACTGTATAGACCTAGACATCAAGGGATATCCTAAGTTTGTAGATTTTTTGCCAGATCCCTACGCCATCACAAAAATTGGCCTAAAGGAATACTTTGATGCATACTCTGGTACAATACGGGCAGATCCAGTCATCCGCGGCCTGCAGGATAAATCGCGCGAGCTCTACATGGCAAAACGCCTTAAAGAGCTTTCATTCTCTTATGAAAAGATTTTGGTAGTCGTTGGCATGAGCCACCTGCAGCAGATACTCGCTCACATACATGATAGCTCCTATCCTCAGCTCGAACATGCGAAGAGAGAGGAAATCTCTCTTGCAACCTACCCAGAAGAGTCTGTTCGCGAGATGCTTGGTGAGTTTGGCTATCTCTCTCAAAAATATGAAGCATGGAGAGAAGATCCACAAAGCGCACTCGATAGAAACGAGGTGCACTACCAGCTTATAAAAGAAGCTCAAATACCCTACGAGGAAGCATCACGGCGCACACTTACACCTCAAGAAATAGGCCATATTTTTACCTTTAGCCGCAACTGGGCACATCTTCGCTCCATGCTTCTTCCCGATTTTTCTCAGCTTTTAACTGCCTGCAAAGGATGTGTAGATCACAACTTTGCCTATGAAGTATGGAAGCGTGGCACAGAATTTCCCTTTTATAAAAATGTAGACTCTCTTCCTGTACTCGACCTTCATCCACAAGATCTCTGGGGCAATACAAAACAGATTCATTTTCACCTAAAATCGCCCTCAGAAAAGAGCCTTTTTATGAGGCGCCTCCGAAAAGATCAGGGAAAACAGATTTACTACCCGCCAAGCCCCTTTTCGATCTGCTCATATCCCCCAGAAGATAGCGTCGTAGAAAAATTTGGTCTCTTTCTAAAAAAGAAGGGCGTACAGCAGCAGACAGAAGAAAACATACACACTCATCCCTTCTCGAACAGTTTGGAAGATGGCATAGACGTACGAGAGACGATACGCCACTTCCCAGAAAAAAAGCTCTATGTAAAAGCACGAGGAAGGCCGCCTGGCCTTGTCGGCTCATGCGTTGTTGTATTTGATGAAGATGTCGACAATGCAAAGTATCCCTTGAGAATGACCTGGCTTGGCGAAAACGAACAAGAATCTGATATGGCTTTTTTTGCAACTTCAATGACGGAGCAAATTGTTGGCCCCGGGATTGCACGCTGTGAATATGGCGGCTTTATGCTCTCCTATCCAGCAAGGCGCGTATATGATGTCTGGAGCGATCCAGATTATAGCGAACTCCACTACAAGCATGAAGTGCTCCTTGCAGCAGCTATCGACTATTCAAGACGTCCCGTTGTCGTCTATGTTGGCATAAACCCTCCAAACCAGCTCTTAAAAAATCACGCTGCAAGGCAGGGAAAGCGAATACTCTATATCCCCCTTACCCAATTTTCTAATCAAGTTGTCCAAAAGCTTCGCACCTTTCACATCTTGGATGGACAAGATAAACGCAAGATCGCAGATGAATACATTTACTAAACTTATTGCCGCTTTTATTCCTTTAGCATCAAGTCTCAATGCGCTTATTGATAACTCTATCATCCCTGTTATAGACTACTACCACACATCTAAGCACATTGATCCAAAAAAGTATTCTAAAACACAGTATGAAGCAATATGTGAAGCATTAAAGGGAGAGCAAAACTTCCTCAGGATCGCAAGCTACAACATGCTCTTTGATAGATACGATCACCTCCTTGCAAAGACCTACCGCTGGCATGCAAGACTCGATCGCATGATCGAAATCCTTAAGGAGATGCGCTGCGACATCATCTGCTTTCAAGAGCTTTATCCGACTCAAGTAAAAGAGCTTTTAGAAGAGCTTGAAGAAAGCTATAGCTTTGCAGGAAAACTCTTGGATCCAGGATCTGAGCCTAGAGAGATTAATGGCATACTCTATAAAAAAGCTCGCTTTACCCTCCAAAAGTGCAATGTCCATTATATTTCAGAGACCCCTCAAACACCATCTGCAGACCCATTCTCAAATGAAAAGCGAACACTTGTAGAAGCTCACCTCCTCGACAATAAAACAGCAAAGGAGCTTGCCTGTTTTTCTACGCAGATAGCCTTTGGATCTTGCGACTCTCGTGAATATGCAGCAAACTTCATACTCAAGCTCATCGAGCCTGTAGCGGATCAAAAGCCCTGCCTTCTTGCAGGTGATTTTAATAGCTTCTCCCCTCATATCGATGACCCTCACGTTCCCTTCTTTGATGGAAGCTACATCCTCAAAGTTATCACAAGTAAATCGCTTCAAAATACAAGAGATGTCGCACTAATCGGAACACTTGGCCCCATATCGACCTACACAAACCGCCAAGGAGCAATACTACCCTTTCAAGGCACAGGCACTAGCGGTATTATCTTAGATCATATCTTTACAACCAAAAAAGTGCATGTCCTACTCTCTGGCGTACAGCCCGCTGTTGTAAATGGCATGTATGCCTCAGATCACTTCCCCGTCATAGCAGACTGCATTATGAAATAGGTGTGTATGCGCTGTCTTTGGCCCTCTCGAATTGATCTCCATAGAACAGGCAAAAAGAGTTTTTGAAGTTAACTTTTTTGGCACTATGCGGATGATACAAGCCGTACTACCTATCATGCGAGAGCAAAAAAGAGGCCTTATTATTAACATGAGCAGTACGTCAGGTGTTCGGCCATCACCGGGGTGGGATATCTATGGAGCATCAAAATTTGCAATAGAGGGCCTCTCAGAAGCACTAGCTGCTACAACTAGCCACTGGAACGTAGATATTGTCCTAGTAGAGCCTGGAACATGCGCTACAAACTTTATGGATCAGTCAACTGAAGTCGGCAATCGCTCTATCGATAATGCCTACGAAACCTTTATGCCAAACGCCCTAGCATGGATGACTGAGCGGCTAAAACAGGGACAACACCCACAAGATGTTGCCCAAGTGATTGCCTCCATCATCTCAAGTGAAAAGCGGCAAATCCGCTATCAAACTTCTGCTAAAGGGCTAGAGACTGTCGCAAAACGCTTTATCGATCCTACAGGCGCAAGCTCTGTACTTGAACAGAGAGCGCTTGCAAAAGAGTTTTGGCTTCCCTTACATAGAGAGCCCGCCATCGAGAACAAGCACCTGTCCAGTCATAAATGAAGCATCGCTTGATGCTGCAAAGAGGATTGCAGAGGCGATCTCTTCTGGTTTGCCAATACGCTGCATAGGTATCGAATCCAAAATAGTTTCCTTAAAGAAAAGAGGATCCTGCTCTTGAAAGCGGAGCATCATTTCTGTCCCGATAGGACCTGGGCATATGGCGTTTACGCGTATATTAAAGCGGGCACATTCCATAGCTGCCGTTTTTGTAAGGCTGTTAACAGCTGCCTTCGATGCTGCATAGGCAGATATGTTTTGAAGTGCTTTAATCGCTGCGATCGAGGAAATATTTACGATTGCACCACCTCTGCTATTTTGCTTCAGCACCGGTATTTGCACTTTCATTCCAAGCCATACGCCAGATGTATTGATATCTACTATTTTTTCCCAGCTTTCAAGCGAGAGCTCTTCGATGGATGCCGGTGCCTGTTCAACACCTGCATTGTTTACGGCAACATCTAGTTTGCCATATTTTGAAAGGATCTTTTGCATGAGATCAGTCTGTGAATCTATTGAGGAGACATCGCATGCAATAAACTCGGCACGTCCCCCTTTTTCCTGAATCTCATCTGCTGCTTTTAGGCCATTTTCTGAGCGTGATGAGATAATGACGCATGCACCCTCCTTTGCAAATGCAGAAGCTGCTGCAAACCCAATACCAGTTCCACCGCCTGTTACAAGGACTATTTTATCACTAAATCTATTCATCTCACATTCCTTATATAAGTTTTTGGGCAAAGTTCTGTAAATGTGCAGCCGGTAGTTTCTCGCAGCATTTTTGTTGCAATATGCGCATTTGTATCATGTTGCAACATAAAGAGCGCTTCTCTACACACCTCTACAGGAGATGTCATAAGCTGGTAGTAAAGCACCCATTTGTCGTCTTGAATCCACTTGTGAATGGATGCAATATTGAATGAGCGACATGCTTTTTCAGTCTGAGTACGCCTTTCATTCATTGCTTGTCTGCAATATTCCCTATGTCCCTCTACATCTATTAATGGCAATGCATAGCAGTAGGAATAAAGTGGTTTTGCCACATCAAATCCAAAATCAAGGCTCACCACCTTTTCTACGCTATTTTTTGGAAAATGAATGCGCTGATCTTCGCTCACTTCATGAATAAAGAGTGTATCTCCTTGCTGCCAGATAGGCAAGCAAAGCTCGTCTTTTGGTTCATTGCATGCAATAAGAGAGAAAGGAATAGTCATATGTGTGCAAAAAGTATAGCTAGTGTTTCAATTTTCTTGCGTAAATTTTTTATAATTACTATAATGAAGATAGTTTTCACTCAAAGAAGGTGTTACACAATGGTAACCACTACTCAAATAATAGTTCTAGCCTAATCATTTTGCAGACTCTTTGCTGCAAAATGTAGCGCTATATTTTACTTTTTAAATTTTTATTTTTTATACCTTTCAACGCTTTTTTGCGTTTGAAAATTAAAGGTTTTTATATGCATTGTTATATATGTATTTTTTTAGTCGTATCTGGACATTTTCTCTTCGCAGAGCAACATGATATTGTTTGGGGAGAGTATATTCCCCCGCAAATTACCCAAGAGGAAGTAGCGTCTGCTCTCAAATCAAAAGAAGCTATCACCTTAAAGCCGCTAAATGGTGGCTTTTCAGGGGGCCATATCTATAGTTTTACCTATAATGGCAGCGAATATATCGCAAGACGCACAGGCGGTGTCTATGGTCAAAAAGGGATAGCGCAAGAGGTTGCTATTTTAGTCGAGGCAAATAAAAGCGGCCTCTTGCCTAAAATGGTTTATGCAAACTCTGAGACAGGGCTTATAATTATGGAAAAGATAGACAATCTTCTTCCCTCTGAATTTTGCCCAGGCCTCATTGCCTCTTCAGAACAATTTTTAGATCAGATGGCACAAGCGATTTGGAAAATTAAATCTCTTCAGCCAGATAAGGCATACGTCACTGAGCGGCATGATCTTTATCACCTAAAAAAAGCACTCGATGTCGTTGATATTTCAGCTCTTCCCGCACATGTCCAAAATACACTCCGAGAGAGCATATCATGGCCGGTTGAGAAGGAAGCTCAGATAAACCATAACGATTTACACACAAGAAACCTCCTCTACGACGGAAAAAACCTCTATGTCATAGATTGGGAGTGTGCGGGATGGGGACCTGTCGATGCCGATGTTGCTAACTTTTGCAATAGTCAGGTGATGACGAAAGAAGCTGGCCTGAGCTTTTATGCACGCTATCTTAAGCGTACACCTTCACAGGAAGAAGCTGAACGCTTTCGCCGCCAAAGAGTGATCTCGGCACTAACTAATGGCATGCATGGATTTTCTCACTGGAAAGCCCAAGGAAAAAATCCACTTCAGCATCTTATGAGAGAATCAGCTCTTGAATCTGTGAAAAATCTCTTTTTTTCACTCGATAGAGGCAAAATCGATCTACGAGATGATGATGCACTAGGAGCATGCGGCCTTGCATGGCTTCACTATGCGTCCTATCTCAATAACGCTGAATACTAAAACAAAGCCTGGGGCATTTTGCCCTAGGCTTTTCTATTCTTTTTTTGAAGAGATGAGCTGCTCTGCTCGAAGAATATTTTCTCGTAATTCGTTAAAGCTATCTAGGACATGTTTTGTTTGATTACTAAGCCCCTGAAAGCGCTCTGCGTCTAGTTTAAGGTATTCCAAAAGCGGCTCGATCTGATCTATTGGCAAATCTTCGCCAAGCCTTGAGAAGATATCATTTACGCGATCTTCTAGCGTTGACAGATAGCTCATGGCGATAGCTGATGCTTCTAACTGGTGCTTGACAAGTTCGGGAAAGGGCTCTTCTAAAACAACTTCATCGTCATCATCGGCGCTTATAGGCCTTGCTGCAACCTGTTCATGCTCGGGGTTTGTCATAGCATCGATTGTAAGAAGACCAAGTTCTACAAGCGAATTTCGCCGCTCATCTACGTTTGCTTTCCATACAAAAAATGCATGCAAATCATCTGTAATAAGACGAGATTCCCCCATTCCAATAAGCTCTGAGATGATTGGATAGAGATAGCCATCTATTTTAAATTCGTAAAACTCCCGTTCTTCACCTCGTAGCTTTTTAGCATCTAGGGCATGTACTTTGTATTTTGAAAGAACCTCTAAATCCTTCTCGATCGACTGTTTGATAAGTCCTTGAGCAACTTGTACGATGCGTTTTTTCATCTTCTTTTCGTCGCTAAATTGAGAATAAAGCTCAACACTTTCAATCGCCTGACTGAGCAAATTGTTAAGGTGCTTTTCTTTGCCATTTTGCGGGTTTTTTAAAGCATTTGTAAGATATCTTGCGTGCTCGATCATAGGATCGATGCATTTTGAGATAAATGTTGCAGATGAGGCTCCGAACTCTTGAGTGAGCTTTTGTTTTATTTCTTCTAGATGAAGGCAAATGGTATCTGCATTTTCGATGACTTCGCTGGTGCGTTGCTGCTGGAGGGTGATTTCGCGCATGATGTGGACAGGAGGAACTTCGCTCTTTCGCTCGGCTTCTACGCGGGCCTGCTCAGAAATGAGCTGACCTAGCCATCCAAAGAAGTTTCCCACATGGGAAAAAACACTTCTTTCGCGCTCTTCCTTTTCTTTTGATTCGTCATCGTCTGGCAACATGAATATCCTCTTAGAATCCTGCAAAAGGCCTTATTATTATTATATCCTAAGGGCCTTTTTTGTAAACTAATTTTTTTATCCCAATTTCTCTTGTCCTAAATTCCCTGTGGCCTGTAGAATGTTGGCACCTAAGCGTCGTTTTTATGATGTTTACGGGCGTATAGCTCAGTTGGTAGAGCACCTGTCTTACACACAGGCGGTCATAGGTTCGAGCCCTGTTGCGCCCAAACTGCGGGAGTAGTTCAATTGGTTAGAGCACCGCCCTGTCACGGCGGAAGTTGCGGGTTCGAGCCCCGTCTCCCGCGATTTGTTTACTAAACAATATCGCAAAGCCAGATCACAAAATCAAAACACAGGAAGAGTAATAAAATAGACCAGAACCTCGATCACACAAAGCCTTCTTCCACACATCTTATAGGATATTTAAAGATGTTTGTAGGAACTTTTATCGCAGCGTTCGCTATTAAAGTCTTCTTTCTCCCAAACAACTTGATTGACGGCGGCACAGTAGGCCTTGCCATGATCGCTGCCCGCGCATTTGGAAATAACCTACTTCCTCTCTTTTTACTGCTCTTTAATCTTCCCTTCATCTACCTCGCATACCGTCACCTTGGCAAAAGCTTTGTGATGCATATTATTGCAGCAGTGCTCTCTTTTGCTTTCTTCCTCTTCATTATGCCAAGCATTATCTCATCGCCTTTTGTTGGCGATTACCTTGAGGTTGTAGTAATTGGCGGTGCAATACTTGGCGTTGGTATCGGTATTGTCATTCGCGGCGGTGCCTGCGTTGACGGAACAGAAATTTTGGGCATCATCATCAACCGCAAGCAAGGCTTTACGGTTGGCCAAACAGTCTTCTTTTGCAATATCTTAGTATTTGGTGCAGCAGGGCTTGTCTTTCAGGACTGGCACCCACCACTACTTTCGCTTATCGCCTACATCGTGGTTGTAAAGATCATGGATACCGTTATTGTAGGCCTTGACGAAACAAAGTCTGTCATCGTTATTTCCTCCAAATATGAAGAAATAGCAAAAGCTGTCATGCATGAAATGGGCCTTGGCCTTACCATCATGTATGGTAGAGGCGGCTTCTCCGGTGCTTCTACAGAAATTCTTTATATAATTATTGAGCGTCTTCAACTTGCAGACCTCAAAAACCTCGTCTATAGCATTGACCATGATGCCTTTATAGCCATTGAAAACCTCCACGAGGTCTCATCCGGCAAACAAGGTGGACCAATGGCTCTTCGCAAAAAGAAAAACGTCCCTCTCCTCGCACGCAAAATCCTCGGTCAGTAATGGTGGTTTAAGTGTGTGTGGTTTTTTTTACCACAGAGACACTGAGAT
>CAZEGK010000037.1:9386-11745 GCA_964512205.1 uncultured bacterium | reverse complement strand
TTCTTTCTCTCTGATCTCTCTTTTTCTCTGTGAGCTCAGTGTCTCTGTGGTAATATTATCAAAGATAGCATCAACAGCCCCAGCGAGGGACGCCGGTGTTGAGACAGAGCTGATCGAGGATTCTTCCCACCATAAGCCGTTCCATCTCATCTATTGATTTAAAATTCATATACCAAGCTGGCTCTGGGGGAAAGATGGTTGCTCCCATTTTGGCAAGCTTAAGCATGTTTTCTAGATGGATTTCGTGAAGTGGGGTTTCGCGCGGAACTAGGACGAGCCTTCTGCGCTCTTTTAAGGAGACGTCGGCAGCACGCCGCAAGACATTATCGGATAGGCCGCAAGCTATCGCTCCTATCGTTGCCATACTGCACGGAATTATAAGACAGCCATCATGTGGATATGAGCCACTTGCAATCGGTGAGCTGTAGTCATAGATATTATGAAGGCGGATGAGGGCCCTTTTTTCCTCATCAAAGCTATCGATAAAGTGCTGAGGTGTTGCGTACTGTTGCCCCATTTCATGCATGATGGTAAGCGAGGCAGGACGGGAAATAACAAGTTCGATGTTATGGCCAAGCTTTGTTATCTCTTCGATTGCAATATGGGCCAGGCGAACTCCCGATGCGCCAGAGATCCCCACTACAAAACGCGCCATCTGAGCCCTAATTCAAGAAGAGTTGCTGCAAAAAGGATAGTGCCTGAAGAGATGTTGATGCGAGTAAATACTGCCATGTGGGAAAGTTGTCCAAGTAAAAGCTTCATATAACAAAAGGCAACAAGGAGCCCTATAAAAATAGCTGAGATAAAAAAGAGCCAGGAATCTAAGAGATAGCTTTCGTAGATAAGTGCACCTACTGCTATGTAATGCAGCACACTTGCAAAAATGAGCGCCTTTTTGGTGCCAATGAGCGCAGGAATGCTATAAAGGCCAATAGAGCGGTCAAATTCCACATCCTGGCATGCATAGATGATATCTGATGCAGAAATGGTAAAAAAGCAGGCAAGGCCAAAGAAAAAGGGATTTGGGCTAATCTCACCAGTTAATGCCGCCCACGCACAAAATGGAGCAAAAAAATAGATGATTCCAAGGGCAAAATGGCAAAGGGGCGAAATGCGCTTTGTAAGAGAGTAGAGCACGACCGCAAGTGCAACGCCAACAGACATCAGGCCAGAGAGCGAGTTTATCGACCAACTTGCCGCAAAAAAGAGCAAAAGAAAGAGCGTAGCCTGAATGACACAAGCTATGGGAGAAATCTCGCCTTGGGGAAGAGGTCTATTTTTTGTACGAGGATTTTTTGCGTCAAAGCTCCGATCAAAATAGCTATTAAAACACATGCCGGAAAAACGAGCGCTGCAAAATGCGGCAATAAGAAGCAGCCACACTCTAGGCTCAAAATGAGGCGCATCCTTTTGAAGGTAGGGTAAAAGAGCACTTGCTCCAAGCCAGGTCATTCCAAAAAGCGTATGCTTTACGAGTATCAGTCGTTCGAAAGCTTGAATATTCATAGCCTAAAGAGTACCCGAAATGGCAAAAAAAACCATGGAAAAATAATTATTATGCATCTATGGTGCAAAAAGACGCAAAATAGAGGCTATTTTATGGGCAGTATTATTCCAGAGTTATATGGAAGTGAATCTTCTCCTGCATCTCACGACTCATGGAGACTACTTCGAATCATGTCAGAGTTTGTGGAAGGGTTTGAGACTCTTTCCTCGATTGGGCCATCTATCTCAATCTTTGGATCTGCACGCCTCAAACATACAAGCCCCTACTATCAAATAGGCGTCGATGTCGCCTATAAAATCGCAAAAAGAGGCTTTAGCGTCATCACAGGAGCAGGACTTAGCTTAATGGAGGCGGCAAATAAGGGCGCACAAAAGGCGCAAGGACGCTCTTGCGGCCTTGTGATCGACCTTCCCTTTGAATCTGAACCAAATCAATATATCGATCCTAAGCTAAAACTTCGCTTCCGCTACTTCTTTGTGCGAAAAGTGATGTTTGTGCGCTATGCACAAGGCTTTGTATTTCTTCCTGGTGGTTATGGAACCCTTGATGAAATGTTTGAAACCCTCACCCTCATCCAAACAAAAAAAATCCTTCCAGTACCAATATATCTCGTAGGCACCTCATTCTGGAAAGGCCTCTTTGAATGGGTCACAGACACAATGCTTGCCCAAAAATGTATCGATAAAAGCGATTTAGACCTTTTTGTCATGACAGACGATCTCGATGAAGTCGCACTTGGCCTTGAGCGCTCCTATCACGATAGGGTCAAACTCCGAGGACCTGAAATCTAGGTTTTTTGTATTTTACCACAGAAAAGAATTCACCACAGAGACACGAAAGGCACTGAGATCA
>CAZEGK010000037.1:0-9286 GCA_964512205.1 uncultured bacterium | reverse complement strand
TGTATTTTACCACAGAAAAGAATTCACCACAGAGACACGAAAGGCACTGAGATCATAGAGAACGAAAAATCGCAGCTTGAGCGAAGCTCTTTGGAGTGCGGTGATTATTCACCGCTCTGGATTTTGTCTACATACAAGAGCCTATAGGTTATTACTGGAGCCATTTTTGAAATTAATGAACGCAATTTTAAGCTTTGAATGCTCTTGTAGCGAGGGGCGTGGTCGAAATAGAGCGGCAAAGAATTGCCGCACTCCAAAGAACTTCGCTCAAGCTGCAATTTTTCGTTCTCTGTGATCTCCCTGTCTCTCGTCCCTCTGTGGTAAATATTCAGACTACACTACCCACCAGCAGCGCTAGCTATCATTTCAGCCATGAGGTCTAAGACCTTCTTGGAGTTATTCTGGACTGGATTTTTCCCTAAAGCAATTGTCTTATCAACAAGTTCGAGAAATGATGAAGCATCGCCGTAGTAAGCAAAGCCCCGCCCTTTATCGATGATAACATCTATGTTAAAACCTTCCCAAATCATCGGTGTAACCCTTGCGTCTAAGATAACTGGAACGCCGCACTGCTTCTGTTCGTCTACAGTTAGCCCACCTGGCTTAGTTATAGAGCAGCTAGCGATAGCACGAAGCTTTGCATTTTCCTCGCCGCCTATGAAGTATTTACGCTGAGGTGTCGAAATGGCTGGATCTTGAGCTACTTCCACAGTGACGTTTGGATTATTGCCTGTTACAAAACGGGCGCCATCCTTTTTTCTTGCGTTGATACTATCGCCAAGATCGTTATTTGCCCCTGCAATCACGATCACATGGTACTTTTTGCCGTTAGCTTGCGCATTCATAAAAAGATCCGGATAGGGAAGATCTTGACCACCGCCGCCACTTGATACAAGTACGACCTCAGCCTCTGGGTCAATCCCCTTCTCCTCGCGTATCGCACGGATTTCATCACCCGAAAACTGGCGATAAAGCTCAGGTCTTAGAAGTATACCCCCTTCAGCAAGCTGCTCATCTGTAAGAGGAGCCGCTGTTTCTTTTGTCTTTGCATTGTCATCAGGTAGTAGCGATTTAAAGTGCTTGTATGTTGGGGCATGACGTCCAAATACCTGCCACATCTTCATTTCATAGTCTGTAGGCATATGTAAGAGCGGCAGGCCAAGCTCTTCAGCAACTTCTATCGTTGGATTTAAATCCATATGATATGTTGTGACAAGAAGATCTGGACGCTCCATCAAAAGCCTCTTTCTTAAACGCTCTTTCACCTCTGTATCATTTGTACCTTCTCGAGGAAGTACATCATTTTTGCCAGGAAGGTTAAACAGCGATCTAAAAAAGCGATCTAACCGATACTCAATGTTTATGAGCCAGTAGAGCTGATGCTTTAAGATCCATCCAAAAAATTCAGCACTTTTCCAGACTTGATTGAATATGCGACCAATCTTTCTAACAGTGTCCACCTGCTCGATGTAGACATCTTCTCGAGGATCTATCACACTAAAGTGAGCACCATGCGGCTGGAGATGACGGCCGATAGCTTCTGCAGCCACTTTGTGACCTGTGCCAAAGCTTACTGTAAGCGCAGCGATTGCCTTACCTCTCAGCGGGCTATCAATCACATGCTGCTTCTTTAAGTTTTTCATCACTGGAAGGTACTGCTTATTCATCACGTGATCAGGATGGAGCGGATCGAGGGGAAACTCACTGTGCTTTTTAGCCACTTGTGGATCTGTTAAGTGGCATCCGGCGCAAAACTCATGGTCGCTCTTTACCAAATCATTAAGTGCCCTAAATTTTTTATTAAACTCTCCAACATAGTTTGCGTAGACATAGTCTACACCATCTGTCGAATAGGGAACGTAGTTTGCAAGTATAGTCTGATAGGCATTATAGAGTTTATGAATCGCCTCCTGTGTGCCTTGAGTGTCGTTTTGTTTAGCAGATTCGATTACCTGGTCTAGGAGCTGATTTTTTTCTGAAAGCATTTTTTCTTGCTCTATGACGCGGGCAAATGTTGAAAAAAGCTCATCTTTTGTAATGCCCTTAAAGTAGTTTAAAAGCTCGTTATTTGTATAAAAACCAACTAGGTCATTTGCTGCCTTTGCAGCATCTCTTCGCTCGGTAAAATAGTCACACGCTGTAAGTCTGAAGGTGCGATAATCTTCTCGCATATAGGCATCTGTAAGAGTCCCTTCACAAGGAAGCCCTTTGCACGCACTCTCTAGCTTAGGGGGAAATGGGGCAACATCGTGAGTGCTGATCCCTTTCATAACGTCCAGGTAGCGAACATGATCGTTTTTATACATCGCCTTAAGATCTAACGCTTCTTTACTTGTAATCTTGGATGCTAGCTCTAGTTGATGAATGCTCGCATGAGCATCGCGCTCACGCATATATCTATAAAGAGCCCCAAAAGCTGCTGTACATGCAGCTAGTGCAATCGCGGCAAGTATTGCCCCTGCTACGATCGCGACTGTAATGCCAGTTGAAATAAGCCCTGCCCCAAGTGCTGCAGTAACTACAGCTATGCCAACAGTCTTTTTTGGATGTTCTTTTGCGGTATCGATGACCTGTAGAAAAAGGGAGGTAATTTTATTTGTAGGAGCTCGTCCACTATAGGGACCTTCTGGAACGATACGTGCTGAAAACTGAATTTCCGGTATAAACATAAAAACCCAAATTTAAAGTAAGTATTATACACAAATGAGGGATTATCTACCAGAAATTACTTCTTTATCGAAAAATTTAGAGAGGATTTTGAGGGTTTCGTCGATTTCCTCTTTAGTAGTATAGCGTCCGAGAGAAAAACGAACTGATGAGAGCGCCTGTTTACGGGAAAGCCCCATATTGAGGAGAACCCTAGAGGGCTCTAAAGCCCCTGAAGAGCAGGCAGACCCAAGACTTGCTGCAACACCGTGAAGGTCAAGGTACATCAAAAGCGCTTCTCCATCGATATTTGTGAAGCAAATATTTGAGGTGTTGGCAATTCGTGGCCCCTTCCCATTAATAGTGGCATCCGGCTTTAATGCGAGCACTCTTTGCTCAAAATAGTCTCGAAGTGTGCGGATAGGCTCTAAAAAGCTACAGAGCTCGCGAGCGACAAAAGCAACCCCTTGTGCAAGGGAGACTATGCTTGCGAGATTTTCTGTTCCTGCCCTAAGACCATGCTCTTGATGGCCTCCCCTGAGATGCGGCTCAAGCGAAAAGCCCTTTTTAACGATAGCAAACGCGCCGCCCTTTGGTGCATAGCATTTGTGGCCGCTAAAGCACATTGCAGAAATACCTGGTGTAAGGGCAATTTTTTCCTTTCCAAAGAGCTGCACGCCATCTACGACAAGAGGTATGCCTCTCTTTTGCGCTATTTCTCCCATTGCAGAGTAGTCTGTGAGAACACCCGTTTCATTATTTGCTCCCATAAGCACTATAAGGCGAGTATCCGGCCTAATAGCTTGTTCGAGAGCCTCCGGATGAGGTGCGCCATATTCTCCGGCCTTTAAGTAGGTAACATCAAGACCTTGGCTTTTTAAATGCTCTACAGTTGCATAGACAGCAAGGTGCTCAACATCGCTTGTGATCAGATGTCCAGTGGGTTTTGACCCAAAAAAGCCTCTGATAATCATATTGAGAGCCTCTGTTGCAGAAGCTGTAAAGACGATCTCTTGGGAGCGTACGCCAAAGATTTTGGCAATGTCATCGCGTGCTTTTACAAGCAGTGCTTTTGCAGCTTGGCCATATCCGTGAACACTTGAGGGGTTGCCAAAGGTTGTAAATGCTGCAGAAACAAAGAGTTCAAGGAGACGAGGATCGACGGGAGTCGTAGCGTTGTTATCTAGATAAATCCTTTTCATGTACTTCTATACAAACACAAGTAATATTGTCATGGCCACCTTTTCTTTTAGCGCTTGAAATAAGGCTTCTTACCTTTTCTTCAACAGTAAGTCTTGCAGAAAGAACTTGCAATATCTCGGTTGCTTCTACAAGATCTGTAAGCCCATCTGAGCAGAGAAGATAGAGGTCATTTGCCTGGACATCAGACTCGACTACAGTCGGGTCAATGGTTGCCTCAGTGCCAATTGCTTTGGTGATCATTTTCTTTACATTAGGGCCATCTTTTCGCCAAGATGAGAGCTCTTTCTGCTCCCTAATGATAGAATGATCATGCGTCATCTGCTCTAAAACACCGTTTCTAAGCCTATAGGCGCGAGAATCCCCTACATGGCCAATCACGCATCTGTCTTCATGAAAGTAGAGACAGACAAGCGTAGTCCCCATTCCTCGCAAAAGCTCGTGCGTTAAGCTTAGTTCATGGACAAAGTGATTGACTTCGCCAATACTGCGCTGCACAAGATCCTTTACTTCACCAATGCTAAGCAATTCAATTTTTTCTTTTTCGAAAGCTTGCCGTAAATAGGTGAGGATGAAAAGGCTTGTTTCTCGAGAGGCCACTTCCCCTGCCTGGTGCCCGCCCATACCATCTGCCACGACAAAGAGATGATGTTGGGGAAGACTCCCCCAAACATCCTCATTATTCTTACGGACAAGCCCGGTATCGGACAGTCCATAAGAGGCAATTTGATAAGGCGCAAAACGTAACACCATAACAAAAAACTATATTACCACTTTTTGTACTATTTTTCTACTTGTTCCGGCAGTGCAACTAAACCTGCAAATAGTACAAGGCCTTTATTTTTATCTCGGATAAAGAGATAAAATGGTTTGTCACATCGCACAACAATTGGTGGATCTTTAGGCATAAGGGCCGATTTTGTCACCATTGTTACGGCAGTTGCAGCAGCAGCTTCGATACCGGATTCATTAAGTTGCATAAAAGCAGAATGTATCACATCGCTTACCATAAGGTCATTCTTCGGAGATAGTGCTGTAAAATCGGCATCTGTCGTAAATGCCTGTTTCATACCAAGGGACTGAAGAGCATTTTTTGCGCTAATGCGTGAGCGTATTGAACACTTTGGCAAAAAGAGCTGTACATAGGCATCTTGTGCTCCAGCATCCCATGTCTTTAGTGTATCTACAGATACTGTTTGCAAAAGCTCTGGATTTTGCGGCAATGCAACAATTACCTCAAGACGAGCTTGCTGATCATTATCCTGCTTGAGATCACGATAGACAACTTGAAAGTCGCTATTTTGATAAAGACGCATATTTTTGGTCTGCTCCATCATGCTGACTTGCTTTTTTGCGCCGCTAAGTGTAGTAAAAGGAGCATCTTTTGTAAGGCTTACTTCAAAAGGAAGTTGCCATGCAGCTTTAATGTAAATTGAGCTCAGAAGGACAAGTTTTGTACCACCATTTACATCTGATGGCTGAAGTAAGTTCTTAATGCGACCTTGGGTCATTTTACTTGCCCAATTGTTGATGCTACCGCACGCCTCTTCTGGCCTTTTGCTAAAGTTTACCTCAAAGGCATCAGCGCCAAGCTTGTCTTTAACGAGCTGAAGGTAGTAGTCGGTTGGCATAAAGCTGGTATCAACAGCGATTGCCTTTGCATTGACAGCTGATGTACCAAGATAGGTATCTGTTTTCTTAACAACATCTGCAAGTGCGCTATCACTCATCAGCGGAAAATGGAGCATCGAACCAATTTCTGATTTTGTAGCATTTTCTGCGCCAAAATAGGCAAGCTCTAATGCGCTAGCAATGTTGTAGGGAGAGGCACATATATTTGCTTGTGGTTTTCCGAGCGCGTGTAAAAAATCAAAGGTAAACGCATTTTGCGAAGCAACAAACTCATCTTCTGCATGAATATTTGCCACAGCAAATAGGCTCATCAAACCAAACAATATTTTTTTCATAACACCTCTATTTTATTATATAAAACATGATAAAGATCGTAAATGCATTAAAGAGTGCATGCATAGCGATAGGGGTCCATAGAGAGCCTTCTCTCATATAAAAGAGACCTATACAGTATGAGTAGATAAATAGTCCAACCATCAGCTCAATATTTGTCGCTCCCTGCAATGCCGAATAATGAAAAAAAGCAAAGAGTATTGACGTTACGACAATAGCAGCAAGGGCTCCTATGCGATTTGAGAGGTAGTTTTGAACAAGCCCTCTAAAAAGAAATTCTTCAACTAGTGGAACAAGGGTAACTATTGCTACTGCAAAACTCCAAAAGAGCCAAGGGTGGTTTTGCAACCCTTTAAGCTGAGCGAGTGCAACCTGCTCTTGAACAGGTTTTATCCCATACCAATCGACAGCAAGATGCACACCCTGCACAATGGTCATGACGATTGGATAGACGAGGATGCAATAGAGAAGTCCTTTTAGAAAATGCTTAAGCTGATTACCGCTTCCCCAAATGCGCTCTCTCACATCATCCGGATGTATCTTGCTAAAGCCGATAAGAAAAACGCACGCTACCACAAGAGCCATAAGGTAAGAGAGATTTGTTGTCTCCTGCTCTGAGAAAGAGGAATAGCCATGGCTATCAGCATACTGGATAGTTTTTATGGTAAGCCCAGGCACCCAGGCACATGCTCCAACAAAGAGCAAAAAGCCAATGAGAGGACTCATGAGGGCAAGTTTTCCCCAAGCCTCCCCCTTTCCATACGGAAGCTCAAAGAGCTGCCATTTCCAAATTATGCCGCACATAACAACGGCAAGGCCTGTTAAGGCAAGAAAAAAAACTTGTGCATCGCTCATTTTTTCACACACACGGTTTCTTCGATCTTTTTGGCAAGCTGCTGGGCAATGCGAGAGCGCACGAGCTCGAGGGCTCTAGGATCTTGCTTTTCAGCGCGTTCAAGCTCGCTGTCTGAGATCATATGGTTAGTTTTTACAAGCTCCATTCTTGAAGAGACTGGAACTCTTCCTTTCATGTTGATAATTTCAAGGCGCATGCCAATAGAGAGCACTTTTGCATGCTCAGGATCTATATCTGCGGAAAAGAGCGGCTTAAAAGCACCCCTTACATACGGAGATACTGTACAATCTACAGTTTCGATCAGCACAACAAAGTCTGTTCCTTTAAAGCGAGAAAATACTGTGAGGTCGCTTGAATTAGCAAGCTGCTTAACGGTTGTGCCAGTAAGTTCCTTCATCATTTGAGTTACAGGTGGGCTGTAGGTTTTACCTGTTCGCTTAAGTCTATTACGCACAGCTTTTGAAAGCTCGACAGGAAAATTGGCGACAAGCCTATTTTCTGTTTCGTTATAGACTGGCAGCATCGTAAAAGATGGTTTCTTTGTGCCATTATCAAAATAGGGAAAAAAATCGGCATAGCGAGGTGCGCAGGCAGTAGCTACAAGGCATAATACCAAAAGAAGTGCTCGTTTCATTATGTACTCCTTAACAGAAAACTTAAGGCAAAACCATAGCAAAAAATCCCCTTTATGGTATACCCCAAAAAATATGTGTGTATCAGCGATTATTACATTCAAATCTCAGGAAAAGATGCAAGATGTACAGCTTGAGCGTATGCTCGAGCTTACGGGGCCACTTTTTGTACAAAAACCAAAAAGTAATTCCTGCATAACATCGCATGTTGCAATGGCCATTTTTTCTCCCGGGATTTTGGTTGAAAATAGTGAACTTGGGCTTCGCCTTCTCTTTTGTGGAAGACTGCATGGCAAATCATCAATCGATATGCTCCTAAAGCGATATAGTGAAATTGGTGATGAAAGTTTTCGCGAACTAGATGGTAAATTTTCTTTTATACTCTATGATGAAAAAAAGAAGCTGGTTTTTGCTGCAAGAGATCGCCTCGGTGAAATGGCGCTCTACTGGCATGTAAGTAACACGCACGCCTATATCTCCTCTTCAATAAAGGCAATTCTTGCCACAGGAGCTGTTGCACAAGCCCCAGATCTTTCAGGAATCGCATCAAGTCTTGGACTTGGCTTTATTTCGCAAGACATTACCTCAATCCAGGAGATCAACAGGCTGCTTCCTGGCTACTTCCTCAAACTTTCGCTCGATGGAAGCTACTCGATCAAGCAGTATTGGTCCTTTAGCAGCACCTTTGCAAGGCACTACTCTGCACACTTTGATAGCTCCTATGAAATTTATTGTGAACTTGAACGGCATATCCAAGAAGCTATTGAAAAAAGACGTGTAGAAAGACCCGCAGTACTATCAACCACATTAGGGTCGCAAGTTATTGTAGATTCGCTAAAAAATCAGACTACAGAAATTATAAAACAGGTAACTGCGCAAGATCTGTTATCCAATTTGATCCCCATGGTTTGGGCGATGGAAATGCCAAATGCAGAGCTGAGAGCGATAGAGACCGAAATAGCTATGCAAGAGTGTGCCCAACAACAGCTCACTCCATTTTTTGACACCGGCTTTCGAGCGGAATTTTATGATTATTCTAAAGAGGCACTTGATCTTTTTCAAACACACTATAAAGTACATCGGCATGAAGAGCAAACAGTTTTATCAAAAATTGGCTTTAAACTATTTCCACGCACCCACCTTGAAACATTAAGAAAAAAGCAAGAAGCCACTCCCCAAACTGCTTTTATAGAAAGCGCGCTCCTCCTTTCCCCTGATGAATTTTCTAGAGGCGCCCCAGAGCTTAGTAAATATTTTGACTTAAACCTTTTTATAAATGAGTTCTACCACCTTTCTCACATCCCAAAACTTGATGCAAGCCTCTTTTATTTAACGATAAAAACGTTCGTTACTGATGGCACCTCTGAATCGCGAATACGTCTTGCTGATGCCCATGGCACTCAGTCAGAAAGCCCTTTCTTGGATTATCATCTCCTTGAATTTTTTGGCTCAATTAGCCCAGAGGTATGGGCAAGCCCCGATCTGATCAGCGCCTTCCCCAAATTTTGGCAAGAAAACCATGCCACACTTCCAAAAGCGCCCCCTACTGACATAAAGGCACTTTTGCTTTCTGAAGAGGTCTTTCCATGGCTCAAAGGACTAGATCGCAGCATGCTTGTAGATATCGGCCTCATACGCCCTACATGGATAAAAAGCCTCTTAAATGACCCTAAAAAAAACATCCACGCTCTTTATGCTCTCTTAGTCCTTGAAGTGTGGATGCGGCTTTTTGTGGACCTTCCGCTTAGAGCCTCAAACAAAGACCTTCACCTAAGCGATATTCTTAAGAAATAACCTTCTCACTCACACTGCTCTAGTACATTTTTCAGCTCTTGTACGGCGGCCGCTATTTCGTGATCTGATGAGGATCGGAAGCGCTCAAATATCACCTAAGATTGAATTAGTTCGTTTGAAAATTTGAGGGCAGGTCGTGAAGATCAGTAGACTTCAGCTGACTCCAATGAGAAGGAAGACTTCGCGAGATGAC
>CAZEGK010000036.1:0-26870 GCA_964512205.1 uncultured bacterium | reverse complement strand
GGCCATTCACCAAGGTGGCCGATAGAAGTAAGATCTGATCTATTGCCAAATACTTCAGCGGCGAGCCCAACTTCTCCAGTAATCGATAGGATACAATTTGCTACGAGGATGAAAGGAAAAACAATACCAAAGATTCGAGATGAAGTGAGCTGGCAGATTCCTTTATTCTTAATAACTCTTTGACCAAGAAAAAAGCGGGGAATGTGGTTTTTGAGGCTGTTTTCGGTTTGAAGATCCCCTTGGATCTGTTCGTAGACTAAAGAGAGCTGCCGATCTAAATAGAGATTGGGAGTCGGCTCTTTATCTTGAAAAAGTGAAAGAGTGGTAAGCCGTCTAGAGGCAACGGATTTAGTAAAGAGACATCTTGGGGCAAGATCATCAAATAGCGCTACAGCTTCGTCATAAGAGCAGGGATATTGCCGGCATAAATTTTTAGCCTCAATATATTCACCTTCCGCCATTATTCGTTCAAATATGCCTTTCACGGCAATGACAGAAAAGATGGCAAGGGATGTCCAGCCTGCAAAGTCGCCTAAGTAGCGGATGCGTATGATGGGCCTTGGGTCTTCGATAACATCTATGATTGAACGGACAGATCCTTCAAGGCATAGCCAAGATATGGTAGCTCCAAAAAGAGAAGAAACACTCATAGCAACAACTGAGGCAGCCTTTCCAAGCCGTCCCATCGGCTGAAGCGATGCGTGAATCCGTGATAAAAAGGGCTTTCCTTCAAAGGCATATCGTATAGCGTCAGTTAGTGACATAGTGAACTCCATTTATGTAGCATTGGCTACATCAATGTAGCTTATGCTACATATTTGGTAAAGCTGTACTTTTATCAAAATATTATTTATCTAAAGATTGGAAGAGTCGGCCTAAATTGCAAAATAATTCTCTATTATAATAGTTAATATTTTTTATCTAATTGAAACTATTATGTTAACTTGATATAGTATTGAATTTATAAGTTTGAGGTAATAATGCTTGTCGGTGACGCCGCTTCCCTAATCGGTCCCATTTATTCTTATTTGCGCTCTATTGGCGTATCTCGCAAGAAACCCGATTTGCTTATTACAGATACTTTAAAGCTCGTTCCAAAGACAGACGTGCACTATGGGTTTTTTGCACGCCATTTCGCCTGCATGAGGCAGATAGATGGTGGCAGTACCCACATTCCCTATGTGTTAAAAAGAGTTACAACTCTCTTAGAGGAGCTTCCTCGCGAAAGTAGTATTTATAGACAAGCGCTTTTTGTGCAGGCTGCACTTACCTATATAGCCTCAGCACAAGATTCTCATTTACAAAGTCTTTCGCAGCTAAATCAAATAGACTTCTTTTTGGATAGAGCAAGTGATCAAGACAGGGAAATGTCAAAAAAAACTGTTGAAGATGTTGAGAGGAGCTACCTTGATACGGGTTCTATCGAGGAATGTACTGACTTACTCAATCGCCTAAAGCTATCCGGCGTTGAAGGGTGGCAAAGTAGAGCCCTTCCAATTGACATTTTGGCATATATCTTACGCTTACTCCCATTTAGTAGTTATCTAAGCGCAAGCCAAACATGCCGAAGATGGCATGTTGCTTCCTTACGCCCTAGTAACATAGCCCATTTTTTCTCTCACAGCAGATTTATGCCTTTTTTCGATAGTCTCAGTGATTGCTCCCCGTCGGAAAGCATACGGCAAAACAGGGCAAGGGTTATCGGCCTGTCACGCGGTACATATCAAGAGACGCAACTAGGTTGTGTCACTCGTGATAAAGTTTCAGGACGCTTTTGTATGAATGAGCTTGAATCTCTACCAAATTGCACTTCTTTAGCAATAGAAGATCAGCAATATTTTTATCACTATGCTGATGGTGAGTTTACAAAGAGTAAGAGCCCGCATTGGCACGATGACTTGCGCACAAGAGAAAAATTTATTATTCAAACGCCCAAAGGTGTATATCTTCTCAGCTCGCATGAAAACGCATTCACAAATACTATCTCCTTATATGAGGGTGAGAAGATAACAGAATTGCATGCAAGGTCTGTCAAAACTGCTGAATATGAGGTCACATTTCAGTGCAAGCATCTCACTCATCTCGAAAATGAATTATACATTACTTCTCAAAATGGCTCTCTGTTTGTTATTGATTTAAAGACCAAAACCTGTAGTTTTTTAAAAAAACTCAATGCTCGTAGCGTTCCGGAATATTTCGTTTTTCATTATCGCCTCTACTTTGGGACTTCAGGGAATCTAGAAATCGAAGATATAACACATGTCTCTGGCAAGTCACGAGTCCTTCCTAATACCAAAAACTTTACAATAGTCACTGCAACACCTGAAATAGTGTATCTAAGTGATCGAAGAACTTGCATAAGAGCCTATAGCCTCGTTACCGGTGAGGAGCTTTCTAGGTACGAGCATCCAGCAAAGGATGCTGCATTAGCTCGTCTTGAGGGAGGTGTGTCAAATGGCCTTCTCTATATCCGAACTCACCCCTGTACGTTTTATGTTGCAGATCTCTTAACGAGAAAGCATGTATGTACTATGCAAGTATCGCAGGAGTGTGGCAACTATGATTTTCGGGTAATTGCCAATAAAATACTTATGATGCCAAAGGAGGCGGATCAACGCTACTTTTTTATAGGTGCTCCGATTATCGAAGTAAGAGCTACAATCCGTTAGGAGTAAATAGCATGCTTTTTTGGCCTTTTTTTAAAAAAAGGCCAAAAAAGCAAAAGGTTACGAAGCTGCTTCATAAATAAAGAGCACGCTATGTTTGCATGCATCTTCATAGGCAGAAAAATCAAGGTCTTTATATTTTTTCTCAGGTGATTTGAGAAGCGATACGCGATCATCATCATAGAGCACCCAGCCAGCCTGTTCTAAGACATAGGTATAGGCATGCCAGTAGGGAGTGCAGATGACAACTGACACGAGCTTATATTCCACATTTTTTCCATTCGTTAATACAGGAATAGTGAGCGGTGTTGTTGGATCAATAGATGCTTTTGCGTAGCCCTTTTTCTTTCCGCTTGAGCTCTTTAGCCTTGGCCTGTCAATAAAAATTGGTAGAAACTTTGGCGCTTTTTCAGGCGAAGCAAAGGCAATTTTCTCATCTTTGATAAAGCTTTGCATAGACTTTTTCTTCAGAGATTCAGAAAAAGTTATGGTAAGCATCTGCTCTTTTTTATTTTTTGAACCTTTTTGATACTCTATTTCCTTCGCTTTTATCTTCTTTAAGAGAAAGCTCAGAAATTTTCCTTGTGGATAGCCATCATCCATTTTCGCAGGAAGTCCCTCATCAATAAGGAGGCGCTTAAAGTTCTTGATGGTTTTTTCAGAAACTGTCTTTCTTTTTTCGCCGTTTTTACCTTCTGCTACATTAAATATTGCAAATAGGTCTTTTTTAATTTCATTTTTTTCATCTTTTTTTGGCGCAAATTCTGCTTTAAAAGCAGCAGATGCTCTAATTGATTGAATAACGCTTGTTAACCAGCAGGATGCTTCGCCATGGTTTGTCATTCCTTCTGATTCTGATTCGACTTGAGATTTCTTTGTCTTTTTTGCACCTCGGGTTGGTCTGTATCGGTTTTCTGTTGTATAAACATATTCGGTTTTATTTTTATTAGTATCAAACGTGTTTACTGGTTCGAACATAACGTACTCCTATAATATTATTAGTACGCTATGCAGTATACACTTACTTGTAGTTATGTCGAAGAAGAAATAGCGGCTTGAAATAAGCCGCTATAGAATGAAAAATTAAGGCTGCAGATCAAAGTTTGAAAGTGGAGAAGCATTAGCGGCAGTATAAAGCGGAAAGCCTGCTGCTTGATTTGCTTGCACTATTTTGAAGTTTGGATTTGCAGTGTTTACAATGTAGTTTGTGCCATTAGCAAATGCTACATTGCGAACATAGAGATTATGTGTTTGAGAAGGCGTTGCATCTTGCAAGCCGCTTGTTATATTGTATTCAAGTTCATTTGAATCAGCTACTACCTTAGTAACACCATTTGCTACATAAATCCCATTGCCATTTTTTGTAGATTTGCAGGAAAGGATGTTAATATTAAGCGCACCAGAGCTAAGTCTAAAACCAGCTTCTGTACTTGGAGTTGGGAGGAGAAAGCCTGTTGCAATGCAGTTTTTGAACGTTACGCCGCTTGCGCCTGAATAGGCACGAAAACCTGCAGGGAGAATACTAGAATTTGCCTGTATATTCCCGGCAATTGCTGTGCAATTTTCAAAAATGATGTTATCAGAGTCTAAGGCTGCAAAGGCAATCGGCTGATTGTATACATGACAATCAACAATATAACCTCTTTGTGTTCTTGCTACGATCCCTACAGCTTCAAATCCATAATGTGACTGAACGCCAGGTGCCGTTTCATCTACAAGATGGTTGCTATCTGCAACGCATCGCTCTGCGATAAAATTCGATGTTCCTGCAAACCAGGTGAGGCCACCGCCTCGTCTTGTTCCCAAATTGCGGCTGTAGGTGCAGTCGTAGTTTGCGACATTGTCACACATTGTATAGGTTGCCCCAGTTGCATCTCCAACAACACTACCCTCAAAGTTAGCGCTTAAGTTTGAAAGATCACGGCCAGAGCAAAAACGGCTTATGCTATTTGAGCAAAAGTTCATGCCAAAACCAACAACAGATCCTGCAACATTATCATCAATAAGGCCAGTATGTGTGATTTCGCTTACGAGGACATTATCAAGTTCAATGTTATTGCAATAAAAGAGGGCAACACCCCATCCATATTGATCGGCAATATCCTGGTTGTCTAGGTTGATGCCGCGAATGGTGATGTCTTTTAACAAGATATTGCTTGAGATTTCAGATTGCTGCGGTGAAAATGCTTGAGGATCTTCGCTAATTGCTCCAAGATTTATACCAGAGGATATGGTTTCCTCAATCATGCGGCTTGTTGTGCCAATAAGGAACATGTTTCGCACTTCAATTGTATTGAGGCTCTCATATCCACGTATTTGACTTGCTGAAAAGCCTGTGATTGTTCCATCCATAATCCGCAAGTTTTGGCATCCTGAGCTGAGCAATATGCCATTATTATCACTTGCAGTGCTCTCTTCCTCCATGCTCAAAGTATGGAATGCAAAGTCAATCGTGACATCGCTCACTCCTTCAGCTACAGTAATGGCATTTTGGCCATCATCGCTTGGGCTAAAGACTAAATCGCAGGCGAGTTTGTAGTAGCCGGGTGTTGCAATTTCATATGGAAGTTCTGTGATGTAGGTTACGCATTCTGTCTCTAGAATGGATAAAATTTGTTGATCGATTGCTAAGTCTTGGCGTACAAGTACTTGGGTAGTATTATCAATCGCCAGGTCCTGCAGCACGTTGTTATTGATATTTCGTAAAAGACTGCAGCACTTTTCGCTTTTTGCAGCTAAAGGCTGTAGTGTGAGCCCAAAAAGGGCAAGTGTGGTTAAAAATACTGACTTTAGGGCCATAAAAACTCCTTGTAGCGGTTTATCTCAACATAGAAAAATTTTTTGTTTATGACAACTACATTTAAGGCAGTTCAACGTAAACTTTTTGAAAAAAATCTCTTTAACTACCTGATAAATAGCATTTTAATGTGGTCTCGAGCTTTGCCCGAGACCAGGTATTTAAAATGCTGTGATTCTACCGACGTTTAGTGCTTCGACGAAGATGCCATCGAGCTTTTTGGGAAGAGCAGTTTCTTTATTAGTGAGCACGATAAGTACAGGTTTATTTGGATCTTTGCTTGATACGCCAAGTCCATGGCCTATAACGCCGTCTATTGCCATAAGGCGGTCAGAGTGCTTTTCTTGCACAAGCGTAATTTTGCTAAATGCAGAGGCTGTTGCCATCTCAAACTGCGTAGCTTGCAAGTGAGCTGGCGGCGTTGCAACTCCTACCATCGATACTTGCAGAGCAGTAAGTACACTTTGGATTGGATTAGCTACTGCAACTGAGGATGATCCTGCAAAAAGAAGGCCTATTGGCCTTGGATTTGTCGTAATATCTTCTACAAGTAGGGAACCTGAATCGCCGGGACGGATAAAGGTGCCAGGGGTTACAAGAATTTGGTTTTTGAATGTTGTAACATAGGGTGATCCTGCACATTCTGTTTCATAGCTAACAGAAACTGTAGCATTAGTGACTGAAACTTTGCCTCTTGTAAGGCCTGATGTTCTGCCGCTCTTTTTTACTTTTTGTCCGACAAATGCCGCTCTTGGCGTGCTAGAAATTGTGCCAATATCAAGTATTGTGCCATTGCTTTTTACTTTGGTAGCATCCGTTTTTGCTACTGCTGCATCAACTGATGTTATGCCGCTTGGTACGAGGCGAATCCAGCGCTCGAGTGTTGCTACATAATCATCTGGTTTATTTGCACAGTTTACATCAACATAGCCAGGTTGGTTGATTGGGTCGCCTTTTGCAGATACTTTATGATTTGACCCAGATGCTGTATCGCCAGCAAAGACGTGAGTATTGCTTAAAATATAAAGTGTTCCTTGGCTATCTTTAACGAGAGAGCCAAGTGTGCCGCTGCAGCAATAGCCATTTGCAAAGTCAGTCGTGCTTCCGCCGCTTGTTCCAAGGGAAATCGGGCGAGACTGTCTCACTGTATGGCTTGTAGCAACACATACGCTACAAACTGACAGCATGGCGAGAAGGAAACGGTTCATAATCAACTCCTTTTTTGATCACTTTAGGTTTTTGTACACAAATTTTGGTTTATTTTCAGTAAAAAAATAACCACAGAGGTAAGTTTCTTTTTTACTAATTATCTCTGTGATCTCATAGTCTTTGCGTCTCTGTGGTAAAGTATTTGCTCTGGGGTTGCAAATAACTACCAAAGCACATACAATTTTTTGCTTATTGAAACGAGCAATGCTGTATGCCCATCGCTATCCCTACAGGCACTTTTGACATTTTGCCAAATGATCCTAAAGAAAAATGGCGCGAATCTCATCTCTGGCACTTTGTAGAGTCAGTGCTACGCGAACATGCCAAAGTCTATGGCTGCGAAGAGATCCGTACGCCTATTTTTGAACGTACAGAACTTTTTGCAAGAAGCGTAGGCGATGCGACCGATATCGTCTCAAAAGAGATGTACACATTTTTAGATCGCGGCGAAAGAAGCATGTCGCTTCGTCCAGAGGGCACAGCCTCCGTCATGCGCGCCTTTATCGAAAAGGGACTGCAAGCGCAAGGGCAGCTTCATCGCCTCTATTATATAGGACCGATCTTTCGCTATGAAAGGCCCCAGTCAGGACGCTTTCGCCAGCACCATCAATTTGGTGTAGAAATCATCGGCGGCGGACAGCCAGAGCAAGATGCCGAGCTTATTGAAATGAGCTATTCTCTTTACGAAAAACTGGGCCTTAAAAACCTTAAAGTATTTGTAAACTGCCTTGGCAATAAAGAATCAAGACATTCCTTTAGAGAGAGTCTAAAGGATTATTTGAGGCCTCACCTCGCAAAGATGTCTGAAGAAAGTAAGCATCGCTTTGAGGTAAATCCGCTGCGCATATTAGACTCTAAGGATCCAAACGATATCGAGATCGTAAAGAATGCGCCATCGATTTTGGACTTTTTGTCACCAGATGCAGCAAGCCACTTTGCCCGTGTGCAAACCATTCTCTCACACCTCAATATTCCATACGAAATAGCCCCAAAGCTTGTTCGCGGCCTTGATTATTACAATAACACAGTTTTTGAAATAACCTCCGGATATCTTGGAGCGCAAAATTCAATAGCAGGTGGAGGGAGATACGATGGCCTCATGAAAATGCTTGGCGGCCCAGACCTTCCTACGATTGGGTTTGGAGCAGGAATTGAGCGGATGATCCTAGCCATGCTCCATCAGAGCCATTTAGTGCCGGAGCGTCCTCGTCCCGCGCTCTACATAATACCTCTTGGAGATGAGGCTATGGAGCCTGCTTTTAGCCTTACACGCCAGCTGCGTATCTCAGGCATTGTTTCACTTGTCGATTACAGCGGCAAGAAATTAAAAAATGCCATGCAACAAGCAGATTCCCTGAAGGCAGAGTATGTCCTTATCTTGGGAGAAAATGAACTAAAGACCGCTAGATGCGAGCTGAAAGAAATGAAAACAGGCGAAAAGCTTGAGCTTCCGCTCGATGGTATCGGTCACTTTTTTACAACAAAAACATTAGCAAGCCAGAGTCATATAGAACATGGAAAATAATACAAATGTAGCATTCAAACGCACCCATACATGTGGAGCGCTCAGAGAGCAAGACGTAGGCAAAAAAGTGCGTCTTAGCGGCTGGGTACATCGCGTGCGAGATCTTGGAGGGCTTCTCTTTATAGATCTTCGCGATCGCTACGGCATCACACAGGCAGTTCTAGACTCGCAAAAAAATAATGCCCTTTATAGCGCAGGCCAAAAGCTCCGCCAAGAGTTTGTTCTTACCATTACGGGCGATGTTGCAAAGAAAAAAGATGCAAATCCAAAGCTTGCAACGGGTGCTATTGAAGTGATTTGTGAAACCTTAGACATACTTTCAAAGGCAGAGATCACGCCCTTTACGATTGCTGATGATATGACAGAGGCAAATGAAGAGCTTCGCCTCAAATATCGCTATCTAGACATGAGAAAGGGTCAGATTTTAGATAACCTTGTTATCCGTCATAAGGCGATGATGGCAACAAGAAGGTTTATGGATACTGAAGGGTTTATCGAGGTCATCACGCCAATACTAAGTAAGTCGACACCGGAAGGTGCTAGAGACTATCTTGTGCCCTCTCGCGTAAACCAAGGCCAATTTTTTGCTCTTCCGCAGTCTCCTCAGATGTTTAAGCAGATTTTGATGATTGGTGGTATGGACCGCTACTTTCAGATCGCTACCTGCTTTAGGGATGAGGATCTACGTGCAGATCGCCAGCCGGAGTTTGCTCAGATCGATATAGAGATGAGCTTTGTTACTCAAGATGAGCTCTTTCCAATTGTAGAAAACCTTGTAAAGGCTATCTTTTCTGAATGTAAGGATGTAGCAGTAGACACACCGTTTCCTGTGATGACTCATCACGAGTGTATGGAGCAGTATGGCTGTGATAAACCAGACCTTCGTTTTGGAATGAAACTGAAGCGCCTTGATAGTGCTGCTAAAAGCTCTTCATTTACAGCGTTTCATGACATACTCGCTCAAGGTGGTTTTGTAAAGGGCTTCACCGTGAAGGGCGGCTCAGATATATCTAGGAAGGGGATAGATGAGTATACTGCGTTTATTAGCCAGCTTGGAGCAAAGGGCCTTGCCTATATCAAGCTGCAAGATGGGCAGTTTTCATCAAGCCTTGCAAAGTTTATCAGTCAAGAAGATCAGGCAAAATGGATAGATGCCCTCGAGATGGAGAATGGAGATCTTGCCTTTATTGTTGCGGGGCAAAGTAAAAAGGCAAACCAGATACTCGACCATCTCCGCAGAAAAGTTGCCAAAGACCGAAAACTTATAAAGTCTAATGACTATAAATTTTTGTGGGTGACTGATTTTCCGCTCTTTACATTCAATGAAGAAGAAAATCGACTAGAGAGTGAACATCATCCCTTTACTTCTCCAAACTTTGATGATATACACCTTATCGAAACTGAGCCCCTTAAGGCAAGATCATCAAGTTATGACCTTGTATTAAATGGCTATGAGATAGCTTCAGGATCTCAGCGTATACATGATTCTGCGCTGCAAGACACTATCTTTCGCATTCTCGGCTTGAGTGAAGAAGAGAGAAAGACGCGTTTTGGTTTCTTTATAGAGGCGCTTCAGTTTGGAACGCCGCCCCATATTGGCATTGCACTTGGCTTTGACAGAATGGTGATGATACTTGTGGAAACAGAGGGAATCCGGGACGTTATTGCGTTTCCAAAAACACAGAAGGCAAGTTGCTTAATGACAGGTGCCCCGTCCGGCGTATCTGATGGGCAGCTGAAAGAACTTAAAATTAAAACCACGTAGGAGTGAAAACTATGGTATTTCGTACGATGACAAAATATGCTCTAGCTTTTGGGGTAGCCTTCGGGACATACACCCTTTTGGCAGATGAGCAGCAACCAGCTCCAGCTGTACAGAAGAAGCCTACAAAAGAGGAACTTCATTCAGAAGCCTATATCGATAAGCTTTCTAAGACATATGGCCATATGATCCAAAAGAGCTTGAATAACCCAATGATTAAGCTTAACGCGAAAGCTGTCATTGAAGGTATCCAAGATGGCATGGATGGCAAAACTTCTCCTCTTACAGAAAAAGAGTATGAAGAAGCACTTACTTTGATCCAGCAGTATGCCTACGAAGAGATGGCAAAGAAAAACCTCGACGAAGCAGAAGCTATGCTTAAAACACATGCCAAGGAAGAGGGAGTAGTTTCTCTTGAAGGCGGCAAAGTGCTCTACAAGATTTCACAACAAGGAACTGGCGATGCTACTGTAACAGAAGATACTGTTCCTACTATCAATTACGAAGCTACCTACTCAAATGGTCAAAAGCTTGGCTCATCAGAGCAGACAGGCGGTCCTATCGAAGTAAAGCTTTCAGATACGATCCCTGGTTTTGCTAAGGGTATTGTCGGCATGAAAGTTGGCGAAAAGCGAAAAATCTACATCCATCCAGAGCTTGGTTTTGGAAAATCCGGCCAGCTTCCTAATGGCCTTTTGATCTTTGACATCGAAGTGACAAAGATAGCGCCAAAACCTGCTGAAACAGACACAGGTGATGAAGAGGGCGATGAAGATGACGATGATGATCTCTCAGCGCTTCTTAGCACGGAAGATCTCCTTGCTGACGATGAAGAAGACGATGATGAAGGCGATGATGACGATGATGATCTAAACGATCTCAACTACAATCGCACAAGCAACGTAGAACAGAAGTAGAGTCTAATAGAGGGGACATAAGGGACACACAAAATTGTTCCTTATGTCCCTTATGTCTTTTCATCGAGCAAGCAAGTGATGCTCTTAGTAATGCTTTTTATTTTTATCGCAGTCTTCCTCAGCATCATAATCTGGACAATCCGAAATGGGATTAGCCCCATGCCAACATCACCTAAGGTGATGCACAAGATGAAAGAGCTTCTGCCCCCGATTCATTCTGGAGCTATTGCAGAACTTGGATCTGGCTGGGGACATGTAGCTTTAATGCTTGCTAGGCACTATCCACACCTTCAGGTAATTGGCTATGAAACATCGCCAGTTCCCTATTTTTTTAGCAAATTGTTGCAAAAGTGTTTTCGGCAGAAAAATTTGCGATTTATAAGACGTGATTTTTTTAACGAATCGCTTGATGGTGTCGCTCTTTGCGTCTGTTACCTTTATCCGCAAGCAATGGCTAGGCTAAGAGAGATGTTTGCAAATAAAAAGCTCTTTGTTCTCACACATACCTTTTCGATTCCTGGATGGGTTCCAAGTAAGACATGTGTGGTGAAGGATATCTATCACACTGCAATCTATTTATACGCAGTGCCCTAAAGACTAATCTGAGTAAGACAATCAGGCAGCCATTTCTCCAAAATAAGAAAGAAGGGCGCGGAAGTTGCGCCCTAGTAACACTTACATCGAACGAGCGACGATTTTTTTGAGTGTTTCGAGGTCTTTGAGGCCTACAATGCGGTCAGCTTCCTTGCCGTTTTTAAAAACAATCATTGTAGGAACTGAGGTGATTTGATAGGTTGTGGTTGTTTTTGGGGCATGGTCTACGTCGAGCTTTGCGACTTGCATTTTGCCATCCATTTCGCTTGCGAGAGCTTCCAAAATTGGGGAGAGCATACGGCAGGGTCCGCACCAGTCAGCGTAAAAGTCCACAAGTACAACACCTTGTGAAACAGTGCTTTCAAAATTTTCGTCGTTAATCTTAATAATATATTCTTTCATTCTCTTCTCCGGATCAAAACTATTCCTTTTGTACCACAAGAGGTGTTTTTTTGCTACGCAAAATCATCTCTATGAGGTATCATTATTCCTCCATATTTATAGCCATAGAGACTCTGAATCTATGGTAAAAGATTTTGAGTTATGAGGAGTTTATGAAGACCTGGATCGTTACTAAATCACACAATTTTGAATTTGATAACACGCTTCCCTATCTTGTGCTTGCCTATTATCATATCGTAGAATTGAAAGATCCAAAAGCGATGGTAAAGGCTCATAAGGAATTTTTTCAGGGAAAAGATTTTAAAGGGCGGATCTACCTTGCAGAAGATGGTATCAACGGTACGATAAGCGCTCCTAAAGAGCTTATATGTGAATATATGAAGTGGCTTTTCAGCCAGCCTGGTTTTTCCGACATGGAATTTAAAGTGCAAGAGTATGAAGATCATGCCTTTGGCAAGCTTACTGTCAAAACTCGCGAAGAGCTTGTAGCCCTTGGATTCAAAGTACCCCTCAGCAATCGCGGTCCCCATCTATCGCCTAGCGAATGGCGCAAGATGTTTGAGGAAGAGGAAGATAAAATTGTTATTGACGTTCGTAACGACTACGAGTGGGAACTTGGCCACTTTACAGGATCCGAATCTGCCCCTTGCAAAACATTTAGAGATTTTAAAGTCTATGCAGATGAGCTAAAAGAGCGTACTGATCCTAAGAAAACCAAAGTACTTATGTGCTGCACAGGCGGCATTCGATGTGAGTTTTTTTCAAGCCTTCTCATGGAAAATGGCTTTGAGCACGTCTATCAGCTACAGGGCGGCATTATCAAATATGGCGCTGAAGAAAAGTCAAAGAATTGGGAGGGAAAGCTCTTTGTATTTGACGATAGGCTCTCGATACCTATTTCAGATGAAGAGACAAAGCCGTGCGGCAAATGCCACCACTGCCAAAAGGATGCAGATCGCTACTATAATTGCGCAAATATGGACTGCAATGAGCTTTTTCTCTCATGTCCTGATTGTTTGAAGGAATTTTCCGGCTGCTGCCAAACCTCTTGCAAAGAGGGTATACGTGTGCGTCCCTTTAAACTCTCTTCTACACCATTTCGCAAGTGGTATACCTATGCGAAAAGCAAGGCAGAACTCAATACCCTCAAGGCTACATGATTCGTAAAGAACGAACTGTTGGTAAGGTTGTAGAATACTCTGGAGTCGGTATCCATACAGGATCTGATGTTCTTATACGCTTTTGTCCTGCAGAAGTCGGGGAGGGGATCTCCTTTAAGCGTATAGACCTTCCAAACCAGCCTGTGATTCCTGCTTCATGGGAATATGTATTTGATACATCTAGAAGCACAAATCTTGCTATTGGCGACGTCCGCATCTACACTGTGGAGCATGTACTTGCTGCTATTCGAGCCTTTGAGATTGATAACCTTACCATTGAACTTTCTGCTCTAGAGCCTCCGGGTGGAAATGGCAGCTCAGATGTTTTTGTCGACATGATCCGCCAAGCGGGCATTATTGAGCAGTCGCAAAAGAAGACGATTGTTGCCCTCAAAAATCCTGTTTATTATTCAGATGGCGATGTCCACATCGTTGCTGTGCCATCTGATGAATATCGCTTAAGTTACACCCTTCACTATCCTGCTACAAAGGCGCTTGGAAGCCAGTATTTTTCTCTTGCACTTACTGCCGAGAGTTTTACAAAAGAAATTATGCCATGTCGCACCTTTGCTCTTTATGAAGAGATCTCTTTTCTTATGGACCGCGGCTTAATCAAGGGAGGAAGCCTTGACAACGCAGTTGTGATTAAAGATGATGCGGTTATCTCTAAAAATGGGCTTTTCTTTCCCGACGAGATGGCACGCCACAAAATATTAGATATGATTGGCGATCTATCCTTGGTCGGAATACAATATACTGCACACGTTATGGCCATACGTTCTGGCCATCCAGCAAATTTTCAGTTTGCCAAAAAACTGTATGATCAACTTTCTTTGGAGAATAGCTAAATGACGACTCCCGTTTCTACACCGAATCGAGTGCTCGATACAAAAGAGATTATGAACATATTGCCCCATCGCTATCCATTTCTCCTCGTAGATAGGATAGTCGACTTTGATCTTGAAAAGGGCACAATTGTCGGACAAAAAAATCTTACTATTAACGAAGGTTTTTTTCAGGGGCACTTTCCAGGGGCACCTATTATGCCTGGAGTTTTGATCCTTGAGGCGCTTGCGCAGACAGGCGGCGTACTTTTGCACCTCAAAGCAAATCCAAATAAAATTGCAGTCCTTTTGAATATTAATAATGCAAAATTTCGCTCGCCGGTACGTCCTGGTGATGTGCTCTTTTTGCACTGCACAGGCTTGCACTTTTCGAGCAAGGGTGGCAAAATGGCTGTACAAGCTATTGTAAATGAGAAGATTGCGGCAGAAGCAGAGATTGCTTTTGCGTTCATGGAAAGAGAACAAATTTAATAAAAATAATACTATGGCAGAAATACATCCTACAGCAATCGTCGATAAAGGCGCAACTATCGGCAAAAATGTCGAAATAGGCCCCTACTCAATTATCGGCCCGAACGTTCGCCTCGAAGATGGCGCTATCATTAAGTCACACGTTGTTCTTGATGGCCATACTACAGTTGGCGAGCAGTCTACAATTTGGTCTCATGCAGTTATTGGCACAAAGACCCAAGATTTAAAGTTTCGCGGAGAAACTACCTACGTAGAAATTGGCAAAAAAACAGATATTAGAGAGTTTGTCACCATCAATGCATCCTGTGGAGAGGGCACTGTTGTTAAGGTTGGCGATAGCTGCCTTATCATGGCCTATTGCCATGTAGCGCATAACTGCGAAATCGGCAACCGCGTTATCATGTCAAATGGTGCAACCCTTGCGGGACACGTTACTGTCGATGACTCAGCTGTCATTGGCGGACTTTCCGCAGTCCATCAGTTTTCTCGCATTGGCCGCTATGCTATGGTAGGCGGTATGAGCCGCGTAACCCACGATGTTCCTCCCTTTACAATAGGTGCAGGAAGCCCTTACAAGATGGGCGGCCTCAATATCGTAGGCCTTAAGCGAAATGGGATTCCACTTGAAACAAGAAAGCTTCTTTCACAAGCTTTTCGTGCCGTATATCGCTCTGGACTTAGCTTGCAAGAGGCGCTTCTTTTTATCGAAACGCAGATCGAAAAATGCCCGGAAATTGCCCAGTGGTTGCAGTTTTGCCGCACCTCTAAGAGAGGTCTAATAGATCATAGAAGCATCGTCGAAGAAGCTATCGAAGAAGAAGAGCTAGAGTCTGTTTCAAAAGCATGAAAATAGTTTTTTTTGGCACGCCAGAGATGGCATCGCAAATTTTGGAGCCCCTTGTTGCAAAAGCTGAAATTGTAGCTATTGTAACAAAGCAAGATGCAGCGCAGGGGCGCTCTGCAAAGCTCATCCCTCCTCCTGTTAAAGAAGTGGCGATGAAGCTGCTTCCCGATGTGCCAATCCTTCAGCCTGCAAAGTGTTCCACACCTGAGATGATTGAGAGACTTAAGAGTTTTAATGCAGATCTCTTTGTCGTTGTTGCCTATGGCGAGATACTTTCTGAAGCACTCCTTGCAGCCTCTCCAAATGGTGCAATAAATGTCCACTTTAGCCTGCTTCCAAAGCTTAGAGGCGCAGCTCCCATCCAGCATGCCATCATCAATGGCGACAAGGTATCTGGCGTTAGCGTCATAAAACTGGTTAAAAAGATGGATGCAGGTGATGTCCTCTATGCTGAACCCTTCGAAATTCCAGAAACTATGACAGGGGGAGAGCTAGGGGTAGCTCTTACAAAGCTTGGTGCAAAATGTCTATTCAAAGTGCTCGATGATTTTGAAAAGGGAAGTGTTGTAGGAGTTGTGCAAGATCATCTAGCGGCTACACTTGCCCCTAAGATCACTCCAGAAGTTTGTCACCTAGACTGGAAAAGGCCAGCTCGAGAGCTCTATAACCTAATCCGTGCACTTGCACCCTCTCCAGGTGCTTGGTGCGACGTTCTCATCAAGGGCGAAAAAAAGAGGCTCAAAGTATTTAAGGCAGAAATCGCAGAAGATACAAGCGGCCTAACCGTTTCATGTGGCGATGGCACTTTACGTCTTCTCACCATTCAGCCGGAAGGCAAGCCCAAAATGGAAGCCTCAGATTTTCTTCGAGGAACTCCCGCCTCTCAAATCACATTCTAGAATGCAAAATAATTACTGCTTCTCAAATCGTGTGACAATATAGCTCATTTGTCCATTTTGCTCTTTCATTGAATAGCAAAAAATGGAGTCCTTGTAGCAATCAAGTGCAGAAGATAGGCCTTCGTATATTTGCCCTACTCCATCTTGTACGTGGTATTTTTGCAATTTGAGGTTTATAACTTCTTGTGGAGATAACAATACAGGAATACCGGAGGGGAGGAGTTCAGGTATGCATACTGGAGCATTTTCTTTTTTTCTTGTGACAACGTAGAGGTTCCAATGTATATAGGTTACCTCAAACCATGAGTCCTTGTATTCGGGAAGATCGGAAAAGCCTTTATGGACTTTTTGCCCAGTTTTAGTTATGGCAATAGCCATTTTGATGCGATACTTGGCGACTAAATCGGCCGGCATATCTGTCGGCACGTCAAAGTCTAGGTGTGGTGGTTTGTTGGCCTCTAGTATGGGGGGTAAATCATCTGGTGGATTATTTCCCTCGACGTGGCTGGGGGGTCTAGGAGGGATTCCTCCTGACTGCTCGGAGTTTACTTGAGGAGGAAAAGCTGGAGTAGTGCTCCGTGCTGGTATCAGATGGTAGGCGTTTAGCGAGCGGAGTGCTACCTTTGCAAAAAAGAAAAATGTCGGGATGATAAGCGTGCAGTAGCTAGCAATTTTAATTGCCCGTTCAGCAAGTGATATACTTTTTTCACTTGTATAGGATACTCCCTCACTTTTGCCTCTATTGTTTCCGGGAATGACTTCAACTTTTCTTCCGCCGAGAAAAAAATAATCATCTATTTTTTCAATCAGACATTTTCTTACAGAGTCACAATTTGACCCATAGGTTACAGGCGTACTAAACGAAATAGTAGTCATAAAAATCCCCAATAAATTAACAAATAGAATAGCTTATTTCTGATTTTTTGTAAAATAAAAAATACAAAACATTATTGTTGAAGAGGTAATTGCAAATGATGCATCTATCATTTATACTTGCTGCGCAAAAATGGGGTTTTTTCTATGCAGCCAATTGCTTCAAGGATTGTTTTACAATGTTCTGATCAAAGTGAAATAAAGTCTTATAATTTTTCTGCTCAAGATACTTGCGCACTTTTACATGAACCTTTTGAAGTGCTGATCAAAAGAAGGCAAGGTGCAAATCTGCCCTGCATAATAGCTCGAGTAAAAGACCTAGCCGGAAAGGTTCACCTATTTGAGGGATGTGCAACCGAAGCCTCTCAGGCATTTTCAAACAAAGGCTTTTTTAAAGTGGATGGTAAGCTTTATCCAGCGGCCTCCATTCGATCGTTTGAACTAAAAACGTGGACTCCAGGGTTTTATCTCTTTTTTGAAAAATCGTATGAAGATTTTGCGGATGTACATGCAAATGGCAAATCAGCGCGAGTAAGCCAAAAAGGAGCAGAGGACAAAAGAACGCTTTTGATTTTAGGAGAGGCGTATAAAACTGCGGCTCGTAGTTGTTTTGAAAAGGCCCTATCAATAGAGCCGAGTAATCAATTTGCACAAGCTTCCATTGCTGAGCTCGATGATAAGATTGAGGAAGAGGTAACAACTGGGATTCAAGCGCTTGCGATAGCAGAAGAGGCTTCCGAAAAAAAAGATGAAGCGTCTATAGTTACAGTGAGCAAGCCGAAGAGAGATGAATGTAGCTGTCAACTTTTATAAAAGGAGTAGGTATGAATCTTAATGCAGATCTTCAAAGAGCCCTTATGGCCTCTTGCAGCAGTGGTCTAGAGGCTAATTGGACGCTTCCAAAAGTTACAACACCTCTTACAGATGAAGAAAAAAACCATCTCTACAACCATCCTATTGCAAGTTATGTAATGCCAATAACGCCGCAAGAAGATATCATTAAAAAGTTCGCTATTCAGCTTTTCGCCTCTGTTGCTACACAGACATTCTGTACCCGGGTTGAGAATGCTGAACAAGAAGTTGCTCAATTATCAGAAAAACTAGAGGCTACACGCCTCGAACTTATCGAAAGTGATTCTCTAGAACAGGTTCAACAGACGCTTGTAGAAGAACAAGTGGATGTAAGCGATAACAATGACCCGGTAAAAAAGGGGACAGATCCTTCCTTGGCAGTTGCTAAAAAATCTATTTCATCGAAGGCAACGAAAATTTTGCAAAAGGCAGTAGTACAAGAGATTGAAAATCTGACAAAACATGACGCTGTTCTCTCTAGACTTGCCAAATCTGCCCTTAAAGGTGCAGGAATGGGTGCAGCTCTTGCTACATTTGCTAATAAGGTTGCTGAAAACGGGGCAGGAAATGCTCTTTTTGACCTCGCAAGCGGTATGGCTACAAGTTATGTTACAAAGAAAGTAGCAGAGGGCATTGTACGGATTGTTGCCTGCTCAAATCCAGCTACTTGCACAGCTATGTTTTCAACAATGATTGGCGAGCTCTTTACTGGAACGGAGATGGGTCCAAGAGGAACTGGGGAGGCGCCGCCTCTTCCGCTTCCATTTACCTTTCCACCCACATCCAATCTTCCTAATTTGTACCCGGCTGAAGCTGCGTTTTCTCAAGGGCACTAGGGTTTTGCCCAAGTAGGAGCTTTTTTTGAGAATAGAGCTGTCATCTTGAGGATAGTGCCTCCGACGCCTTTTCTTGTGGTCTCAGATACTTTGCGCATCAATTTTTGGCTCTCTTTTTCGTTGTCGATGAGGGTAATGCGAGTTTTCGGGCGATTGAGGTTATGCTGAAGGTGGGCATGGATGGCATCCTTGGCCTCTGTCGTTATGGCATAGTTTTTACCTATGTAGTGACGCCCGGCTGAAGGAACGAGATCTCCCTCTGTTTGAAAATTGATAATTTTTTTGCCAATCTCGTCGTGAGTTATACTTCTAAAGGTAGCTTTGCTGATGCCTGGTGCGCTAAAGCCGTAGCATTGTGATATACTTGCTGGAAAGCGAGCTGTTAGTTCATTTGCTAGGAGACCGCCAAGGCTATGGCCGCTAATGATGGCATCTGGGCCCGCAAGAGAAAGTATGGCGTCAATCTTTTCCCTTCCTCTTTCCAGCACTTTATGAGCTATCCCGTCTGGATCACAGTCAGCAAGTATCGATTCCATTGCAGCTTGGCGCATTTTAACAAGCTCTGTCCCTCGCGGAACAATCCAGCCCTTTTCACCTTCCGCTGTCAGGACATAGCAGGGAAGGTTATCGCCGAGCTCTCTTTTATGTATCGTATATGCTTTTAGGTCATATCGACCATCTTCTTTTTTTACGGGGAGCTTGATCTGATTTCCTTCGATATTTTCAGTGTAGGCAAGGGCTTTTGCAAGCGTTTCTGCAACAAGTGCCTCATTCCAGTTACCCTCAAACTCTTGAGAGGTCTTTTCATGATAGGGAGTATTAAAGAGCTCTGAAAGTTTATAAAGATGCTCCTGGGTCAGTGCAAAATTTACCTTGTCTAGTTGCTCCCAGGCGGCGGTATCGAAATCCTGACGGGTAGCTTTAGGATTTTTTGCAATTTCTAGGAGTTTATCTGCCTTTAGCTCCTTTGCTTTTTCTAACTGGGCAGGGGTGAGTGCAGGTTTATCAAAGGGGACTCTTGGAGCTACGTTAAATGTATGGAATGCCTCTACAAGTGCTTGATCATTTTTATCCGGAGAATGGATTGTTCCGGAGGTTGAAAAGAACTGATCTGTTTTTGCACGCTTTACGAGGCCAGAGCCTGGACCGCTTTTTGGAGGACTCAAGACAACAATCGCCTTTCGTTTAAAGCTTTCTCCGACTCTATGAATTTTTTCAGAAGCGGCCTGTTTTATCTCAGTAAATGTTCTTTTCTGAGTAGAAGAGCGTTTTTCTGGCCTTAGCGGAGTAAAATTATAGGGCTGGGAGTTGTCTAGTTTTTCCATAACTCTACAATAACACTAATAATGATTATTTTAATAGGTATTTATAGAGCACGCGTGAGAATCGGGGACTCCCACGCTCAAAATGCTATTATTCCGGCAGGATATCTACTTTACCTGTACGAAGATTGTAGTAGCCGGCTACAACTTTAACGCCTCCGTCCTGAATCTTTTTTCGAAGGAGTGTGGTTGTCTTTAGATATTCAGCTACACTCTTAGCATTTGCTTTAATGGCATTAGTAAGGGCATCGCCTGGGGTATCCTTTGCCTTGGCGATAGCTGGCTCGATAAGGTTAGCAAGGGCTTCAATGCTCTTCGTCTGATCGTTGAGGACAGCCTTTACAGCACCGCAGCTCTCATGACCAAGCACTAAAACAAGGGTAGACCCAAGTACGCCTACTGAATAGTCAATACTATCAAGCTCAACAGGGGCCACGACATTTCCAGCTACGCGAACCACAAAGAGGTCGCCAATTCCCTGGTCAAAGATAATTTCTGGAGTAACCCTTGAGTCTGAACAGCCTACGATTACAGCAAAAGGGGTTTGTGTGGAAGCTACTTCATCTCTTCGCTCTTGCGTTCTATCAGGGCTTACAAACTGATCTTTTGTGTAGCGGCTATTACCCTCAATAAGGCGCTTTAATGCCTCATCGGGTGGGATAAGTGCATTGAGGGGAGCGACAATTGAAAGGACAGTTATTGCTAAATAAATAATTGATTTCACGTAAGTCTCCTTTTTTATTAAAAAAATATATTTACGAATAAAAAACAAGCTTTTTGTTGCATTGCAGGAAATCGAGTGCGAGGCGTAATATCGCTCCTTTAACCTCACTTTTTAACAATTAACAAAGGCGGATGCTATGTTCCTTAATGAACTCTCGAACAAGTTGAATTTAGATGCGATAGGTAAGCCACTTCATGGCTTTGCCATGAATGCAGCTAAGGTTGCAAAAGATACTTGGGCACTTGAGCTTACACTTACTGTGCTTACAGATTCTCTCAAACTGATTGATCTCAATACAAAAACCGAAAATGTCACTCGTCCAATACTTAAGACAATAAGTGCAACTTGCGGAATGATTTCAACTGTTCGTCTCTTCCAAACGCTCCACTATGCTTTTGGTGGCGATTTGGTAAAAGATACAACAAATCTTAATGTCGTATCGATGATTACACAAGCATCTTTTGCTGTAGGACGTGTTCTCGGGGCACTTCACTTTGCAGCAAGCCTTGGTTTTATTGATTTTGATGAGCTCGCTAAGAAAGCTTACGAAATCGGCGGAAGCAAAGCAAAAGCAGCTATTGATGTCATTAGAGGCACAGAGCTTATGCATACAATGTTTGCAATTGGACTACTTGGCTATGCATACCAGTGCATCGACGGCATCAACAAAGGCGAAAATCTTGTCTCCAATAGCTTTGGTATTGTCAGCTTTACTACTGATGCAGCACTTTTAGCTCTTGGCATCGTAGGCGCTACAAATCCTGCTATGGCAGCAGCCCTTGGTATTGTTGCAGGCACGACAGGTCTTGCATGCTTCCTTACAAAACAAGAAGCGAAATAACAAAAACGAAAAAAATATCACCGGAGAAAGTAAATGATTATACGAGCACTAGAAGATGCTTCAAATTTTGTAAAAGATAGGGCAATCGACACCGCGACTGTTGGAAAAAATGTCGGCTACACAGTACTTGCTGTCACAAACAAGATGTCAAGAGAAGTGGGCGGCACACGGTCAATGGTTGGCATCGCTTCTGCAACAATTAGCCTCTTAAACATATGGATGGCCGTTTCAGAGCCGTTTCTTAAGCTTGGAGCTCAGTGTGAGCTTGCAAACAAAGGCCTTGGCGCGCTTCATATGTTCCAAGGTTTTGGCGAGTTTGCTGCAGGTACTGCAAATAAATCAGCGTTTCATTTAGCCGGCAAAATTACTGTGACAGTGAAGAACATTATCACATTTGCACAGTTTCTTGAAGGACTTGCAATCATATCTGCAGGTACATGCCAGGGCTGTTTAGATAAAGTTACAAATTCGTTTGGCATCGTATTGCAACTAAAAGATGTTGCAAATGGATTTGAATTTGTAGGCTACAGCTTTGACTTTATCCACAATGCAACAGATCTTACGACAGCAATCGGCCAAGATGGCTTCCAAGCTGCATTCAACTGGAAGAGAGCCTTTGCAATAAGCCTAGACACTGCAAAACTTTGTGCAGTTGGGCTTTCTTATGCAACAGGTCCAGTAGGACAGACTGCACGATTTAGCGCGCTCCTTTGCGTAAGCGGCGTTCATGTGGGCCGTGCATTGCATGAGCATCTTACAGGTCAGAAGGCCTAATAAATGGCCTTTCTTGGCCTTAGGGAGAAGCTAGCAGTTCTTGCTATGCTTCTCCTGCTTGCAACATTTGGCGCCATAACCTACGCAAGCAAAAGTGAAAAAATCCCAATAAATACTAAAACAATCTTTATACGCTGTATCGGTGCTCTAAAAAAAGAACAAGTACTTGAAGTTCCATACGGAATTATGGTCGCAGACCTATTAACAAAACTTGATTTGGCAGAGGATGCTGATTTGTCAAAACTTATTTTTGAAGAGCGAATAAAGGGTCCGAGGTTGTTTATCGTGCCTAAAGTTGGGGAAAAAAGCCTCTACATAACAGGGGCAGTTGAGAGAGAGGGAATAATTTATGTGCCAGAAGACTTGCAATTTAATCAGCTAAAGGGGTATCTTTTTTTAGCTGCTGATGCAGATACTTCTTGCTTCAGGCGTCGGCGCAGACAACTTTCTGAGGGCGAAACGATTCATATTCCGCCACGAAATAGTGCAGAAAGTGAATTTATTGTGAGAAAGTAATTGATGAAAAACTAGGCTCTCTGGTAGCCTCTTCGTTTCAGTTCTCATATTTGAGCATCTTATAGGAATAGAGCTTATGAATAAAAGTTTAATGGGCAGAAAGCGTGGTATGACACAAGTGTTTGACGACAAAGGTAATGTCGTAACATGCACAGTAATTCATGCTGAGCCAAACGTGATCACACAGATTAAAACTGACGAAAATGATGGCTACAAGGCTGTGCAGATGGGTTATGAAGAGGTTGTCGTTAAAGATGCCCGCACCATCGAAAACCGCGTAACAAAGCCTCTTATCGGTCATTTCAAAAAGGCAGGCGTTGAACCAAGACGTTTTCTTTTTGAAGCCCGCGTCGAAAAAACTGACGACTTCCAAGTCGGTCAGAAAGTGGATGTAAGCCAGTTTGAAGGCGAAAAGTTCGTCGATGTAAGCGGCGTCTCGATTGGTAAAGGCTATGCCGGTACCATCAAGAAATATAATTATGCAGGCGGTCCTGCTTCGCACGGTTCTGGTCACCACCGCCATGCTGGTTCAACCGGTATGAGATCGACACCAGGTCGTTGCTTCCCAGGCGGTCCAAGACCGAGCCATTTGGGACATGAAAATGTCACAACACAAAACCTTCGCGTTGTACAGATCGATGTAGAAAACAATCTCATCCTTGTAGAAGGCGCGGTTCCTGGCCACAAGAATTCCGTAGTCGTTCTACGCAGTGCTGTGAAAAAGCAGAAAGCTGCCAAAAAGAAATCACATAAGTAGGATAAAAAGCCGTGTCAACAGAGCAGACAAAAGAGCAGATTAAGAAAGTAAATCTTCAAGGCAAAGAAGTAGGCAACATCGCAGTGAGTGACAAACTCGCAAATGCGCAAGCTCACTCACAGTTGATTAAAGATTACATCGTCGCTTTGCGAGCAAACGCTCGTCAATGGAATGCCAATACCAAGGGCCGCTCAGAGGTCAACCATTCGACCAAAAAGCCGCACGCCCAAAAGGGTACTGGTAACGCTCGCCAGGGAAGCCTTGCAGCAACTCAGTACAAAGGTGGCGGACGTCCATTTGGCCCAAAGACAAAGTATGATCAGCACGTGCGCATGAACCGCAAAGAAAAGCAAGCGGCAATCCGCTCACTTATCGCTGACAAAATTCAAGCAAATCAGTTTGTAGTGATCGAATCCAGCGAAATGAAGGCGCCAAAAACCCGTGAAATTCAAGATTTCATGGATAAGTGCAATCTTTCCGGCAAAACGCTCTTTCTTGGCGAAGCAAGCTTTGTTGAAGTTACTGTTGATGATGTCGTACATCGCTTTATGATCCCATGCGACAAGCATGAAATCTTTGCAAAAAGCATCAGAAATATTCCTAATGCCTGCTTTAAGCTTGTTTCAAACATAAGCGGCTATGATGTACTTCTTGCAAATCACATTGTTATCACCGAAGCCGCATTTAACGAGCTTCAAAACTGGCTCGTAGGAGAATAGGACGATGAAACATAACAATCCATACACAATTATCAAGCGCAGATACGTTACCGAGAAAGCAAGCATGCTTCAGGGTCTTAAAGACGCAAGCAGCAACAAATCTCTCGCACGTTGCGAAAATCCAAAGTATGTATTTTTGGTCGATCCAAAAGCAAACAAAAAAGAGATCGCTGAAGCGCTCGAAGAAATTTATAGCGACAAGCACATCCGTGTTGTTGCAGTTAACACGATCAATGTAAAGCCTAAAATCTACAACCGTCGCGGCCGCATGAATGCTGGTAGAGCAGCGTTGCAGAAAAAAGCTATAGTGACGCTCGCAGTCGGCGACCAAATTGATGAATAGTTCAAGGATATAAACTACTATGCTCAAAAAATTTCGACCAAATACACCTAGCAACCGCTGGCTGGTTCTTTCAGATAACGATCAACTTACCCGTATTCCGGGCAAGCGTGCAACTGTAAAGCCTACAAAAAGCCTACTTGCTCGCAAGAATTCGACCGGTGGCCGTAACAATAATGGCCATGTAACTTGCCGTCACCGCGGCGGTGGTCATAAAAAACACTATCGCTTGATTGATTTTAAGCGCGACAAACTTGATATCCAAGCGAAAGTTGGCTCTATCGAGTATGATCCAAACCGTTCAGCGTTTATTGCGCTCTTAAACTATGCAGATGGTGAAAAGCGCTATATCATCGCTCCAGTAGGATTAAAAGCAGGTGATGTTGTTATCGCATCTGATACTCATCCTCTCTTTACCACAGGCTCAAGTACAAGACTTAAGTACATGCCAGTTGGTGCTACAATACACAACATTGAACTTATCCCAGGCAAGGGAGCTAAAATGGTGCGTTCAGCAGGCCTTTCTGCCCAACTTATGGGTAGATCTGCAGGTTTTGCAACCATCCGTCTTCCATCTGGTGAAATGCGCAACATCAACGAAGAGTGCCGTGCAACATTCGGTACTGTTTCCAACGCTGAGCATAACGTTCGCGTAGAGGGTAAAGCTGGTAGAAACCGCTGGAAGGGTATACGCCCAACAGTTCGCGGTACTGCTATGAACCCGGTTGACCACCCGCACGGTGGTGGTGAAGGTAAGCATAACGGCTACATCCCACAAACACCTTGGGCGATGGCAACAAAGGGCCTCCGCACGAGAGCGAAGCGCAAGACATCAACTAGATTCATCATTAAAGATCGTAGGGACTAATACCATGGCAAGATCGTTAAAAAAAGGCCCATTCGTTGATCACCACCTCATGAAAAAAGTTGTGGATCTCAACAGCCGAAAAGAAAAAAAGACCTTCAAAACATGGTCACGTCGCTCAATGATCGTACCAGAAATGATTGGTCACTCAATTGATGTATACAATGGCAAAAAATTTATTACGGTATACGTTACCGAGAATATGGTTGGCCATAGACTTGGCGAATTTTCGCCAACAAGGACCTTTAAAGGTCACCCAATAAAGAAAGCAGCAGCGTAAGGATTATCCAATGTCTGAACATAAATGCATTACAAAAAACCAGCGAATCAGCCCACGAAAGGCACGTCTCGCTGCAGACCTTATCCGTGGCCTGCCAGTAATACAGGCTCGCCTCCAGTTGGAACATTGTGGTCTCAAGGGAGGAAAACTCCTTATAAAGACGCTAAATAGCGCTGTTGCCAATGCTGAGATGCAATCGGAAGCTTCAAGCGACAAACTCCGCGTATCAGAAGTTCGCGTAGATGAAGGCCCAAGAATGAAGAGGGCAAAGCCAAGAAGCCGAGGCCAAAGGCATCCAATTATTAAGAGAACAAGCCACTTTACCGTCGTCGTGAGCACGCAATAAGGAGAATGTAATGGGTCAGAAAACAAATCCAGTTGGTTTTCGTATAAGCCTCAATAGAGGATGGAAGTCGAAATGGTTTGCTGGTAAGCAAGAATTTGGAACGCTCCTTCTTGAAGATAACAAAATTCGTGGATTTTTGATGAAGCAGGCAGCATGCCAGGGAACAGCTTCAATCAGCATCCGCCGTATGAGCGATAAAATTGAAATCACTATTCACACAGCAAGACCAGGTCTCGTAATCGGCAAGAAGGGGAGCGAAATCGATGTTCTCCGCGCTGAACTCTCAAAGATGACCGGCAAAGAAGTGTGGATTGAAGTAGAAGAAATTAAAAGACCAGACCTCGATGCAAAAATCGTTGCTGACGGCATCGCGAAGCAACTTGAGCGTCGTATCCCATTTCGCCGCGCCCTAAAGAAAGCTATGCAAAGCGTTCTTGAAGCAGGCGGTCTCGGTGTGCGTGTACAAGTATCTGGACGCCTTGGTGGTGCAGAGATTGCAAGACGCGAGTGGTACAAAGAGGGTATTATCCCGCTTCAAACACTTCGCAACGACATTGACTTTGCCTATGGCCGTGCTGAAACAACGTATGGTTCAATCGGCGTAAAAGTATGGATTAACAGGGGCGAATATAACGTTCCGCTGAAAAAAGCAAAACAAGAGCAGGCAGCTTCTGCCGCTTAAAGAAATTTCTGGAGTTAACGAGTCATGAGCTTACAGCCAAAGAAAACAAAGC
>CAZEGK010000035.1:3438-27206 GCA_964512205.1 uncultured bacterium | reverse complement strand
TAGAAAAGAGGAAAAACATGTTGCAACTTTAATGCGCAATTAGAGAGCCCCAATTTCAATTCATGACCCTAATTCAGTCTTTTTTTTAAATTGCTTTTAGACTCTAATCGGAGCTTTTTGCAAAGCTTGCAAAAGCTCTATCGTAAAATAAAAAAAACGATTACCGTTTTCTTTAACCGGAAAAAAATTCAACGTCAAGCCTCTGGATCAAAAACGTAGCCTTTGCTAATGGATCTAGTGCGAGTGATGACTATGCTATTAACTGGGACGGGCCTATGCCTGTTGTTACAGGAACGCTCGCATCATACCCTTCGACATTACAGGAATGGTTTAACATTTCAGTGCAACCATAACGTACAGGATAAGCCCCTCAAGTATTCCTGAGAGTACTGGAGGGGTTTCTATTTATTTGAACAAACATTGTTGCCCTAATAACGCAAATGTCAGAATGTCAGGCCTCACCCTAATTTGACGATTTTGACCCCAATGTTGCATTTATACATTAAAGCGATTGAAGCTCAAGTTGCAATGCAAGAGCTTGAACGTTGTTAGACTCTTTATTTAAAACTTGGGTAATAAGCTCTCTTGCACGGGGTAGGTATGGGTGTTCGCTCTGAATCCAAAATTCTGCAAGAAAGAGTGTAGCTTCTATATCACCCGATAGGGCGTATGCCTTCGAAAAATGGTCAAAAGCATCTGATTTTCGTTTTTCTATAAGGGCAATCTTTCCCAAGATGGAAAAGGCTTTTGCGTTTTCTGGTTCGCGCTTTACTACAGAAGCTACGAGCTTCTTTGCTTTTTGAGCATCTTTTTGCATGACTTGATCAGCAAGTAGACAAGCGACTTCAGAAACTGTTCTATTACGCTCATACGCATTTTGGAGATGCTCTACAGCCTTTTCTATGTTTTTTTCAGCTAAAGCGATTTTTGCTAAAGTGAGATAGGGATGATAAAAATCAGGCTCTAATCGAATCGATTCAGTTGCAAAAGATTTTGCAAGCTCCCAATTTTTTTTGATGCCATTACCACCAGTATAGTAAATTGTTGCAAGATCACGATAAGTCGAGGCATTATATCGATCGCATTTCAAGACATTCATATATAATTGTACAGCCTGAGAAAACTCTTCCTCTCTCATGAGATCTGCCGCAAGTCCTAGCATTGCTGTAATAGCCTTAGGAGTTGCAACTTCCGGTGTAAGCTGAAGAAGTTCTGCAACGCAAGAAGAACTAAATAAAGAAGGAGCTGTATCTCTTCCGTATGATTTAAACAACTCAAGCTCTCGAAGAGCCCTGTGATTTAAAACGTGAGCTACCTGCCTAAAGTGATGCTTTCCATCTCGCGTTTCTACATAGCTAAAAAAAGTAACTGATTTTGCAGAGAGATCTGGCTTAAGAAGATCTGTAAAGCGCTCAGATAAGTGTCTAAGTGCCGCTATTCCATCATAGTAGTCAGTTTGCCCGTGAATATCTCCAACTGCTGCAACAAGATAGGCAAGGTTTGGCGCATCTCTTTGGTGCATCTTAAAAAGCGTTGCAAATGAACAAAAAGTGCCGAGGCAATTTCTTGTTTCAGGAAATTTTACTCTTGTGCGCTCGTCGGCACCATTACGATCTTGCGGGGTATAAACAAGTTTAAACTGAGTTACTGATGCTGTCATATGATTCTCTCTGCTTTATTGAATTATTAATTCTCAGGATATGAGTTTGTGAGCGCTTCTCGATACACGCTACATAAAAAAGACAATTATGAGGCCTAGACTTTTTTCTAGGCGAGCAAAATCAAAAAAAAGAGCGGGTCAGCAGCAAAACTGCATCGCTCTCGCCTGAAATGCAGCAGTATTAGAATTCTCTCTCAACGTTTTGAGAAAGAATAAGCCTCCTTTTCTTGCCTAAAACGAGTTCTGCCACTAATATCCCCATGTCTATTAATAAAAAGGTAATGATATGACAAGTAAATTAAGTAGTATGTTCAATGATGTGGCAACGAGGGCCATTTTGTTTGGCGGTGCCTATGGTGCAACAGCTCTTATGCTAGGTAGAGATACTGCCTCGAGAGCATTTTCCTATATTCCTACACTCGGCGCAGATCTTGTAGAAACAGCCCTAGACTCGCTCGTTGCTGCAAACTTCATAAGCCCTCTCTCTAAAGAAGCTCTCGTAAAAGCTCGCTATATTGGAACTGTTTGCACTGGAGCTTTAGCCTTCTGGAAGGGTCCTGAATTTCTTAAGGCAAGTAGTGATCTTTTTGTTATAGATATGATTGGGCGTCCCTTTAAAATAAAGCAGTATGGCTACAATCACCCCAATCGCATGCTTCTTACTAAACAGCAGACAGCTGCACTTGGTGCCACGGTTGTCATTTCTGCTGCAGTTATCGCTGGCCCTGATCGCACTGCTTGGGCGATTGATCAGCTAAGAGAAGTCCCTGCCCACGCTGCAGACTCTCTTCTTGCCTCTCTCAACCTCACTAAAGATGGCTGGTTTTCTAGCGCTAGCCGTCCGACATGGGCAAAATGGGCTGTAGGTGTTCCGCTAGTTGCTGGAGGATGGATTGTGGTCAATACCCTAGCATCTGGCATATTGTCTGGAGTAAATAGACTTCTAAAAGGGGTTCAAACGCCAATTCGTGTAGTTACATACGAGGACTTGTATCGCGATGATAGTGCAATCAAGGAGTTAAGAGGAAAGTACTACGGTATCTCGTCTGAGAAGCTAGCACTCGAGCTTCAGCTTGACGAAGAAAAGAGACGCACTCAGGGCTGGAAGGAAGCATGCTTCTCGCTCATCCAAAACATTGCACCTGGCCTTAGAGAAAAGCTAGAAGGGCTAAGTCATGCTGCGCTCGAAATCTTTAAGAAGGAACAGACGGAACAAACCGAGAAGAAATAAGTGCTACTGCCAAATGAGGGCCAGGCCCTCATTTGGCAGTACATTCGTTACTCCTCTCGCATGTAGGAGTGGTAGGAGAGGAGGATAAAGCCTTCGTTTTTGTAGAGATTCATCTTGTCAAAGGTTGCGCTTGCTCTTCGCTTAAGTTCTCGGATGGAGACTTGGGAAGTGTGATTCAAGGCAAAATTGAAGTAGAGCTCATATTCAGAGCCAGAGCCATACTTGCGACTAAGATCTACCTCGTGACAAAAGACTTTCCAAAGCGGCTCATTTCTTGCCTCTTCGATTTCCTTAAAGAGGTCATCTAGTATCGGCTTTTGAAAGAGCATATGGTGGTTTACGCTATTGACATCTGTATAAATAGGGGAGTAGCTTGGGAGCATCCGCTCAGCATGTCTGCAGTAGTGGCCCTTCGTTGCTTTTTTTGAATGGATGCAGAGAAGGCCGCCATTTTGCTCATTTAAAAATTCGACATCGTTGATAAAGACTGAGTCTGAATCAAGCACCAAGATATTTGATGAGATATTTGGAATCACGTAGGCTGCATAGAGCTTTAGAAGCTGCTGATAGTACCAGCCTGGAGGATGGCCGCCTCTTGCAAAAAATTCATCCGCCACTTCTTGATCGCCTCTTCCTATTTCTAGGGCGACATCATCTTTAGAGAAAGGGTAGAGCTTTTCATCAAACCATTCGGCATTATCTGTAAGGGGCTCATTTGAGACTACGATGACGCGTCCAATGTTTTTGCCATAGGTGCGAACACCGATGATTGCATGTTCGAGCGTTTCCTTATCTTTAGGATGTGTCACAAGCACTACATCTATTGGTTCATCTGTCAGGGGGTAATGATTTGCGGCATGGAGGTTGCAAGCAAAAAGGAGCAAAAGAATATAGTACATAACATTCCTTCTAAAGTATTGGGAGGGTGTCGGGACTCTCTCCACTTACTTCGACAGAGAGATCATCATGAATAAAGATGTTACACTCGAGGCGCATGCCAAAGGCTTTTGGAATATAGATGCCAGGCTCTATGGAATAGCAGGTTCTTGGCATCAAAGGACGCGTGTCATGCGTTTCGTAGTTGTCGAGGTTTGGTCCAAGACCATGCATCATCGTGTGAATGTTATGACCTGTCCGGTGAACAAAGTATTTGCCAAATCCTGCCTTTTCTATAACTTTTCTGCATGCATCATCTACATCGCAGCCGCGCACTTCTTGGCCTTTTTTAAGGTGCTTTTGCACATAGGTAATGCCGGCATCTTGTGCCTTTTTTAAGACGTCATACACCTTGAGCATCTCTTCTGGGGGCTTTTTACCAAAGTAGGCCACTTGGGTAAGGTCTGCAAAGGTTGCGCTTGGAGCCTTCTTTTTGCACCAGATATCGATAAGGAGAAGCGAATCATTTGTGATTTGTGTATCTTGTGTGCAACTTGGGCAGTAGTGGGGGAGTGCACTATTTTTTCCGCATGCCACTATCGGATCATGCTCTGTCACAAAGTGATGGTTTTGGAAAGAGGCAAGGATCTCTTGCTGCAGCATATATTCTGTAATTTTCTTCTTTGCCGAAAGTGCTTCTCGAACTCGCTGAAAACTTGATTCAAAGCATTCCATCAAAAAGCTTGCAGCTTCCCTATGGCTTTTGAGCTGCATCGGACTCCAGCGGCAGATAAAGTTTTTTGCGATATTCCAGGAGTTTGTTACTTCAATTTTTTTGTCGGAGAGCCATTCAAAGAGGCCGGAATCAAGGGTAGAAAGCACCGGAATCGCACCCTTTGGAAAGTGCTCCATAGCAATTCGCTTTTTTCCCTTTAGCGTATTTGCTAAGGCAGTATCTAAGCTTTGCCAGCTGTCGTAGGCAATCTCTATTCCGGGAAGGTGCTTAAGGGGGTGTGTTTCAATGTTATGGACGATTTTTACAGGAGATCCTTTTTTGGGTATCCAGTAAAAAAAACGTCTAGAGAGGAGCTGATGTTCGTCGATACCAAGAAGGTCGAGCCCGAGGGCATTATTGCCGCGAAAGTCGTAGATAAGCCAGCCGTCGAGACCTTTTTGGGTCGTAATATGATTTTGAATTTCATCGACCGGTAGCTTTTTTCGCGGAATCTTGGTTTTTTCCATAGAGCTCCTTGGAAACAATAAATTGCTAAAGTACTATACTGACTCAGATGAAAGATGTACAGCAGGTTTTGTATGTTTAGGCTTTTACTTGTCATGCTTTGTGTGTTTGCAGGATGCAGCACTAAGGATAAAGGGCTCACGCGGCTTTCTTTGGTCCTTGATAGACCTGCTAATCCAAACCATATTCCACTTTATGTTGGAGGAGCACTCGGCTACTTTCGTGATGAGGGGATTTTTTTAGATATTCAAAAGCCTCAAGTTGCAAGCCCCCTTGCACTCATTGATGAGGGAAAAGCAGATCTTGTCCTTGCAAGTCTTCCGCGCGTTTTTAGGGCGATTGCAAGGGAGAGCAATATCATCATCACAGGAAAGCTTATCGAAAAACCACTTAAAGGCTTTTTGACGCTCTCTTCTAGCAGGATTAAGACCCTTGATGATTTTCATGGCCGCATCTTGGGATATGATGGCAACTACAGCATCTTTCCTTCTGCTGAGATTATTTTAGACCTTAATAACGTACAGGTTGGCTGCAAGCTCAATCTGCATGACAAAGCGATTGATGAGCTTGTAAGTAAAAAAATAGACATAGTCTATGGAGCACTTGCCAATCTTGAGCCGGAGTATCTTGTTGCACATGGCTATAAGGTCCGTTTTCTTCTCGGTACTGATTATGGTATGCCGGAGTATGAAGAAGTTGTCGTTGCAGCATCTGGAAATTTTATCCACGTTGATGCTTTTCAAAAGGCGTTGCAAAAGAGCATAGATTTTTGCTGCGAAAAGCCGGAGCTTGCCTTTGAGATGTATCAAAACCTGATGACAAATAAAAGTCCCAAAACCCTAGCATGGGAAGAGGTAAGCTGGAAAAAAACAGTCCCCATACTTGCCAAGCAGCAAAAATTTTCCGAAGAAGCAGCAAAAAAACTCGCTACCTGGCAGTACGAAAATGACCTTATCGGCCGTCCAATAGCTGTCGAAGATTATCTTTACTAGTTATTTATTGAGACTAAGGAGGATGCCGCGAGCGGCAATGATTCGCAGTGTTTCAAATGGCTCATTTAACACACTAACAAAGAATGAAAGCTCTGATTTTCGGCCTATTGAGGCCATGGCAAAGAGAATATATTCTTTCATCTGTCTAGAAGCTTTCGGATAGGCATCTTTAAGTATGGTGATAGCTTCTTGATCCTCGGCGCATGATGCGAGAATAAAGGCAGCTTGTAGGGCAATTTCTTGAGCGCTATCGTGAAGCAACTTTCGTAGCTCATCAATGAAAAGGTGATTTTCTTGGAGGAGAAGATGGGCAGATTGTGTCGTAATGCCCCAAGTACGATCTTTCAAAAAGCTTCGAAGTGGTTTTTGAATGTCTACGCCGCAAGAGGCGAGCATAGAGTAGAGTTCTAAGCGAATAAGGAGATCTTCTGTTTCAGGAACCCGAGCTACCTGTGCCACATGATTTTGAGTAGAGGGTCCAATAAATGTTATTTGGCCTATTTGCTGCTTTGATAGCCGGGTCTGATCACTAAGGACAGAAAGTACTATTTTTGCAGCTTTTTCCACATCTTTTCGCTGCCAAATAGCTCCTATCGCTATGTTCAACGAAACGAGGGGATCATGCGATACAAAATGGTGTGCATATTTAGAATGGCTGAGAGCTCCTGCTGCAAACAGGCGAATGCTTCTATCCTCATGTTGGAGAAACTCGCGAAATGCTCTTCTTGCAGGCTCTTCATCAAGGAGTAGCCAGTTTGCAAGGATTTTTGTTTTTATATCAGAATGTGCTGTGAGTTTTTTTAGCAGCTCTCGTTCTGGTCTACACCCTAAAGTATGTGTGCACTCTAGCGCCCCCATTCGCACATCAAATGAAGAGTCATTAATAAGCGGAAAGAGAAGGTGGCAATTAGCACAATCAGACCTTGCGAGCACAAGCTCGCAAGCAAAGAGGCGAAGGCCGCGTTCGTTGCTTGTAGCTAAGCGCTCAATAAGGGCTGCATCTTTTTCCTTTGTGATGAGCGAGAGGCTATAGCTTGCAGCCATCTTTTCATTTGCAAGAGAGGTAGGGGATTCAAGGATTTGTAACAAAGGCTCCTTTGCTTCTGAGCAGCGCATCCTTCCGAGAGCAATGCAGGCTTCGAGGCGAATTTGGGCCCGCTCTTCTTCGCTAAGTCCTTTGATTACTTTTTCTATGAGCACCTCATCTCGGCACATTCCTGCCAGGCGATAGGCAAAAGAGCGTATTTCAAGGCTTTGGTCTTCTAAAGCCTTTAGTGCAAGTGGTATGCCTTTTGCATCATTTGCCATAAATGCAGAGAGGTATGCCTCTTGCCTAATTATTGGAGAGCAGCTCTCTGTTGCTTTATAGAGTATTGCCCATGCGACCTCTTCTAGAAGTGTTGCATCAGTTTTATCCGGATATCTCGAAAAGGCCTCAAGAAGGGCTCGAATATTTTTTTGCTTTGCATAGCAGAGTATTTCATAATAGGTTCGCTTTGAATCTTCTGGATATCCTTGGAGCTCTAAAAGGGCTCCTTGCGTATCGCCAAGAAAGAGCAGCGACTCAATACGTCCCCCAAAAAGAGAGGAAGAAAGGAGGCAAAACAAAACAACGTAGTTCATTTTATAAGCCTTGAGAGCTCTTTAAACTTTGGATGTTTTGCATCCTTAATGAGCTCAAAGAGGACAGTCTCAACAGTCGTTATGCGGATGGAAAGTCTTTTCATCTCTTCGAGACTAGATGCAAGATCAATTTTATGGCGAGAGGAGATAGCATCTTGGAGGACTACTGGTGTATAGCCCTGTTTAAGCAGATCTTTTACTGTCTGAAACACACAGACGTGCGCTTCAATTCCTGCAATAAGCCATATGCTTTTTTCTCTTAGCGCACCTTGTATGCAATCTGCTCCGAGGCAGGAAAAGGAGGTCTTTTCATATGGCTTTTCGTTAAGCGAGAGTACAGTTTTGCCAAGACCTTGCGGGTATTGTTCTGTAACGAGTGTAGGTATGGCTAAAAGCGTACATGCTTTATAGAGCATATCTATGCGATCAAAGAGTCTTTCGTGGTCCAAAACTTTTGGAAAAAGCTTTTCTTGAAGGTCAATGAGTAACAGACCGCATGTATCAGGCGACAGGTCCAAGGTGAGATCCTCCAATTAAGTGAAAATGGAGCTGAAAGACAGACTGTCCTGCAAGTGGGCCATTATTTGTAAGTAGCCTATAGCCCTCTTCAAGCTTAAATTTTTTTGCAAGATCGTTTGCTACTTGAATGATCTCTATGAGGAGCGGGCCATCTTCTGGGCCAATTTCTGAAATGTTTTTAAGTTCTTTTTTAGGGACGATGAGGATGTGTACGGGAGCTTGAGGGTATATATCGTTAAAAGCGATGATACGCTCATTTTCAAATACCTTATCGCATGGCAGCTCGCCATCGATGATTCGCATAAACACATTTTTCATGCACATGTCCTTGCATTAAGTACAAATTTTAGAGCGGATTCTGCATCTTCCTTCGTCTTCCATACAGATATAAAGCGGCCTTTATGGCAAAAGAGGGCGCCTTCGATGCCAGAAATCTTCTGGAGATCTTCATCTAAGAGGCCTGCCCATTCTTCTGGCAGAGGCTGGCGCACTTTCATCTTTTCATCAGAACTTGGTGGAATACCGCGAAGCTTCCAGCACTTTCCAGAGGGCATAATGACAAAGCGGGCAGGATGTCTTTCGCCATCAAGATCAAAAAAAGCATCCATCCAAGGAATAGATTTTTCAAAGACGAGGCAGTCCCTATAATCTGCCATTGCCTGCTGGACCACTTCTCTACAAGATTGATTATACTGATAGCGCTGCCAAAGCCTCGAAAGATGGCCGACAGCAAAGTTTTTTGCTTCTAAGAAGGCTTGCATCTGCATCTCGGGAGGTGCATCATAGAGGACGGGCGTAAAATTTGAAATTACCTGAGAAAAGGTGCAAAATCCAGGAATCTGAGGATCTTTGCCGTTATCGTGGGCATCTACGCCTCGCACAAGGGAGTTGTTGAAAAAGTCAAATTCCTTCTGCTGGAGTATGCCGCGATGCTTTAAATATTCAAGAATCATCCCTGCAGAGCTTAGGGGCCCTTTATAGTCTGCCTGGTGATGGTCAAAGCGTTTAATTGAGGGTTCATAAATGCCTCCGACATCGCATACATATTCTAAAGAGCGAAGCTCTTCAGAAGATCTAGTCCGCTTTATTTTATCAGAGTCAATAAGGCCAAAAAATTCTAAGAGAGCGCAAGCTGTGACTTCGTCAGCATGAAATGTGCCATCGTGAGTGCCAAAGGAGCGTGGTATCTTCTGGGAAGGTTGATTCATAAGGAGATAGGCCTTTTTGTCAAACTGCCCATTATCTGGGTTAGTTACCATTTTGGTCAATTGTCCTTTATGTCCTTTCTTTGTTCCTCAAAAATTACAAAATGTGTAAATACAAATAGAGAGGACACCATGGATCTTGGACAACTAGACCTTGTAACGCCAGATGGCAAGATTACAAGTATACAAAAAGTAGACGAACGAACATCGGTCGCACATGTGCTGATTGAACGTATCCATCCGACATTTGTTGGTTTTGAGATCGAGCAGAATCTTATATTTTTTAATATAAAAAGCACTCTTGCTCAGATCGGACTAAATGGCATAGGGGAGCAGTATGAAATCGACCAAAAGGCAAGATGTGCAAAAGTAGTGGTACGCCTTGTCGCAATTGGACCTATTGCTCGGGAGATGCTCTCGCACATTACAGTAGGTGCTTATATTGGTAAGCTCTTTGCGGCAGACCTTCGCAGGCGCGTGAGGGATCCCGATTATCTTACCCGCATGTTTGGACGATCTGACAGGCAGGGGAGGCCTCTTCTTTCTCTTGGGGGAATGCAGGGAAGCGATACCATGATTTTGGATCGCATTGATGGACGCACTGTTGCCTATCTTGCCCTAAAAAATGGACGCATCTCCTATGAGGGGTCGATTTTTGGATTTTTGCCCACAATGGCAAAGTCGCTCCACCATAAAAAATATTCGCTTAGAGATCTGCTCAGCCTTCACCAGGACTGGTTAGAGGGAGCCCCGCGAAATGTGCAAGAAGATGAAATTTTGCTCCTTCGCACAAGTCCTCTCCATATACGTACCGTCTTTGCCCGCGTTGTAGATGAGCTTCTTTCTCCTGGCTACACCCATACCTCTGCATCCGTTTTGCAGCCGGATACATCAGCATCCGGCGATGTCTATGAGCTTTTTGGCGATTCAAAGAGGGAGATTAACGATATACCCCTCGAATTTTATACCTTAGAGCCCTATCGAGAACACGTCTTTTTCTCTGATAGGGATCAGCTTCAGATCTGTTTAGAGGATTCATCATCTCTTTTCAAAGCCTTTGATACTGCGCCAAAACCTGTAGAAGAGCGAACAGCTGTCTTCGTAGTAAAGGGCCATCAGATGCAGGAGCTAAAAGCTACAGATTGGGTAGTGAGGCCGCCAGTTTTTCATGACCTTCCGGGCATTGCTCATGGGACTAGGCAAGCGCTTCTTATCTCACGCTTTATCGAGCAGCAGCCAACATATGACTACCTCAAAGCAATCGAAGATGGAGAGATTACAAGCCAGGGCGTTATGCTCACCAGGTATTTTCCCTCTCCTATCATGAAACGCATGCTTCTTTCTGAGCGAGTATCAAACTGCTTAAAGGGCATCTACTTTCAATACCCTTCTGCAAATCATGGGCAATTTTTTTCCTACGAAGATAGGGCAATGCTTAATGATCTTTATAAGTTTGCAATTCCGGTATTTTGGGTCGATGAGGTTACAGGAAAGATCCTGCAGTATGTGCAGCAGCCAAAGCGAGAAACCGGCATGTTTGTGCCCCTTAACCAGACGGAGACCTTTATAAAGGCGACAACATTTGGCGTCTACGGGTCAAATTTATTATCTGGCGGCTTTGATACAATCCTGAAAGATATCCTTGAAGGCGTTATTGCAATGCGCCCGAATATGGAGCACAGGCTTTTGAATAAAAATACGCCTCTTGTTTTGATCACTGGAGGCGGCCCTGGTGCTATGGAGACGGGAAATCGTATTGCAAAAGAGCTCAAAATCCTATCTGGTGCCAGAATAACGGATTTTGGATCTACCTCGCAAAACGTGGTGAATGAGCAGAGGCAAAACCCCTATATAGAAGCAAAAATGACCTATCGGCACTATGAACTTGTCGAGAGACAGGCAGAGTTTAACCTCGATTTTCCTATCTTTGTCATGGGGGGAATAGGTACGGACTTTGAATTTTGTCTCGAAGAAGTGCGAAGAAAGGTGGGCTGCGTTAACCCAACACCTGTGCTTCTCGTAGGGGAAGTGGAGTACTGGAAGGACAAAATAACCTCCCGCTACCAGGTGAACCTTAGAAATGGCACTATCAAAGGCTCTGAGTGGGTATCAAGCTGTTTTTACTGCGTCCAAACGGCGGATGAGGCGCTAGAAGTATATCGTAAGTACTTTTCAAATGAGTTACTTATATCCAAAAATAGCGCCCAGAATCCTTTAGGGTTCATAGAGGTTTAATTAATTATTTGATATAATGTGCTTTAAGGAGACTTATGGCACATATTTCAGGCCAGGGGCCGCACGATGGATTTTTTGTCCTTAATGAATCGGGGGAGGCAAAGGCTCATTCCCATGTTCCAGCAGCTCTGCAAGATCTTTCCTGTAGAGTCTCAAATGTGTGGCAAAGAGGTTCTGTAGACAAACAAGATATGCAAGGAAAACTGCTGTTTGCTCCCTATACTAGCCAGTCGGGAAAACCCCTTGCCAGCGAAACTGCAACACGGATCCCGGGTCAAAAAGCGCTTTCTGTGACACTTAGACAAAGCTTCGTGCAGCTTAATAAAGAAGAGCTTGCTTGCAGGGGGATGCTTGCAGAGTGTGCTAAGGGATCTCTTGAAGAACAGCGGCTACAAGGCAAACTTGAAACTATTACGAAAAAATTAGAGATTATCTGCAAAACACAAAAAAATCTTGAGACAGATGCAGTAGCTGACAAGAGGAAGTTCTTTGATTCAAACTATCACCGCGCTTTTATGATCCAGCAGCTTAAACAGGCAAAGGGAAAGCCGCTAGATGGAGCGCTCTATAAAGAGCTTGCAGACAAGGCAAGTCCGGGTCTTATCAATGCACGACATATAAATCTCGTTTCTGAAGCCGGTGAAACGCATGGATTGCTTCGGCTTGGGGTAATGAGTGATCTAAGAAATGGTACTACAAATCTTCGGGATCTTAAAAAGATTGTAGCTAATCCTGCTTTAAAGGATATAGCAGTACGAAAACTACAAAAAGAGCGAGATGCCTATAAACCGCAAACAGCTGCTTATGCATCGCTGCAGATGGCAATACAGCAGCTTACAAATGCAGAGGCTGCATTATTAGAGCGGTCAGAGCGTATGAATCTGCAGATGCTGCAGTACCTTACAGCGCAAGCCGAAAGGCAGAGGCCAGCCGGAGATAGCTGGAATGTCGTTGATATCCGCCTTCTTGATCCTGGAAAGCGTCAGATGGATAAAAAGTGCGGATGGGTACATAGCGAAGCAAATGAGCTTCTTGATATGGCAGAAGTATTTAAGGAATTTAATGGCAAACGTGTGGTTTTAGGATCAGATGGACCACATATTGATGGCGATACGATATTTATTCCTCTTCCGGATGCAAAGCCGGGTGATAAGCAAGAAGTGACACTTTCCGCAACGCTCTTAAATATATCGATACAAACCTCATCATTATTTCGCAGTCCTAAAAACCAAGGTCTTCAGGCAGAAATTAATCGACAAGCACTGGATAATCTGCGAAAGCTTGGAAATACAAAGTTATTTGAAGATCCGGATTGGAAATCGATGTGCAAAAGCCTTGAGAAGGGCGAATCTACTGGGGTTGTTGCTGAAGAGGCCGTCACGGCTCTTATGCGAAATGGCAACTTTTCAGTCTCGGTAGGATGTCTGAGTGCAAAAGATAGGACAGGCTTTGTTGTGGGGCGCTCAATGATCAAGCTTGTAGCAAAAAATGATGCTGCATTGAGGCGATTTCTCACTCAGCAGCTTTTGAGTGCAGGGTCAATCTCGTCCCAAATTTTAAAGGATGTGACTGGCTGGAGTCATATGAAGCTTTCTTTCAGTACTTTAGGAAACGATGTTTCTGTGGCGGTTAGATTGCGCTATATGGCAGGCCTTATTGCAGAAACGGCAGTAGATATACTAAAGAAACAAGCAGCTAAGGTCTCATCTCTTGTAGGAAAAACCCTTGCGACAAGGAAATTGGTTCCAATATTTCTACCTGGCGGCTAAAATTGCCTTTATGCCATTTATAACGATTGAAATTCCAAAAGATTTTGCATTTGATTTAGTACCTTTTGCAAAGGATGTGCATGCCTTTTTGTCTGAAAGTCTTGGCTTGCACCACGAAAAGCTTAAAACTAAGCTCATTACTATTTCAGAATGTGTTGTCGGCGATGGCAATCCAGAAAATAGCTACTCACATATCAAACTAGAGCTTATGGCAGGGCGAGATAGGGAAAAGCTAAAGGCCTGCACAAAAGAGCTCCTTACACGCTTTTCTGCAGCCCTACAAAAACAAAATCCAAATAGACAATCTCGCATTACGTGTGAGTTTCGCGAGATCGATCCCGATCTCATTGCTGCAACGCTTTTGATGTAGAGCACAGAGGCTCGGATCTCTTTCGTCTAGAGACTATAATAAGAAGTATCGCGGCGCTAAAAAATCCCATTATCCAAACAGTTCCGAAAAACTCAGGCCACGCTAGCTTTGCAGCAAGAAAGCCACCAAGGCAGCTTGCAAGCTTTGTTGGAATTGATGAGAGCGACCAGAGAAAGGCATATTGAAGAGGGGCATAGTACTTATCGCAAGTCTTCCAAAGGAGGGCAATAAATGCAGTTATCGCCATGCCGCCTGTGAGGTTTGTGAGAAGTGAGGTGAGGTAGAGCATAAAATAGGACTTTCCAACAAGGCTGTGGATGAAGCAGCCGCATTCTGCCATTGTATGGATGAGTCCAAGCATAGCACAGGCGATAAAAGGCTCTTTATTTTTTAAAGCCCTTGCTGCCACAAATGCCCCAAGTATCGTCGCTGTAAAGCCAAAAATTTTCGCAGCAAGGGCAAGATCTTGTTTTGTAAAGCCTATTTCTAAATAAAATGGCCCTTCCATAGGCTTTGACATATGATCTGAGAGCTTGAAGAGCACTATTACTGCTAGAATCTTTTGCCAGTTATCATTTTTGAAAAAAGCACGAGCTGGTGCTATGACAATCTCATTGAACATACCATGTTCTTTTAGCCGCTGTCTTCTCACTACAAGTGTAGACTCTGACTTGAAGGGCTCCTTTACAGCGAGCATAATAATGGAGGCGATAAGGGTGAGGAGAGCGCTTGCTAAAAAAGCCACAGGCCATGAGACAAGATGTGCGATGTAGAGAATGCCGGCACCTGCATACAGGAGGCCGATTCTATAACCGGTTATAAGGAGGCTCGATCCTGTGGAATAGGCGGCGGAATCTAGGCTTTCAAGCTCATAGGCGATACCTACCATGTAGAGGCATCCTGCAAAGAGGGCAAGCATGAAGAGAGAGCTAGCAAATTGCCAAGGGTAGCTCGAGGGATCAAAAAAGGCCATCCCTATAAAGGAGAGAGCCATTCCAAGCAGGGCTATAAGAAACCAGCCTTTTCGCGGGCTCTTTTTTAAAAGAGGAGGTGGGACGTAGTCAATTACTGACGACCAGAGTATTTTTATGCTGAAGGGTATTCCGAGGAGATAAAAGAGGCCTATAAGGTCTTTGGAATAGCCGCATTCTGATAAGTAGATAGAAAGGTTGTTGCCATTATTATGTAGGGCATTTAAAAAGCCGATTAAAAATAAAACAACATACACTGTCATTATCTAGCTTACCTATTGTTTAGCGCTACCTGTAGTTCCTGCCAGCGCTCTTTAGGGATCTCTGCTCCGATCTGCTGTATAACCTCTGATCCAAGGTAGTTTCCTATCTCGGCACATACTAGAAGATCATATCCTTTCAGCATTCCATAAAGAAATCCACTTGTAAAAAGATCACCAGCTCCTGTCGTATCTACAGGAGTCACTTTTTTTGCAGGAGAGGCTATTACCTCTTCCTGAGAGCCTATAAGGCAGCCCTTTTCACCCATGAGCACAACGGTAGTGGAAACTAATGTACTCAATTTTTTACAGCCATCTATTACAGGAAGAGCAAAGAGCGTTCTCATCTCATCCTCATTCATAAAGACAATATCAACATAGTTTTCTAAAAGCTCTAGTATAAGCTCCCTATGCTCTGCTACAAGGCTAAAGTTACCGGGATCAAAGCTTACGAGTGCTCCATTTTCCTTTGCAAGTTGCATAGCCCTTCTTGCAACGTCTTTGTTGCGAAGTAGGTAGCCCTCTATGTGGACAATTTTTGCCGATTTCAAGTGATCGTGATTGAGATCTTGCTCAGAAAAAGATGAACCAGCTCCAGGTGCTGCTACAAAGCTTCTATTTTTATCTGGTGTGATAAAGCAGATGACAAGACCTGATGGAAGATTAAGATCATCAATTTTAAGAGGCTCTACAGAATATTCTTTAAGGCTATTTTCATATTGTATGCCGTAGCCATCAACGCCATCCCGAAAGTGAAAGGCCGTCTTTAAACCTAGCTTTGATAATCCCTTAAGCATATTTGCCGAGCTTCCACCTGGCATGATTTTTGCTTCGCCTTTAGCTTCTTGTAAAAGCTCGTCAATTTGTTCCATCTGGACAACTCGAGAGCCACCCTTTGGCAGGTTATGCTTTTCTAAGAAGGCATCACTTACAGGAATGAGCATATCGGTAATTGCTGTGCCTACGCCAAGAACATCATACTTAGCATTTGAAGCGATAAGTTGGAAGGAAAGGAGGAGTGCTATGAAAGTGAAAAGAGAATAATTCATGGGATTTTACGTGGGCTTTTTGCCTAAAGCAGTATAGTAAAATAGTCTTAAGTTGTCAAAGGCTAAGCCAATCTCTCTCATAAATGATTTAAACTACTTATAATCAAATTGATAAAGTTTCTGGTTTAAGTAAAATAATTATTATTATAAAATAATATATATATGAAGAGGTGAAGCTATGATTGGATCAAACGTGCCTCAGTCTAGCGAGCAAGGCCCGCTCTATAATCAAACTATGGTGACACATGACTTTATTACGAAGGTACTAAATCAAACGTCACTAGAATTTAAAAATCCTGTTGTGCCCACATCTGATAGCGATAGAGAAATTATTGCCAAGTTTACAGAGGCATTAACAGGAAAAAAATATAAAGAAAAAACGGCAACAGCTTTTGAAAATCGCATCTTTGATGTGCTTTTGCTTGCAGAGGCTTTTAATGAGCTAGATAAAGAAGAGGTGCAAGAGCGAGTAGCAAAACTCAAAGAGCTTGGGCCTGAAAATTGCTTTTCCACACTTCTTGCTGCATGCCTTTTGACGGAGCTATTACATGAAGATAAGCATCATTTGGAACAAGCCCGGAATTTTTTTGCAGGTGAGGTTCATACACTTCTCAGAGAACATCCTGAATTGCCAAAATTGGTAGAGAATAAGAAATTATCAGTGACGTTGAAAAAGCCAAAGCCACAGCTTGAAAAAAAGCTTAGAGATGAAAGGATTGAGGAGATAAAAAATCGCACTTCTTTAAAGACGCTAAGCCAAGAAAAATCAAGAATGCTTGCTCTTTTCTTTGGAACGCTTTTTATAGGTACAGCAGCAGCAAGCCAAATTCCTGCATCCGCAAACCTCACAGATCCAGGTCTTCCCGAAGATATCTGCCAAGGGCCTGATGTCTCATTTTGTCACGGAAACCTTGGTATTCCTCGCAATCAAATGCCGCAGCTCGAAGGCGAAGTGATCACGCGGTTTGAAAATTATTGGAAGGGAAAAAATGTGACCGTGACTCATGAGGAAGTTAAAGCTGCCGGACTTACCCCTTCACAGGGCGAGCTGCTAAGGAGTAAGGTGCGCGGTATGGCTGGAGCGATAGGTGCAGGGGTGCCAATCTGCAAAGAATCAATTATGGTAAGTAAGGATAATTATGTTCTTGATGGCCACCACCGCTGGGCAGCATGCAAAATCATGAATGAAGGCATTTCTATACGGCGAATCGATGTCAACATCTTAGATCTTATAACGGCAGCAAACAGCTTTGAGGGTGTGACACGTCAGGCGCTTCAGACAAACCTTTATGCAGAGCAGCAAGCAACGGCTATACACAAAATACCGCCTCTCGTATGATCTTTACCTATGTTTAGAAAGATCATCTATTTGACCACTTTGACCTATGGCTATTTTATGAATAAGCTATGGCCAAAGAAGTTTCCAATCTATAGCAAGATTACTGACAACCTTTATTTGGGAAGACTTCCACTTAAAAATACAGGTGATGACATCGCCATTCAAAAAGAGGGTATTTCTGCAGTACTTACCATGACTGAGCGGTTTGAAAATACCACATCTAGCCTCGTAGCAGATCCTGTACGCCCGGAAGAGTGGCAGCAGCTTGGCATTAAGCATGAGCAAATTGAAATACAAGATTTTACCCCTCCGCGAGAGGCAGAGCTTGAGCGGGCTGTTGCTATTGTCTCTAACTGGCTAAAGAATGGAGAAAAGGTGCTTGTCCATTGTAAAGCAGGTAGGGGAAGAAGTGCGGAAGTTGTTATTGCCTATCTCTACCAAAAACATCCTGACCTCTATACATCATTTGAAGAGGCAAGGCTTTTTGTTAAATCAAAACGTCCCCATATTACCGTAAAGCCAAGAGGTTAGTGATTTTCCGAAGCAAGCAACTCTTCAAAAGAGACGTTTTGGATCGCATAGAGTGGCCAGTCTATGTAGTCAAAGTGCCACCACTCATTGGGGTGAACGGTGAAGCCTTCAGCTTCCATAGCATCTCGCAGGATTTTTCGATGTGCTGCCTGCTGTGTAGTAGCTCCAGTATAATTTGAGAAGGAGCGCTCGGTCATTTCATCAAAGTCGCTTGGAAAATCAACGCTTTCGCCGCTATCAAGGCGGTACATGCCAAGGTCGATCGCGCAGCCTCTATTATGTTTTGAGCCCTCTTTAGGGTCTGCAAGAAATATCTTTAGGTGATCGGCTGTCACTTGCCAAAACATCCAGGTAACATGCCATGGTCTATAGCCATCATAGATGATGAGTCCATAGCCGATTGTTTCAAGTTTTTTTGCTGCTCGTACAAGGGCATCTGCTGCAGGTCTTTGGAGATAGGCCTTGGGATAGGTGTAGAGAGGGAACCCTACAAAGTTATTATTTGTCGCATAGCGGATGTCAAATTGAAAAGGGGCATCGATCTGTTCAAGATCAATAAGATCGCTTTTTCGAAATGTTCCAGCCTCTTGAGGCGGTATCTCTTTTTGGGCAAGTTCTAGCATGGCAGAAATTATAGCAATTGGTTAAAATAGGGACTATGAAAAAAAGCCCAATAGTTATTCTCGGAAGCTCTCGAAGCGATGGCGATACACAAATTGCCGTACAAAATCTTTTACAAGGAAGGGCCATTCCTGTCGTAGATCTTCTTTTGCACAATATCTCCTACTATGACTACGATGCAGAAAATAGAGATGATGATTTCATCACTATTGCAGAAAAGATGATCGATCATAACCCAATTATTTTAGCAACGCCCGTCTACTGGTATACGATGAGCGCACCGTTAAAAACCTTCCTTGATAGATGGAGCGATTTGCTTTCCATTAGAAAAGATCTTGGAAGGGCGCTTGCTAATAAAGAACTCTACATCATTGCCTGCTATGGCAACGAGCTTCAAAAGGACTTTGAAGCTCCTTTTTCTCAAACATGCGTCTATCTTGACATGCACTATAAAGGATGCTATTACTACTACAGCGGAAAGGATCTTGTGAAAAAGGATAACAACGAGCGGGTCAAAGAGCAGTTTGCGAGAGAGATTTACTAATATGAAAGAGCAGATCAAGCAGCATTTTGTAGCGATTCTTAGTTTACTCATTGCAGTCGTTGCACTTGGCTACACGAGCTGGCGCGAAGAGGCAACTGAGCATAATCGCAACACTCGTCAAGCATCGTTTGAAGTGTTAAAACATCTTGGAGAGCTTCAGGTGATTGTCAATCAAACAATCTACCAAAATGCACAAGATGCATTTCTTGGCTGGGGCCATGTTGCAATCATTTCCGATATGGGATCACTTCTGCCAAACCCCATTCCTAAAAAAGCAGAAGAGCTCGCAGTTGTTTGGGGTGAAAATTGGCAAAAGCTTGCTCATGATGAACAAGCTCAAGATGCTGTCACAGGCCAAATTGATTCTCTTAGAGAATCTGTGCGACTGGTTATTCACGATCTTCGCTAGACAAAAAATTAGCTAACCTTGTACATACAGTTTGTGGAAAAAACTTTATTAAAAGGTAGGAAAATGAAAGATAATCTACGAAAAAAAATCGTTATGGGTGTCTGTTCAGCAGCAATTTTAGGTCAGCAGGCAGTAGTCTGTGCTGATTCGATGCAACCACAGTCCTCCCAAGATCAAGCTCATATGACATCAGATGAGCAATCATTTGCTAATAAGCTCTCAGGAAGTGCAAAAGACTCCTTCATGAAAATGAGCCACAGCGATCGTTCGATGGCTATGAAAACTGCAAGTCACGATTGCAAGGGCCAAAATACATGCAAAGGCCAAGGCGGCTGCAAATCTGATGCTAATAGCTGCAAAGGTCAGAATTCTTGCAAAGGCAAAGGCACATGCAAAGTTTCAGCATCTGATGCTGTAAATATGGCAATGAAGCGTCAAAACATGTAATCTATTCGTGCCCCTGATGGGGCACATATACCATGAGAAAAAATAGCAATATCCCAAATCTTGGAATAGGCATAGGACTGCGTATTCCTCACTACGATCACATCTTTAGCACACTGCCTTCCATCGATTGGTTTGAAATTATAAGTGAAAATTTTATGATAGAGGAGGGGCTTCCCCTAAAAAACCTCAATCGCATTCTTGAACACTATCCTGTCGTCCAGCATGGCGTTAACTTAGCAATCGGCAGTCCTGACCCCATAAACTTTGATTATTTGAAAGAGTTAAAAGCACTCGCAAGAAAGACAAAGACTCCCTGGATTTCTGACCACCTTTGCTGGGGAAGGCTTCCCGGTGCTCATTATCACGATCTTCTGCCTCTACCCTATACAAAGGAAGTGATTGACTATGTTGCAGAGCGCGCGCGCATCGTGCAGGATTATCTAGAAGTTCCTTTTGCGCTCGAAAATCTCTCCTCCTATGTAACCTACAAGCAAGATCAGATGCCGGAGTGGGATTTTTATGCATCCGTCGTAGAAAAGGCCGATATTTTCATGATGCTTGATGTAAATAACATCTATGTTTCAAGTCAAAATCATGGCTTTGACCCAAAAGAGTATTACAAAAATCTTCCTCTTGATAGAGTCCTTCAAATCCATCTTGCAGGCCATAAACGATGTGATGGCTATATCCTCGATACCCACGACAACTATGTGTGCGATGAGGTCTGGGAGCTTTATGGAAAAATTTATCCCCTTACCGGCGGCGTATCGACACTGCTCGAGTGGGATGATAACTTTTTATCATTCGAAGATACCTGGCAAGAGGCCCTAAAAGCAAAGGCATATCAAAATGAGCTCTGTTCCAGAAACGCTCTTTGAGCTGCAAAAGTGGTTTGGATCCTGTATCACCCAGAGGATCTATAGCGGTATTGTCTACGATACACTTCCGGAAACCTATATTGTAAGCACAGAGACATTGTCGGCTGATAAGCGCATGGAGCTCTATAACCAAAGCTACTGGCTCAGGCTTCTTAGTGCGCTTCATGAGGAATATGCGTTTCTTTCCCGCCTTTTTGGTAAAGATGCTTTTGATGAGGAGATAGGTATAGACTATCTCAAAGCTTACCCGCCTATACATTGGAGCTTAAATCTTTTAGGAAACAAGCTCTATGACTGGCTGCAAAAAAACTATAGCCAGCAAGACAAAGCCCTCATTTTGAAGGCTGCAGAAATCGATTGGGCATGCCAGATGATTTTTTTTGCGAGAAAAAATAGGCCTATCGACCTGTCAAACTATCAAGGTGAAAGGGCAGATCGTTTGCTTGATGAGCATGTTTGTTTAGGCGCTCACGTCTATCTTGTAGAAACAGAAGGGGATCTATTACCCTTTCGGCAAAAGCTTTTGCAACAAGAGCATGCATACTGGCTCGAAAATGACTTTCCATCCTTTGTTAAAGATAAGACACACTACTACCTCCTTTATCGCAATCCAGCACTCAACGTATCGTGGGAGCCTCTAGAAAAAAATGAATACCTTCTTTTGAGAGAGATTCAGCAGGGGGCAACTATTGCGATGAGTTTGGAGCGTGTTGAAGTTGGCGAGGAAGCTGCTTTTTGGGTGCAAAGATGGCTCATCAGAGAATGGCTAGAGCTTGAACCTAAATAGTTCGTTTGATACAGTACCTTTTCAACGGAGGTCTGTATGTTACGTTTCGTTATCCTTCTTCTTCTTGCTGTCTCAAGCGTCTATGCTGATAAGAAGACAGTCTGTCTCAATATGATCGTAAAAAATGAAAGCAAGGTAATTACAAGATGCCTTGAATCTGTTCTTCCTATGATCGACTACTGGGTGATTTCTGATACTGGATCTACTGATGGCACCCAAGAGATCATTAAAAACTACATGAAAGAAAAGAATGTTCCGGGTGAGCTCATAGAACGTCCTTGGAAAAACTTTGCCCATAATAGAAATGAAGCACTCGATGCCGCACGAGGCAAAGCAGATTATATCCTTTTTATCGACGCTGATGAATACCTTGTTTATGAAGATGATTTTGAGAAACCGGATTTTGATAAGGACTACTACTACTTTATCTTAACATGGCCAGGCTCCAGCTGGTCGAAAATTTCGATCATAAAAGATAAGCCAGATTTTAAATGGGAAGGTGTCCTTCATGAGGTTATTGTTCCCCATGTGAGCCATACCTTTGCAACGGTAGAAAAGGTGAAGAATATCTACACAGTAGATGGCGTCCGGTCGCGGGATCCAAAAAAGTATCAAAAAGATGCTGAAGTGTTAGAAGCTGCGTTGCAAGAAGATCCTACAAATAGCCGCTATATGTTCTACCTTGCGAAGAGCTATGAAAGTTTCGGCGAAAAAGAGCAGGCGATCAAGTGGTACAAAAAGCGTGCAGAAGTTGGCTCAAGTTATGATCTTGAGGCGTGCTGGTCCCTTATGAGTGCTGGACAGCTTCAGGAGCAGCTAGGTGCTCCGGCTGAAGAGGTGATTAAGAGCTATAAAGGAGCAGTTAGCCATGCTCGAAACCGTGCAGAGCCCTACTACCACCTTGCACGCTACTATCGCTCTATTGGTGACAATACAAGATGCTACCTCGTTGCATCGCTTGGAAAGACAATACCGCTTCCTCAAGATAGCTTTTTTATTGAAAACTGGATTTATGACTATGGCCTCCTTATGGAGATCTCTGTCTCTTCCTACTGGATAGGCAAGTATAAAGAGTGCCAGGAGGCATCTATCGCTCTTCTCGATGTTGACGGATTGCCAAATGAGTATCATAGCTGTGCAGAACAAAATCTTGGCTTTGCAAATCAAAAGCTCCTTGAAGAGATTTGTGAAACAACATCGCTTGCAATAGCGAGCTAACTATGAATAGATTTTTACTCTATTTCTTTGTCCTTTTTTCGTTTGTATCGCTTCGAGGTGATGAGCCTCGGACTATTACGATTATGGGCTATAAAGATTCAAGAGCCAAGCCTTGGGATCCAGATAGCATTAAAGAGGGGATTACTGGTTCTGAAGAGGCAGTAATCTATATGTCGCAAAAGCTTGCAGCTCTTGGATACAAAGTGCTTGTAGTTGGCATGCCGCCAAAAAATTCTCCCCATTCATTGCCTATCGCAAATCCACGATATATCGACGCTCAAGAAGATACGGGAGAGCCTTGTGATATTGCTATTTCGTGGAGGATAGCAACTAATGCCCTGGCATTAAAAAAGCGGGCAAAAAAGGTCTATCTGTGGCCCCATGATCAATTTTTTTATCCCATTTCTAAAGAACTTATCGACGGCTTCGATGATGTGTTGTGGCTCTCTGAATGGCAAAAAAATGACTACGCTGTCTATAACCCCGGCTTTTCTAAGTTTACCAAAATATTTGGCAATGGGATAAATCCTGAACAATTTGGAGCTGTAAAGCCTCGCTCAAATCCCTACTCCTGTATCTACAGTTCAAACTATGCAAGAGGTCTTGAGATTTTGCTCGATATCTGGCCAGAGGTGAAGAGAAGGTTTCCTCTAGCAACGCTTGATGTATACTACGGCTGGCAGACATGGGGGCTGCTCTCTAAGCAAAAAGAGGCCTATATGAAAGCCCAGGTAGATGTGTATGAGATGCTCGACATCAAAGAGCATGGCCTTGTAAGCCATGAAGAGCTTAATAATGCCTACAGCAAGGCATCGCTTTGGACCTATCCCTGCATTGCAGCAGAAACCTTTTGTATCACAGCGCTTCGCGCCCAGATGAATGGCTGTATACCCGTAGTTATTAAAGATACTGGCCTTCATGAAACAGTGCGCCACGGCTTTTCCTGCACCGACAGAAACCTCTATCTTAGAGAACTGATAAAGGCGATGATGCT
>CAZEGK010000035.1:0-3338 GCA_964512205.1 uncultured bacterium | reverse complement strand
CTCTTATACGAGTTTCAATCATGTGTCTGTGAGGATGCAGAAGCTTGTATCCATTAGAATGTTCATAATACTCACAAAGATCTTCTAGAGTTGCCTTTTCAAGCTCCTTAAGAAGTCGCTCACTTATCTTTGTAGACTGTAGCAGGTATTCGCAGTGCTCTTTTAGAATGCCTCCATCTTCGATGTTAAGTGCATGTGTGGCAATCTCGGGCCAGGTTGCAGCGTCAATTTTGGTAAGGAGTAGTCTGTTGCAGAGCAATTCAAGCTTTGGCAGCAGGAACATCTTTGCCTTTTCTGCTAGCAGGATAAGATCTTTTGCGGATTTGCCGCTTAGGTTTGTAGATCCTGTGTAGATATGCTCCAGGATAGTTTCAAAGAGGTCTGCAGTAAGTGTAGGGTCATCAAGCACAATAGGCTGTCTTTGATAGGTTTCTCGAAAATTGCCATCAAGCATCGCCTCGAAGTAGCATGACTTTTTGGCTAATTGTAGCTTATGGACGGGAAATTCCTTGCCCTCAACGATAACAACACAATCACAAAATGTGTCGTTTTGCCTAAAGTTATTTGTCTTTGAGCCTTTATTTGGGCGAGCCACTCCAAGAAGGTCTGAGAGTAGCTTGTGATCTTTGCGGTCCCACTTTAAACTCACATCGATTTTTTCAAGATCTCTTTTTTCACAAAGAGGATCTTTTAGAGTTACGTTAATATAGCGATGAAAGAGATCGCCGAGTATTGCAAACTCTTCAGGCCACGTTGCAGCATCTCTTGGTGGAATCTTTACAACACATTTATTTACTCCGCTACTTAGATTCTTTGTTACAGATTCAACTAGCCCAGTAAAGAGCTGAGCCACCCACTCAAACATGTGATCTTTATGCTGCTGATGAGATTGTGGCTTGGTTTGTATTTGCTCCCAATGATGACGAAATAAGGCTTGGACTGCAGTATCGCCAGCAACCACCCGAACTCTTGGCTTCATAGCCTCTCTCGCGCCGTTATCAAATTGCACATCATAAGTAGTTGATAATAACAGTAACATGTGTGCTGCTTGCATACAGTGCCTCCATTAGCTATGAGTAAAAAATCGCCACTTTGTGAAACAAGCAATATAAATTGAATACGATTTAATTTCAAATCAGAGAAATATGATAAGAAACAAGAGCTCCGAGATTCTTTACAGCGATGGTATCTCTATTGTAGGGCACCTTTTGTAACACCTATTCCTAACCCATATTTTTTAGTAAATATATATATATTTTATGGTTTAAATTGAATTACTTATCTACAATATTTACAAATTGTGAGGTTCTTTATGAATGTTCAAAATAGTCTTAATTCTGTAGTTAATTGGCCAGAGCCAAATCAGCAAAACCAAAATGATAAGAACTTGGTTACTCTTTGCATAGGAAATCTCTCTTTCATGGTTACAAGGGAGCAGCTTGCTGCACTTGATCCTCACCTTGAAGAAAATTTTACTAATGACAAAGGTATGAAAGAGGCTCGAGAAGCTACCATTTTCATCGCAATGCCAGACGGCGTAAGTTGTGCTGAAGATTTTATGGCTTTTGTTGATAAAGGAATAGAAGCCATCACGGGAGATAATGCAATACCATTACTTGAGCTTGCTGTCTTTGCAAATATTTCAAGTCTCGGAGAGCAATGCGTAGAGTATATTTTGAAGAATTGGTCTTTTAATGACGATTTTGAAGGAGCTAGAAATTTACTTGAATATGTTGCAGAACGAGAATCTACTTGCAAATTTTTGGGAAGGCTCTACTGCAACTTTTTTAAATGGCTATGTTGTATCTCGACGACCGCAAATGGCCTCCATAAGTTCATACAAGAACTTCCTGAAGCTCACGTAATGCGGTCCATGTATGAAATTCGCCCTTTACAAGTTTCACTTAATGATGGAGGAATCGGACTTTCCTCGCATGACAAGGACTTAGAAAAAATTAGTCGTTTAGTTGGTAGCTATGTAGTAGAATTAATAATAACTGGATCGAAAAGCACTCTTTGTTCATTTCCTAATCTTAAAATGCTTGAATTCGCAAGAGGATCAAGAGTCACTTTTTCTCAAAATTGCGAATTTTTACAGCTTGAAACTATCATTGCAAAGAAATCATGGCTAAGAGACGAAGAGCTTGTCCGGCTTAGTGAAGCATCTCCCAAACTAAAACTTCTCGATATTGAAGATTCGCAGAACATAACTACTCTAAAGGACTGTAGTTTTTCTGAACTTGAAGAACTTAATATACTTTTTATGCCGAAGTGTACTTCAATACCCCCTATGACAAAACTTAAAAAATTAAGCTGTAGTCATGTAGAAACTCTTTTTAGTGCAAATTCTTTTCCCTTTCTCGAGGAGCTTCATTTTTATGATACCAAATGTACGCCGGAAATTGCTGTCCAGTTTACAAATGCCTGTAAAAATCTAAAGCGATTGACCATGAAAGGTTGCGACGAAATTGATTTTTCCCCAATTAACGATGAGATTGTATTACCGAAGCTTGAGGAGCTGACTATTGAAAGGTGCGCAATTAGAGATAGTGATTCTTTTACTGCAATTTGCAATATTAGTAGAGGTGCTATTAAAAAACTTACCCTCAAATGTATTTATACATATTTTGATGGTGAAATTGCACAATTCAGTGAATGTAATTTTTCAGAACTTACTCATTTAGAAGTCAACCTCTGCGCCAAAAGTCTTTCATGCGACTATTGTGGGAATGGCGATCTAAGACATTCTCTACGTCTTGATGGAGCCCATTTTCCAAAGTTAGTTTCTCTAGATATAGAAAATTTCATTCTTGAAGATGACGAAATTCTAGATCTCTCAATTTCAGCAAAAGATACTTTAGAAAATCTGCGTATCAAAAAGACAAAACTTAAAGTGATAGGCGACTGGCAATTTTCTCGACTTAAAGATGTGAAAATTATAGGCGCTCGAATTATTGATAGAGACATACAGAGACTATCTCAAGTTACAGCAAATAGCCTTAACTCACTTTTTTTATCTTCTTGCTACGGCCTTACTTCTTTTGAGGGATGCAGCTTCCCTCATGTGACTGAATTTACGCTTCAGAAGACAAATGTTGATCAAGCTGCGCTGAGCAAGCTGGAGACGATTTTTCCTAAGCTTAGAACAACTGCCTTTTCAAAGAATCGTACATGATATCATCTTACCCAAGGGGTTAGAATCTCGTAGCCATTAGGTGTTATGAATAGGGTATGTTCCCAATGGGCTGATGGTTTTCCATCTTTTGTCCTTGCTGTCCAGTGGTCGCTCTCATCTAAAACAGCTTCAAAGGAGCCTCTGTTAATCATAGGCTCTATTG
>CAZEGK010000034.1:0-27845 GCA_964512205.1 uncultured bacterium | reverse complement strand
CAACGGGGACAGGCGGTCAAAACAACCAAATAATCAATGTCGTTAATTGGAACATCAGCGCCTTTCAAATACCTTGTGACTAAGGGATAAGCCGTGTGATTTTTTTTAACGCAAAGAGAGAAAAAGCGCAAGAAATGAAGATTTATAAGTTTGTGTGTATGGACAAATTAAGTCAGTCATTTTAGACGCAGTCTTCATGTACATTTTCTTGCTTGTTTACTGAAGCTCTTAGCATTAACACAAAAGTTGCGATAGTAACTTTTGCAAAAAAGTCGTTTTTTGTTATAAATAGCGACCTACTAAAGGTGTTAATATGAGTTTTATAAATAATGTAAGTAAGTATGGTTTTGCGTTTGCTAGTCAGCTAAATCCACAAAACTGGCGGCCAGAGACTGCATCGCGTGTTAGTAAGGTTGCAGCTGTTGCATGCGTTGCCTTTGTAGGGCTCACTGCGCTTCAGCGCTGTCCTGTTGCTTTTGCGGAAAGGACTTATCAATTTATATATGACTGTAGCTTGAATAAGGAGCTAAATGCTGCAAAAGCCTATGCTACAGTATTAGCCTATACATGGGATGTTGCGAAGGCGGAAGCTGCTTATACGTGGATCACAAAGGTCGGAAGAGAAGTTGATCTTTTGCCATCCAATGGCTACATTACAAAGGCATGTCAGTTTGTTGCAGATGCAATGCCTTATACCTATTAGAGAGGCCTTCGTGCGAGTCGTAGCTGCTTGAAGTATAAGTGGATTATGAATGCTGACTAATGTTCTTTTTTAGTGCCTCGAGCAGTTCGGGGAAGGTTTCCTTGTAGTAATCACCGCCGAAATGGCCCTCTGTCGCTGATTCGTGATAGTCCGTGGAGAGCTGGTCGCGGACGACGTGGGCTTCGCTGATTGGTATCCAGGGGTCGTTTGCTCCGGCGAACTGGATGATCCAAGATTGGTTATTTTTGATGGCTTGCCAGTCCCATGGGCTATCAAAATAGCCGCTCTCTTTTTCGGCAGAGATGCCAAGGTCTGTGTAGTAGGTGCCTATCAGTGCAGAGCCTAAGATTTTATGAGTTTCGGCATAGCGCATTGCTGCAATGGCTCCTGAGGAATGGCCGATGAGTATTGTATCAGCACCGGCTTTTAACTCATTTTCGAGAAATGGGAGCCAGTAGCTGCTTCTTGCAAGTACTGAGTCGGGAAATTGTGGAGCATCTACCTTTAGCCTGAGTTTTTCAAGCTCACGTTTAATGTAGGGAAGCCAGTTATCTGTGGGCTTTGATCCTCCATTGCCATGTATCAAAATTGCTCTCATATCATTTCTCAGTCAAATAGCAAAGAGTGTGGGTATACAATTTCATTGTCACAAGTTTTGAGGATCATTCCATACAAGGACTTTTGCAACAAGCCTAAAAAGACGCAAAACGAATATTTATTGTTGTGAAGTCATTCACAACCTGTTTTCAAAGGTTTTTTAGGCGCGTCTTAACTCATTTTCTGCAGCTTGTTCGATAGCTTTTACAAAGAGATCAAATGGCAGTGTTATGAATTTAAAGGGTAGTGTGGGTAGTTGAAGCATAGCTCCTGCAGCATAATAGGGGGCACTAACAATCCAGCTTACAGGTCGGGGCATTCCTGCTGTTGCAACGTCTCCCATGGCGTAAAAGGGGGCGGCCATGAGATCAAAGGGCAACGTTACAACTTTAAAGGGAAAGGTAATCATTTTAAAAGGGAGCGTCATACAGCAGGATGCGAGCTTTTTCGCCTGTCTTTCAACTGCCGGGTTTGAATCGCTATATCGGTAGCTTGAATGCGAAACAGGGTAACTCATAGAACTCCTCTATTTATAGCCCATAAATTATACAATAACGTAGCTTTATTTTCAATAAAAAAGTATTATTTTATTGTTGGGTTTAATTATGCTTTCTGATAAAATCATAGCATATATAAGGAGCCACTTTTGAATAACGTACAACATGTAGCATTTCAAAGGTCACTAGAAACTATTCAGGTAGAAGAACAAGAGAAGAATTCTATTCTATCGGTTTTGCCTGCTGAACTACTTGAACATATTGGTAGAATGTGTCCAGATGCGCAAACGGCGATAGCGTTCACGAGAGCCTCAAGAAATATCTACATACTGCGTCCTAAAATACTGACGACAGACTTATCTAAACTTGTTTGGACACTCGAAAAACTTACAAAGCATGAGCGATTTCTTGAGTCGTTTTTGGAATGTTGCAAAGGGTCTCCACTTCAGCATACTGAATTTCGGATCGTTGTTTCAAAAGTAGCTCATCGAGTCTCTATTATGAAGATTTTTCCTCATGCAGAGGTGGATCTGGCTCTCAGAGCGCAAATAGATGCTTTAAGAGAACAATTACTCGCTATGCAGCCTGATATGCCACCTGCATTCTTTGTTGTTGCAGGAATGGTCTTAGGAATGGCAAGTCTTAACGAATATCTTGGACGATTTGATGTGCGAGATGTTCAAAATGACCATAGAGTTCACGTTAGGCAAGAGCCCATAGCGGACATTCCTTTTATCAGTGCACAAGATGAGAGTGATGAAGATCTATATGGCGCATAGAGCCGAGCTCCTTTTAACCCTTAGTCAATTTAGATATCTTATTGCTGAACCTGAATACCATTGAGTAGGTTTTGGCCTAGTTCATAGGCAGGGATTTCTTTGAAGCCAAGGGGTATTACTACAGTCCCTTTTGCTACGAGAGGGTCTTTTTGCACGAAAGCTTTAGTTTGCCCTATTTGTAGGAACTCCTTTGCGTCATCAGGATGCATGCGTACGTAGGGAGTTTTTACAAGCTGGGTAAGATGATCATTATGCTGCATGCGAACACCTTGATCAAAAAGGGCATGTGAAAATGTAGCGACAAGACCATTTTGCTTCTGTTTTGTAGGGGCATCTTCTTGGTCGATTCTTTTAGGACGAAGGAGGGGGAGGCGGCCAGGTTTTAGCTTATTCAGAAAGGCTTCATCTATTACAAGCGAGCAGCCGATCTTATGGGCAAGGCGAACAAAGATGTAAGAGTCTGCATAGATGTTTTTAGGGATAGCCTTGCCAGGTTTTAGCTTTTGGATACGACCTTCAATGTTCATAAAGCTTCCACCCTTTTCTACAAAGCTTAGTGTCGGAAGCACAACATCTGCATCTTGAGCCGTCTTTGTCAAAAACATATCCTGCACGACAAGACAGCCTAGATTTTTGCGAACGCTCTTCCACTCATCATGGCCCATTTTTGAAGCGATATCAGCACCTACTGCATAAATAAAGTCCCACCCTGATTTTTTTGTCTCATCAAATACTTCAAGGATGTTTTTACCCTCATCCGGATACATGCCGGCGAAGCGAGCTCCCATGCTGTTTCCACGGCCTTCTAGTAGATTTAGGCTTTTTGGCTGCCAGGAAAGAAGCTCTGCGAGTATTGCCCGTCTATTTTGGCTTCCAAGATACTGGCTGCCTATGATGATGTGGGCGCCTTCTGCTTTTAAAGATTCAAGAATGGATAGTTCATCTCCCGGTGCATGAAGATGCACCTTATCAAAATAGCGAGCAACTTCAGGGGCAAAATGTCCTCCAAAGATAACCTTGCAGCCTTTATTTATTGCCTGTTTTAACCTCAGCCAGATGACAGGGAATTCCTCGGTGATATCGCAGCCAAGAAGAAGCACCTTATCGAGGGATTCTATATCGCCAATTTGAAGTTCCATGCCTGCCGCAAGTCCTTCATCCTCTTTTGAAAAGATAGGAGATCCTACGCGATGATCGACGTTGTTTGAATGAAGGCCTCTTCTCATGAGAAGCTGCAGGAGGTAATTTTCTTCTATCGTCAGTGTGTTTCCGCCAAAGGCAGCATGTGTTTTTGCTTCTTTCATTTTGTCTGCAACAAAGCTATAGGCCTCTTCCCAGCTTGCAGGATGGAGCTTGCCATCTTTTCTGATGAGGGGTTCAGTAAGCCTTTTTTCACTCGAGCTAAACTCATAGCCGAACCAGCCCTTATCACAAAGCCATATGTCATTAACACCCGCGCATTCCTTTGAGCGCGTACGCATGATCTCGCCATCTCTTGAATCAAGCAGCATGCTGCAGCCAACAGGGCAAAGCATGCAGGTGCTCTCTTGAGTAAAGTTGTCCCAGGGCCTTGCACGAAAACGGTAGACATCGCTTGTAAGAGCACCCACCGGGCATATCATGATGGTGTTTCCTATAAACTTAGAGTCTGCATCACCGCCAACCTCTGTTCTATAGCCTCGATCAATAAATTCAAGCGCATGATCACCAGCTACAAGATCACCAAAGCGGGTACATCTTGCACATGTTACACAGCGCTCGCGATCAAGTTTTAGTACAGGACTTAAAGAAATTGGTTTTTCAAAATGTCTTTTATCTTCAAAGAAGCGGCTTTTTCCGGGACCAAATTTAAGTGCCTGATCCTGCAGTGGACATTCTCCGCCTCTATCGCAGATGGGGCAGTCAAGCGGGTGGTTAATGAGCAAAAATTCTAAAATTTCTTCGCGAGCCTTTACTGCAGGATGTGCCTGCGTTTTTACAACCATCCCTTCCTGGCATTCTAGCGTGCATGAGGTTTGCAGCTTTGGCATCTTATCAACTTCTACAAGGCAGACGCGGCACGCACCAAAGGGCGGCATCCTGTCCTGGTAGCAAAAAATAGGCAAATCGATTCCATGCTGCTTTGCAGCTTGGTAAACAGTGGTGCCTTTTTCAACCTGAATTTCTTTATCGTCAATTGTGAGCTTTATCATAAGTAGGGGTAAGCAATTTTGAGGGTTTGAGGCTTGTTCCGATCGGGGTTTTTTTCAATATAGGCGGCAAACTCATCTCTAAAGTGTCTCATCGCGCTTTGGATTGGAGGCGCTGCGCCTACAGCAAGCGGACAAAAGGAATTTGAAACCATGCTTTTACAGATATCATCGATCGTTTCTAAATCTCTATAGGTGCCATGGCCGGCTTCGATCCTGGCAAGGATCTGTACAGACCAGCGCGTGCCTTCTCTACATGGCGTACACTTTCCGCAAGACTCATTTTGGTAAAACTGCATCAGCCTATGAGCTACCTTTACCATATCTGCAGTATCATCCATTACAATGATGGAGGCTGTGCCGAGGGCAGATTTTCTCTGCATGAGTGTATCAAAGTCCATGGAGATCGAAAGGTCATCTTTTGTAAGAAGCTCGCAGGAGGATCCTCCCGGATAGCATGCCTTAAAGGATCGTCCTGGAAGCATCCCTCCTGCAGCATCGAGCACTTCCTTAAGAGTGATGCCAAGGGGAAACTCGTAACATCCCGGCTTCATAATCTGGCCGCTGAGCTGAAAAATCTTTGTCCCGCGATTTTTTGGTTTGCCGATTCCCTGATACCACTCAAGCCCATTGTTTACGATGTGGACGACATTGCAAAGTGTCTCTACGTTGTTGATGATTGTAGGCTTATTGTAGAGGCCTTGTGTTGCGGGAAATGGCGGTTTTAGGCGAGGTGTTGCCCTGTAGCCTTCAAGAGAATTTAGCTGTGCCGTCTCTTCACCTGCAATATAGGCGCCGGCTCCCGGGTGGACGATGATATCAAGTCCATCTAAAAAATCTTTTGCCTCTTCCACAGCAGCATTTAGCTTTTCTAATCCCTCAAAATATTCTCCACGGCAATAAATAAAGGCTTTTTTTGCCCCTATTGCATAGGCAGCAAGCATAATACCTTCGATTATTTGGTGTGGGTCTTTTTCGATAAGTAAACGGTCTTTAAAAGTACCGGGTTCACTCTCATCAGCATTACAGACAACATACTTATCAATTGATGGATCTTTTGGAATAAAGCCCCACTTCACACCAGTCATAAAACCTGCGCCGCCGCGCCCTCTTAGCTCTGAGTTTTTGACAAGTTCGATTAGCTGATCGGGGGTGAGGGAACTTTTTGCCTTCCTTATTGCCCTATAGCCGCCATTTTTGAGGTAAGTGGCAATTTTTGGCTGCTCTCTGTCATCCACATAGCGCATAAGCACTCTCATCTCATCCATCATGAGCCTCCTTGATGATCCTATCAAGGTCATCGATTGCTACTGGTCCTACAACTTTTTCATTAACTATCATCATGGGAGCTCTATCGCAAGCGCCAAGGCACTCTGATTCAACGAGAGTTATCTCTTTATTGTCTTTTAGCTTATGTGTGAGGCATTCGATGATTTGATCGCATCCGCGAAGCATGCATGAGGCATTTTTGCATACATGGATAATATGCTTTCCTACAGGCTCCTCATAGAACATGTCATAAAAGCTTACTACTGCAAGAACCTCGTCTTTATCGATGTCAAAAAGCGTGGCTATTTGTTTTTGGATAGCGCTTGGAAGGTAGCCTATTTCCTTTTGAGCAAGATGGAGTGCAGGAATAAGGGCAGATCGCTTTTGGGGATAGCGCTTTTGAAGGTTTAGTATAGCATCTACAGTTTCGGCTGAAAGCATCACCTGTCAACATCTCCTAAAATAGGGTCAATACTTGCAATTGCCACAACAACATCAGATATGATGAGGCCTGGAAGGATTTTTTTAAGCACCTGCACATGCGGAAAAGAGGGAGATCGTACGCGCAGTCGATAGGGCTTATTAGATCCATCTGTTTCTAAATAATAGCCAAGCTCTCCTCGTGCAGATTCAACTGCTGTGTAGATTGAGCCTTTTGGTGGATGGATGCCTTCTGATACAAGTTTAAATTGGTGGATCACAGCTTCCATGCTTCTTGCAAGCTCATGCCTTGGCGGGAGGGCGACCTTTCTGTTATCAACGATAAAGGGGCCAGGCTTTAGCGCATCAAGGGCTTGCTCTACAATAGACATGCTTTCCCGTATCTCTTGCATGCGAACGAGGTATCGTGCATAGGCATCTCCCTCTTTTTGTGTAGGGATATCAAAGCGATACTTTTCATAGCCGCTATAGGGATATATTTTTCGTATATCGTAGGCAACACCTGCTGCCCTAAGGATCGGACCTGTGCACATATACTCTTCGGCAAGATTTTTATCGATGACTCCGACTCCTTGGAGACGCTCGCACCAGATGTAGTTATCTGTGAGGAGGTTCTCTAAATCTTTTAAAGCCGTAGGAAGCTCGCGCAAAAACTTCTTTGCTCCATCAACGAAGCTATCGGGAAGGTCGCGATTAAGGCCGCCGATTCTCCAGCAGTTTGGAAACATTCTCGCGCCGGAATAGCATTCGATAAGATCGAGTATTTTTTCGCGCTCTACAAAAGCGTACATAAATACAGAGCTCATATTAAGCTCTAATGCGCTTGTGCCAAGCCAAAGAAGGTGTGATTGAATCCTTGCAAGCTCTTGAAGTATTACGCGTATCGTTTGTGCCCGTTCAGGAACTTCTATGTTCATCAGCGTCTCAACAGCCTGTGCAAAGGCATGCTCTTCAGCAGGGCCTGAAAGATAGTCAAGGCGGGAGATAAGCGTAAACATCTGGAGATAGGCTCTTGTTTCGCACTCTTTTTCTACGCCGGTATGCAGATAGCCAATAACTGGATCGCATGCAACGACAACTTCACCATCGAGCTTAAGTTTAAGCCTAAGCACACCATGCGTCGAAGGGTGCTGAGGGCCTAGGTTGAGCTCCATAATTTCATCAGTGCTATCATCTAGCTTTACTAAGTCGCGTCTATCTAACATGTGGTATTATTTCCGATGGTACTTTTGGATGGACATTATGTTTAAATTCAACAGGCTCTTCGGTGAGGGCATAATCTTTTTGTAGGGGATGGCCACGCCAGTCATCTGGCATTAAAATGCGTGTAAGGTCTGGATGGTCAGTGATATGAATGCCGAACATATCCCATAGCTCTCGTTCATACCAGTTGGCTCCTTCCCAGAGTGTGGTGACAGAAGGGATGCTTTCGCCTCTTTGTACTGTTGTCGTTATAAACATACGCTCGAAGGTATCTGGATTATGAAGAAGATAGAGGATCTTGGTATGAGTGACATAATCTACAGCAGTAAGGTCCATAAGAACTCTATAGCCAGATTCCTTATGCTTTTTGAGCGTATCAAAGAGCGCCTTGTTTTCTATATCATGAGACAACATGTTTATCCCTAAATGGATGTTCATTTTGGATTTTTTTCTGCAGCAGTAGTAGACCATCTAGCAAAGCTTCCGGCCGGGGAGGGCAGCCTGCAACATAGACATCGACAGGAACGATTTTGTCTACGCCTTGAATGATTGCATAATTATTGTAGATGCCGCCAGATGATGCACAATCGCCCATGGCAACTACCCACTTTGGCTCAAGCATCTGATCATATACCGTTTTAAGGACTGGAGCCATTTTTTGGCTAAGCCTTCCTGCAACTATCAAGACATCACTTTGGCGAGGCGATGCTCTAAATACTTCGGCACCAAACCGTGCAATGTCATATCTACTTGCTGCTGTAGACATCATCTCTATGGCGCAGCAAGCGAGGCCAAATTGAGCTGGCCAGAGCGAATTTTTTCTCGCCCAGTTTATCAAAAGCTCGAGCGGAGCTACCATAAAGGGTGTTTTTTCTTTTGCATTTACTCCCATTCAAGTCCTCCATTTTTCCAGACATAGGCAAAGCCAACTCCAAGAGCTACAAGAAAGAAAGCCATTTCGTAGAAGGCAAAGGCACCAATTTCTTTTCCAACGACAGCCCAAGGAAATAAAAAGATCACCTCAATATCAAAAACTAAAAAGATCAAGGCAACAAGATAGTGTCTGAGGGGAAAGCGCTTTTGTAGAAGATGGGTCTCTGTCTGAATTCCTGATTCATAAGGCATAAATTTCGCACGGCTGTCTCGTTTAGTTGGAAAGATCCACGTTACTGCGAGCATGACAAGCGTCACAAAGAGCACAAGGCCTAAGTAGACAAACACCGAAAAATATTCAGCCATCATAGAAATCCCTCATTGTTTGCCCTTGTACTCAATGAGCGATTTATTTGGTAGGTAGTTTAGAAAAAAAATAGTCCAAATGAGCGCTCGCAAACTACCAATCAATTCGGACCAAAACGATAGTCACTTGATAAAATTTTACTGCCCAGGAGACTCTTTTACTGGAAGGGTGATTGTGAAGGCCATTTCTTTAGTGAGATCTTCTTTGCCGAAAACTGTTTTTTCCCTTGTATCGCGGCCGGCATGAATGGAAAAGTAAAATCTGCCATCGACTGATTGCGGCTCGCGAACAAAAAGTCCGGATCCATTTACGCCTATGTACTGGAGTTCTTTTATCTGTTGAAAAATAGCTTCAGAACATTCAAAAGTAAGCTCTTTTGTGTGCTCATGGCCATCAGCAATTTTGTCGCTTACAAAATAGACTTTTCCAATCGGAGATCCATCTATCAGCCATTTTTCTGGGTTTTTTGACATCATGCCAAGGCTCACTTTGCTCTCGCTCTCTACTCTGTCTAAAGCAGTTTTTGAGAGAATATCTTTTGCAACTTTTGCAATAACTTCAAAATGTTCTGGGGTATTTGAGTCTTTTATGACTTTTACCTCGGCTGCTACGCCATCTATCGAGATTATTGAACAAGGAAATTTGGCAAAGCGCTTTAAGAGCTTAGCGTGAAACTCAGCAGGCAGTAAGAGGGTGAGTATATGCGCATCATGAGTAATCTCAATATTTTGTACAGAGTATAAGCCCTTAGTAAAACTTGAAAAGCTGCGTACATGTTCAACAGGTGTGTGCATAAGAAGCCCTTGGAAAAGGTAGCGCTAACTTTTTACATCGTTTACAGAATTACATCTACTAAAACCTGAGGATAAAAATAAAACGATATAACGATAGCAGTGCTCGTTATATCGTTTTTTGCTCTGTTAAAGCTTATGGATTATCTACGGCCGTGGGTTCTTGCAGATTCTGCATCTTCTCGCTGATCTTGCCTAAGCTCGTGAGATTGTTCGCGGTTGAGTAAATCCTGTTCTCGCTGTGTATTGCCATTTTCTGCAGCTCGATTGGCTTCGTTGCTGAGGGTATTGTCGTAGCGATCGCCTTCCATTGCGATTGCATCTCTCTTTTTTTTGCATACTTTGCAGTTTGGGCTTTTATCGCATACTTCAGAGCCAGATGGAGGGGAGGAGGGGGTAGATCCCGCTGAAAGTGTGCAAACAGAGGACAAGAAAAGAGCTGTAAGTTTCTTCATAAAGCATCCTTATGGTGAAGGTTTTCTTTCTTTTATGAAAACTTTTGATAATTTTCAACGGATATTTTTTTCTTGTAAAATTTTGTTTTGTATTGTAGTGAGTAGAACTATGGACCAGCTTGGAATATTTATTTATCGCGAAAAGCCCTCTTTGTTTAAAAAGGAGAAAGAGTGTGTTGTCACCTTGAGGGGTGATCGCTCACTTGCCCTGCTTTTTCCCTACTTTCAGGAAGTAATTAATAGCCAAATTCCACTCGATCCAAAGAAAGATCATGTTATAGATGTTGAACGTGGTGAGGGACATAAGTTTACATTTACAATAGATCACAAAAAAGTTTTCGTAACAACTTTACCCATGGCTGGATAGTATGACAGAGATACAAAGAGACCCAGTTACTCTTATCAACAACGTTGCAGAAAATAACCACATCAAACCTACTTGGTTTTTAGGGGGGATTTGCAAGGCTGTCTTCGTTAATTTACGCACCCTTTTTTCATCCACAGATGAAAAAGCAAAGTATGCAAGTAGAATGCTCAATGAAAACTGCATGCAGCCGCAGTCTCTTCGCTGGTTTTCGCCCGAAGTAATCGAAAAAATCCGTCCAGCACATCCACTTGATCTTGCTAAAGGTGCTGCATCTACTCAAAGCGTAGCCAAAAAAGCAGCATTTGGAAAGGCATATGCAAACTGCTTTGAAAGTGGCAGGGTAGAGCCTCCGCCGCCTCCAAAGAATCCGCCGCCGACCCCAAATTTTTAAATTAGGCACTCGCCATAAATTGCTGGGGAGTTTTCTTCTGTCTTTCAAGGTCTCTCCCCGCCTTGCTGATGATCAATTCAGTTGATGAAGTGGCCGTAATTGGGCATGAAGCAAAGGTAATGCCGGTTCCCGCTTTTGAGCTATCATCGGGGTATTTTGCATGTTTAATAAACTGAAGAGGTTTGAACTCTTTTTTGATTTCTGCCTGAGCACTTGAGAGGGCAGCTTGCAGGGCTTTTTGTAGCGTTTCTGCCGGCATGGCATTTTGTGAGAGGGCGATAAAGCTGCATTCATCTCCGCCGTGGCGAAATCCAGCGAGATCAACACCCGCTTCTTTTCCAAAATCTATGAGTTTCTCTTTTACTAGAGCGATGATTTTCGCGTAGGTGAAATCTGCTTGCGAGCGGCCAAGCTCCCTATTAAGCCCTTTTAAATTGCGGATGTCGCAGGCAACATATACCCCTGCTTTCCCATTTGTTTTCACCTCGTTGATAGCATTTTGAAGTGTAGGGATGCGATCTATTGCTTTATTGAGACCTGTGAGAGTGTCTTTTTTGCCACCTCCAAATACTTCGTAGAGTTTTTCTCCATCTACTTCTTTGTTAGTGGATGTAGCAAGGGCGGCAAATCGCTCTCGGCGCATCTGTGTAGATGACCATGGAACATCCGGCAAAAAGCGCTGCGTCTTTGGGGGCTCGATAGCATCTTCGAGGTTGATTGTATGAGTAGGTTTTGTGATAGCTGTTGCAAGGTCTATTTTATAGGCAAGTTTAACCTGCTGGGTAGCATTTGCTAGGGCGTGGGTGAGTTTATCGATGGCATCATCTTTTTGTCCCTCAACAAGAAAGGATAATGTTCCCCCATCACGAAAAGGAGCTATCTTGATTTTTGTTTCTTCAAGAAAGTCCTTTACGAGTTTTGCGATATCGTGGATCGTTTCATTTGCGCCAGATTCCCAAGTTGCCTCATTAAGTTTTGAAAGTTTCAGAAGGTCAACAGTGATATGTGTAAGAGGTGTGCCGGTTTTTGCAGCCCGGCTTAAGGCCGCTTCAAGATCTTCTGCAAGGCCAAAGCCGGTAACGGGGTCTTTGTTCAAATTCTTTGTTAGGTCATAAAGGGCTTTTGCAGTGCGATGATCTGTTCCATGGCCCTTTGCAAGCTGCGTGAACTCCCATTCCCGATCAGTTTCCCGGGCAACAGCCTGAGCGCGTACAGGCTTTGCAAAAGACAATTTCTCTCCAAAAAGTGTCTTGGGAATATCGCTCTTAGTAGCGGCTTTAATGGTGTGGGTTTTTAGACCATCTATTTGTGTAGTAGAGCGAACAAGAGCTGGTTTCACACCCTCTATTTTCCCTGCAGTGGGAGAAAAGCCTGCATCTGTCTTTTCCACCCTTCTTGAGGCAAAGTTCTGTGCAGGAAGAGATTTGCTCCTAAGCATAGGCGAAGGAGGCATCTCTCCTTCAGGCTGAGGGAACTTGTGAAGGGTATAGTCGCCCATTCCTTCATTATAACATTTTTTATAATTATGCACTATAAGGTGCTCTCGAGACATTCTTCGAGTAGGCCATTACAGTTGCTTGCTTTTATTGATCAAATAGTGTTTAAACTCAATGCTATGACACACTTGATAGCTCGTGAACATGTGCTTTTTTTGCCGCGCTTGCGATTTCCTGATGACCCAGTTGAGGGTTCAGGGATAGTTCAAAAAATTGAAGGGGTTGTTACAGTTGCTCTTTCAGAGTTTCGGGATGCCATCTCGCGCGCTTTTCACTGCTTTTACCAAAAAAGGGCTGAAATCCATCACATTAAACGGGACCATACTGCTTGGCGCCATCAGCTTAAAGAGGAACATAAGCGCGTTGTAGAGGCGTGGAAGGATTCTAGCAGATTCTACATCTATATTCCTGCAATTAGCGACACTATGCAAAAAGCAAAAGCCCTTAAAGGGATGCTTTTTCTTGAAACCATTATGCCGCTTCTTACAAAGCAAAGTGAAAATCTTCAAAAGCTTCTGAAAGATAAGGAGCTACAAGATGCTTTGCAATGTATAAAAGTTACCGTTCAAGAGGTTGATAAACTAGCGATTTGGGATAATGTTTTGCTGGATTTTCTTTTGAAAGCAGATTCTGCTGAAGTAAAACTAGAAAAACTTGATGCAATTGAAAAGAGTGTCGAAGAAAAAAAGAGCGATCCCCGTTATGCCCTGCTTGTAAGGTTTATAGACTATGCCCGAAGAAGTTTGAAGGGCATGCCCTATACGCAAGGATATGAAGGCGCGAGCGATGTGCCCCTAGAAACAGCAGAGCTTATCACCGAAGAGTATTTTAGAACTGGCGCCCTCTTAGCAGTAAGCTACAGACATATTTCTGATGTTGTTGAAGAAGTGACAAAGGTAGAGCGCGCTGTCAAAGCAGCAAGTTGTAGGCTTTATGACGATATAGGGATGGCATGTGGGGGGAGGGAGCCAAAATGTGAAGCCTTACTTGAGAATGCGACCTTAGTCTTAAATCATGCCAATAATTTGCTCCAAGCAAAAGCATTTTCTACACATGTGCATGCAGGAATGTACTATGAAGATGCTGTCAGGACACATCTTTGCGAAGTAGGTAGAGGCTTTGAGCAGTTTAAGCAAGAGCTTGCAGGAGAGTTTGGCCATACGGTGCGAGCTATGAATAGGCTTGTAGCCTATCTTACTATCCCAAGCGACAGGATAGATGAAAGAATTTTTGCACTCTACGAAGTGTGCGTGCTCGGTAGGCTACTCTCACGTCCAAACGACCTAAATTGCGTTTTAGAGCAAACAATTGCAAAAGAGGGAAATAGACTCCTTGCATTTACTGGCCATGAAAAACATTTTTCCAAGCAGATCTTTGAGAGATCGTTAAGCTGGAGGGAATCTGAAGATGCCTTTATTACCTACCTCATGAAAGGCCTTTTGCTAAACGTATTTTTTAAAGATGAAAGCTTTCAAGATACAGAATTTGAACGTACATTCTTTATGTTAAAAACTGATGCTGCATATAAAAGAGGCTTTGAAGAAGCCCTAAAAAGACATCCTACGCTCAGAGCACTTCATGACATTTATTTGAGCTCATACGAAAGACAAGCTGATAGCTTGCTTCTATCGCGCATTACGAAAGCTCTAGTAATGTGGCATTCACCTGTTCCAAAGGAAACTCTGCAGGAGGCTTTTGCTCGTGATGCACAGGTTCGCGTCTTTAAGCTGGAAGAGCTTATAAGTAGTCTTGCTGAAAGGACAAAGATAGAAAGAGCAAGAAAGCGCACACTACAGGACATGGTACTTTCCTACAAAATGATTAGGGGCAAAGATATGGAATGCAAAGAAGAGCAGCAGACCTATCTTTCTGCACTCTTGCACCCAAGTCTTTTAAAGGAGCTTTTTAATTGCTATTTGCCCCATATAACAAAAGATGATGTTCGAGGGCTCGTAAAAGATGAACAATTTTCTTTAAAAGAAGTTCATGGACTTACAAGGCTTCTTCTCATGCGCTGGAAGCTTGATGATCTCATGAAAGCTGGTGTTAAAAGAGGCAAAAACGAAGAGGAAATCCTCTTAACTGTTTTTACTGAATTCCTTGGATCGGATGAAGCAAGAAGTCTCTGGCGCTGTCAGTATGACTTTGGCACTCTAGAGATCATGCTCGATACATTCTATACGATAAAGGGTGATAAAAAACTTTTCGTGAAAGCTCGAGGGGAGGGCTTTGAGATGTGGCAGCAGCTTGTTACGCTATACAAGGCATTTAGAGAGATCATTTCTCGAGATAATGGTCTTTTGCGTCAGACTAAAGAGCATGAAGAAGCGGCAGATCTCTATGTAAAAGCCCAAAGCATTTTTCTTTCTTTCTATACAAGCGATAAACTTCCTGATGGTGAAACCCATGTAACCATTGCAAATTCCTTGCTTCTTGAAATGAAGCAATTTTTAGCAAACAGCCGCTTTTCATTCTCAAAAGCGCTCATGTCCCAGTAGCAACCTTTATCGGGCCTCTTTCAGAAAACAAGGCACCATCTATGCCATGTATAGGCAGATTGTGCCTGTGGAGCTAGCACTTGAACACGTTCTCTTAAAATAGAATAAGGTTCATATTGATGCTTTCACCTCCGGTTCCATTCAGTACATGGATAGCAATACCCTCCGCACCTGGCACCCAAGATCCACCTACATTAGGTATGGCAAAAACTCCATCTCCTGTGCAGCTAAAAGAGCTTCCAACTGGCGTAAAAACCGGGCTAGGAGAGGGGGGTGATAACCCTGTCACCGCGGTTTTGTGATCGTGAGCCTGATCCTGTATATACCTCTTTTGTCATTATGTCAAAGATTTTATAAATAGTGGGAGCGAAGCTCTTTGGAGTGCGGCAATTCTTTGCCGCTCTTGATGGAGCTGTTTGAAATGAGTGAACGTGTTTTTTGTGCTTTTGATGCTATAGTGATCGAAATTTAAGAGCGGCAAAGCATTGCCGCACTCCAAAGAGCTTCGCTCAAGAACAGATTTTTTACCGCATTCCTAGCATGAATAGTGCTTAGCTCAACATCCTAGGTCGGTCCCTCTTTTAGCAAATGATACAGCTATTTCCGCCTGGATGATTAGTCTCAGCGAAAGCAACTGCTTGGCTAAACCATTTATCTTGGGTGCTGTGAAAAACAGTGCCTTCAATATTTTTTATTGTTTCAAGCGCCTTTTTTGCGTCAGCTTTAGCAACTTGGAGGGTAAAAGTAGTATTGACACGATCGCCATCTTCATCGCCAGTAAGATAAAATTGCCACTGATCTCTTTCTGGAGTGGGTCTTGGGCCTTTTGTAAGTGATGGGAAAACGTGTTTAACTGCTGCTTCAATTGCTTGAACTTCTCTAGCTAGAGGCTGTATGTAAATCGTACATATATGATTGTCCGGAGCAAGGCTGCCGCCTTGTGGCAAGATACGTAAATATCCTATCCTGTTTCCTATAGAGCCAATAGAGTTGCTTTTTGGCGCACGAACTGTGATGTCTAAACCAACTTGTGTAAATATACCATATTTTACTTGATCTACATCAACTGTGAAAGACATAATCTACCCCTTATTTTTAGTAGTAATAGTACTAAACGCAATCAATGATTGCTACTATTTGATGCGTAACCAGCACACACTGTAGCCCAAAGAGACTCTTATCTTATTCTTAATCTTATTCTTGGTCTTAATCTTATTCTTGTCCATTTTCTCGAAACAAATATGTAAAAAGGACGAGACTAAGAATAAGACTAAGACTAAGAAAATTAGTCGATCAAGATTGAACTGATTCTTGGCAAAAGTCTAGCGCCCAGTCGGCAAGTTGATGCAGGTTGTTTCGCACAGTAGGTTCTTTTATGTGAGGTACCCAGTCATCGAGGGTGAGAGAATCGCTTATAACAAAGAGAGAGAGCGTTTTTACATTCTTTTCCTCGCCGATTGCATAGAGTGTTGCGGCTTCCATTTCGACAACTTCATAGCCAAGGTCTACAACGCGGAGTATATCTTCTGGAGTTTCTTTAAAGATTGCAGAAAAGCTCCATGCTGAGGCAGTTTTAAAGGTGGGTAGGGCATTTTTCTTAGCAAACTCTGTAAAGGATGCAACCATTTCTTCAGTAGCAGAGGCTGAGCTTTTGCCCTGTAGGTAGTGATGTGCGACGCCATCTTCGCCAAGTGCTTTTGGGGCAATGATAAAGTCGCCCATCTGATGGCGATTCATCAAAGCTCCAGCTGTTCCTACAGCGATAAATTTTGTAGCCCCTAGGGCAATGAGCTCTTCTACCTTAGCTGCAAGTGCTGGAGCTCCCCATCCCCATCCTCCAAAAATAGCGATATCATCTACATAATAGAGGCCGGAAAAGGATTCGCATTCTTTAAGATCGGGCATTTTTTTTAGAAAGTAGTTTAATGTGCTTTTTTGGTAGCAGATTAAGACAACTTTTGGAGGGGTAAAGTTTGTAATATGGCCATATTGCTTTTTGTAAAAAATGTACTTTTCTGCAGTAACAACTGGTTCTTTCACGGTATAGCCTTGGGTAAAAAAGAGGCAAAAGAGAAGGGTAGCACTAAGCTTCATATGTTCCATAGTATATAAAAATTGCTGCAAAGTCAATCTTTGACTTCAATTGCTGTAGAATTTACAGAGGTAAGTTTACATTCATCATCATAAAAAAACCACAATCCCCAGTTTATAGTTGCAATAACACTCTCTTTATTTCTGTTGTAAATAGTTATGGGGAGTTGAAGTGCTTCTCTATTGGTGCCATTTTCATTAAAGATGCGTGTGATTACCATTTGACTCGTGGGAATGTGCGCTTCTATTGGCAAATCAGCTAATCGGCCAAATCGCTTTGTGACAAGCGCTACGGCAACATCTCCACTATAGCGTGCTTGACTGCATGAACGGATGAAACGAGCAAAGCAGTCTGTTATTTTTTTTGAGTTGTAGAGACCTTCAATCCATTTTTCGGCCTGTTCCATCGATTTCCAATCGCCTGTATCCGGCAACTCAAAATCGATTTTGTGCGAGTCATAAAATGCTCGAAAAAGGGCATGGAACTGCCCATTTCTATCAGCTGTATGCTTTATATTGGTTTTGTCAAAGAGTATTACTTTATGACAATCGCGCCAGAGATCGGATATTGCTGATTTTAATGCAGCGAGATCAAAGCATTCACTATTTAGCCGCTCTTGGATTGGGGAAAATATCTCGGAATGGAGAAGCTTGTCCTGCTCACTTGAGCCATTGAGCTGACGGATAAGATCTTTCAGATCTCCACCAGTTTTTCTTTCTAAACGCGGAGTAAAAAAGCGAGGCGTTCTCCCTCTTGTGGGGCTTGTTTGGCCACTTGGATCAGAATTTGCCTGCGCCTTTTTTGACGTAATATCTACCTTTTTCAACTGCTCGGTCAAAGCAGGAAGAGAGAGCCTTTTACCAGAATGGTTTACCCTTGTAACTTTTGGGGTAGTAGGCAGGACTTGGGGGTCTTCTTGCGCGCGAGAAACAGGCTCCATTCTCCTCCTTTAACGATAGTATCGTGATAATCCTTTTATGATAGCGCTTGCTACACCGACGGTTGCAATAAAACTTCTCGCCCCAGGGCTTGTTTGATAGGTTGCTGCAAGAATCGAAAAACCTGCAATTGCTACGAGTGCGTGTACAGCTGTGTCGATTCGCTTTGCTGTAATAATAGGCTGTTTAGGAGTCAGAAAAGTATCTCTATCATCTAAGAGATCGACTTTTTTTACTTTGCCAACAGCTACTAAGCGATCCCTATCATCAAATCCTATCATTCTTGCAAGGGCTCTAAAAATGAAGTTATGATGTATAAAATCAGCATGCTCTCCCTTTTGAACGAGTGCGATATAAAAGATTGGCGTCCCATCTGCGGCAATAGTGTCCATATGAACAGTTTTTACATCAAGATGAGGCTGAGGAGACCCACAGAGGCATCTTATAAAAGTATCTTTAGGGATTTCTCGAGAGCGAACCTTGCTGGTAGAATCTACAAAATAAAAGCTATCCTTGACGGTTTCAATCCTAAAGGGCGATTGGATAGGTGCGGAGGATCGCATTAGAGGAATATCCTCATCACTTTCTGCCCCATCATGGTTTTTGATAGTCGTTTCTTTCGTCCAAAAGTAGGAAAAATATCTCACAAAAAGCCCCGTGGTGCGCCCTGCAGTTGTTTCCCAAAATGTTTCAGCTACAGGCAGCTTTGCATCCATTGGAAATTGGGTAACTGCCAGCCTATTTGACTCTTGCGTGAGAATATACTCTGCCCTATAGACAGGATGATTTGGATCTGCAACTTGCATATTTGCAATAAAATTCATGCTATTTTTCCGGGTTTATTAGGAGATACTATATCCGAGTTTGAGTTATTTTAATATCTGAGTTTCCACTCTAGGGAAAGCTCTGCATTGGCATCATCGCCGACATTGGCTTGAGCAGTGATGTGCTTGGTGAGGTTTGCCTCTACGCCTACGCGGTTTACTTCATTTGTAACATCTTTTGAGAGGGTGACAATGACGCCGTCATAGATGTATTTGCCTACTTGGACAGAAACTTCGTTAGGCATTGATTCTTGCAACTTTGGACGTGTGGTTGATGCCTGGCCAAAGTCGATGCGATCAATGGAGAGCTTTTGTTTGAGCTCTTCGATCAGGTCGACTGAGTTATTGCCGCTCTTTAGCTTGAGAAGATGCTGGCCAAGCTGTATACCCTGCATAGGTGTGATGTCTGATGAGCTTTTGTTAAAGAGAAGCCATGAAAGGATCTCTTTTTGAGACATCGCGGGATTTGATTGGAGCACTATGCGAGGATGCTCAAGGGGGCCTTGCAACGCTATTTGTGTGCTTATAGCGGCTACATCATTTGAAGCCGTTACTTGAAGAGTCGATTGCTTTAAGAGATCTCCAGCAAACTTGAGCGAGCCTTGGGTGAGGGTAAAGTGCTTACCTGCAAATTCAAGGTTGCCCTTTGCAAGCAGGATATTACCTTGTACATCTATGTTTTTATTTATGCCTGTAACTTTTGCATCTCCTTTCCATGTGGAGTCAAGGCCCATTCCTACGACATATCCCTCATTCATTTTGAGCGAAAGGTCAAGCCCTATTTGGAATGGCATCTTTATTGGTGCGTGATCTTCTCCCACATACGTAATAGCAATTTTCGGCACTTCTTTAGAACTTGAGGGCGAGAGGTAAAATTTGGCATCTTCAACGTCCATGTCTGCAGCAAAATTTGCCTCATGGAGCGTACCTGTTACAATAAGTGTACCCGTGGCCTTCGCTTCTGCTTCAGGAAGAACAATTGTTGCAAAGTGATTGCTTTTGCCGTCGATCTTATACTGAAATTTTTTGCTAAGAAGGTTTTTGATATGCCCATTTGCAGTAAACGTTCCATCTCCATCATCTTTTGCGTTGAGTGATTCGATCACAAGTTGATTGTCTTTAAGCTTTGCATGGGCCTCAAGATCAGAAAAGCTAGTTCCAAGACAAGGTACAAAGAGCTTTGCCTGATGAAGATCGAGTGTTCCCTTCCACTCAGGTTTTTCTTTTGTGCCAGATATGCACGCATCTAGTGATACGATCCCTTCGACAAGCTCATCTTCGTCGAGGTAGGAGGAGAGGAGCGTTGCAAGATCAAACTCTGCCTGCATAGTTCCTACGAGCTTATTTTTATCTTTAATAAAGGTCAAATGTGTTGGCACATTTTGGCTTAGGCCCTCTATTTCGAGTGCAGCTTGCACAAGATCGTCTTTCATCGTCACTTCACAGGATGCTGCAAGGGATGGAGCATCTAAAAGCTTTGGATTCCACAGCTGAAGGCTCGATGAGGCACATGTGAGGGCAAGGGTGGGATTGTTGTTTGCACCGCTCAGGTCAAGGCGGCCAGAAATATTGCCAAAGAGGGTTGCATCTCCAAGAAATGGATCTAAGCATTCAAGAGGAAGGTCTGCTGCTGTAAATTGCGCTGACGTCATATGCTTTTTCATCTCAAGCTGTCCTTGAAGGATAGTCTTTCCTTTAGAGGTTACGGCAAAAGGAGAGATGCGATAGAGCCCTTTTTGATACGTTATCGTAAAAGGGTCGTCAACATTGATTTCATGGCCTAAAATGATGCTCTTTGCTTTGTCAATTGTGAGTTGAGTAGGTGATATGCTTCCAGTCGATGAAGCTGAAAAGGTGCCATTTTTACTCTTTCCTGAAAGCTCGAGTGTATATTTTCCATCTGACGTATCGAGTTTTGCAGATTGCAGGGATACATTTGTTCCTACAAGCTTTTCGACAGAAGAGGCGGTCTGTATGCCGTTGCTGTTTTTTGTAAGCGAGCAGCTCAAATTGCCGCAAGAGAGCTCCGGATGAACAAATCGCTCACAAGTGATTAGAAGAGAAGATTCATCTTTTGTAGAGGTAGCAGAAAGGGATAAGGCATGTGCTTTTGCAGAAAATTGATCTAGGAAGCTGTCGACACTAGTTGAATCTGATTTCAGCGAGCCTTGAAGCGCTAAAGTGTCAAGATCAACATCAAAGTCGCCTTTAAGGAGCAGGCCGGCAAGAGCAAGTTCGATATCTTTTAGATGGATAGTATTTGCTTCGAGGGCGTTTGCAAATGTAAGCGATATCGGAAGCTCTCTATTTTCGTGCACCACAGTAGCATTTAGATCTACTAAGCCTTTAAAGCTGTTATTAAAGGTATACTTGAGGTTGCAAGAGGGGATAGTCTGATTTCCAACCAATATCTCTTTACTCGAGATATGGGCAATATAGCGATCATCTTCTCTTTTTAAAGAGGCCTCAAGCTGTTTTGGCACAGGAAGGGAAGTAATGTGAGAGAGGGTAGAGGCATCTTGAGGCTCTTCGCTATCTGCGAGCAAAAGCTCTTGTGAAAGGCGCGTTTTTTTGGAAGCTGCATAGCTAAGAAGCGGCTCAATCTTTTGAGCCTGCATACTTGTTGCAGAAAATGTAATTTCTTCATCCGTTGGTGCATGGAGGCTGCCAGTTGCATTGAAGCGTACTACAGGATTTAAGCTTATGCCCTCTTTTATACGCTTAAGGCCAGAGAGGTTCCAGCTGCCTGTAAAAAAAGGGCCTTTTTCAGTAAAAAGGTCAGCTTTTAATGCAAAGTCAAGCGTGATTTTGTCACAAAAGAGAGAAACAAAAGGACCTCCATCTGGCATTTTGAGTAGATCTATCCTTCCTTCAACAGTCGACTGCTCCTTTTGCAGGGTAAGCTCTATGTCGATTGATGCCGGCGATAGGTCGCTTATATAGGGGAGAAGATATGCAGAGAGAGAAAGCCTTTCGTTTCGCGGATGCCACGATAGGCCGCCAGAGAGGGAAAATAAACATTCAACATGCGCCTGCTCTCCATAGCTTGTTATGAGAGGGTCATAGTAGACTCTTGGTATCCGAATGTCTTTTACATGCAGGGAGTGAATTGCTAGATAGACCTTTGGAGGTGTGAATTCCTGATCATCTTGCGAGATCTTGAGCGCGCGAAGATCAAGGCCATCGATCGTACAGTAAAGGAGTGAAAATCTTCCAAAAAGAAATTCAAGCCAGCTCGGAATGGCATAGATATCTTGTACGTACACTTCGCCAATATCTGGATGTTGAATTTTTACATCATGAATTCCAAGCAAAAAGGGCATGGCGCCAGAGAAGCTTGCGATTTCAACTTTATAGCCTGTCTTTTCTTCAACTATTTTGCTGAGGCGATCTTTGGCAACAGTTTGTACGCTATCAAACTGAAAAGCTGTCCAAAAGCCAATCGTGAGTAAAAGAAAAAAAATTGCTGTATAACAAAGTGCTCTTTTCATCCTATACCTAACTATACTACAGATGCGCTATTTATGATAGGCCTCCCGATGAGGTCAAAGAGAGACGTTATGCTTGAATTTTCACTCTTTTTTTAAAAAGATTGACCAATGCTAAAGTAGATTTGAAAAGAGGGATCGATGTGAGGTCGAGGATTAATTGGTACAGCGACATCAAAGCGAAGCGGGCCGATAGGAGTATTATAACGAAGGCCAGCTCCAACAGAGTGATACTGGCGAAAGCGAAGTTCCGGAACATTTTTTTTATAGACATTTCCTACATCATAGAAGAGAACATAGCCAAAATCTCCTGCTGTCCTAAAGCGTGCTTCAAAAGAGCCGGCTAGGATAGAGCGGCCGCCCTCCGGTATTCTTCTGTGATGAAGCGGGCTTACCGTATAGGCTCTAAAGCCTCTAAGTACATTTTCGGACCCCCCGTAGAACCGGTCTGGCGGGGGAATGGTATTGCGTGCTGCACCTAAAATATTGCCAAAGACAACTTTTGCAGCAAGAGTTAGCCTGTTATTAAAGATTGAATGATAGGCTGCAAGTGTCGAGGTGTGGATTGTATAAAAGAAGCTTGGCGTTAAAAAGTTGGTTGTTGGAGTCAGCTTCAAGTTGTAGGTTTGCCCTTTTGTCGGATCGAGCAAATTATTTGCATTTGACCATTTGTACTGGATAGGCATCTTTAGGAGGTGATAGAGGTGAGATCCCTCATAGTTATGAGAGTGAAGCCATTCTACCCTAAGCCCTGCAAGAAGCTCTGTTGCGGAAGTTAGTCTTTTTTGAACAATGCCTGATGCGCTGTAGGAACGGGATTTAAAGGCAAGATTTCGGAGCTTATCATATTCTGCAAGCCAGATAAGGTCCTGATCGTGGCCATGAAAGTGCGGTTTTGTAAGGCTTAGAAGCACTGTTTGATACTTTTGCCAAATCTCAGTACGAAATGTCAGTTTATCTCCTGAGCCGCGAAGGTTTTTATTTTCCCACTCTGCCTTCACACCTGGTCCCCAAGGCGTCGCATACGCAAAACCCACGCCGACCGCGCGATGTTTGCTCTCTTGTACGTTTATTGTGATGGGGAGTTCATTGTTTTCTACATCATCCTTTGACTCTGTTATGACAACAGATGAAAAAAGGCCTGTTTTTTCAAGGCTTTCCTGCGTTCGTGCTATGTCGAGAGGGGTATAGGAGCTGCCTTCTTTATAAAGTATGTACTTTTTTATGGTGTCATGAAGGACTGATTTTGCCCCTACAATAGTTGTTGGACCAAACTCAAGTTTTGGCCCCACTGCTACGTCAAAGTGTAATGAGATGGTGTGATCGCTAGTATCTGCGATAACCTCTCTTTTTTGGATTTCGGCAAGGCCGTAGCCCTCTTTTTTGAGCAGCCAGAGGAGCTTTTCCTCAGCATCGAGTATCATTTTAGTTGTGAGGACATCGCCGGTTTTTAGTCCAAGAGCTCCTTGTGTAACAGGAGCATTCGTGGCAAAGGATGCAAGTTTATATTTTGGCCCAAGTTCTGCAATAAAGATAATTCGGTCGTTATTTTGTATCTGATAGCGAAGTTTTGCACTGTAATAGCCATAGTAGTGTGCAAGCTCTTCAAACTTTTCTATGTCATTCTGTGCGCGTCTTTTGAGTACTGAGAGAGTAGGTGTTTCTTTGAGTTTTGCAGTTTCTGAGCTTAGTTCAAAAGCATTTTTGAGCGCTTTATCACTACAGGTAAATTCTGCTACAAGTGCGTGTGCATCTTGCATGTGTGCAAATGAGAGTGCAAGGAGAAGAATTGGCACGCGCATAGATTTTCCTTCGCATTGTCAAGTGAGCCCCCTATTGTAGGAAATCTCCTTATTTAAGGAGTAGATTATTGCATCTTTATACTGCTTAATTTTTCGTTTGATAGACGAAGGGTTTAACTAGATTTTAATCTATAGATTGCTTTATTATTAAACTCTTTTAAGCTTTTTTACAATTTGACATATATGCATTCCATCAATTTATTACAAAGTCTTTTAGCAAGTGATAGTTTGTTGCCAGATGAAAGAGAAGAATTATCCGAGATCCATGATCTGTTTAAAGGGCTTTTTCAATCTCTGAGACAAGAGATGCAAGAAGATCTCGATAGAAATATTCGGCTTGTTTTAATCTATAGTGCACAATTAAAAACTATGCCGCTTGGCGAAGGGCGCGACTCGGTTTCTGCTTCAGCTGAAAATTGCATGTCAGTCGTTCGAGGCTATTTTGATAGGATGCGCTTTTTAGGCAACGACCAAGCTAAGCTCGAAGCGCTCCACGATGGCCTATCTGAAGAAGAGCGAAGAGATATCATTCCGAGAGTCCTGTCATTTCAGTTTGACAATCCTTCACAAAGGGCAGAGAGTGTGCTTTTATTTCGCCGCATTCCTCTTGACAAGAGGGATAAATTAACTAGCGCAGTAAGCTACCTTGCCAAATTTTGCACAACCGACCTCATTCAAAGACATTTAGAAATGTTTTTTAGAAATGTTGCAGAAGAGGCCTTTCCTTCCTATCTACCATATCTTGCATTTATGCTTTCTCGATGCAATATGAGCGAATGGGCACTCACTGCATTAGAAATGGGCACTCATAAGCAAAAAATCGTTCCTACTTTAGCAAAAATTTTAAAACCAGTCCCGAAAATAGGCGGGCAGGAACTATCAGATTTGATTAAAGTAGCGATTCTTTTTCAAGATACACCTCAAGTACTAAGGGCTTCTACTCCGCTTTTTCTACGCTGTACAGATGGTGCATGCCTATCTAGGATCGCATATGTCGTTGCAAAGGTCCAAGATCCTGACAGAGGAAGGCTTGTACGTGAAGTTGCAGAAGATGTTCAGGAAGTGACTAAAGGCAAGCAGGTATATCGACGCCTGCTTGAAGTAATTTTTCATCGCAGAAACATCGAAGCTAATCGAATACTAGTTTCTCCACGAGAAATAGATATATATTTACGACTAGAACCTTCAAGATTTGAAACACTACTCAATAGTCCCCTTTATCAAGGCGCAGACATTATTATTCATAGCGACGAATTAGAGATGCACCCTTGTAGCGTGCTACGTAGCTTTGTAGCTTTCATAGAGCGGGAACAGCCATCCCGTATTACTGTAAATGTACTCGGTACACCTTTTCCTTCACAAGAGATTGTCCCAAAGCTTTTAACGAGTATCTGTAGGTTTATGCACTTTACAGAGCTTTCAAATGGCCTCTTTCGTCCAGAGATGAGAGCTCTTACTCCTGTAGAAAAATCATCATACAGAGATCTTGGCAAATTTCTTATGTTCTGTTTAAGACGAGGCCTTGTAGTAGGCAACATATTTGATAAAAGCCTCTTTATAGCTCTGAAACTCTTATCCGAGGAGCATCTTCAAACAGATATCTCTGAAGAAACATTTGATCTTTTTTATCCTATCTATAAGGCGATGAGAAGTCATAACGAAGAGGATGTCAGAGCCCTTGCGGTATGTGAGCGTGAAATGGGTGTTGAAGCGAAGGAAAATCTCCTTGAATCTATGTCAATGGCTCTTGAGCCATGCATGGTAATGAAAAGTGAAATGATGCTACCACTCGGTGTGACGGCTGAGGAACTTGAAATTCGTCTTCAAGGTAATTTGACTGCAGACCAAATCCTCAAGCAGATACAATTCATAGGTGCTAGCCCTGAGCAGCAGCTATCGATTGAAAAGTGGCTATTGGCACTTGATCATGATCCTGTGAAAATGCGTCACTTTCTTAGCATGGTCACAGGAGCTCCTGGCCTTGGACCCAATCCAATTCGTATCGAAATACATGGAGATGCACTAGGTGTATTTATAAGTGACCAAAAACTCCGGCTCCCCGAAAAAGTATCAATAGATCTTGCCCTTGAAGAGCTTGATGTTATTCTTCGAGTCGAAACATGTTTTCTCAAAAAGCTCCCTCAAAAATAACTCTTATAGGAAGTTCAAGTGGGTCTACCTGCTTGTGATGGTTTTTTTACTGATTTTTCTATTTTACATCTGATATTCGTGTTTTGGTCGAAATCAGACTTTTTCTGAAATGCAGGGAACCTAACCACAAATAGCCTCTTTAACTATATGTGGGCTTTAATCTTTTCCATGTGATGCGTCACAAATGTTATCAGAATGAGGTGGATCTATGCCGCTTGAATTAATGCAAGCTTACTTCATAACCGCTAAATTCCAAGAACCTTCCAATTAAGATCATAGCTCACATTTCGTCCTTTGGTGTGGTTTTGGACCAGGATCTTTTTGTCTAACAGGTCCGAAATTTCGCGAAATGCGGTGGCGCGACTTGTTTTGCACGTAGAAACATATTTTCGCGAGGTGAGTCCACCGAGAAATCCCCCCTGCCCGGCATCTAGGAGAAGGTTGATTGCTTTTTTTTGCCTATCATTCAGTGAAATTTGGGCAAAAAGGTGCCAGAAGGCGGACTTTGCAAGAACTTTTTTTAGAAGGATCTCCGAATTTTCAACAGCTCTTGTATAGCATTTAAGAAACCAAACAAGCCAAGGCGTTATATCGCCTGCACCTCGCTGACAGCGTTCCAACACATCATAATACTCCTTCCGCTCTTTCAGAATTTGAGCAGATAGACTGTAAAAGCGCGAAGTAAGCTTTTCATCCTGAGCTAGGGCCATATCGGTTAAAGCGCGCGAAAGTCTGCCATTACCATCTTCAAAGGGATGGATGGTTACAAAATAAAAGTGAGCAATCCCAGCGCGAAGTATGCCGTCCAGATGGTCTCGACTTATTTTCCACCATAAAAGAAACTTGCTCATTTCCTCGTCCACAGCAGGTGCTGGAACGGCCTCAAAGTGAACAACTTCTCTTCCCATCGCACCCGACACTACCTGCATGGGCTCCTCACTCGTTCGCCAGTTACCCGTCTGGATACGATAAAGACCAGAGTAGCCAGTCGGAAACAGAGCAGCCTGCCAAGACTGTATACGTTCTTTGGTAAGTGGCTTCATGTGCTGATGTGTGGCATCAAGGAGCACTTCTATCAGCCCATCAATGGCTCGACTTGGCTCTGGAAGTCCAAATGTAGAAAGACCTAAATGGCGAGCAACAGAAGAGCGTACAGATTCGCGATCAAGTTTTTCACCCTCGATGGCACAGGTTTTAATAGCCTCTTCCGTCAAGATGTCTCCACGCGCTTCATTAGTAAGCTCAAGGCCCATGTTGGTGATCGAAGCAAGTAACTTCCCTTGCTGCATTCGAGCTTGACTTAAGAGGTTAATAAGCTCGTCAGCATTCCAAGTGAAGGTAGGCCAGTCAGGGTATTGCCAGATCCACTGTTTTAATTGTTTCATATTCTGACTCAATTATGACATATAATCGCTTCATGAGTCAAGTCTAATCGCTTCAAATTTTGAGGCAATTAGGCAACGTATTCGCTTCATTGATAAACCTGCTACGCATCCACTTTCTCGAGAGCTTGAATTAAGCTTGTTCATGGGTAGCTATTGTGAATGGCTTGTGGAATTATTAACAAGAAGCTAAGATGACATGTTTTCTCAAAAAGCTCCCTCAAAAATAACTCTTTGCAAGTCTTGCGTAAA
>CAZEGK010000033.1:1406-28257 GCA_964512205.1 uncultured bacterium | reverse complement strand
TGCTCCGTGTCTCTGTGGTGAATAGTGTGCGCAGTGCCTCTGTGGTGAATAATATAACAAGTCTAGACTGCCCAAATAGTGCCATCGACAGGCAAATGATCTGATGATGCGCTTTGGCTATCTTTTGGAACGATAGTGCGCCGGATTTCTACTCTTCCATCGAGTTTATTGTTCTTTTTAGGGAGTAGGATGTAGTCGAGGCGACAGGTATTTGCAATTTGCTTTGCATGCCAGCCCTCCCTGCCCCAAAAACTTGGCTCTTCGGCAATGCCTTCCACTTTTTGAGGCTCTTCTCTTCCATGCCAGAGCCTATCAAGGCGCATTTTCCAGTAGAGAATCGTGCCTTTATCGGCAAAGGGGCCATAGTACCAGCTACCTGAGGGCTCTTCAAGCTGCTCTTGCATCCGTGCATTATCAATGGAAAGATAGCGAGGTGTGCCTTCTGTGCGCTTTCCGGTTTTTTCTTCGTGATCGCGAAGATAGAGGTCATCAAAATATCCCTCTAAACGCTCGAGCACCTCTCCTTCTGCCTGGTTTTTCGGCTCGATATTATCTTCGCCCCACACTGTAAGCCTTGAGGTATTGAAATCTCCTACAATAACTTGCAAATCGTCAGGATGGCGATCGATTTCCCGTTTAAGTTCTTCTAAATTATTGAGCCTTGACTTTGCACGCTCTTCACCATGAAGTGCTTGAGTATGAACACCGTAAATATGAAGGGGCCCCTTTGCTGTATCAACAGACACCTTAATGACACCGCGTGGGGTTAAACATTCTGGACCTACAAGTGAGTAAAATGGTTCAAACTCAATATCTTTTAGTGGATATTTACTTGCTACTGCAGTTCCGCTTGAAAACCCTGACAAATGGGGATGAATGCTGTGGATAATATAGGGATATTCGTTTTTTAACCCTTCACAGAGAAGCTTTGTGGCATCTTCATGAAAAGCTTCTTGAAAAAAGATAATATCTGGCCTTTGAGGATCGTGCCGTATGCTCTCTACAACCTCTTTTGCTCGCTCCTCAGGCGCCCTGAGATCCCCGATTATGCTCATACTAGATGTCACAAACCCTAAATTGTGTGTTCTGATGTGAAGAGGTGAATCTTTTGTAAGCTGAAGGGGTATAGGATCCTTTTTCGCTGTAGTAATATGGCTTATAAGGGGCCGATAGGAGTGATCGATAATACGAAGGGGCAATCCGATAACAGAAGAGATGAGCGAAACGGGGAGTAAAATAATAGCTCCTGCAAGTGAAGCTATGCGTATTGCTATCCCGAGCAGGTATGAATCTTTATTTTTTCCAGGAAGAGGCTGTATTACTCTCGCTACTAGCTGGAGATTAAGCCTTGCCGGAAGTAAAATGGCTTCACTAATGCAATGTAATTTTTCTGCACGAGGACAACTATGGGTATGAAACTCTGGTTGGTAGGGAAGGCTATGAATTTTCATACAAAAATTATAGCAAATTTTTGACTTTAAGGCAATAAAAAAGGAGCTCTTGCAACCGAGTGCAAGAGCCCCTGTCAGCTACCAGTAATTCAAAATTACTGGAGTCTTGTAATCACAAGGTGAGCTGATACTGGGTTTTCACTATCACTTCCAGCAAACGGAGTTACTGTGAGTGATCCTGAATTCTCAGATGGGTTACGGATAGAAAGTAGGGAGTTTCTAGCTGTTGTTGTAACAAGAGCCATTCCTACAATCTGAGTATCCCCTTCATCACGTCCTACAACAGTGTAGTTAAGTTCCTGTACACCTGCACCGGAATCAAGACCTACAACTAATTGACCAGCTTCTTCAACACTCACTTGGAACATTACAAGGTATGTACCTTCATGCTTCAAGTTAAATGTGTCGCTAGAGATGCGAGCGATGTCGTCATCGTTAGCTGGACCATCTTGTGGGAACTGCACCGCATAACCCGGATCGATCTCAAGTGAGTTGTCTCCTGGCATAAGAGCGAAGAAGTCAGCATACTCTAGGTGACCAACTGGGCCGCGGCATCCGCGTGGGCCAGTATGTCCGCGAGGACCTGTGCTTCCGCTTGATCCAGCAGGACCTGTTGATCCTGTATGACCTTTCTCACCGCGTGGGCCTGTTGATCCCTTTGGACCGCGTGGACCTTTGTGACCGCGTGGGCCGGTAGCTCCGCTATCTGCTGTAGAAGCTGAGCTTCCCTTAGCACCTTTTGGACCGCGCTTACCGCGAGGACCTGTTGATCCCTTATCACCTTTGTGACCGCGTGGACCTGTTGATCCATGACCTTTTGGACCTCTGTGGCCTTTTGGACCGCGCTCACCGCGTGAGCCTGTTTCACCTTTATGACCGCGAGGACCTGTTGATCCCTTATCACCTTTGTGACCGCGAGGACCTGTGGATCCTGATTCGCCATGTCCGCCTTGACGGCCGGTTTTACCGCGATGTCCGCGCTCACCCTTGTGACCACGTGGACCTGTGGATCCATGACCTTTTGGACCTCTGTCACCTTTATGACCGCGTGGACCTGTGGATCCTTCTGGACCTCTAGGACCGCGAGGACCTGTTGATCCTTCTGGACCTTTGTGACCGCGAGGACCTGTTGATCCTTTCTCACCGTGTCCGCCTTGACGGCCGGTTTTACCGCGCTTACCACGAGGACCTGTTGATCCTTCTTTACCGCGACGGCCGGTTGATCCTTCTGCACCTTTCTTACCGCGCTTACCGCGATGTCCGGTTGAACCTTCTGGTCCGCGCTTACCGCGCTTACCGCGATGACCTGTGGATCCTTCTTCACCTTTCTTACCGCGCTTACCGCGATGTCCGGTTGAACCTTCTGGACCTGTTGATCCGTGCTTACCGCGCTTACCACGAGGACCTCTTGAACCTTCTGGACCTGTCGATCCATGCTTACCGCGCTTACCGCGATGGCCGGTTGAACCTTCTGGTCCGCGCTTACCACGCTTACCGCGATGGCCGGTTGATCCTTCTGGACCAGTTGAACCTTCTGGGCCAGTTGATCCTTCGGGTCCTTTCTTACCACGCTTACCGCGATGGCCGGTTGATCCTTCTGGACCTGTTGATCCATGCTTACCGCGCTTACCGCGCTTACCGCGATGACCTTCTGAACCTTCTGGTCCGCGCTTACCGCGCTTACCGCGATGTCCGGTTGAACCTTCTGGACCAGTTGAACCTTCTGGGCCAGTTGATCCTTCATGTCCGCGCTTACCACGCTTACCACGATGACCTGTTGATCCTTCGGGTCCTTTCTTACCACGCTTACCGCGTTTGCCGCGATGGCCAGTTGATCCTTCCTCTCCATGCTTTCCACGCTTACCACGTGGGCCGCGATGGCCGCGAGGACCTGTCTTTTCTGTACTACTACTGCTTGAGCTTGAGCTTGAACTGTCACTTGAGCTTGAGCTGTCGGCATAAGAAGTATTAAAACAGAATAAGGTCGCAAGCATAATTGCAAGCACTTTGTTCTTTAACATTTCTTTTCCTCTTTTATGTTTGTATGCATATAAAAATTGCTTTCGCTACCCGAGGCAATTTATACACGTTTAGTCGTGTTCTTCTGACAAAACCATATTTGAGATTTAAAGTTCAAGAAAAAAAGATTATGTAATTAAATTATTGACTTACACGAGCTGATTAATAGCCCTGACAAGCGTGTCACAAAAGGTTTTTAATTCACCTTTTGTATTAAAAAAAGAAAAGCTGACGCGGCAAGCACCGGATATTCCATAATGCTTCATGATCGGTTGGGCACAAAGATGGCCTGATCGAATTGCAACTCCTTGTAAATCAAGTAGTGTAGCAATATCCAACGGATGTGCACCTTCAATATAAAAACTCACGAGTGACCCGCGATTTTGATTTGCGCCAAGAATTTTTACTTTTGGAATTACTGAAAGCTCTGTCCAAAGAAAATCTAAAAGCTCCTGCTCATAGGCAGCAATAGTTTGCATTCCAATTTCCATCAAAAAATTGAGTGCAGTTCCAAGACCGATAACTTCTGCGATCATGGGAGTTCCGGCTTCAAATTTCAAAGGAAGGACATTATAGGTGGTTTTTTCAAAGCTTACTTCGTCTATCATGTCACCTCCTCCTTGATAAGGAGGCATTTGTTCTAAAAGCTCATACTTTCCATAAAGAACCCCAACACCTGTCGGCCCCATCACCTTATGCCCTGAAAAGACGAAGAAATCTACATCAAGTGCTTGAACATCTATTGTAAGGTGCGCTGCACTTTGTGCACCATCCACTAAGACTTTAGCACCTCGAGCATGTGCTGCCCTCACAATATCTACGATAGGATTTATGGTTCCTAGCACATTTGAGAGGTGGGTAATTGCAACAATTTTGGTACGATCAGAAAGCAGCTCTTCGAAGGCATCTAAATCTAAAAGCCCATTGTCAAAGAATGGCACTACCTTAAGTTTTGCACCTCTTGCCTCAGCCATCATCTGCCATGGGACAATATTTGAATGATGCTCCATCTCAGTGATGAGAATTTCGTCACCTTCCTTAATAAAAGCCCTTCCAAAAGAACTTGCAACAAGGTTTATCCCATCTGTTGTTCCCTTGGTGAAGATAATTTCATCTTCTCGTTTTGCGTTCAGGAATTTTTGTGCAGCAGTTCGACTTGCAGCATAAAGCTCTCCCGCTTCTACTGCTGTCGTATAGACGGCTCTATGTACTGTCCCATAGTGATCACTATAAAACGTACATACTGCATCTATGACGCACTTTGGTTTTTGAGCAGTTGCTGCACTATCAAGATAGATAAATGGTTTTCCATTTACCTCTCTTTTTAGCATAGGAAACGCATCACGCATCATGGCTTGTTACCTTAGACAACACTTCTTCGCAAAACCCATCAATTAAGAGTTTTTTTGCAACTGCGCGGCTTATGCCACGAGCTCTCAAGTAAAAAAGTTGCTCCTCGTCAAGCGAGCCAACTGTCGCACCGTGCGATGCCTTTACATCATCTGCAAATATTTCTAAATTAGGTTTGCTGTTAGCAGTAGCTTTAGGACTTAAAAGAAGGTTATTGTTAAGCTGATAGGCCTCTGTTTTTTGCGCTTTTTTCTTTACGTGGATCTTCCCCTGAAAGCTAGAAACAGCTTCATCCTCTAATACAACCTTAAAAAGCTGCATAGAGCGTGTATGCGGCTCTCTATGTTCAATCTTTACATTGGTGTGGCATTCTTTCATTCCATTGAGGTAGGAAAGCCCAGAAAGGCTTGCCTCTGCACCCTCGCCTTGAAGGCAAACGTGCCAATCGCTTCGTCCCTTTACACAGGATGTGATCTGAACTGAAGTGAAGCTGCTATTTCTTTTTAAAGTAGCTCTAAAGGCATCAAAGCGGCTTTTAAGAGAGCTATTATGATCATCATGACTTAAAAACACCTTCGCATCGTCATCGATTTCAAAGTCAAAAACAGCATTGTAGATTCCGCCAACACCTTTTGACTGGGAAATAAAAGATATTTCAGCTGATCGTCCCACGAAGATATGAAGCCTTGGCAATATCCACGATTTCTCTGGTGCATCTACAATAGAGATAATTTTTACTTTATTTTTTGCTACAAATTTTGGAGGCACATACAAAAATGCCCCTTCTTTACACTTTGCTGCATTGATGAGCGCAAAAGGATCTGTATCATCAAGCACAAATTTACTGTAGCGATTATTTAAAAGCGCCCCATAGCTTTTAAATGCCTGTGAGAGCGGCATTATATAAAGGCCCTGTTCAATCGTCGAAAGCTCAGGTTTAAAAAAGCCATTTACAAAGACTATAGAGGCTGTTTCAGAACCTTCTCGATCTTCTGCCTGCAGAAAATCTGTCCCTTCAAGCTCCTGCAGTGAGATATACTGAAAATCCTCATGCCCTTTTGAGGGAAGACCCTTTTGCAAAAAACGGTCCCAGCATTTTGTATGTAAAAGATCAGCTGACATGCTCATAGCCCTTATTTTCAAGCTCAAGAGCAAGTTCTGCCCCCCCTGAGAGTGCTATTTTACCATCGATACATACGTGGATAAAATCAGGCTTAATATAGTCTAAAAGCCTTTGGTAGTGCGTTATCATAAGAAGCGCTTTTTCATCTGTCATTAGGCTATTTACACCTCGTGCTACAATTCGCATAGCATCAATATCAAGGCCTGAATCTGTTTCGTCAAGAATAGCAAGCGATGGCTGCAAAATAGCCATCTGCAAAATTTCATTTCGCTTTTTTTCTCCGCCTGAGAAGCCTTCATTTACAGCGCGCTCTTTAAACTCCTCTCGCATCTCCATCGCTTTGCTTTTTTCTTCGTAATAGGCTTCAAATTCAGCTTCTGTAAGCTCTTTTTGGCCATTTGCTTTGCGATTTGAATTGTATGCAAGCCTAAGAAATGCTCTATTTTGCACACCGGGAACCTCTACAGGATACTGAAAGCTCATAAAAAGACCAAGATGAGCCCTTTCTTCCGGATCAAGATCGCAAATATTTTGCCCCTTAAAATAGATAGACCCTTCAGTTACTGTATAGGCCGGATGGCCGGCAAGCACCTTGGCAAGCGTAGACTTACCAGAGCCATTTGGCCCCATGATTGCATGCACTTCACCCTTGTTAATCTTTAAGTTAATGCCTTTTAAGATCTCTTTGCCATCGATTTCAACAAAGAGGTTTTGTATATCTAACATATTATCCAACCGAATTTTCAAGCTTCATAGAAAGGAGATTTTTTGCCTCTTGAGCAAATTCAAAAGGGAGTTCATCAAGGACTTTTTTACAAAATCCATTGACTATCAAGTTTACAGCATCTTCAAATGATATGCCTCGGGAGCGAAAATAAAAAAGCTGCTCCTCGTTTATCTTTGAAGTGGATGCTTCATGCTCGAGCGAGCTTGTTTCATTGCCCACCTCGACATAGGGAAAGGTATTTGCAGAACATTCATCACCAACAAGCATAGAGTCGCATTGGGTATAGTTTCTTGCGCCTTCTGCATTTGGAAAAATCTTCACAAGGCCGCGATAGGTGTTGCTCGATTTTTCGCTCGATATACCCTTAGAAACTATTGTAGACTTTGTGTTTTTGCCTATGTGATACATTTTTGTGCCGGTATCGGCCTGCATAAAGCCATTTGTCAGAGCAACTGAGTAAAACTCTCCAATGGAGTTGTCGCCTCTGAGAATGCAGCTTGGGTACTTCCAGGTGATTGCAGCACCGGCCTCCACCTGCGTCCAGGAAATTTTAGAACTTTTTCCAAGACAAAGTCCGCGCTTTGTCACAAAGTTATAGATGCCGCCAGCACCTGTTTTTGGATCGCCGGCGTACCAGTTCTGGATGGTGGAATATTTAATCTCTGCATTATCCATCGCAACAAGCTCAACAACTGCCGCATGGAGCTGATTGGTATCAAACGCCGGGGCTGTGCATCCTTCCAGATAGCTCACATAGGAGCCCTCTTCTGCAATAATAAGCGTGCGCTCAAACTGGCCAGAGTTTTTGTCATTAATACGAAAATAGGTAGAGAGCTCCATCGGACATGTGACACCTTTTGGGATATACACAAACGATCCGTCAGAAAAGACTGCAGAATTTAGGCATGCATAGTAGTTATCACCGCTTGGAACAACACTTCCCAAATACTTTTTTACAAGCTCGGGATAGGTATGTATCGCTTCTGTAATTGAACATAAGACGACACCTGCTTCCTTAAGCTTGCTTTGAAATGTTGTGCCTATGGAAACGGAGTCAAAAACAAGATCGACAGCAACATTTGTGAGTCTTTTTTGCTCTTCAAGGGGTATGCCGAGCCGCTCAAAGGTCTTTAAAATTTCAGGGTCGACCTCAGAGAGATTATTTACTTGCGGAAGCTTTTTCGGTGCTGAGAAATAGCAGATATCTTGATAGTCAATTGGTGGATGATGAAGGTTTGCCCACTTGGGCTCTTTCATCTTAAGCCACTTCTGATAGGCTTTTAAGCGAAATTCGAGCAGCCAGCCAGGCTCTCCCTTCTTTTGAGATATGGCGGAAATGATCTCTTCGTTGATACCCTTAGGAAAAGTATCCATCTCGACATCACTTACAAAACCATATTTATATTCTGTACTTGCAAAAGCCATTGTATCCTCAATCGGAGCGAAACTTGAAACCTATGCTAAAAATTATTTAGCATCACAAAGAGTCTTGGTCTCGAAAATTAGAGGGCTATTATACAAAATTTACTATTTCACAGTAAATGAAACTCGAGTAATTTCTCGCTTTGAATCATCTAGAAAGTAGCTAAGGGTGTAGTCCCCTGGCTCCAAAGGCCAGGAAAACTGGCTTTCTCTATCGAAGCTGTAGCTACCCTCGATTTCACTACTTGTATAGGCTGCCATGAGAGCCAGATTCTCTTTGTCATCTGCCCTCATGATGCCAACCCAATCTAAATTATGTCCAGGAGCATGCTTCCAGCTGACAGCAATAGGCTCATCATATGCAAACACATCTTTTGAGATGTAAAGCGACGGCTTGTCCTCGCATCGTTTGATGGTAAAGGGAAAGCTTGAGAGGACTTTGCCATTTTTTGTAAAAAGGCGTACTTCGTAGGTTGCAGGCTGTAATGATTTTGTTTTAAATTCCAGCTTTCCACTGCTTTTACTTATAATTTTTTTGGGAAAAAATTGCTGTTCCTTCAAAAAAAGCGCTATTCTCATTCCCTCAACAGCCGGAGCGTTGTAGCGGACATGGACCATATCGCCAACATTTACAAGCCTTTCATCCACTGAGACAAAGACAGGCTCATCACTTGGCTCTACAACACATGTAGAAACAACAACCCTATGATCTGACGGCCATGGGGTAAAATACTTTGCACCAATAGTTTTGCTGCTTTCGGTCGTCACAGGACCATGCACATAGATAAAATCAATCCTATCATGCGGATCATCTGGATTAGGATTCCATCCAGGCACCTGCGGCCGAGCAGCCCACCAGGTAAATCCTGGATTTTTTTTAGTGTCGGGATGAACTTCCCTATAGGAATCCCTAAACCCCTTCAGCTCTAATTCATGACTTACAGGCCACCTAAAGCCTCTTTTTTCATCTAGATAGGAAGGAGCATTAAAATCACCGACCAAAAATACCGGAACTCCAGAAGCTGCAAGCTCGGGAAGAGCTCTAAGTTGTTTTTTTAATGCAGTAAGTCGCACCTTTCTTTCAATACGCTCTACGTAAGCCTCAGATTTTCCTTCGTTAAGAAGATAGGGCCCATAGGGGTCACTTGGCAGATGGACATTACTTACTGCAACAACTTTTCCAGGCTCGAGCTCCACAAACACATACACCCCCTTGCCTTCAGGTGGATCGATGATAGGATAATGTGAAATCACACGCATTCGCCTATTATAATGGGGCCAGCCAAGCTGCTCAGCAATATAGGGAAGCCTGCCTTCTGCCTCTTGAATGCAGACAATATCTGGGTCAACCTTGCGGATGATCTCAATCACCTGAGGCAAACTAACAAGCGCACCGCCATCTTCGATATTAAAGCCCATCATAGTGCATCTGCATGATGCAGAAAGATGAAAAACAGAAAGAACAAAAAAGAGTACCCATTTACACATATTTCATAGTCCCTTTAGCCTCTTTTAATTTCGCGCCATTTTTTGATAAGCTCTGCAGCGATAGGGGCAACTTCCCTACCATAGCCGCCATAGCGCTGATAGACTATGACGACAAGATCCGGCTCTCCCTTATCATAGGAGATCCCGCCAAACCAGGTGTGGTTATAGATGATTGAGGGCTGTCCAATATCTATGCCTATTTTCTCTTGAGATTCTGCTGTACTCGTTTTACCGATAAGGCTATCGCGAAGGTCATAAAATGCCTGGTACTGACTAGGTCGATGGGTACTTAAGCGCTTAAGGGCTCCTGATGGGTCCTGGTGAATATGTTTAATTACGCGCTTCAATCCCTCAAGAAGCGTCTTTTGTATCTCCTTTGGCATAAAGATAGATTGCGGCTCTGCTACTTCGGGAACAACAAGCAAATTTTGCTCCAAAACATCATCTTTTCCCACAACAAGGTTTACAATCCGAGGTGAATAAAGCGTGCCCCCATTTGCAATTGATGAAAGCATGCAGGCACTCTGTAGCGGCGTCGTAAGCAGGCTATGCTGACCGATCGCAATTGAGTAGAGGCCTGTCCGATTTGTAACGATATCTTTTGGGAGAGACCCTGCAACTTCACCTGGAAGCGAAATTTTTGTTTTTCTTCCATATCCAAAGCTCTCAGCTGCAGCATAAAGCTGCATGGGATCCTTTAGATAGTCTCCAGCAAGAAGGGAAAAGTAGGGGTTGCTTGACACTTCTATCGCACCCAAAAGATCAATTTTTCCATTATTTGCATTAAGACTCTTTGGAATCCGTCCTCCCTTATATATCTGGGGGATAGAGGCTCCTGAAGTAAACTGGCCTACATAGTTTTTACCGGCATGCTTGTAGGTTTTATCGACAATTTCGAAGAGTGTCAGATCTTTCCTTGTTACAGCACCTTTTAACTCCTCATATCGCTGCTTTAATCCCGTATATGCCGTTACGAGTTTAAAAAGCGACCCCTGGATCGCTGGATGGCGATACGCATAAGACCTAAGCGATCCCTCGCCAATTCCTTTACGCACTGCTCCGACAAGATCTTGCAAGGTGCAGTCTGTCTTTGCCCGTACAAGTCGCGGGTAGTTGCCATAAAGAGGCTCATCAAGATCTCTAAATCCCTTTAATGTACGAAGAAACGCAATTTGCTCATCAGCATTTAACTCTTGAAGCTGGCTCTGAAGTGCTGCAAAACTACTTGGCAGCTGGTCTCGATCAAGATAGGTTCTCACGCACTCAAATCTGCCATCCTTCCAATATTCTTCAAACTGGCGGATCTCTTCTTTGTCGAGGTAGTCAAGATAGGGACGCGGATAGCGCTTCTCTCGTTTCTCTTCAAGCCGCTTTTCCTTAAGAAATTGCTTTTCGTTTGCTTTTCTCCAAGCAGCAAAATGGGTTTTCGACCAAGTTGAACGGGCTGATTTTTTTAGTTCGTTTGAAAGCTTTTGAAAGGCGCAAGAAAGGTCGCGGTATTCATCTATAGAGAGATCTCCCACTTTATCAATAAGCTCGCATGAAAAATCATGTGCCGAAAGCACAAGCCTACTTAAATCTATGAGAAAAAGGTCTTTTATATCTCCTGATTGCTGAAGCTGTATAATTTTTTTAATAGGCTCGCCAGAATGCAGTTTTTCAAACGCTTCAGAGTTTTCCGGCAGAATGAGGGTTAAAAAGCGATCCCACGTAAGATATTCCTCAACATCAACGAACTTCTTTGTCTTTTCTGAGTAGCGCTGAAGGCTAAATGGAAGCATATTGTCCCACACTTTACCGATATACTCATCAGTTTCTAGCCATCTGAGAATATAGTCTTGAGGCTCTTCAGAAAAGAAGGTGCTTTTTTTGCGAATAAAATCGTTAGGATCATAGCGGGGAAAGCTTGCAAGGGCAACTAGCTCGCCGTTTCTTGGATCAATTGCAACTATTGCGCCGCCGCGAATGAGCGGCTCTTTTACTTTTTGCGACTTCGTATCGTTTGCGCGATCTGTCTCTGCTTGAGCAAGAAGCTTTTCAGCAAATTCCTGAAGTTCTACAGAGAGTGAAAGGAGCACTCTTTTTCCTGGTGCGGCAAGCCGTGATCCCTCAAGCGGTCTAAGGACATTTCCTTTTGCGTCGCTATAATATACCTTTTTTCCATAATAGCCTCTAAGATCATGCTCAAAGCTCGACTCTATGCCAACAAGCCCCACATTATCGTTAATTGTATAGGCTTTTTCTGTAAGTTTGAAAAGACGTGTTTCTGCATCTTCTCGAGAAAGCGTACCCCCAAGATCTACCCCTTGGTCTAGCTCATGAATATAGGCAGTAAGCTCCTGTATTTCATTTACAATGCCTAAATATTTTTCTTTAGAAATTGGCCCTAGATACCCAAGCACATCGCACATGGTCCTTCCATGAGGATAATACCTGCGAGGGACTGTTTGCACTTCAATGCCTAGCCAGTCTTTTTCTAGCAGCTTAAGCCTGTAGTACTCACTTTCTGTAAGGTTATTTTTGATCACAAAGGGAATAGTATTATTTTGAGCAGCGTGTGAATAGATGACATCTACGAGCCGCTCTTGATCGACGCCGATAATTTTGGAGACCGCGGCTGAAAGTTTTTGTATATACTCTTTTCTGACATATCGCTTTTTCTTGTTGCCGGATGCATCTTTTTCAAAAATCACTCCAGGGATATCTCTAAACTGAGAGTAGACAATAGATAGCCTATATTCAATCTTATTTGCTGCAAGCAGGAGATTGAATCTATCACGAATTGTACCCCTTGCAGCAGGCTCAATTACAACGCGCTTTCGCGCCAAAAAGGCCTCTTCCTTCTTTTTTTCATGCTGAATCACAGCAAGATGCCAAAGTTTAAAGGCAATAACAAGCAAAATGCAAAAGATGATATTCAATACCTTATTTGCCTTTACAGGTATGTTTTGAAGGGAATTTGGCTCATCTCTTCTTGAACGATTTAACATATCATCAATTCTAAATTGTCAAAAATTCAACCCTACGATACTCTATTTACAGATTTCGCGCCTGTAGTTCAATGGTAGAACAGTAGCCTTCCAAGCTACGTGTGTCAGTTCGATTCTGATCAGGCGCTATCTTCCAACTTATTTTTCACCACAAAATCACAGAGAACCGAACAGAAAGTAAAATTATTTTTTCTCCTTCTTCTCCGTGGCTCAGTGTCTCTGTGGTAAATTTTGGCCGCTAAACCGCTTGCGCTCAAAGCTTCAAAAGAGTATCATAATGACCCTCTTCTCTCACAGTGAAGGAAGAGTTTTTATTTTAACCCCAAGACCGAAATTCTCCTTTTTAGGGAGAATGCCGTCGTCAACATAAAGGGACAAGGCTTGGCTGACCAAACCACACTAAAAGAACTGTTAGAAGCAGGTGCCCATTTTGGCCACCAAACATCGCGCTGGAATCCAAAGATGAAGCGTTTTATCTTTGGCGAACGCAATGGCATTTATATTATCGATCTCGCAAAGACTCTCCATGAACTTAACATGGCAAAAGAAGTTGTGCGTGAAGTTGCTAAAAGACATGGCGCTATCCTCTTTGTAGGCACAAAAAAAGCAGCTAAAGCAACAGTTCGTGAACAGGCAGAGCGCGCTGGCGAATATTACGTATGCGAACGCTGGCTCGGAGGCGCCCTCACTAACCTCACAACACTTCGTCAATCAATCAAAAAGCTCGACCGCATCGAAAAGCGCATCGCAGCAGGCGGCGAAGGATTAACAAAGAAAGAGATTTCTCTTCTTACAAAAGAACAACTTAAACTCGAAAAGAACCTCTCCGGTATCCGCGGCATGAGAAAAGTTCCTGCTCTTCTCATCATTGTAGATCCAAGCAAAGAGAGCATCGCGGTTGCAGAAGCAAGAAAGCTTGGCATCCCTGTAATGGCACTTGTCGATACAAACTGCGACCCGGATCCTATCGACTACGTCATCCCATGCAACGACGACGCACAGCGCAGCATCAAGCTTATCCTCGAATCCCTCACAGACGTAATCGTCGAAGTGAAAAACGAGCAGACAGCTATGGGCTTTAAGTCTGGCGACAAAGAAGATGCTGAAGAAGAAGTAGCAGTATCTAGCATCTCCATCGAAGCCGAAAGCGAAGCATAAGAGGAGTATCTATGACACAAACTATTAGCGCATCGCAAGTAAAAGAGCTAAGAGACCGTACAGGCGTTGGCATGTCCAAGTGCAAAGAAGCTCTAGAAGAAGCTAAAGGCGACATGGACGAAGCGATCAACATCCTTCGTAAGGCTGGCATGGCATCTGCTGTGAAAAAGCAAGGCCGCGAGACAAACGAAGGTCAGATCAACGCAAAAGAAACAGCTGATGTTGTTGCCTTCTGTGAAATTAACGCTGAAACTGACTTTGTGGTTAAAAATGACCGCTTTCAGGAGTTCTGCAAAAACATCACAGAAGAAATTGCACATACAAAGCCTGCCTCTCTAGATGCTTTTATGGCTCAAAGCTACTCAAAAGATCCATCAATTACGATCGATCAATATCGCAGCCTCGTCATTCAAACAATCGGCGAAAATATCCAGATCTCAAGGCTTGCCATTTGGCAAAAGCCAAAAGATCATACAGTTGGCATCTACTCCCATATGGGCGGTAAGATCTTAACTGCTGTGGAGCTTTCAGCACCGAATGAAGTTGAACTTGCTCGCGAAGTGGCAATGCATGCAGCAGCTGCAGCTCCAGAGTTTTTGCAGCCAAGCGATGTACCACAAGAGATCATCGAGAAAGAGCGCGAAATTGCTAAGGGCCAAGTCCAAGGCAAGCCGGCTCAGATCATCGACAAGATTGTAGATGGCAAAGTCAATGCATACTATGACCAGGTCTGCCTGACCCGTCAAAAGTTTGTCAAAGACTCAGCTATCTCCGTAGAAACCCACGTCCAAAACAAAGCAAAAGCAGCAGGTAAGAATATTACCATCACACGCTTTCTGCGCTGGACAGTAGGCCAAGCGATCTAATCGTTCATTTTTTGGCGGCATTTTCATTCTGAAAATGCCGCTTTCTTTTTTGATTTACATGTATTTTTTTTCCTTAAGAGACAATAAGCTTAGGATGTCGGCCCAGATGTTGCCAAAGAACGCGTCCAAAGGCTACTTGCTAACGTCTGGAGTCTAGAAGCAAAAGGAATCTATACTCCTTTAGCTTGCACCCTTGCTTTGCAACAGCACCCCTTATAAATCGTGTTGGATGGTACTCGAGGACTGCTCGGGCAACGATGCTAAAGAGAATCTTTAGAAGATCTTGAATTACTAAACCATTTTTAGCGGATTCCGCAGTTGATACCCGACTCGAGAATGTCAGAATATCAGGCCTGACCTGGGCTGTCAACTTTCTTAAAATTTCGCGTTCTTAATTTATTTAAACTTGTGTCTCTATCCATTCCATCCCTTGCAACTGTTTTAGAGCCCGCCAGGGCGACTTATTAAAGCCCAGAGTGACCGTAGGGAACTTTGGGCTTTAATAAGTCGCCCAAGGGCTCTAAAACAAATATACTTTCTATGGAATAAATTTGGTCACAAGTTTAAAGAGATTTAACAGTTAAAACTTGAAAGTTTTTGACAGCCCAGACCTGACCTTGTCCTTAATACAAAAACCCAAACAGAAATAATGGAATTTTGTTGCGATGACCTATGGCAATATCGTCGACAGCAAGGTAGGAATCGGAAGTAGTTTTTATCTGATTGTAGTCTTTATTTTTTCCGCCTACTTCAATACTATAGTGCTCATCTATAAAAAAATCTGTATTTGGATGAAGGTTTACTTTGTGAAAAGGGACTACCTGATTTGCAAAAAATGTCTCGCGCGCTCCGCCGATTCCTACATCGCGTTTGAGCGATCCATTTATCGCTCTTAGCAAATTGGTATTATTTAGATAGATTTTTCCAGGTTTTCTTATAAGCTTCATCCCTTCTGCAGCAGGAAAGAGATTTTGCAAAAGACCTGAATGACCGAGATATTCCAGACAATTATAAATAACTTCCCTTGAAACACCAAGCCCCGAGCTAATGCCATCTATATTTGGTGTTAAACCATCTGTTGTAGCGACAAGCCAAAGGAGCTTTTTTAGTATTGGCAATGTGGTCTGACGCAGGTTGAATACAACAGCAATATCCTCAAAAATCACCTTTTCAATTACGTTATTTACCTTAGCAAGATAGTCTTCTACTCCTTCCAAAAAAAATGGATAATAACCATGGGAAAGATATTCCCTAAACAGCTTAAGCACCTTTACAGAACTTAAAGTTTCAGTAATCTGGATATGATTCTGAAGAACGTCGGTTAGTGTTTGTGGAGCAAACTGTGTACCATTTGTAAGATTAATAAATTCCCGAAATGATAAACCCAGCAACTGATAATATACCACACGGCGTGAAAGATCTGCTTTACTTTGATTTAGATCAAGCGATGAACTTGCAGAAAAAACAACCTTATTGTTCTTAAACGTATCGAGAATATTTTTTATTTCTATCGACCAGTTGGGATATTTATGTACCTCATCAATAAAAAGAGCTTCTCCCCCATATAAAAAATACTCTTGAGCAATCTTAAATAAGCCCTTTCCTATAACAATAATGTTATCGGCTGAAATATAGAGCGCTCGATCGACAGTTTTATATTCTTCAAGAAGCCGTTGACACATCAAGGTGGTTTTACCAACACCTCTGTCACCCATCAAACAAATTGCTTGTCCATTCCAATTAATTTTATCATACAAATAGCGACGCATGGCTGTAGTCGTAGTGGCCATAACCTCGCGATGAATAGTAAAAAGATCATCAAGCATACTTCCCTCAGTGTAATCTGTACCTTACAATTTCACAATAAATTTGTCAAGTCTAGATTACAAAAAGGCCCCCATTTCCAGCAATATGCCAGACGCACGGTCTAACGCCTTACTCATTAAACCTACATGTTACGTCGGTGGAAAAGCCGCAATACTACTAACACCTGGAGCGAATCTCTATCGTTTTAATCGTTGTATCGTTTTATCGTGCCATGTTCCCCTTGTTCAGAACGTTGACTAGCTCATCATTTGGAAGATTTTGGGCATTTCCTTTCATAACAGATATCAGGTCTGATACCTATCGTTCATTTTTTTGATTGACAGGTAAATTTTTTCCTCCTACATTCCCTTTTTTATTTTTAAACAAAAAGGAGGCCTAATGAATATTTTCAAAGTCCTATTCTATGTTGGAGCATGCTTTGCCCTTCTAGACCCGCTCTCTGGAGCACAAAACCGAAAACCCCTTTCGCGTCATGCAAAAAATGAACGCCAATATGGCTCAGCATCGAGCAAGCGCCAAAAAAAGCTAAACGTTAAAAAACTCGACGCCTGCAGCATACATGCCAATGAAGTAGAGGCAGATCAGGGAGAATTTTGCGATCTTACCGTAAATCGCACGATCGAAGCTGATGCCATCGATGTAAATACAATCGATGCAAAAGTCATCAATGCAGATCAAGCAAACTTTACGCTTGAAACAGCAGATGTCTCCTATGAAGATACCAATGTCATAGAGGATTTACGCTACTGGCAACATGAGCGATTTGTTACGCCGGACTATGACCGCTTTCCAAATGGCATCCTTCCCCCCACAACCAAGCTAGGGCCTGGTGAGGTTTATAGCTACACCTCCCTAAGCCCAAATTATGTGCCTATTCAAGGCAATGATTGGAATGCTACAGTCCATGGGATCATTGACTTTGCCACAGCAACTGAAAAGGAAAAACTTGACTACTACTCAGGAGCCTTTTGCTACCTTTGGAACGAAATGCTCGATTCCCCCTTTTCAGCAAATGAAAACCTGCTAAAAGTTGGCAATATGAATGGCTGGGGACTTACCTTAAACGGCACAGTAATGCCAAAGGATCAACAAAAGTATGCAGCTGATGCGCTCAATACCATCCTTAATGGCCTCCTAAATATAGATCCAAATGACCTAGATGGAGTAGATCGCGTTACCTATTTCAACCTGATAACCATGGCTCGCTATAGTATTATTGCATGGACTGCAGGCAATACATATATAAATTTGCTGGGAGTAGAATATTTTGGCTCAGCAAATCCGGCCAATCTTGCAAACTACTACTATCCGGCAGCGATTTTTCCAAGCGGCTTTTTAAATGTCTCAATCATTCCAGCTTATGAATACAGCAGTGATGGTGAGGCGCTTTTGCCCTATGTACGAGCACTTCCTGGGTTGTATAAACTCTATCCAGGTCTTTTGCAAAATCAGCTTGATGTGGCACTTGCCGGCATGAAAGAAGGATACTATCCACATGTACTTCGTAATCGCCCCTATTCTTCTCCGGGACAATCCACATTTGGGGAGATTGAATATGGCTACACACCTGAAATTGCTCAGCTTGTAGCTACAGGGGAATTTCCCGCTTTTGATGACCCGTATCTTTTGGCGCTACAGGACTATCAGCTTTTGGCCTCTGCATCATTTGAAGATCAAATATCACCTGATCTTCTTTTTTCAATCGATGGTGGCATTATAGCTGGATACAATCCTATACTTATGCTCAACATGCTAGTCGAGCAGGGGGTAATGAGCCAGACAGAAGCTGATTATCTTCAAGAAGAAGCGAGAAATGCCTACGACACAGTTATCAAGCCTGCACTTTTAAACTGGTATGAAACGCTCTATTTTAATGAAGATAGTCCGTTCGTACGTGCGCTTCGCATGACTCGTTATGACGACTTTCCAGGTGAATGGGGCTATAAATTTGTAGTAAACGATCTTGGCTGGGTAGAAGCCCTTGTCGTAGCTGGCCCGCATACAGGAGAGACTGTCTTTGTAGATCCACTCGGCACTGATCTTGTTATCTATGACACAAATGGCGATCCCATCAATGTTAACCTTAAAGACGTTGAGTTGCAGCGAGACGAAGTAGCCGGCAATGAGCACTACACGAATATGGCTGAAATAGTTCTACGCCTTAATCGCGATACGCCTATACCCTACTACAAAAAAGTCTCCAATACACCAAATGTAAACCCATTTGAAAATTGGGAAGTGCAGTTTGATGACTCAAGCGCAAGCCTTCCTACAAAACTGCATCAATCAGGAGAATCACTTGTTGCATTCTTTGATGAGTCTATCGACTACTATTTGGATCTTTGGGTAACGCAGTCGTTTCCGCCCTATAATACACCAAAGGTGTGGCAGGACTTTTTCGCTACAAGAGATGAGGCTATAGATGCAATTAAACAAGCGGGACGCCTTACCGGTGATTTAGAAGATCCGGCAAATGGTGGCATCTACGCATTTGTCCAGCATTATAAGCCTATAGAAGATGATATGGGACCACTGTATGACTTCTCACAAATCGAGGCATATTACACAGAGGCGTGGGACGGTGTTCCGCAATTAAAGCTTACACCCCTTGGCCGCATAGATGGTCCGCCGGTACTTGATCGCGACGGCAACGTTATCTATGATCCAGAGGCACCAGTTGATCCAAACGGCCTTATTAACGTAGATGCGCTGTTTGCTCTTTCTCAAGTAGATAACGATAAAGCAGACTATTACCGCTTTCTTACATCTACCGAGATTGTGCAAGGAAAGTCGGCAAGAGTCTATTACTTCTTCTACGACTTTATCAAGCATTCATTTGAGGACTTTGAGACTATAGGAACAAACCCCTTATTGCCGTTTTACTTTAGTCCATATATCAATTCCACATTTGATAAACTTCAAAAACATGTGTATCTAAACTCTGAGTATGCTTCTGGGGCCTCTTATAACCCGATAACAGAGCTTCTTACGTATACACATTTGATCAACTATCCAGATCCACGAAATGCAACTATTGGCGATAGAACAACAATTTTGCATGAGTTTATCATGGGTCACGCCCTGCAAATCCCGCTTACTGAAATGATTTCAAGTACAGGAACAGGCGCTTGGCTTACTGGATTTATCAGTAACCCCGCAACTGCAGAAGGCTGGGCAGTATTCATAGAAACATTTTTTGGACCGGGCTATTCTAGCTATCTCTCCACTGTTGATAGATACTGGAATTACACCGATCCATATGGCGAGCCGGATCCGGTGACAATAGTACCTAGCTTAATTGATACAGCGCGAGTTGCCGCTCGTCTTAAGTGGGACACAGCTGTACATTCAAGTGATTTTAAAGCTTCGATGGCAGAACATGCTGAAGGGTTTAAACTAGATACATTCGATAACTTCCCGATAACAAGTGAGATTTCCCAAAGAGTACCGGTTGGACCCACACAAGGCTTGAACTATGGACTTGGATTTTTGCAAATCATTGGGCTCTATCAGGATCTACCGATTGCACTCGGTCAGGCAAAATATGATGAGCTTCAAGCAAATGGATTCAAAGCAACAAAATATTTCTTTGATCTATTGCTCCTTGATGCCCAAGGCTACTTTATCTCAAGCCTTCAGCCTCTCTATGATGCATGGGCGTTTAAAGTGAAAAATGGAATCCCTCCATTTGATGATCCAAACTACGATGGCTACCCTGTCAATGCATTTGATGCACATACAGTACCCTACGTACCAGGCACTAGCCTTACAGCATATGAGTATTCTGATAACCCATATGTACCAGGCGGATTTACATTCGATTTTCTGGCCTGTCCTGTTCCAAACCTCGGCGTCTGTCCGACACCGTAAAGTCCACTCTAGGCATCCTTCATCCGAAGGATGCCTTATGTCTTAGACGATTTCTTCCTCTTACCCCGCATTAAATTCAATAAAATAATTTAAAATATATACTTTAACTGCTAGTATAGAGTATATGGGACAAGAACAGATTTTTAACGCCTTAACAGACGTTGCGGATAATTTAGCTGAACTATTAGCTAATGAAGAAAGCCTGCAACCAAACCAGCTTTTGCCAAAGCGGCTGCTTTTGGAGCGCTTTCAAATGGAAATTAGCCAAGAGCTTGAGCTTACCCGAAAAAGAATTACAAATGGCTCCCTTGCACTCATGGATGCAATCAATCCTGAACAAGAAAAGAAGCTTTCAAATTTCATCGATTTACTTGCCAATAGACGACAAGAATTTATAGAAAAGCTCTCTCAAGACAAAACGCTGCAAGAAATAGCTTCTATAGACGATGCCACAATGGAACAACTCTATCTAGCTGCCAAAAATCTCTATGACCAAAAAAACTTTTCTGAAGCTGAAGATGCCTTTGGTCTTCTAACAATACTTAATGCTGCAAACTCTCTCTTTTGGCTTGGGCTTGGCAACTGCGAATATGAGCAGCAAAAATATAAAGATGCCCTGCATAGTTACTCTTTAGTAAGTATTACAAACCCAGAAAATTATTTCTGCCATATTTTTTCCTGCCGCTGCTATGAAGCACTTGAAGAGTATGAACATGCTAGTAACTCGATAGAGCTTGCCCTTTTTATTTTGCAAGACAATGCAGAAGAGACAGAACTTAAACTCATGCTAGAAATGCAAATTAAAAGATTTCAACTTCTTCTTCACAAAAGCGGGAATTTATGAATAATAACTTTGATGTAAATTCAAGTAACCGCCAAGAAATTCAACAATTTACCCAAAGCGGTATTGATGGGGCAGAGCAAGAACTTGCAAAAACAGTAGATGCCAACAAAAATTTACCTACGAGCGCCTCCACTACCTCCACAAAACCCTCAGAAGATCTAGCAGTAATAGATGAGGGTCGAAAAGAGCGCACCTCCTCAACCTCGGTTCTTGGCCAAATGGATAAATCGCAAAAGTCAATGCCTGCAGGTGCAAAAGTGAAAGCATTTTTTGCAGCACTATTTCCTCCAGGAGGTAAAGTAAGTACTGCTCTTAAAAATGCTGCACAAAAAGCAAAGACTTTATTTAAAGGATCTCCACAAGCTGATAAGAGCACTAAAGAATTTTTAGGAGCTGTTCTTTCTAAACCAACATCAAGTACCCGCTTTGAACCGCTTGAAAACCCCCACCAGCACATACAAGCTGCTGCTGAAGAATCCAATCTTAAACCTATTAACCTTGCCGAGCAGCGCATTGCTAACCTTCAATTTGCTAAGGCAAATTTAGAAGTAATCTATGAAAATCCAGAAATGAACTTCTCAGAATTAATTAGCCCAGAAGTTTTTACTGATATACGAGACGAAATCCTGTCCTATATTTCTGCAAATTTTGAAGTACGTAACGAACTCTACTCGCCCTCTGAAATTACAGAACTTCAATGTGCAACCTGCTACGCTGATCTTTCTGATCCAATGAAGGACCAATTTTACCATCAGCTCGTAGCAAGTTTGGATGAGGCGATTGAAGCTTCAAAGCCATCTTCTTCTCCTGTCCCAACTCCTGCAGCACCGGCTGCTGAAACAGCCCACGAAGCCGCTCCTATCGAAAAACCTGCAGAGCAGCCTGCAGCACCGCAAATAACAACACCCGCAGAGCAGCCCCCACCAGCTCCTGCAGCACGCAATAAACATTTAGGCATTTTAAATCGCCTATCACTTGCCATTAAGGGCCAAGCGAAAGCTGAATCGGCCCCGCGCCCTGCAAGTATGCAAGTTGCAACAACAACTCCTGCAGAAAAAAAAGAGGTCGCCCCGGTTATTATGCTAGAAAGCAGCATTAGAAAAGCGCTAGGAATAAAGGTTTCTATAGAATCGACCAACACAGACTTAGCAAATGAGCGAGCAAAACCACTAGAGAGTCAAGATCAGGCCAAAATGCGTTATATGGAGTCATTTGTCGCAAAGCAAACAGGTATTTTAGAAGCGACAATGAAAGAACTCGGCGAAGTTCATCTGCCAAAAGTAGCAGCCTCTGACCCAAATTCAGAATGGGTACAAATTGCCTCTCAAATGACAGGACCTGACTTTGATGCTAACTGGCGCGATATCAATAATAGCCTTAAAACTGCCCAAGATGCACTGAGCGGCATTACCTCTGCTAACGTGGCTGTTTGGGGAGCAACGGTAAATATTGCAGGGCCTCAAGTTGACCCGCGCCAACTCAATGAGACATATACTACTCTTGAAAAAAGAGACCCGGAACATGCACCCCTCTATGAAAGCCTTAAAACTGGCACGACGGCATTAACGACTTTGCTAAACGATGCTCCGGCTAGCATAAAAGCAGCATTTAAAAAAGATGATGAAACCAAAAATTACGACGTTGATACAGCACAGCTTGCAGCTATGCCGCAAGAGCAAAAAGCTGCCATGCAAACGGAAATCAGAGAGATGAAGAGTAAATTAGCTACCCTTCGAGAGCAGCTAGAATCCATTGCGGGCTTTGAAGACCCCCTTGCAAAACCCATTACAAACGTAGATTTTACAAGCGTCTCAAATTTAGCTGTTGCCAACCTAATCAATGCCTTAAACAAAAACTTTAGAGGCCTTGAGAGGCTTGAAGCTGCACTTACAGCCCCAAAACTAGAGCCTCCTCCATCTATGCTTGGAGGTGCTGCAGTGTTGAGATCAGCGGCCCTAGGCGTACCAAAAAGATCTACAGGCATCTTTAGTCGCTTATCACGATCTGAAGCCCCAAGACAAACGCAAAGCGCACCTAGCGCCTCTCGAGCAAGTGTTGTTATCGATCCGCAAACAAAACTTACCGAGCTCTTACACACCTTAAAGAGCGTAGTTGAATACCAAAAAAAATTAGCGCAAGGCCAAGTTAAGGAACTTCGAGGCACTAAACTATCCGATACGGTTGACTGGAAAGATCTAAAAAAAGAAATAGTTGCAACACTTGCAGATCCTCGATTGAAAATGACTGAAACCTATAATCAATTCGTGGATCTTCTTAGTTGGACATTAGGATCTACTAGGCAGGCAAACTCTGGTAATGGCGGCATTCAAAATGAAGACACTAGAGCATTAATTGAAGAATTTGCCAACTCCGAACTTCGACAAGTTACGGAAAGACTCAACAAACAAGTGGGCCTTGATGTTTTTAGTGATTTTGCAAAAAAATATGATGCAGTATCTGCCAGCTGGCAAAAAGCTCTCTCCACTATATTGAGTGAGAAAAATATACCTGAAGAATTGCGCGCCAAACTGCCTGCTTCATTGCAAGAGTTGCAAAATGATGTGAAAGCAAAACAGGCAGAAATTAGGGAATTGAATAAAACAAGGACAGAGCTAACTGCGAAACGCCCCGCTCTACTAAGCCCAGGATCTGAAAGCTCTCTTAAAGCACTAGATAATGAAATTGCCGAACTTGATGCCCGTATTTCAACTCTTAGAAAATTATCAGATGCCGGAAAACAGTATAAAGCTGCACTTGGAGCGGGCGATGTACTAGATGAATATTTTAATACTGCGTTGCTCTATACTGCATTTGAAGGAGAAGAACAACGCACCGCTCTAAATAGGCAAGCAAAAGGCTTTGCAGAAGCCTTTGCAAATGGTACATTTGTACAAAAAGACGTCGATCAAAGTAGAGACAAGCGAGGTGAGCGAGCAAGCGATGACGCTGTTGAATTTGGAAGGCTTTTTGGAGCTATTGGTTCTGCTAAAATCCAAGCATTAAAAAACTCTCCTGCAAAAGATTTACCTGAAACCCAAGAACTCGTAAGCAAAGCGGAAACTCTCATGGCTCGATTAGATAAAGCGTTAGCTGATGTGAAGGCTGATAAATCGCAAAAAATGCTCGATAAATTTACTGCGGCAGAGTGGGATGAGCTCACACAGCTATTTATATCCCTCAACGCCGCAAAACTAAACCCATAGGTAGCTACATGGAACCATCAAGAAATAATTTTCCTACAGGATTTAGCATTCAGGTCTTCAGCAAAAGCCAGCAGCTAGTAGAAGCAGGCATAACCCGTGTGAAACAAAATGTAAACGGCGAGCCGGTAGGCTATTATAAAACAAGATCAAAAAGAGAAGATCAGCAAATTTCTGAGATGGCAGAAGCAGTCTTCAAAAAATTAGGAAATGACATCTATATCCGAGTAGTAAAATCTGACAATTCTTTTGTTTGGTTTTACAAAGAAAATGGCGCCACAAAATCATCAACTGAAGATCCGGAAATAAAAGCCCCCTTACCGAAAATCTTACGACTTGTCCATGAAGATGATGAATCTCAAAAACAAGGCCTACTTTCAAAAATAAAAAATACTTTCGGCAAAAAATAATCCAAGTTGATTCGAGGTCTAGTTTTTTATGCCGATTTCGCACACTCATAGACAAGCAGTCCCTTTTACACAAATCTCTCCTTTCACTTAAAATTGACTTTTAGTGGCCATCCACATACTATCATTCTCTTTATGAGAGTGTGTATATGATGGTATCCAAAGATTCTGCTACCGCAGAATTAAACGACCTATTTGGTGTACTTACAGTAAAAACAACAACTGAATATACCGATTTTAGTTTAGAGAAAAAAAAGAAAAATATAGCAGCTCTTATAGATAACCTTTTGCATCTTATCGCAAATGATGTCTGTCACGGCGACATAAAGCCCCGCAATATCTTACAAAGTAACAGTAAAGACATACTTGTTATTATGGACTTCGCAGGTGCAATAAATATCGCTGAGAAAGTGGAATTAATGAACCGAGACTCTCGATTTACTAGTAAAAATCATACAAGCGATTTTCTCCCTGCAACATCCCGCGAGTACGCCTGTACTCGCTATATAAAAGCAATATGCGATAGCTTTTGGCTTTGCGAACCTGATAATTTCAGAAGAGCATGCAATGCCTTGGATATCCGATCTTCCGGTGTAACAATAGGCGAAATCTTGACAGCCATACAGCCTCCTGTGAATGAACGTGATGGAGAATATTACGAGTCGCTAAGAAATGGGCTTGCCCAAAAGGTCTCCGAAAAGGCGCTTTCTATAATTATGCGGATGGCAGAGCCTATGAGTGAAGAGCGTATGAGCGCTAGAGAGTTTCCTTTACCTGTCTCAATTCAAGAACTAGAAGAGCTTAGAGCGGAGTTTGAGCAGTCTCAAGAATAAGCTAACTGAGTCGAGTAGCCTGATGAGATCTCACCCTCAGGCTCTCACAGCTTCATACTATCTTACATAGAAACAGTCAAGGGATAGCTGTCACTCCACAGAGAACGGCGAGAGCTCGAGAAAATGTACTTTTATTTTTCTCTACGAACCCTGCACACCCTGTTGTAAAAAATTTTAAAAAGAATTTATTCTGCAGAACCAATCTTCCCTCTTTTTGAGGATTGTGTAGGCTCGTTTCCTTGGAGATAGAGCGCAAGAGCTCGTAAATGCTCATTGTTGTAGAGATTTGCAAGTCTATTGATATGGGCTGCATCATCTTGTGTTGCGGTTAGGCTCAATAGGTTTGTGCAGCAGTCCATAAATGGCGCCATTTCTAAATAGTGAGCTAAAGCAAGGAGTCCATTTGTGGTAATTTCTTTTGATTGCCAGGTGTCTGGATCTAAAGCCTTGGGGCCAAGATAGGCAAAATCTATAAATTTCCTTATTGCCTCCATACTAAACGACTCAATAATAAGTGTTTTATTTTTACTTGACAAGGCTCTTTGAACAAGTCCCGCTAATTTATTACTCTTTGAGACTAATAAAACAAGAGAATGAACTTTTGTTTTTTTTCCATTCTTATCTTGAATTGTAAGATCGCAATGCGGCTGACCTTCCGCGCTATAGAGTTTATAAAGCTCTAGATTAAGATGAGGCTGCTCCTCTGGAACTCGCGGGGGAACAGGATAGACAAAATGATCTCTTTCAGACCACACAATAGAAAACAGATCTACTTCTACCGGATGAGGACCTATGCATCCTTTAAGATCAACAATTGTTTGAGTTTTTGATATCGTGCATGTTGCTGCAACTGTTTTTGCAACCTGCTCCATAACAGGCAGAACGAGATTTACATACATGTCATCAGAGAGCCTAAATGTTCCAGGAGAGAAATAGTGTTCATATTCATATTTGGCTTTAAAACAAGGCTCAATGACCATATCAGTGGATGATGCACGTACCCCGCAAATAGTAAGGTTTTGCTTTAGTCCATGCGCTCTTTCATAACAGCCGCGAATTCTCTCAATATTTTTATCAAGTTGATCTTTAAAGTCTGGATGTGCGGAAACTGAAATGATAGTCCCTTCTTTGCAAACTTTGACGTAGCCATCGAGATGGTTATCTGCAATCGCTGTATAAAAAAGTGTTCGAAATAGCATTTGGTCTTTGAGAACAGTACTAAAATCTTTTTGACTGAGTAACTCTGAAAGCTTCGTGCTATCTAGTCTTTCGCCAG
>CAZEGK010000033.1:0-1306 GCA_964512205.1 uncultured bacterium | reverse complement strand
CTATCGACTTTAAGGACAATGTATTCTGAAACAGCTGTCCAGCTGAAAAGAGTCGGTTCCTTCGACGATTCGTTCGAATCGCAGGACGCTCCCTTGCATGGAAAATGCCAACGCAATTGGCAAATTACAAAGGAAAATGCCAAATGCGTTGGCATTTTCCTTGATTTAAGTCTTTTTTTTCTGTATGATTAAGAAAAGGCAAGAAATTCATGACATCTCAACACTTTATTGCACGACAGCTTTCTCCTCCTGAGGAAAGTTATTTTCTTTTAGGGCCTCGAGGTACAGGTAAGTCAACTTGGCTTATTCATCAATATCCAACCGCAATCAGAATAGATTTATTACACGGAGAAGAAGAACGAAAATATTCGGCCTACCCCGAAAGAATTCGCGATCTTGTACTGTCCAGTCCCGCTGGCACAATATTTATATTTGATGAAATACAAAGAGTTCCAAAACTTTTACCAGAAATCCATGCCCTTATCGAACGAAAACTTCCAGTACAATTTATTATGACTGGTAGTAGCATGAGGAAATTACGCGGTTCTGTAAGTGACCTTTTAGGCGGCCGCGCTTTGCGACGTGAAATGGGTCCATTTCTTGCATCAGAACTTGGAACTCAATTTTCACTTCAAAAAGCCCTTACTACAGGCTTGATCCCACTTGTATGGATGTCAAAAGATCCTTCGGAACGACTAAAATATTACCTAGACCTCTATCTTAAAACAGAAGTGCAAGCTGAGGGTCTTGTTAGACATGTAGGAGATTTTGCACGATTTATGGAAGTGGCAAGTTTTTCTCATGGCTCTATCTGGACAACAACCGATATTAGCCGGGAATCTGGCGTAAAACGAACCACAGTTGATAATTACCTGCAAATTTTAGAAGATCTATTTCTCGCTTTTAGAGTTAACGTTTTTTCAAGAAGAGCCAAAAGACGCCTGGTTTCTCATTCCAAATTTTATTTTTTTGATACCGGTGTTTTCAGAGCGCTAAGACCCTCAGGAATACTTGATAGCTCTAGTGAAATTGAAGGCATGGCGCTTGAAGGATTGGTTGCCCAACACCTAAGAACGTGGACCCAATCGCAAAAAGCACCTCATTCACTTTGCTTCTGGCGTACAGAGTCTAAATTAGAAGTAGACTTTGTAGTTTATGGGCCACGAGGATTTTGGGCCATAGAAGTAAAACGCTCAGTACATTTTGGCCCCGATGACATCCGCGCCATGAAAAGTTTCAAAGAAGAATACCCTGAAGCTGAATGCTTGTTCTTAGCACCAGTCACACGTAAAGACTTTTACAAAGG
>CAZEGK010000032.1:22235-28844 GCA_964512205.1 uncultured bacterium | reverse complement strand
AAAGGCTTGGATCGATTTGTGGAGCAAATACAATCTCAGGTACTGCTACCTCTTGTGTTTTGCCGCTTCCACCGATGTTGAGGAAGTCAAAAATGCCCTTCTCAACTTTCTTTTTGCCTTTTACTTTCTTCTGTTTTACGTCGGCTTTGTTTTTCGCCTTCTTGGACTTAGACTTCACAACATTCTCCATACGAACGCCAGCACCTCTTGGACGGCTATCTACAGAGTAGTGTGTAGAAGATGAGCTCGAAGAAGAAGATTCACTTCCTGAGCTTGTACGATGCCACTTGTAGTGTGATTTGCTCATTTTGCCATGAGTTCCACTCTCTTTAACATCTACAGAACTTCCGCTATCCCAGCCGCTTCCAGAGTCTGTGAAGAGAACTCTTGAACCTGAGTATTTGTGCTCAACTTCTGTACCGCGGTAGCGATCTTTGTTGCTCGACTTAGAATGCGCATAGAATGAGCTATCTGAAGCCGAATTAGAAGAGGAGTGCTTCTTCGTCATATCGCCGTTGCCATGTACGCGAATTGTTTCGCTTGAATGGTGACGATAGTGTACGCCATCTGTTGATGTCGAAGTTGATGTTGATGTATGTGTCGATGTAGAGCAAGAATCATCGCCGCATGCATTTGAATTGATTGTTACATCACCTGAAATGCGGAACTTGTTCGCATAGCTTTGGTATGGTGTGATTGAATCAGCAAGCGTATTTACAGTTGTGATTGTAAGTGTCGGGCGAACACCGCTATCAACATCACATACTGATGGTGACCATACGATGCTTACGCGAGCGTCATCGCCTTGCGGCTGGCATGCGCAGGCTGAAAAATCGCCAAGGCTTACAGGACCTAGACCAATAAGGTTGATCTTTGTTGGACCTACGATGTTGATAGTCGATGTTTCATCGCTATCGCCAAGGTTGTAGCAACCAGCAGCAATCAAAATATTGATTGTACGGCAGTTTCTGCAGCTTGTGCAAGCAGCAAACTTTGCTTTATCAACAGCTTTTTGGATCGATGAGAATGGAGCTGCAATAGATCCTGTTTGCTCATCTGCAGGAAGTGATGTGCAGCCATCTACAAAGATGTCGCAGCAAAGCGGATTAAATGTTCCACCATCTTTTCCATCCTTACCATCTTTTCCAGTATCACCCTTATGACCGCGGCAGCCTTTTTCACCCTGAGGACCTTGTGGACCCATTGAGCCTTGCGGACCTTGTGGACCTTGTGGGCCTTGTGCGCCATCTTGTCCAGGATTTCCTTGAGGGCCTTGATCGCCGGTATCGCCTTTATCGCCTTTTGGACCTTGCATACCAGGAATACCTTGGATACCTTGCGGACCTTGAGGACCTTGTGGGCCTTCAGGACCCTCTTCACCTCGGCAGCCATGATGTCCGCGTGGACCTTGTGGACCTGTAGGACCTACATCACCTGTTGGACCGATGTCGCCTGTTGGACCGATATCACCTGTAGGGCCGGCATTTCCTGTTGCGCCTGTTGCTCCTGTAGGACCTCTTGCGCCAGTTGCTCCTGTTGCACCGGTTGCACCTGTAGAGCCTCTTGGACCAGTAGCGCCTGTAGCTCCACTTGCTCCTGTTGCGCCTCTATCACCTGTAGCTCCTTTCGGACCAGTAGGGCCTGTTGCACCTCTTGGACCTTGTGGTCCTGGAGGGCCTTGATGGCCTTCGTGGCCGCGATGGCCTGTTGATCCAGTATGACCTGTGGATCCTGTCGATCCTTTTTTACCTCGTCGACCTCTTTCACCACGATGTTCCTTTTGAATGACATCTGAATCATCAAGTGAGAATTTAAATGCATTGTTACTTGCTGCATCAGCTGTACTTGAGCAAAGCTGCATGCAAGCTGCCAGTACAGTTACTGTACAGAACTTTCTTAACATGTTTCCTCCAAAATTTACGTTCGAACCCAAAACCCAAAAGGGTCTAATAAAAATACAAATTGCATTTCCTTAACGTAAAAATAGCTTACTATTAATGTCAATGAAAAGTTTTCGTGAGAGGGAGAAATTCGTTGAGCAATTTTTCTTTCAGCGAAAAAATAAATTGCTCTGATTGCACATTTTTTTCAGGAAAGAGACTTCCAGTAAATGCACTGAGTTTAGGAAGATAGGAATCTTTCGATAAAAGCTTTGTCCCGATCATATCCCAATTGAGTGGATGGACAAACAGCGAACATTGGTGGATAAATCCTCGAGTGGTTTTTCTTTGAGCTGACCCGCCAACTTTTTTCTTGTTGTAGATTATGTCATACTGCGTTGGGTTTGCCATGCAAAGCTCTTCGACTCTACCATCTGGCTTTACCTCATCTTGCAAATGACAACTTTCTTGTGGAAGAAGCGTACGTACTGCACGAAGAAGCGCTCTATTTATATGTTGATAGCGCTCCAAAGCCGGCAGCTTTACGAGCGGATGATCGGCCGGAAGCGCAAAGGTAAAGGAAAAATCATTCTCATGAAAAATAAGCCCGCCCCCTGTCGGTCTTTTTGCCATTTCGCAATCAGATAGCCACTTTCGTGGATCGATAAAATGGCCATATGTGACAGAACCTGGAACAAATTGATAGACTCGAAGTATTGGAGATTTGACACCTTCTTCCAATAGCCGAAAATCATGCCCCATTTGAATAGAGGGCAAATCAATTCCGCTATCTATAAAAGTTAGCGATGGATTACAGGATGCCATGTCTCTTGTAACCTATCCCCAAAAACATAACCCTTTTTTTTCAGTTCATGGGTATGGGGATCATTTGGCTGCATAATATATAATGCCTTTTCTTCTGCCCATCCTATAAGGAGATAGCGCTTTCCTTCAGCAAGTGGAACCTGGGAAAGATCGACATTTGGCAAAACAAAAGTTCCTCTTGCGTCTTCGCTATCGATATCGAGGAAAAGACAGATGATAAGCCCCTGAATACAGATCTCATTAAGCAGATTTTTTGTTTGATTTGGCAGCACAAACAGCTCATCAAAACCAAGACGAAGTATTTTGGTATGACTGAGTTCTGCAGCAAGTTTTGCCCGAGCTCTTGAAAGTACAACCTCTTTTATGGTAGGATTGCTACTTGAAAGATCTCGAGTAATGGAAGCAGGCTTTGAGAGAGCGCTCTTTAGCTTTTTTTGCTCTTCTGGGCTAAGGAGTCCATCAAACTCTATATACTGATGCTGGTCGAAAAAAAATCTCTGCTCGCGGCTTATATGGTATTTCACGGTTTATCTCTTGTCTCTAACAGGCAACTATTGTACCCTTAACTACTATGAAGTTCCAAGCGCTTTTTTCACATATTGACCAAATCGAGGAAAAAATCGGGTATGTATTTACTTCCCGGGAACTTCTCGTCCGTGCCTTTGTACATCGCTCTTTTTTGAATGAAAACAAACATGTCGTCTGTCTTGACAACGAAAAGCTCGAATTTCTCGGTGATTCAGTATTAAATCTTTTAGTTGCAGAACACCTTTTTCAAATCCTCCCTAACGAAAACGAGGGAAAACTCTCCTCCCTTCGAGCAAATTCCGTATCAAGCTCTGCCTGCATACGCTATTTTGAACAGCTTGGACTTACTGATTATATTCTCGTAGGCCGGGGCGAAGAACTGCAAGCTGGAAAGGGCGGAAGAAGCTCCATTATCGGAGATATGTTTGAAGCACTCCTTGGTGCTATTTATCTCGATGGCGGCCTTGATAAAGCAAGGCAATTTTTTATGAGCCATTTTCAAAAAGTCATAGAAGAAAGCTTAGAAAATCCAGAAGAGAACTGGAAAGCACTTCTGCAGGAACATCTGCAAAAAAATAAACAAAAAATGCCTACATACAAAGTTCTTCAAGAGTCTGGCCCTGATCACCTGAGACAATTTTTAGTGGGAGTTTTTTTAGAGGAGCACCGCCTTGCCGAAGGTTCAGGATCGAGTAAAAAAGAAGCCGAAAGAAATGCAGCAAAAATAGCATTAGATCAGCTTAGGAGCTCATCATGAAGGTAAAAAGCGCCTGGTATTGTTCAAGCTGCGGCCATAAACAACTTCGCTGGGCAGGTCAATGTCCAAGCTGCCATGAGTGGAATACGCTTCAAGAAGAGGTAGAAACCCCGCAGCATTCAAGCAAACTCTCCTTGCCCACAGTTTCCAAACAAAAAAATGGCCCCCTCGCTTTAAAAGACATTGTCATAGGAAAAACAGCCCGCACGACATCTGGTCTTTCAGAATTTGATCGCTGCGTAGGAGGCGGAATTGTATCCGGATCCCTCACATTGATTGGAGGCGACCCAGGAATTGGCAAATCAACGCTCAGCCTTCAGATTGCTGCAAGTTTTGCAAAACAGGGGCAGCTTGTGCTCTATGTTTGCGGTGAAGAATCACTGGAACAAACATCGATGAGAGCAAAGAGACTTTCAATAGACTGTGAAAGCGTACTCTTTTTGAATGAAACCGATGTTTCAGCAATTATTCGCTACATCGATGAGCTAAAACCCTCCCTCGTTGTGATTGACTCGATTCAAATCATGTATAAGCCTGAAATACCCTCTGCTCCCGGCACTGTCTCTCAAGTGAGAGAATGTGCAAGCCTCTTTATGCAGGTTGCTAAGAGCCGAGATGTGAGCACCATCCTCATTGGCCATGTGACAAAATCGGGAGACATTGCAGGACCTCGTATACTTGAGCACCTTGTCGATACCGTCCTCTATTTTGAAGGAGATAAAGAGCAGCAATTTCGCCTTCTCAGGGTTTTTAAAAATCGATTTGGCGCAACCGATGAAATTGCAGTCTTTCAGATGAGAGAGACAGGCCTCTGTGAAGTAAAAAATCCATCCGAGCTTTTACTTGAAGAGAGAATGAAAGGAGCTTCCGGCTCTGCAATTATCCCTACTGTCGAGGGATCTCGCCCAATGCTTGTAGAGGTGCAGGCACTCGTTACAGATTCTTTTTATCAGCAACCCTCTAGACGCTCTACTGGCATCGACACAAATCGCCTTGCACTTTTGATAGCAGTACTGGAAAAAAGAGCCCGCTTTAAGCTACATAGCTCCGATATCTTTGTTTCCGTTACGGGTGGTATACGCGTTCAGGAAACAGCATGCGATCTTGGCATTCTTCTCTCTATTGCCTCCTCCTTTTCTAACCGCTCTCTCGATCCTGATACGCTTATTGTCGGAGAAGTTGGACTACAAGGAGAAGTGCGAGGAGTTTCCCGAATCGAGGCACGTATCAAAGAGGGCGTGCAGATGGGCTTTACACGCTGCATACTCCCAAAAAGAAATATAGTTCCCTCATTGAAGAGCAGTATGAAACTTATCGGCGTAAGCTGGATCGATGAGGCAATAGATGAACTTATGCGTTAAGGTCGGTGCAAGGGGATCTCCCCTTTCCAAAAAACAGGTTGAAGAAGTACTTCAAGAGCTTCAAAAATACCATCCGCTTGTTAGTTTTGATCCGATTTGGATTACAACAACTGGCGATCTTGATCGAACAAGCTCGCTTCGGAATATGCCAAAAAATGATTTTTTTACAAAAGAGATCGATGAAAAGCAACTTCAGGGCCAATTCCGAATCAGCATACACTCTGCAAAAGATCTTCCTGACCCAATACGAGAGGGCCTGGCAGTCGTTGCTATTACAAAAGGATTAACGGCCGAAGATTCGCTTCTCGTCAGCCCCACATTTTCCGGCAAAGGGAAGATTGCTACATCGAGCATTCGAAGAGAGCTGACGATACAAGAGCTCTATCCTGAGGCGACTACAGTTGATATTCGCGGAAACATTCACGAGAGAATCGCGACGCTTGAAAGAGGTGAAATCGAGGGCGTTGTGATGGCAGAATGCGCGCTCATTCGCCTTGGCCTTACTCACCTTAAAAGACTAAAACTTCCTCCACCTTATGCAGAGGGTCAGGGACAGCTTGCCATCATTGCGCAAGAAGGTGATAGCGAAATGAAAGAGCTTTTTTCATGCATGCACTCTATGTAGGGCTAGATGCTCCCCCAAACGCGCTCCATATACCGCTCATTGAAATAGTTCCTAAGAAGCTCTCTTTGCTGTCAGATGAAATAACGCATATCATCATCACAAGCAAAACCACGGTGCATCTGCATCATGAACTCCTTCCTAAAGATACAATGTATTTCTCTGTAGGAAAAGCAACATCAGCTTGCCTAAAAAAGTATGGCATTACAAATGTGAGTCAAGCGCTCAATGAATGCCAAGAGGGCATCATTGAGGAGATCGAAAAGCACAAACTCAATGCCCCCTCTTTCTATTACCCCCACTCCTCTCTCTCAAGACCAATTTTAAAGGAATATCTAGATAAAAAGGGATATAGGTACACTGAAGAGATCGCCTATGAAACACACTTCAAACCGCCAAGCCAAGAGATCGATTTTAGTAGCATTTCTGCCATCTACTTTACAAGTCCCTCCACTGTGGATGCATTCTTTCACTTCTTTGGAAAGCCGCTCGAGCACATCAGTCTCCATCCAATCGGGCCCATCACGAGTGAGAGAATCCAAATTTTACAGTAATTCTTATTCTTAGTCTTAATCTTATTCTTAGTCTTATTCTTATTCTTATTCTTAGTCTTAGTCTTATTCTTATTCTTAGTCT
>CAZEGK010000032.1:0-22135 GCA_964512205.1 uncultured bacterium | reverse complement strand
TTAGTCTTATTCTTATTCTTATTCTTAGTCTTAGTCTTATTCTTATTCTTAGTCTTAGTCTTATTCTTATTCTTAGTCTAGTCACGTTTCTTTTGAGAGAAGACAGATTAAGATTAAGAATAAGAATAAGATTAAGAACACAACCACAAGGTGGCTCCCCTCTGAAAGAGCTTTAGCTCTTTTTGTTCCTTTGCACCTTTTAATGCATTTTGCTATGGTGTTTTGCCATCCACAATCACTAAGGAGTAAATATGGTACTGCAAGAAAAATTGCCCCCACTTGGCTATGACTTTGGAGAGCTTGAACCCTTTATTGCTAGCGAAATTATGATGCTGCACTACACAAAGCACCATCAAGCCTATGTAAATAATCTCAATAAAGCACTTGAACAGTATGCCGATGCAGAGGCAAAGCAAGATCTTGCTCAGATGATTGCACTGCAGTCTGCTATTAAGTTTAATGGCGGAGGCCATGTGAACCACTCAATATTTTGGACAAACCTTGCCCCAAAAAATAAGGGCGGCGGCGAGATGAGTTCAGGAAAATTAAAAGATGCACTTACTAAAGATTTTGGCTCTGAAAGCGCTTTTATTGAAGAAATAAGCGCAAAAGCTGTTGCTGTTCAAGGATCTGGCTGGGCATGGCTTGGACTAAATAAAGCCAAAAAAAGATTAGAGATCGCTACTTGTGACAACCAAGATCCCCTCAGCACAAAAGGCCTAGTCCCACTTCTCGGTATCGATGTGTGGGAACATGCCTACTACTTGCAGTACAAAAATGTACGTGCCGACTATGTAAAAGCAATTTGGAACATCATCAACTGGAAAAATGTTGAAGAGCGTTTTGCTTTAGCAAGTTCTTAAATTTTAATAAAGCCTTGGCCTGGTCCTTGTCCTGGACGTCCTTGTGATGGAGGCATTGCAGCAGGCTGAGGCTTATCTCCACCCGTGTCTCTTCCTTCCATAATCTCTTGGCAGCTTTTTCTCCACTTTTCAACCATCTCTACAAAGACCGGTGCATAGGCTCTAAGAGCTGAGCTTACAGCATGTTCCATGTCAATTGTTGAGTGTACTAAAATAAGTTCTTCAGCTACCGCAACGCCAACTCCGCCGCCAGCCATTTGGCCGCCAAGGAGTGCGCCTTCAAGAAGTTTTTCATAGAGCTTAAGACGGATTTTATCATCTTTGGGAAGTCCGTCCAGAAGTGGGGAATAAATATACATTCTTCTGGAGTTTGGCTCATATGTAATATGTAGGGAATATTCGTCATCAATTCCCAAGATACAGGTATTATTTTCATCAAATTCAAGATCTTCGAGCCCCAGCTCTTTGCCGAACTCTTTAAGATTAGCTTTAGCATTCTCTAGTGACATAGCACCCTCCAATATGTATGGACTTTTCCTATCTTTATTGTGACTGAAATGGATAATAATTTAAATAAAAATTTTATTAATACAATAAACCACTGGTTTTCAATATGTTAAATATTTGAATGGGTTTTTGCTTGAGCTAATCACCCGTGGATTATATAATTTGAACTTCATAAAAATAGGATGATCTATGGGATTATTTTCTCGTAAAAAACCGAAGATTAAAATTACGGCTACAAAAAAAGATGGTTTTAGTGGCTGGCTTAAATGCACGCACTGTAGCGAGCTCATTCATGCAAATGAACTTGAAAGCAACCAAAACCTCTGCCCTAAGTGTAACTATCACTACAGACTAAGTGCTGTAGATCGCATAAATCTCCTCGCTGATTCAGACACTTTCACTGAACTTTTCCAAGGCTTAGAAGCTGTTGATTCGCTCAACTTCGTAGACAGCCAGTCCTATCAAAAACGAATCGAATCGGCAAAAGCAAAATCAGGACAAGAAGAAGCATGCATCGTAGGATGCTGCAAAATCCGCAATGTTCCAGTTGCCCTTGGCGTAATGGATTTTGGATTTATGGGCGGCTCTATGGGCTCTGTCGTTGGCGAAAAATTAACGCGCTTGATCGAACATGCAACAGCAAAGCGCATGCCGCTTATCATTGTTTCTATATCTGGCGGCGCAAGAATGCAGGAATCGACCTATTCCCTCATGCAGATGGCAAAAACCTCAAGTGCCCTTGCACGTCTTCAAGAGCGAAAAGTCCCCTACATTTCCATCCTGACAAACCCAACTACAGGCGGCGTTACTGCCTCTTTTGCCTCGCTTGGCGACATCATCATCGCAGAACCAAATGCTCTCATCTGCTTTGCAGGCCCTCGCGTGATTGAGCAGATTTTAGGAAAACCACTCCCAGAAGGTGCTCAGCAATCAGAATTTCTTCTTAAGCATGGCTTGATTGATATCATTGCATCAAGACATCAACTAAAAGACACCTTAGGCAATATCCTAGAGTACGTCCACGAATCACACTGGAGAAAAAGTGCATGATTGAAGAAATAGAAATTAAATATACCGCAAAAGATCCGTCACTTCTCCCTATTTATGCAACATCCGGTGCTGCAGGAGCCGATCTTAAGGCACATCTTGATGAAGCTGTTATAATCGCTCCACATTCAACAAAACTTATCCCGACGGGACTCTTTTTTGAAATACCCCCAGGGTTTGAAGTGCAGATTAGGCCACGCAGCGGCCTTGCGCTAAAAAATCAAATCACTGTTCTTAATACACCAGGCACAATCGATAGCGATTATCGCGGAGAAATTCAGGTGATTTTGATGAATCATTCAAATGTTGAATTTGTTGTGACCCCGGGCATGCGAATTGCACAGATGGTGGTTTCACGCTGTATTCAGGCAAGCTTTTCAGAGACTTTAGAGCTTGCAACTTCTGAGCGCGGAACTAAAGGTTTTGGCCACACAGGTACGTAACCCACAAAAAACCCCTTGCAAGCAAAATGAAAACAGCTTATTCATTGTAGCAATGAAAATTCATGACTACCTAGACAGTGAACTTATTTTCTTCCTGGATACCTCTTCAAAGGAAGAGGCTCTAAACCAGATTGTAAAGCGTACCGTCGATGCCAGGGAGCTTCCAGAGGGCGATAGGTTTCGCCAAGCGATCTTTGATCGCGAAAAGATCGTCTCAACTGGAATTGGCATGGGCGTTGCCATACCCCATGCAAAGCTTGACGCCTACAATGACTTCTTTATAGCTATCGGCGTCCTAAAAACCGGTATAGACTGGAATGCGCTCGATGGCGCACCTGTACGGCTTATCTTTCTTATCGGCGGACCTGATGACAAACAAACAGAATATCTTCGCATCCTTTCGAGCGTGACAAGCATCTTGCGAGATGAAGAACTTCGCAAAAATCTTATTGGGACAACATTACCTAAAGAGGTGATGAGCCTCTTCGAAATATTATAACAGGATTAAAGACTATGGATCTCGAATTACAAGAAGTTGCAGAACTACTCAATGTCCCCGAAAATGTCCTTCTTAAACTTGTTTCTGATGGGAAAGTCCCCTCATACAATATCAATGGATCATACCGCTTTAACCGTGAAGAGATAGAAACATGGGTTATGGCAGACAAAGGATCCCACGAAGGCCATAAACCCTCAAGCGGCTCAATGCGCTACAACCTCTTTCGCGCCCTCAACAATGGTGATGTTTTCACTGATTTAGAAGTCGATACGAAAGAAGAGCTGATTCGAGAAACAGTCCAAAGACTTGCCCCTACACTTCGCCTCGATTCAGATGTCTTGTTCGAACTCTTTATGGAACGAGAAAACCTTATGTCAACCGCGGTAGGAAATGGTTTTGCTATCCCGCACGCAAGAGACTTTCTGATGGACGGCCATAGAGATGCTGTAGCTGTAGTCTTTCTTAACAAGCCTATTAACTACGACGCACTCGACGGTAAACCTGTTCATACCCTTTTCTTCTTACTCGCATCAGATGATAAGCGCCATCTTGCCCTTCTCTCAAAAATCGCTCATCTTACAAATAGCAGCAAGCTCTGCTCCGAGATGCAGCAAAAACCACAAAAAACTGAACTTCTCGATCTCATTAAAGAGTGGGAAACAACGCTGCTTGTCTAAAAATAAAGCCTAGAGCCGGCTCTACCGGCTTTTTAAAGCATCTTCAAAAAGTGCAAAGGCTTTTGCAGTGTCATCTTCTGTTAGAAAATTGTTGTCTATTCGAATAAACCTCTCCCCAAAACGCTTAGAATAGCCTGCGTCACAGTCATCTAGTATTACAAAATTTGTGGCATCTGGATGATCATTAAGCCAATCCTGAATTTCATCAGCTCCGCTCCTATCCCACCTGCTTTTGGCAGTTTTATCCACAATGTATCGGGAGAAGGAGTACATGCCAAAATAGATCTCTCGAAGCTCCTGAAGAGATCTGCCCTCACGCCATGATGAAGAAAGCACTATCATTGGCCTTGCCGCTTTCTCTATTTTAGTAATTAGATCATCCAAGTGCTTAAGCGCTGTCTTAGAAAAGTAAGATACAAGAACTAGGCTCCAGTAGTTATTGCTGTAACAATTTCGATTTTTGATCAAATATTCCTGGTGGCTGTCAGCATAAGCAAGAGCCTCTTTTGAAGGGGTTTTACTTCCAATCTCTTTATCTGCTAAAGATAAGAGCACCCCATCGATATCAAGAAAGATATAATAAGCAGGTTGTGTAGGTTCCATATATCTAGAGAATGCTAGCGCAGTGTATCTATCTCAACTACCGTATAAAACACGGTATTTGAGTAAGAATGGCTTTATTGTGGCCAAAATATTCTATAAAAAAAACCTAAAGGACATTTTCTGTCCTTTAGGTTCTTTTTTTTAGGTTCTTTTTTGGAGGAGGGTTACGTCTTTGCAGCCTTGCGGTTGTTTTTTGGCTTTGGAGGCTCTTTGTCTGATGACTCTTCTTTTGGTTTTGTCATAAAGACAAGCTTTTCTCCCTCTGCCACAAGATCTGCATGCCAGCTCTCGTCTGGATGTGTAAGAAGCTGCTCTGCAAGCTGATCTTCTACATACTGCTCGATTGTACGCTTGAGCGGACGTGCTCCCATCTCTGGCTGAAACCCTTTTTCCACCAAAAATTCTTTTGCACTCTCTGTAAGCGTAATCGTGACATCCTTTTTCACAAGGCGATCTTGAATCTTTTTCATCTCGAGATCGACAATGTGTCTCAGCGCTTCTTTTGTAAGCGGCTGGAAGATTACAACATCTGTAAGACGGTTCAAAAACTCCGGTTTAAAGTGCTTTTCGTAGGCCTCTTTGATCTTCTTCTGCATTGTAGGATAGTCTACCATGCCCTCTCTTGTGTTAAAGCCGATCTGCGTATTTTTGCGGATCAGGTCAGCACCAAGGTTTGAGGTCATAAGAATAATGGTGTTACGAAAATCTACTTTTCTTCCAAAAGCATCCGTAAGGCGTCCCTCTTCTAAAATCTGAAGGAGGATGTCCATAACATCCGGGTGCGCTTTTTCTACTTCGTCAAAGAGCACGACAGAATAGGGCCTTTGCCTGATGCGTTCTGTGAGCTGTCCGCCCTCCTCGTAGCCTACATAGCCTGGAGGCGATCCCATAATGCGGGAAACGGCAAACTTTTCCATGTACTCAGACATATCTATCTGAATGAGGGCATCTTCGCCGCCAAACATATTGATAGCAAGCTGCCGGCCAAGGAGCGTTTTACCAACCCCTGTAGGACCGAGGAATAAAAATGCGCCTATCGGCCTATTTGGATCCTTAATATCAGCGCGGCCGCGTCTTATTGCGCGAGAGACAATGCCTACAGCCTCATCTTGTCCGATGATCGTCGAGCGAAGCACCTCTTCAAGTTTAAGGACTTTCTGCATCTCGCCCTCTGTAAGACGATAGATAGGGATACCTGTCTGCTTTGCAACGACAGCTGCCACATCTTCATCATCGACAGATACTTCATGCTCTTCGCGGTTTGTCTCCCACTCGGTACGGATCTGCTGGAGCTTTTCTCGTAGCGACTTTTCTTTGTCGCGAAGTTTTGCAGCCTTTTCATACTCTTGCTTGCTGATCGCTTCTTCTTTAGCAAGGCGAGACTCCTCAATTTCAGCTTCAAATTTGCTGATATCAAGAGGCTGATTCATCATAGAGATTCGCATCATAGCGCCGGCTTCATCGAGCAGGTCAATGGCCTTATCCGGAAGGAAGCGCCCATAGACGTAGCGATCAGACATCACAGCAGCTGCTGCTATTGCTTCATCTGTATAGTGGCACTTGTGGTGCTCTTCATATTTTGTCTTAAGGCCTGTAAGAATCTGTATTGTATCCGGCACATTTGGCGGAGCTACAAAAATCTTTTGGAATCTTCGTTCAAGTGCAGGATCTTTTTCGATATGCTTTCTATATTCATCGATCGTTGTTGCACCGATACACTGCACCTCGCCGCGCGAAAGAGCAGGCTTTAGGATATTTGAAGCATCGATCGCACCCTCTGCAGCGCCCGCTCCTACGATTGTATGGAGCTCATCGATAAAGAGTATGACGTTGCCATGCTTTCTTATTTCATCCATTGCAGCTTTAATGCGCTCTTCAAACTGGCCTCTATACTTTGTTCCCGCAATCATCAAGGCAAGGTCTAAGCTAATTAATTTTTTCTTTCTGAGGATGTCTGGCACTTCGCCTTTAACGATGGCATGTGCAAGGCCTTCAACTATGGCCGTTTTACCGACGCCCGCTTCACCAACTAAAACTGGGTTATTTTTTCTTCTGCGGCACAGGATAAGGATGAGGCGCTCTACTTCATCTTTTCTGCCGATAACCGGGTCTAGCTTATTTTCTCGGCACATCTCTGTAAGATCAAGGCCGTAGGCCCTAAGCGCCGGAAGCTTTTCATTTGCCGACTGCTGAGAGTAGCTATTTCCCTTTTCAAACTGCTGCTTACTTTGAGGCCGATCTTGCACAGATGCAGAACCCGTCCCTGCTCCTGCTGTTGGAGGAAGCTGCAGGTTGAAGGACTCAAGCTCCTTTAGAACCTCTTTTCGCACTTCTTTTAAATTTACATTAAGATTTTCAAGGACCTGAGCAGCAACGCCGTCAGCTTGTCTGAGCAGTCCTAAAAGAAGATGCTCTGTACCTACATAGTTATGGGAGAGGTTTGTTGCCTCTTCGTTTGCATACTCTATTACCTTTTTTACTTTGCCGGTAAGTGCTGGATCGCCATAAAGCTGAATCTCCGGTCCAAAGCCAACCAGTTTTTCTACTTCTATACGCACCGTATCATAGTCAATATTCATATTGCGAAGGACATTCACCGCAATACCTTGGCCGAGCTTTAGGAGCCCAAGTAAAATATGCTCTGTGCCGAGATAGTTATGGTTCATGCGCTGCGCTTCTTTCTTTGCAAGTTTGATAACTTGCTTAGCGCGGTTGGTGAATTTGTCAAACATTGTATATATATCCCATGTATCTACTTATTCGAGACATTATTAGTTAGGTAGTTTTTTGTAAACTCGACTTTGCATACGAGACAAACTCTCTTGCAGTGTGCGATGCGGATGTCACACTATCTCCTATACTTACGCCATAAAGTGCGCTTCCAAAAAGCTTCTGTCTCCCCTCACTTTTCTGAAAGTGCTCGCACGTTTTGTAATGGCCGACAGGATAGGCTGCAATTGCAGCCTCTGCCCTGACAATATTGTGAAAATCTGGTTTTTTGCAAATCCCCAAATACTTCTTTAGCGCCTGCTCGCTATAGGCCATTAACACATCGTCACTATATGCGATAAGCTCTTTAAACATAAGCGAAAGGCGTGTTTTATACCTTCCATTTTGCCCAGAGAAGAGATTTGAGTCAAATATCGTACCGAGCAGGTGCGGCTCTTCTGCTGCAGGACATAAAAAACCAAAGCCATCGGGAAGAGCATGCGCCTCTTCAAAAGCCATCGAAATGGCTACAACGGACGTTTTTGGGATGCAGTGATGGCCTATTGTTGAGAAGAGGAAGTCAAAGTCATGCAGGCCATTTACTACCACCCTATCTTCAAACTCCTCGACACTTTGAGCATCAAAGTTTTGCCATATCTTAGCTCGAATATTCTCTTTAAGCTTTTGAGGAAGGACCCGCATACCGCCTTTAAAGGTAAAAGATTGCTGCTGAGATCCAGATCTATAACGAAGGAGAGAGCGATACTTCTTTTCATGCTCCCAAAGGGCTGTAAAGCACGATCTCATAGAAAGCTTATCGGGAGTCTGGGCATAAATACCTGCTGCTAGCGCCGTGATAAAAATCGCTGTTGCTTTTTTTCCTATACGACGCGAAAAAAAGCTTTCGACACTTTCATCATCAAATGGACATCTTTTCGCAAATGGCTCTCGGAGAAGTGCAAGTACTGCCTTTCGTCCAAGCTTTGTTGTAAAAAGCGAATGCATGCTAGTCGGTAGAGACTCCAAAACGCCCTGATAAGCAATATAGCGCTTTTTTGCCGAGCTTGCGGTATAAAGCACTTCATCTTCTAATCCAAGTTCTGTAATCAGAGCTAAAAGCTCCTTGGAACTTCCTCTAATTGTTCGTGGTCCACACTCAAAGATGCCATCATTATGGACGAGCGTTTTGATATAGCCACCGACATCAGCCTGTTTTTCTAAGATGGTAATATCGAAATGATCTGGGAGGAGCTTTTCGAGAAAATAGGCAAGGGCAAGGCCAGAAATCCCTCCCCCTAAAATTGCAATTTTTTTCATTTTTGCTTTGTTTGCTGTCCCATAGCTTCGCTCTTTGTGATTTTGATACTGCGGCTTCTCAAATTTTTGAGTCTCTCTTTTGCGCAAATATCTGTACCCGAATCACGAGGCGGCGGGATCATGCTTCTTGCTACATAGATGCTAAACGTCTGCTGAGAAATGGTATTTGAGGGCATAAGCACACCAAGCGCTACTTGTTGAGCAAGTAACATAGAGCTAGAACCAGATGTCCCCTGAGCTGCCGGCTGCATTTGAGCAGCTGTCGTCGCCACAGGAGGAGCCGCCGGAATGCCTGACGCACCAAATGATAGTCCCACAAATTCCTCTACATATCTACGCTACGTTCATCCTCTATGTAAAATATTATTATAATTATGTCAAGGGATTGTAGTAAGTTGTATGGAATTTAGTCAAGGCATGTGAACAGTAATTTTGGTTATTGTGAAGTGAATTCACCACAGAGTCACTGAGCTCACTGAGATGGTTGAGAGGTCTAGTTCACTTTATTACTGGAACCGTTTTTTGAAAGTAGTAAAATTGGATGCTAAGGGCGTGGTTGAAATTTCTCAAGTTGATTCTTTTACGGGCTAGGCTGGCGCGCATCTCCTGGCTACCTTAGGAGTAAAGCCGGGCAGAGGAGGCTTGAATTGCCCCTCATCTTCCTCAATACTCTCAGTGTGCTCAGTGACTCTGTGGTGATTTTGCAGATTTTTATTGCGGACGCTGATCGTTTGAAGGTTCGGTTTTTTCTGTTTTGATCTTTCGGATAAGATCTTTTGCCTTTTTCTGATCGCGCGTTTCTTCATTTTTAGATGGTGCACGGATAACGATTCGAGCAAGGGTTACCTGGCTAAAGAATGACGTAGATGCACCAAGCTGCATGGCGATTAAAGCAGTTCGAGCAAGTAGCTGATCTGGCCTCATCTGCAACATTTGGTTAGAATGCTGAGGCGAGGTGATCTGTGTTTGAATGGGACTTGCGCCCATCGAAAACCCTAGATTCATATCTCCCTCCTATTTTTTAGACATTAATTATATACTTTTTTTTAATTATTGTCAAGCGCTCGCTAGATTGCCTTTGAAAATGCTTTGTGCCCCTCCTTTTGGGCAAGGTAGTAGTCAAAACAGGCTGTAATGTTGCGAATAAAGAGGGATCCCTGATCTGTTGCAGAAAGACTCTTGGGGCCATTTATAGCAAGACCTTGAAGAATAAGCGGCTCGAGCCTCAAAAGATCTTCAGCAAAATAGTGATCAAAGTCTTGAGAAAAGAGAGCTGAAAACTCCTCTTTATTTACCATAAAATCGCACATCAATCTCTGAACTACCCAGCGGCGGATCTTGTCATCTTCATGCAAAATTTTACCTCTAAAGACCGGCAACGTGTCGTTATCAAGCATTTGATAATAGGTCTCAAGCTCTTTTACATTTTGAAAATAACCATTTTGGACATACCCTATAGCAGTAATACCAAAGCTTATGAGATCTTCCACATCGAGCACCGTATAGCCTTGGAAGTTTCTCTGAAGCTTTTTTTGGCTAAAAGCAAGTGCCATCTCATCAGTTGGAAGGGCAAAGTGATCCATTCCTATCGCTTTATAGCCCGCTTCCAATAATGCCTTTCTTGCAAGTAGATAAATCTTAAATTTCTCTTCAGTTGATGGCAGGGCATCATCCGGTATTGCCTTTTGATGCGGCTTCATCCATGGTATTTTCGCATACGAAAAAAGAGAGAGGCGATCGGGGCAGAGAGCAATGATCTTTGATATGGTCTCTGTAAAGGTCTCAACAGTTTGAAAAGGAAGGCCATAGATGAGATCGAGGTTTATCCCTTCAAAGCCAAGCTCTTTTGCAAGCTCAAAGGTATACTTTGTCATCTCATAGCTTTGCCGCCTTTTTACAGCCTCTTGCACCTTCTCATTTGTATCTTGCACGCCAAAGCTTACTCTCGTAAAGCCAAGCGATCGAAGAAGCGTAAGCTTTTCTCCCCTATCCTCATGCACTGTTCGCGGATCTATTTCAATGGCAATTTCTGCCCCCTTCTCTAAAGAAAAAAGGCTATGTATATGGCCCATTACCTTCTCAATAAGCCTGCAGGAAAGCTTTGTAGGCGTCCCTCCGCCAAAATGGAGCTGGGACACGCTTTGCCCCCTTGAAGCAAGCTTCATCTCTTTAATAAGATAGTCTACATACCTCTCCTCATTTTCCTCTTTTCTATTTAAGATGACAGAGCAGCCGCAAAAAAGACACATGCTCTTGCAAAAGGGAATATGAAGGTATAAAGCGACGCTTTTATCCACCTTTGCTAATGAATCAAGATAGAGAGAGGGAGTTATCGGACCCCATTCTGGCGCTGTCGGATAGCTCGTATAGCGAGGAACGGGCTTATCTAATGAAAGTAAAAGATCAATATTATCCATAGCCTATAACGCTACTCGAGAAGAGCGTTTCTTGTCTAAGCTTTTACCGCTCCCAGCGACGATAAACTCCCCATCCAACGGAAGGAATCTGTTGATAAGCATTTAGAACTGAAATTTCAACCGTTGGTTGAAATTTTGGCGGACAGCTTGCTTCGATAGCTGTAACGACCTGCTGAACCACTTCTGGGGTTGGCTCTTGATCGTAATATATACCAACGTAGATGATTTTTCGATAATGATCGAGACTTGTCCTAATGGCAATCACATGTGAGTCTAACTTTCCAGCTAGTTGATCTGAAAGATCTTCTATAAAACAGGCCTGATATCCACAATTCTCTATATCTTCTCCACCTGAGTAGAGATAAACTGCTCGGCCAATAATAGGTATTCTTTCCTCGCTTGCATAAGTCGCAGAGTAGGCTGAATGGGTAAAGCCTCGAAAAAATTTGTCCTTAATTTTAGTGAAAAGATTTTTTACGTTGATTATTTCATCAGCGGGGGCCTTTTCATCAAGCACGAATAAGATAAAAACATCTCGCTCATGTAGATGTACATCGATCGTCACAGCCCTCAAATAGCTTGAGGGAACTGCATTTTTTATGAATTCTGAAATTTGATTGTAATCGGTAAACTGTAGGCGCACGGCGTGCTGGGCACTTTCCGGGTCCAAATAGAGAAAATGACCATATTGTATGATAGGTGCTGGAGCATCAACTCGTTCCTTATACATTTCAACATTGTATCTTGCTTCAAAAGCTGCCTTTTTTAGTAATTCTTCTAACTCAAAAATATCATTTGTTATATCACCTTCAAATTGAAGCCAAAGCTTTACCTGCCTCTTGAATTGATCAATTGAAATCTGGATTGCCCTGTAGTTTGATCGAATTCTTCCCCACAACTTTAAACGAATTCCTGACATGAGAAAATCAAATGTAAAACTCTGCTTGCGATAGACTTCTGTTGTTAACGTATCTACGTTTACCCATTTTCGTTCCTCATATTCGCTAAATTCATACTCCTCGTCTCGTAAGATTACCTCATCTCGTTTATAAACGATCGTTCCTAGCTCGGGAATTGATTTTGGATAGTCGATTCTTTCTATCAAGACTTGAGGTGTGTACTCATTAAGAAAATACTCCATTGCAGCACGAACAATCTCTTGAGTTACGGCAGCGATATCCTCAGAAATTTCACCATCATAGTAGAAATAAAAGTATGCGACCTTTGCCAATTCATTTGGTATTACTTCTAAGCGCCGCAAACTTGGCCGTACTTTTCCAAGCAGGCCATATGTGGAGAGACCGATAAGTAGATCTAAGTCATCCTTATCATCGCCGGCAAATGGCTTGTAATCCATTTGCAGCTTCGTGGATCTGTCAGATGAAAACAGGGTCTCATCTCGAAGATAAAGGTAGCAGCCTTTATCCGGTATTGGTTTTGGAAAGTCTAAGCGCTGGAGCGCTGGAACAACCTCATATTCAGAATCAATCTGATTTTGAAGTTTTTCATAAATTATTTCACCGGCAACCCTAAGTATTCGTTCATCATACTGAGAAATTTCGCCATCAAAATAGAAAAAAAGATAAATACGTTTATTATCTACATCGATGTCTATTTTAACAGCACGCAGCTGTTGTTGGACGTTGCCATATAAAACCCATGAAGCACTACAAATTATTTTCTGCAACAAGGCTAAGTCGTGCACAATTTAGCATCCATTGAGTGAATGATCTAATTATTTATATATACATTCATCAAGATTGATTTCTTAATGTATTAAAGAGCGTTCTCGGTATCGGCTGCATTTGGTGATCCTGTTTGAGAAGATCTAAAAGATGACCCTGGTTACTAATATCATACTTCTGTTGATCAGTAGCTATTATTTTGAGCTGCTTTTTAGTAATTCTCTCTAATTGACGCATAGAGTGCTCTTGATCTATAGCCACCTGTTCCTTACCCCTTTCAATTACCTTGAGATCCGCTCTTTTTGAGGTATCACTCACCCTTCTTGAGCTGTCGTCATCTCTTACCTCATCACGCTTTCGCTTGGAACTTTTTCCAAGCACTTTATAGTCATGATGTAGCTTAACAGATCCCTTTTCATTCGCATGATCTAATCGTTCTTCTGTCCGATCTTTTACTTCTGTACGTTTATCAGTTTGCGTATTCTGAGAAATAAATGTTGTCACAACGCTTGAAAGCGACTTTATCTCAGAAGGATTTAAGTAGCGGACGGTAATCTGTTGCCCATTCCAGGAAATAACCTGCCCATCTTTATATCCTCTAAAGGCTGCGTATTCTGGAGACATCCCCCATTCATTGCCACGCACAACTACTAAGGCACTCTTCCCTTGCGCCGCTTGCGCCCTATCTGATGTAGCGGAGGCCACAGCTTCAAATGCATCTTTTCCATGTGCATCAACTGTAGCAATAAACACATCTTTCAATTGAATTTGCGCAGAATTTTCAGCTGTTTCACCAACAACCTTCGATGCTTTGCCTGAGTCTTCAAGATTAATGGCAGCCTCATTCTTAACTATCGCTGCATCTAAATTCACATTTTCCGAAGCAATTTCAGCAGAGGAATCTAATGCAAAATCAAATGATGCGAAGATATCATTACTACAACTATCTATTTCCGAGGCATTAACAAGCAAAGATTGATCAACCCCCACCTTTGAAGTTGCTTCTGGCGCATTTTGATGTGGTATAGGCGTGTATTTCAATGGGTCCACAATTACCCCCTACTTTTCTATATATTAAATTATTTTTATATACATTGTCAAGCCGTAAAGATATAACTTACATCAATACTAAGAGACCCCGGGAATCAAGGTAAAATAATTATTTAAAATTTATTGCAAAATATGACTCATTCTGTTATTATCGTTGCTTCCAAATCCATAACAGAGTTACATATTTAACCTGTAACGACATGTGGCGTTACACAAACAATCTAGGAGGCAGTATGACAGCAAAATTAGGTGATCCTTTTTCCAGACCATACTCTCAACAAAGTAGTAGTTCTACGGCAAATAAAGGCCAAAGAGCATACCCACCAGCCCCACAAGGCCAAGCTGCGACTGTTCGCTATATGACAGCGGCAGAAGAAGAAGACCTTTCACGTAAGGTCAATAACTTACTTATAGCTAGGCAACAAGTAGCTGATGCAGACAAAACTATTGCCGAAGGCAAACGGCTTCAAGAAGAAGCTCGTGCAGAAGCAGAAAAAGCCAGAGCAGGCATGGCCCAAGCCAAAGCAAATACCATCAGAGGACTTGAGGGTGCTGCTGCAGGGCTTGAAAAAATGCTTGGTGCAATAAAAAACAACCCCACCGCAACTCAAAAAATTGAAGCTATTCGACAAAAAATCCTCTCCGCAAAAGACAATCTCCCCGATAATCCTGTTGAGCAACAAAAATTAGTCCTGGCACTAAAGCAAGAATCTGCTGTAGTCATACAAAGTCTACAACAAGCGAAAAAGTAAAATCACATATAAAAAGGGGGCACCCACCCCCTTTTTTTCTTAAATTATCCACACTATATTTATTATCCAAGTAATTCACAAGCTGAACGATTACTACGTTGACAATGACATCTACAAGTAACCTCATCTATCTTTTCATTTTGGAAAGTACCTATTTCGCGAAGGTCGTGATGGAGAAAATAGGTGTCATTTTTTTGATGCTGCAATTGAAGTTATCATAATAATGAATATCGTTTACTTGATTGAGCCTATGTAGTGCATCGTAGCGGAGGGAAAACTTGTTATCAGAGATCAGGTTGCCATTTTTGTCATAGGCAAAGGCGGCATTGCCATCACTTGTAATTTTGTTTAAGGATCGATGTCGCATGCATTGTTATTTTTTAAAGTCGATTGCGGAATGAATGAAGCGTAACCATCTATTTGATCTAAACCAAAACATGACTACTGCCGCAAATCCGATAAAAAGTAGTGTACACCAGCAAAAATATCGAACTCCCAGCCAAAAGCTGGTTTCATGCCCTATACTTAGAGCAAAACAGCTTCCAAAGGCACTCACGACTAAGGAGATGACAACAAATCACGCATTTTCATAATTAGCATGATAATAAGCACTTGCTTACAAGCAATGCCGTATGACAAAGCATTCGTTTACGCCCTTCACTACCAATACAGATCTATTACCAAAGATTTTAGCTCTTTACAGGTGAACATCAACTATTCGAATCATGTAACCTATTGACATTCTATATGTTGTGTGGCAACCTTCTTGGAAAGAGTTAGTAATAGTATTTAATCATTTCAATAGGGATATTATGAAGTATATAAGTGCCATTTTTCTTCTCCTAGTTTTTTGTATATTTTTTTGTTCATGTGGTCATAATTATAAAACCAAACAAACATACAGGACAGATGATGAACTAATTGACAGTGTAATAACAGGAGCAACTTTACAATCAGTACAAGAGAGGCCACTACTTGAAGCAAAAATTCTTACTTTAAACGAACCACTTCCACAAACAGAAACAACAAAGAAGAATGCATTAAAAACACCTGTATTTAAATTGACGGCACGTAATTTTAAACCTGGTGAAATGTACACATGTTACGAAGTAAATTTGACAAGACAAAAAAAATTTCGCGATCAATTTTCAGTAACAAAAGAAGGTCGTCTTTTTTCAACAAGCAAAATGAGTTATATAGAAGACAACCATATCACGTGCGGAAAAGTAACAAATGGCGAACCGATATTTATTGTTTTAGTGTCGAGTGACAAATCGATAGGCGCAGTAGCTATTCTTCAGCCAAATCCTATAGAATATATATGGGAAGATGGCGCCAAAGTCATATACAGTATGATTACACCTGATGCATCAAACTTCTCCATGATATGGTCAGGATTTATTCCAAATGAAGAAATAATTCTTGCTTCTACGAGTTGTGACGAAAAAGGGTACATGACATTCAAAGCAGATTCCAAGGGTGACGTAACCGGAATATTTAGCCCCGCTGTAATTGGTTACTCTGGGGGACAAGTAAAGCTGCGCATTAGCAGAGTAAATTTTGAAGATACCATTATTACATTTAATTGGGGAACAAACGCAAAACTAACTCTAAAATAGTCAAATACCCTTTAATTTAGCCCAAGCTATTAGTCACTTGGGCTTTCATTAAATTTCGATTCTATTTGCAAATATTTCACCAAATCACCTACACATATAGAACTCGACAACGATACTGAATTCATCTGCATCTCCTTTTCAAACGTATTAATACCTCGTGCATAAGGATACTCAGTATGTATTTTGTTGTTGCCTTTCTACTGCTAAGCTCATGTATAACCGCAGACGATACACTTGCAAAACAGCCAATTTCTATCATTGGTGAAACAGCTCCTTGCTCAATCGTCAATGACTCTGTAAACGTTGTTGACGGCTCTCTTTGCTTACAATTTCACCACCTTCGTGTTCCTGGGCATGTGCCGCTTGATCTTGTGCAGTATTATAACAGCAAAAGCAACTACAGCACATGGTTCGGAACAGGCATGAGCCTAAACTACTCTTTTGCAGCGTGGACGGCACGTCCAGGACACAAAAAAAGGGATAAAGATGAAGAGTATAACGAAACCATCGTCGAAAGCGCTGGAGGCTCTATAATCAGATGCCTGGGAAAATACAAATACGATTCAAAGGCAACATACTTTCTCGACCCTGAGGTAACAAAAGATGGTTTTACAAACTGTAGTGGAGGCATACTCTCTGCCAGAACAAACCTCAAAAACATTTCATTTGTACAAGATACAAAACATGGCCAGTCCGACTGGGCATCTTACATGCCAGATGGCACTATACGATACTATCACAGAGTAGTTCAAGACCCTCTTACTTATGTATATCTTGAAACACGTCCAAATGGCACAAGGCTTCTCTTTGACTACGACTACTACAAAGAGTTCAGAAACGGCATGGAATATAAAAAGGTCGACTCAATAAAACGAATCACTGCCAAGGCTCATAACACTATGAACTGGCTTGCTTTTTCAGAACATCATGAACATGCCAAAATCACCTCTTCTAACGGAAAAACAGTACGTTTTGAACTGTATGACAATGATTTTGGTGACTATATCCGTAAAATAGAATCCTCTGACAATCCAACAATTACCCTATCCTACAAAGACGTCGGAGAGAAGACCTGTATTAATAAACTCTCTTGGCCACAGGGAAGATTTTTAAAAGTCGAATATGACCATAAAGGAAGAGTCATTACACAAAAAGCACCTGTAGGCAAAGGAAATGAAAAACATACCATATATTCCTTCGAGTACCATTCAGATAACACAGTCGTTACAAACGCAAACAACCACAAGAAAAAATATGTCCACAAACATGACAGAATCACTTCCATCGAAGATATAAATTATCGCTCAAAACACTACTACTGGGGAACAGAACGCATCGATTCTTGGAAAAAACCTCCAACAGGCAACAAAGGTAACTTACTTGGGAGTGCAACCTTAAATAATGAAGGCTGCGGCGTGTCTTCATGCTATTATGACTATGACGAGCATGGAAATATTGTTTCAGAAACAGTATGTGGAAACCTTACAGGCACATACCCATGGGCATTTTGGATAGATGATTCGGGAAAGCCAAAAGATCCTAATATACAGCAGTATCAAAAGTATTATAAGTATTCAGATAAGCACCTCCTCATTGAACAGACTGAAGACGAAGGGCCGTCATTTGAATATGACTACAAAGAGGGTACAGATCTTCTCATAGCCAAATACACAAAAGACAAAAGCAGCATTATTCAACGTGAATTTTATGAATATGATGAAAACAGCATTCTAAGAGCAAAAATTGTTGATGATGGCAATACAAAGGATAAATCCTCTCTTTCAGGGATTACTGAAAGACATTTTACACAAATAAAACCGGTAAGCGAAAAAGAGGGATTTGGTCAAGGCCTTCCAGAAGATATCTGGGAAAAGTATTTTGATCTATCAATTGGAGAATATCGCCTCCTTAAACACACCCACTACGACTATAATAAGGCAGGCGAGGTAGTAGAAGAGTCGACCTTCGATGCAAATGACCAGAAGTGCTATTCAACACAATATGAGTACAATCATAAAGGTCTATTGCACAAAAAAATTGACCCTGTCGGAAATCCTACAACTATTACCTATGATGAAAACCTCAACAAACAATACGAAAAACAGGAAAATACCCAATTTCACACAAAATTCCACTATGACAATGCAAATCGCCTAACAGAAGTAATTGAGTATCACTATGATGATACAAAAGTACGTACTGCGTATGAATATGACTTCATGGGCAATAAGACTGCCTCAATTGATCGCTACGGGCAAAAAACCTATTATGACTATGATCCCTACAACCGCGTAACCAAAATATGCTTTCCTGATGGCACTACAATCCAGAAAGAGTATGATATTTTTGATAATGTGATCAAAGAAGTAAACCAAAATGGCGCAGTAACAACTTATGCATATACAATACGAAATGCACCTACCCTTATTTCTTATCCAGATGGCTCTACAGAGCGTTTTGAATACAACAAAAATGGCACATTAGCTAACAAATGGGATCAATGTGGCACCAAAACATCCTACGAATACGATATTTTAGGCAGAGTCACTAAAACTTCACTTTTTGATGGCACAGGCAGCTTGCTTTCAACTGCGTCGAATACCTATAACAGCTTCCACCTCATCTCTACAACGGACGCTATGGGATATACTACCTTCTTTACGTATGATCAGGCAGGACGCAAAATTGAAGAATACAAAGAAGATGAGACAAATTACGGTAAAACAGCCTTTGAATATGATGCTCTTGGACGCATAGCGACCACAAAAAAATATTTCGGGCCAGAAAAAAACAACTTCATTGCAACTTGTAGAGAGTACGACAACCTTGGCAGAGTAATCATTGAAGCAAATAAAGATGAAGCTGGGTACTGCATAGACTGGAACTATTATGTATATGATGCTCGAGGCAACTGCACATTAAAGCGTACAGGCTATCTTGAAGAAGGAAATGACGCAGACCTTGTCTTTATCTATAATTCAAAATGTGAGTGCACATCCTCTACCGATGAGTGCAAAAATACCACAAACTACACCTATCATCATGCGGCTACTCTACAAAAAACAACACAAGATGCCCTCAACAATAGCACAGAAGAGCACTACGACATCTCTGGAAGACTCACCTCTCTTATAAAGAAAAACCCCCAAGGAGAGCTTACAGCAGCATGCGATTTTTACTATAATGGCACCGGCAAAAAGGTCAAGCAAGTCGAAAAGGTAGTAATAGATGGTATAATCGATCATGAGTATGTGATCAGCTGGTGTTATGACACACTTGACCGTATAGAGTCTGTATGTGAACAAGAAGAAAAAACCACATACTATAGCTACGACCCATGCGGCAGGATAAAAACCATTACTAAACCAGATGGTACTACCCTCTCTCACTACTATGATGCATTAGGCCGCCTCATCATGCTTAACTCATCGGATAAAACGATCTCTTATAGCTACGTCTATGATCTCCATAATAACCCACTAGAAAGTAAAGATAGTATATCAGGCCTTACTACTAGGCGCACATACGACGCATGGGATAGGCTAACATCTGATGGCCTGGATGGCATTCACAAAACATCTTATAGCTATGATGCACTCGGCAGGATTACAACGCTTACAGCCCCAGATAACTCCTCTATTAGCTACAACTATCAAAATGGCTATCTATGCACGATAGAGCGCAACTCTCCTAGCTCTTCCATCACCTACACACATAGCTATCTCTCCTATGACAAGAAAGGCCGAGTACTCGAAAGTAGCCTCATCTGCGATCTAGGAACTGCTCACTTCTCCTACGATAAAAAGGGCCGCAACATCGCACTAAACACAAACCATTACTCCCATACAATACCAGAAGATGGCTTCGATGCTGTAGGCAACCTCAAAACATATCACTTTACCGATCACATAGGCAAAAGCATACAGAGCTATTGCTATGATGATCTCTATCAACTCACTAGTGAATCAGGCTCTCACAACCATACCTATGCACATGACTCCATTAACAATAGACTCTCAAAAAATAGCTCAAAGCATAGCATCGACTCATTAAATAAAATTACAACCGATGGCAAAGCGCACTTTACCTACGACAAAAATGGCAACCTCATAGCTGATGAGAGCCTTACCTATCGCTATGACGCCCTAGATAGGCTGATACAAGCAAATGACACTCACTATATCTACGACAGCTTTAACCGTCGCATCAAAAAAGATGACACCTATTTCCTCCACCAAAACCTTCGGGAAATAGGCACACTCTATAACGACTCCATACAAGAGTTTAGAGTCCTCGGCCTTGGCAAAGGAGCAGAACTTGGCGCAAGCATAGCAATAGAGCTTGCTAACAACATCTATTGCCCCCTTCACGACTTTCGCGGCAACATCGTAGCCTTAATAGACACCAAAACCGCCCAACCTGCAGAGACATATCGCTATACCGCCTTTGGCGAATGCGAAGTCCAAACTCATACATCACTCCCCTATAACCCATGGCGCTTTGCGAGCAAGCGTTATGACCCAGAAACAGGCTTCACCTACTTCCTCCACCGCTACTACAACCCAAACCTCGGCCGGTGGATCACCCCAGATCCGCTCGGCTTCGCCGATGGCCCAAACATATATGCTTACGTCCATAATAATCCACTAGCGAGGGTTGATTTTTATGGATTATTTGAATACGACGAATACAATGACTTTGACGGGGCTGGATTATATGGCATGCTAGAAGCTACTTTCCGAACAACTGTAGATTTTGGGTCATTTGCTGGATACTGCATAGGAGGAAAAGATGCTTATCATTATATACAAAACTGGCATAATACACTTGATGAAATGCGCGATAGATATGCGAATGCGGTGGCTACTGGAGGAACTGTATCTGCCCAAGAGATGCATCAAGCAATTGCTGCAGGAATGTTTGCAAGAGAGACGCTGGATCTCTCTAGGATGGGATTTAATTTAAGCAGCCTAGCATTAAAAAACGCTTCTACAACATTGAATCTCATCTCAAAAGAAACAAAATTATATAAAAACGCTGCTAAACAAAGTATCAAGGAAGCATCAAAAACCGAAATAACCAAAGAATTTATAAACGACGTAGAACGACTGGTCGCTACTGACAAAACAGGGTTAATGGCTACAAAGTCAACTATAAGCAAAGGCAATCAGATCCATAAAGCATATAAAATCAATGATTCGAATGGTGTTTCTCGCTTAAAGGAGCATAGATTACCTAGTGGTAAGAGAGTAGATTTTTTAGATAGGGAGAATGGTATTATATATGAATTGAAACCAAACAATCCAAATGGGATAAGAACAGGAAAAAAGCAATTAGATGCATATAAAAAAGAACTTGACAGTCACCCATTTTATAAAAACACAGAGTGGAAAACAAAGTTGGAAACATATTGATATGGACTCAAGGATATTTAAAAAAACATTTGGACAAATGGCAGTTGAGCAAGGATTTGAATCCGAATTTGGAGGATGGACCAAAGAATCTAATGAATGCATCTTAGTTTTATCTCTGCAAAAATCCAATTACAGCCCCTCTTACTACCTAAATATAAAGATATATATTCATGGTTTAGTCAAAGAAAAGCATGTTAAAAACAAAGAACTAATAATGGATTTGCCTGGAAATTTTTTTAGAAGACAGCCAAAGCAGTTCGATGCTGCATTTGATCTTGAATCACCTTTGTCCGATCATGATAGAATTAGAGAATTAGAGGAACTATTCACTCAATTTCTTATTCCATTTTCAGAGCTTGCACTTACAAAAGAAGGCATACGTCAGCTCTGGAAAAAAGATGAACTTTTTCTAACTGCAACAGACAAAGCTTTTCTAGATCTAATCTGATACTAATAACTGTATTATTGGCATGGCGGCGTAATTGAAGCATCCCCCTTCGAAATCCCTAAAAAACATATATAGCTACAGAGGA
>CAZEGK010000031.1:0-29796 GCA_964512205.1 uncultured bacterium | reverse complement strand
AAAGCTTGGGCCTATTCGCGTATGCGTATTGTTGATCAATGCGAGCTCTGGTAGTAAAAAAAATAACTTGAGTGTATAAGAGAGGAAATGGAGATCGCACATGTTAGGGACAATCGTAGCAGTAGTAATAGCCCTTTTTTTTGCCTATAGTGGGCACCAGGTGCCAGTGGGCAGCCCTTTTTTAATTGGAGGAGCATTTCTTTTTCTTGCTCTTGCCTATATGGGGCGGGCATTTGCCTATAAAAATGTTCTTCGTACCCAAAATAAGGTAATGAGCGGCGCCCTCATGCTCTTTCAAAGAGATAGATGGCTCTCCTCTAGTATCTACTACTTCCTTCTTTTTGCTCTTCTTTCTTTTTTTCTCCCTTTTGCTATTTGGGTAGTGGCTTTTGGCATTGGCTTTGATCTATTGCGCTATAGCCTTGAGCGATCATTCAAATACACAGATGTACATTTTTTAACAAAAAGGCTCTCTCACTATCTTCATGGTGAATCCTATGAGATGTTTGAACTTGCGATCGATACGGCGGCAAAAGCAGCAAAAAAGGGGCAGATCTCAGAGGCACAGGCAGCACTTGATTCAATACAGTCGCTCATAGAAGCCTATGTACAAGAGGCAGCTCGTCGAGAAATGAGGGATGCCGCATCCAATGGGGGAGTTCGACTTAGCTTTTTGGATAAGGTCAACTCTCTTGCTATCTTCATCTCTGAGCGGCTCTCATGGCTCTATAGCATTGTTCAGGAAGAAAAATGCCAGCCGATCGCAGAGAGCATTATTTCAGAATATGGCAAGATGAGCGTCTTTTTTGCTCGCCACAATACAAAAGTTGCCGCGATACCGCTTGCCTTTTTGTATACATGTGCCGAACGGTCAAAGCCAGATGGGCTTATACGCATCTCATTGACGCTTAGTGAAACAGTAAAGCTTCTTATCGCCTACACCAAAGAAAAAAATGAATCGATGCAGGCCCTTGTGATGACAGCGCTTACGACGCTTGAACAGGTTGTAAAGATGCTCTACAAGCAAAATCGCGATGTTAATGTCGTGCTTTTAATGCAGCCTTTTGCAGAGATTGCAGAGTTTATTGGACAAGATGCTATGCGCACATTCCCAGATAGAGATGATGTGCTCAGAGAGATAAAGCGGGTGCTTACAGAGTTTCAGGCTTTGCAGGTAGTTTCTAAAAAGGTGGAAATGGCCGAGGATTCGACCTCTTCTTATAAGCAAGATATGCCCTATATGCCATAAAAATGGAGAAAGAGAGACAGCGTTAGTTGTCTCTCTTTCAAAGTCTACTTTTCATCTTCTTTGATTCTTGCTATAAATCTCTCGTTATCATCCTTCACTTGCTGGACGATTTGGTAGGCAAGCGGTTCAAGAACAAGCTTTTTATATAATTCGGGGTATTTTTCCTTAAGGTCACTTATTGTGCCATTAAAGGTGGCAGATGCATTACCTGCTGCCCCAGTAGCGGCTGCTCCGCCGGTCATATTATTCTGAATAGCCTGCGAAATTGCCGAAGCACCTAGGGCCGACATACCCATACTAGGATCCATTCCCATAGAAGGTCTCCTCTATTTCTCCTAGCCTTTATTATATAATAAATACTTTAATTGATCAATATCTTATTTTATCTCAGTAATTTCTCTAATTAGCAAAATGATTGACTCAAGGGGGGAATTAGGCTATTGTTTGCCCTCAAGCTAAATGGAGGAAAGAGCATATGGTTCCGGCAGTAAGGCAGCAGGTCGAAAATGGACAAACGGGGCTTCTTCACGGGCTTGGCCATGGCCTTGGCGTTTGGCTTGGAAGGCTTATCGGTACTAGAAATGATGAGAGAGTGCCATTTGCCACTACGGAACCGGCCTTTCCCTCCAATATCTTTATGGTACAGGATGCAACTGTGATTGATGCGGCAGCCCTCAGCATGCTTCGTGCAGGAGATCTTGCTGGATCTCTCTCTATCGCAGGGGTAGTATCAAGTGTGGGCGAAGTTGTGCTTTCTCAGGCTACACAAAATACAATGCTACTACTCTCCCTCATGAAAGACGGTAAGACCCCGATCTATTCTGGATCACAGGCTCCCTTAGCACTCGGAAATACTAGTGCTGCAATAAAAGAGTTTGAAGAAAAGATAAATGCTACCCATTTCTATGGTCGAAATGGCTTAAGCGATGTAGAAAGCGGCTGGCCAAATATCACAACAAGTCTGCAAGGCGATAATGGCTATATGCAGATAGCAGCATCAATTATAGCGGCAACCCCTGAAAAATCGATTACTCTTGCGGCAACTACCTGCCTTACAGATCTAGCAAAGACTCTTAAAACACTTCTAGATAGCGATCCAGTCGCCTCTTTTAAGAACAATATCAATGCTATTTATATTCGAGGCGGATGCCTAGACCCCTCTTATGGATGCAATGCACCAAGCAATGTTCCGGATGGCAAAAAAAATGCAGAAAGAAGCTTTAACCTCGATGTCGATGCTGCAAAGTATGTCTTTAGCCAGTGTGAAGCGCTTGGTATCCCTGTAGTTCTTATCCCCTTAGATCTTACTCAGGAGCCAAATCTTCTCTGGACAAAGGATCAAGTTAAGGCTCTAAAGCTGATCAATAACAGCGTAGCAGAGCAGCTTGCTAAAGTATTTGATGTTGTTCCCTACCCAGATGCAAGGCGGTTTCCTCCAAATCTATTCCCAATCCATGACCTCTTTGCTGTAGTGGCAATGCGTTTTTCTCAGTTTTTTGATGCAACAAAGGCATCTATCTCAATTGGAGATGTAGGTGAACTGCATGTAAACGAAAATGCGACAGATTCGCAAAAGAACGTCTACATCCTGAGCATGTCTCAAGCAAAACAGCAAGAGATTTACAATGTGATTCTTTCAGAGTTTTCCCGCTTTAATTGCCTTCCGGGCTCTACAGATGAGGCGTGCCAATTTCCGTGGAAGCTTGTTTTAGAAATAGGCCTACCATCAGCTGCCGCAGTGATTGGTATTATCACATTAATTGCCTGCAATGTCTGCACAAAGAAAAAGCTTACAAGTACAAGTAAAACACTTGATAATGTTAAAAGGCAACGTGACGAAGCAAGAGAGCGAGCACTCGGAGGTAAGGAAAGTGACTTACTGCTAGGGGAAAATGGAGCTAAAGATCTGCCTTTTGTATCTACTGATGTTGAGGCTCCAAATAGCGACGATGATGATACTTAGCTTGGCCAATATGGCGGCTTTGGGGCTGAGATTTCTAGGAGATCCTTTGTAACGGGATGGATGAAGGTCACCTTTTCTGCGTGAAGGGCTATAAGATCCTTGTGGAAGGGTGCTTTGGCTCCATATTTTGTGTCGCCAAGAAGAGGGTGGTTGATTGCGGCAAATTGCGCCCGTATTTGGTGGTAGCGGCCTGTTTCTAGGTCAATTTCAAGCAAAGTATTTGTTTTTTCGTAAGAAAGCACTTTGTAGTGCAACGTCGATGGCTTGCCATCTTTTGATACGCGTGCTTTAAAATCGTCGTGCGTGAGGTTATGGGTAAGCGTGCCATCAAGCGGCTCTACTTTGCCTGAGGCTAAAGCTATGTAGGTTTTCTTGATTGTATGCGCTCTCATCATCTCTTGCAGGCGAGAGAGCGCTTTTGAGGTTTTAGCAAAGAGGACTATGCCGGATGTTGTCTTATCTAGTCGATGGATAGGGTGTAAAAAGACGCTTCCCGGCTTATTTTGGGCCTTTTTTATATAGGCTTTTGCATCATCTTCGAGGTTTTTGCTGTTATGTTCTGAACTTTGGGTTGCAAGGCCTGCCGGCTTATTGAGAGCAAGAAGATGGTTGTCTTCGTAGAGGACATCAACCACAGCGCTGCCTCACAGCTTCATAGAGTATGAGCGTTGTTGCCATGGCAACATTTAAAGAATCTGCCTTCCCAAGCATGGGAATGCGCACCTGGATATCTGCTTTTTGCTTAAAGGCATCGCTAAGGCCAAGCTGCTCGGTGCCAAGGGCAATTGCGACAGGCTGTTTCATATCGACATTCGTGTAGAGAGTTTCCGCTTGAGGCATGGCGGCAAGGATTTTAATGAGGTGCTCTTGTAGCCAGCGGATAACTTCATCACTAGTAGCCTCTACAACGGGTACTGTAAAGAGTGTTCCGCAGCTTGCCCTCACAACATTTGGGTTGAAGATATCTGTGCAGCGGTTTGCAACAATGAGGCAGGTGACATTTGCTGCATCTGATGAGCGAAGAATTGTGCCAAGGTTTCCTGGTTTCTCTATGGCCTCTGCAACTACAAGGAGGGGTGCCTTTGCCCCTTTTAAGATAGTGTCTAAGTCAGAAATACCGCGTCTTATCTGTTTTGCCACTCCTAATAAGCCATCAGGACGATCGCGATAGGACATCTTTGCAAAAACTTTAGGCGTGGTTTCAATGACTTCAGCACCAAGTTTTTTTGCATTTGCAATAAGTGCTGGTTCATTTTCGCCGAGGAAAAGCTCTGGACAAATGAAAAGTCTTGTAAGGGGCATTTTGGCTTCTATCGCATAGAAGAGCTCTCTATAGCCTTCGATTAAAAAGAGGGAGAGCTTATCGCGATGATGTCTATCTCTAAGATGGACAACTTCTTTTACTTTTTCGTTGTCAAGGCTTGTAATCACGGGGTCCACCTGGCATATGCGCCGCTAGGGATTGGGTAGCAGCTATTTCCTATAAGCTGCATCTCGCCACATTCAACCTTGCCTCCGAATAGCTGCAGGAGTAGATTTTGCAGAGCAACAGGTGTAAATCCCGGAGTATGGCATGAAAAGAGTATAAAAAGCGGGTTGTCGCTGAGAAGTGTTTTTAAGGTCTCTAAAAGAGGAATTATGTGCTGCTCGATTTTAAAAAGTTCACCCTGTGCGCCTCGACCAAAGGTCGGAGGATCAAGTACTATCGCATCATATTTTTTACCGCGGCGGACTTCTCTAGTAATAAATTTTTGCACATCTTCCACAATCCAGCGGATAGGTGCTTTGTCTAGGTCATTGAGAGTAGCATTTTCTCTTGCCCAGGCTACCATGCCCTTTGAGGCATCAAGATGGCATACTTCAGCTCCGGCTTGTGCTGAAGCAAGGGTAGAGCCGCCGGAATAGGCAAAGAGGTTAAGTACACTAATGGGCCGTTTTGCGTTCTGAATCGTTTCCCTAATCCATTTCCAGTAGGGCCTTTGCTCAGCAAAGATACCAAGATGGCCAAAATCTGTGCATGAGAGTTTAAAGGTAATGCCAGCTGTCGTGATATTCCAGGAATCTGCTAGCTTTCCCTTTGTTTGCCATTTTTTATCATCGATTCGTGTAAAAGTGGCTGATGCCTCATCCCAAATCTTTTGCGGACGGCTTTTTTTCCATACAGCCTGAGAACATGGGCGGGAAAGTGTGTAGGCGCCAAAGCGCTCAAGCTTTAGACCCTCTCCTGAGTCGATAAGCTCATAATCATCGCTATTCATATACTGATATTTTTGATCGTTTTGTAAGGAGCATGCCGCCTAGAAAGCCAGCTCCTGACATAAGGAGCGGCAAAAAGAGGCCTATTATCTCGTGAGGAAAGAGCTTTTCCTCAATAAATCCTACACAGCCAAAAATGCAGGAGAGCTTTGCTGCAAGGAGCAATCCTCTGCAGCGCTCTTTAAAAAATACGCTATAGACAAGCGGAATAAAGAGGCAGCTTACAGCAAGTTCATAGCTTGCTATCATCCACGCAAAAATGTTTGTAGAAAGGTATGAGGCTGCAAGGGCTACAAGTCCTGTCACAAAGGTGACCATGCGAGGCTTTGAAAGGCCATAAAAGTCATTTGCTATATTTGAGCTTATTGCAGAAAGAAGAGATGATGCTGTAGAGACAATTGCCAAGAGAACAGCGCATGCTGCACTAGAAAATACCACGCTATTGGTAGAAAGCGATATTGCTTCCATAAATTTACTTGTGTGGGCAGAGGTTTCAGGGGCCCCTTGTGAGACAAGACCAAAGTAGACAGGAATGATAGCAAGCGAAAAGAGGACAAGTGATGCTGCAAGGGCGCCGTATGTTACAGCTTTTTGATTTTTTCCCGCAAAGCAGCGCTGCACCATATCTTGCTCGATAAACATAAACAAAAAGGGCATGACAAGCAGGCTAAGGAGGCTAGGAGAAAACTCTGTCGATTCAAAGGCTTGAGCAAGCGGCGGGGTAGCGGGGCTTGAAAGTGCATAGGAGAAAGAGGCAATAAGTATGCCGATCATAAGGGTTGCCTGGAGAAGATCTGTCCAGACGACTGCCAGAAAGCCGCCTTGCGTCGTATAGAAGATAACGACAAGCCAAGAAGCTATAAATACCCATTCATTTGTTACGCCAACTGCATACATAAATTTATGCAGGGCTACAGCTTGGGCAATGAGTATGCCGGTAAGTGAGGTGACTGAAAGTCCTGCAGCAAATTTTTTAAGTCCAGGGCTTCCATAGTAGGTTTCAAAGAGATCGCTTGCGGTATTAAGCTTTAGGCTCTGAAGCTTTGCTCCAAATCCAAGGCCTAGGGCCAAAAAGCCAAGTGCCTGCCCAAGAGAGTAGAAGATGCCAAAAAAGCCATGCTCATACGCAGCTTCTGCCGTTCCAAGGATAAAGCCGCCTCCCACCTGTGTTGCCACAAAGGTCATCATGAGCAAAAACCATCCGAGAGAGCGATCGCCTAAAAAGTAATTTGTTGATTTTTTGGCCGTTTTAGAAAAAATAAGGCCCACAACAAGCGAGATGGCAAGTACGACAATAAATGGGATAAGGCTGTAATTCATGGAAATATTTTACTAAAAAATAGGGATATTCCTCAAGGAAATTCGTGTGTTTTCAGAAGCAAAGAAGAACAAGATCAAGAATAAGATTACGACTAAGAATAAGATTATGAGTATGAAAAAGCTTATTGAAGCTAATGGGTGAGATGCGCTACTCTCTTAGGGCTATGAACAGTAATGAGTTAGAAACATCACTTCATGATGCTATCCGGGCTATAGAGCAGCTTAGAGAGCCGCAGAATATGCGCTTTATCCAAGAGGCCTCAGATCTTCTCGCTTCCTGCTTTCAGGCCGGTGGCAAGCTGATACTTGCCGGAAATGGCGGAAGCCTCATGGACGCTAGCCATTTTGCAGAAGAGCTCACCGGTATTTTTAGAAAGAAGCGAAAAGCGCTTCCAGCCATAGTCCTTTCAGAGCCTGGCCATATGAGCTGCGTAGCAAATGACATCGGGTATGACTATGTCTTTAGTAGGGGTGTAGAGGCATTTGGCCGGCCTGAAGATGTTTTTATCGGCCTTACTACAAGTGGAAAATCTCCAAATATCATTCATGCATTTTTGAAGGCAAAAGAACTTGGCCTCAAAACGATCGCATTTTTAGGAAAAGATGGCGGTTTATTAAAAGGGCAAGCAGATCTAGAGCTTATCATAGGCGGGTTTGCCTATTCAGACCGTATCCAAGAAGCACATATGACAGCAATCCACCTGATCATCCAGCTTATGGAACAAAGACTCTTTGCGCCATCACTATGCACAGCTTCTATCTAGGCATACTCTCTAAAGAGAAAAAAGGGCTTTTTGCTTCACTTTTGCGAGCGCTTCTTTTTGTTTTAAGTGGTTTTTATGCAGTGGCCATCGCGCTAAGACCTTTTTTTCTAAAAAAGCCGTATAGGCCAAAGGCTTATACGATCTCTATCGGCAACATTGTAGCCGGCGGAACGGGAAAGACGCCTTTTACTATCTTTCTTGCAGGCTTACTTGATGGATCAGTTGGCATCCTTATACGAGGCTATAAAGCTGAAGTCGAAAATAGTGATGTACCCTTTATGTTTCAGCGAAATGCCCCTGTTGCCTATGTTGGTGATGAAGCAGCGCTCATTGCAAAGAATGTCCCAGAGGCTAAAATATTTTGCTCAAAAAACAAGGCAGCTTCTGCCCTGATGGCTGATGGACAAAATTGTAAATACCTGATCATCGATGATGGCTTTCAGCATCTCAAGGTTGCAAGGGATCTCGATATTGTCATGCTAGATGCAGAAAATCCCTTTGGATTTGGCTATCTGTTGCCGCGAGGACTTTTGCGCGAGCCCAAATCTGCTCTTAAGCGAGCAAGCCTTATTGTCATTACAAGTCGAAATGGAAATGATATTGCCTCTCAAGATGAAGAGGAGATACGAGCCTATTCACAAGCGCCTCTTTGCAAAGTGCGTTTTACTTTCCAGGGAGTTTTTGATCTGCAAGGGAGCCCTGTTGCAATTCCTATTGGAACAAAAGTTGGCATCTTTTGTGCTATTGCAAAGCCTGAGCAGTTTCTTGAGTCAATCCGAAAACTTGGCTTAGATCCAGTTTTTACAAGATTTCAAGCCGATCACGGAGTTTTTTCTCCATCTGAGCTTGAACAGATGATGCAAGAGGCAAAAAAATTAGGCGCCGCCTATCTCATTACCACAGAAAAAGACATGGTAAAGCTCTCTAGCTCGCTGCCAATCTGCTGGTTAAAAATCGGCATCGAAATGATGACACCTTCCATCTGGGAGGCCTTTCTTTCCGCAAAACTATTACAATCGTAGCGTTACATATTTTCCGTATTAGTACTTCCATCTTAATTGTTGCAAAAAACAAAAAACATATTTAAAATTGATGTTTATTTTGAGGTAAATTATGCAAGCTGTTCAAGATTATTCATATTATATGACCTATTTTGGCAATGGGGAATTAAAAGAAGTAATTACACAATTATCCAATAATGACCCAGAGCGCGCCGGAGAAGATGCCCTTGCTGCAAGTCTCTTTAGCTGTCCGAAAGATACAATCCTGCGACTTCTTCCCGAATATCTTGAGTCAATAGATCGCCTTCGCCAAGATACTCTTAAAACTCCAGATCCAAAACCAGCTTATATGCAATTTTCAAGTGGATCTCCAACATGGCTTCGCCTGGCTTGGAAATGCCGCTCGGCCTATGAGCAGGCAAATACTCCCGTTATTGCAGCCGATGAATTCTTTACAGCACATAAGGAACAAATTGATGCACATGAGGAGCGAAAGTTTGGATATACAAGAAAAACTCGCGAGCTCTTTCCGGATCGTGATTTCTTTGCAATGCTCTGCGGTAAGCCCTTTGCTAAAGAGCCCTATGCAACAGCAAAACATTTTGCAAGAAGTCTTTTTCGCATACAAGATGATAATGAATTTGTGACATCATATACACGATATGTAGATACACTCGTACACCATCGTGATACTACAAAGCAACATCCAGATATCGTCAGCGATCTTCTTAAAAGACTTAGTAAGGAGGCTCAAAAAGAAGAAAATGCTACACGTTATGCATTAGTAGAGACTGTCTTCAAACGGTCTATTCAGTAAGGTCTGATGCTCTAGAAGTATTTCTATCTGAGAAGCTTTTTTTCTATAAAGCATTGCAGTAGATATTTCTTTTTTTTATTTCTGTAATGTGGTACCCATTGGCAAAATGCTGCAATTGGAGGTACCTATGTTTCGAAACCGCATTTTAGGATGTTTATGCACGTCAATTTTTGCGATGACGTCACTTTTAGGAAGTCATAAACATTCTAGCAAATCCCACTGCCAAAAGGGCGTCTATGACTATATCATTATAGGCAACGGAACCTCAGGTGCAGTCCTTGCAAGCGCGCTTTCAAAAGATAAAAAACATAGCGTCTTAGTTCTTGAAACAGGACCTAACCTCTCCCATGATCCAGAAGTTCTTGATCCAAATATTTTTGATTTTGCCCTCGATCTTTCCTTTAATCCAAAGTATGCAGTTAACTATCCCATTTTACTTTCGACAGGATTTCTTCAGTCGCTGACCTATTCTGAGGGAAGAATGTGGGGTGGATCTAGCGCACATAACTACTTGCTCACCGTTCATGGAACCCCAAATCTCTATGACAGCTGGGCAGCATTATCGGGCAACTCGCGCTGGACATTTGCAAACCTTCTCCCAATAATCAAAGGCGTCGAAACCTATACACCAAATGGCACCGTTGCCAATACTCTCGAGCGGGGAAGTCGCGGGCCAATCTACGTGACACAAAATCCTCCAGTCGATGCAAATCCTTTAGCTATTGGGATGTCAACTGCTACAGGTGCGCCGCTTGTTAGTGACTACAACGATCCTACGGAAGGAAATACAGGAGTCTCTGCCTATCAGCAGTTTATAACCCCTCCTCCTTTTAGCCACAGAAGCTTTTCTATTAATGGATATCTTCCTGATTCGGTTGTAACTCCAGAGGGAAGGGGTCGTCATGGAAGAAAACTTCGCATCGTCTCGCATGCCCATGTTTCTCGCATCCTCTTTGATGGCAATAAGGCAATAGGTGTTGAGTGTGTAGTATCGGGTGAAAATGAGCAGGTTCATAGAGCTTATGCTAAGAAAAAGGTAATTCTTTGTGCAGGTGCTATCAATAGCCCGGCAATACTCCAAAGATCAGGCATTGGTGATTCTACGCTTCTTACTTCACTTGATATCCCAGTCCTTGTTGACAACCCCAATGTGGGATCAAACTTAAGCAATCAGCCGGGATGTATGGTCTTCTTAGGTGGAAATAGCTCTGATAACATAATAGGGATGATTAATGGATCTCCTTATTATCCAGATGATGATGTGAGAAGAATTCAGTATCTTACAAATCCAGGTGTTGGAGCACTACTTACCTACGGCTTTATCATGGATCCACAAAGTAGGGGATCTGTTGAAATTGTCAATAAAGACCCCTTTACCTATCCATTTGTTGATCTTAACATGTATTCAGATGGTCCTGTAGATCAGCCAGGTACAGACCTCTATACGATTGTAAGCTTTTTAAAGATTGTACAAGATGTTGCTGCAGATGCCGGCATGACTGTGCTCTCGCCAACGCCATCTGACTATGGTATGGGAGATAATGGACTTGCAAATTTTGCCCAAAGCAACCCAAATATTATCATCACAGAGCATATTTCAGGTACGTGCCGCATGGCAATTTCTCCTGAATCCGGTGTTGTAGATGGCAATTTGCATGTGTTTGGGACAGAGCATCTGATGGTTGCAGATTTAAGCGTTGCTCCTCAGCAGCCAGATGGCAACCCATGCTATCCTGTATATGTAATTGCTAACGAAGCTGCTAAGATAATTCTTGGTAACTAAGTTGCAAGAGGCCTATCTCTACTTATTTTTCGCTATAGTGGCAGAAGTTATCGCAACTTCTGCCCTTAAGTCTTCTGAATCCTTCACAAAACTCTATCCAAGCATTGCTGTAGTCATTGGCTACATGGTAGCCTTTTATTGTTTAAGCCTCACTTTAAGAACTATTCCTGTAGGTGTAGCATATGCCATTTGGTCTGGCGTTGGCATTGTTTTTATAGCACTCATAGGCCTTTTTTGGTTTCATCAGCAGCTGGATCTTCCAGCTTGTATAGGAATGGGCCTTATCATTATCGGGGTTTTGCTGCTAAACCTCTATTCCTCTTCAATATCACATTAGGCCTAAGGGATCTCTTGCGTTTGTGGATGTGCGGCATCGAGTGCATATTCAAATGCACGGTTAAGCTCTATCCATGGCTCCATAGTAGCAATTGGTTTTTGATCAAAGAGAAAATCAACGAGTTCATCAATGTGGTCTTGCGCGATAAGCTTTTTTGCTGAGAGTGCAGCGCGCTCGAGCTCGCCTGCATCTGGAGATTTGGTATCATCTTTATTTGAAAAAGCCTGCTTAAGCAGTATTCTAAAATCTTGTTTTGTCTCTAAAAGGGAATCTAATGGTGAGGGTATCTTTTGAGGTGGGGCAATTTTTCCTACCGCAACCTCTGCAAGGTATCGGAATGTGGCAAGCCAAAAGCTTCGAGGTGGATTTGCAACTTCTAAAGCATCCATAAAGGCTTTTGATATGAGCGTCGTTGGATAGAGCAGATCTTCTACTTTCATGGCCCACATTCGGCTTATGGGATCGTCCCACCAATTGTTTAGGGCTGCAATTGTAGATTTTCGCATGCGCATCTTGTGGCAGATAATAGCAATGCGGCTAAAGGGGCATCTAGCTGTCTCCCATGAAATTTTATGGGCATAAGAGAGAAAGGCAATATACATTGGCGTGAGATCGCTCATTTCATCATCACTTGAGATGATGGATACAACCTCGTTGATAAAGGGACTTTGTTTCTCTTTTTGTGTAGTGCGAGTGTGTATATCAAAAAGGAGCTCCCACATTTTCCTGCGAATGTCGATGTCGCCTGTGCTGTTTTGTATGAATTCCTTTAGTTTTAAAAAATCAGTTTTATCAAAATCGTGTAGTCTATCTTGTTTCATTCTTGCAGCATAGTAGAGAAAAAGGCTCGCCCGATCTGTTGGTGGATATTTTGCTTCTCCTTTTGCGCCTCCTGCAATGGAGAGGTTATAGCAATCAATACAAAATGGGTGCTCATGCGGCCATGACTCGGTATCTAAATAGTCACAAAATGCTTCGTAGGAGTAGATGCTAAAAAAGAAGCTGAGTAGGTGAGTCCTTTGATGTTGCTGCTCAAAAAATGCAGCCATCCGACTAAGAAAGGGAGATCTACACTTGCCTGCAAACGAGACAGATGGCCAGCTGCTTACAAGCTGAAGGCACTGGTATGGCCCTAGTTTTTTCATGATTTCAGTGCTTTCGAAGCTGCTTGTAGAGTGGCTTGAGAGAAGCGCGGCTTGTTTTGCTACTTTTTTATCGCTCGTAACAGCGATCCATCCTTCAAATTCGCTTTCATAGCATGTATGAAAAGCATGCCTTGCAATAATAGAAACCATATAATTGAGTGGAGATTATAGTTCTAGAAGGCGTAATAGTGCAAGTTTGCTTTTTTCAGATAGAGTAGAATATAAATACCTTTTTCTAATGATTGCTTTTTTTCGTTGATGCTTTGCCATCTATCTTCGTGATCAAGATGTGGCTCCTTGTACACTGAGACAAGTTCCATCTCAAGCCAGGCAAGGCGCCATGCTTCGCCGTGAAGAGGCTCCCATCGCATGCCAAGTGATAGAGCCGTTTCAGTGTAGAAAAAACCTTTTTCTACTTATGCCTACATTTTTCATGCTCTATTCAAAGATCTAGCAAACTGTCTTAAAGCTCGTTCATTTTCTTGTAAATCCAATTAAAAGGGCTTGCCTCAATAAGTGGTGGCAAAAAGTGTCAAAATTGACAAAAAAGTGGTGGCAAAAAATGTCAAAATTGACAATAATTAAGACATGAAGCGATTTTTACTCGAAAAACTTGCAGCCTGGAAAGATAATCCTGATCGAAAGCCTCTTATTCTCCAAGGAGCAAGACAGGTGGGAAAGACCACACTGCTTGAGCAGTTTGGAAAAGAATACTTTCGTGAAGTTCATATATTTAATTTTGAAGAAAACCTTATTCTGGCCGAGCTTTTTTCTGTAAATCTGGATCCTAGCCATTTGATACGTGAGCTCAGGTTTCGTCAAGATAAGGATATTGATATCGAACATGATCTTGTTATTTTTGATGAAATACAGGCATGCCCAAGAGCGCTCACAAGTTTAAAGTATTTTCAGGAAAAAATGCCGCAGTTGGCTCTATGTGCCGCGGGCTCTCTACTTGGCGTATATCTGGCTCCGGTTTCTTTTCCTGTTGGAAAAGTGGATATATTCCATCTCTATCCAATGAATTTTGAAGAGTTTCTTCTTGCGCATGAAGATCATAAAGCCTTGGAAGCCTTGCATAATGCAGATCATCTATCAATTCCTCGCCTTGCTCATGAGCATCTCTGGCAGCGATTGAAGGAATATTTCGTCGTTGGAGGGCTTCCTGAAGCTGTAAAAACTTTTATTAAACATAAAGATAACACCTTTGTTGCCTTTCAAAAAGTAAGAGATGTGCAAAAAAACCTTATCACATCCTACCTAGGTGATATTGCAAAGCATTCAGGACCCGTTAATGCTATGCATATTGCCCGCATTTTTGAATCGGTCCCTTCTCAGCTTGCCAGAACACAAGATGGCTCTGCATCAAAGTACATTTTTAAAGGTGCTGTTCCCGGAATAGACCGTTACAGCAAGCTTGTGGGAGCTTTTGATTGGTTAGAAAAAGCGGGTCTTATTATTAAAGTGCCTATAGTTAATTCTGGACAGCTACCTTTTTCTGCTTATTCAGAGGAAAATGTCTTTAAACTCTACCTTTTCGATGTAGGATTATTAGGAGCGATGTCCAAGCTCACTCCAAACGTGATTCATGAGTATGACTATGGATCTTATAAAGGTTTTTTTGCAGAGAACTACCTCGCACAGGCCTTTTTGGCAAATGGACAGTCAGATCTATACAGCTGGCAAGAAAAGTCAGCCGAAGTTGAATTTTTATATCAGCAAGAGGGTCATGCAATACCCATTGAAGTGAAATCAGGATGGGTTACACAAGCAAAAAGTGTAAAAGTTTTTGTAGAAAAATACCACTCACCCTATTACGTCATTTTTAGTGCTAAGCCGCTTTCGTATACTGAGCGCATACATCGCTATCCTCTCTATTTAGCAGATAGCTTTCCTCTGGATAGGCACTAATCCGCCAGCGCTTATCACCTCGCTTGACATGATAATAATTTTCTATTATAAAAAAAATACTAATAAGGTACAGGGAAGAGCCATGAGCGATGATATTCGTATTAGCAAACAAGAGCTTGTAAATTGGATGAAAGAAAACAACCTAAAGCCTGTAACAACAGGATTTGGGTGGGTAAGTCGGTTATTTTTCGCTGCAAGCAGAGTAAGGGTGTTTGATTGGCGTGGCAACTCGGAAACGGTCTACATACCAACGAAAGATTTACGAGCCTTGTTCGAAAACAAAGACTTCGCACCACTTGGAAAGTCTGATAAGGCATTAACACGTTTTTTTGTAGGGCAAGTAAAAGCCTCTCTGCTCCTAAAAAAAATCGATAATGTCAATCTCGGTGATATGCGTATGACAGTTGGAGAATTAAGAACAATAATAGATTCTGTAAGAAAATGCGGTGGTGTTATTCCTGCAGATAGCCAAGTTGCTCTTGTAGTTGATAAAGCGAAGGATGAAAATAAATCTCTTCCACCTTCTCTGAATCTTAACGAGGTAGTAGGGAGCATTACATGGCCAGACAAGAGAAATTTTACCGAGGACAAATTTGCCAATGCTATTATGCAAAAGTACATAGACCTTCACTTAGAAAGAAATGACCTTGTTGCCATTATCAATGCTCAGCCAACTCCATCCTGGGTACGCTGTTTAGATAAGAAGCAGGTGATAGATATATTAGATAAGTGTTCTGCTAAAGCGTCTAATTTACTTCAGCCGAGGGGTGTAGATGCCTTAAAGAAATCTTTTCTCCAAGCGCTTAGTGAAGAGCATCGAAATGATCGAGATATTGTTCTTAAATGTATCGCCATGGATTCTTCAGCTATTCATCATGCAGGAAACAAGCTTTTGAACGACAGAACATTTGTCCTTGAGGCAGTCAGTAAAAATGGGCTCGTACTCCGGTTTGTAAGTGAAGAGCTGAGAAATGATTCCGAGGTTGTAAAGAGAGCGGTTGAGAATAATGGCCTAGCGCTCCAGTATGCAAGTGAAGGGTTGAGAAATAACGAAACTATAGTCAAATTGGCATGTCGGCAAAACTACCAAGCATTCAATAGTGCAAGTAGTGCGTTAAAAGAAAACAAGAAATTTGTATTAAGCCTGCTTGAGGGCACCTATTTACTTTTGGAGCTTCTTTCAAAGACCCTGCGCGATGACAAAGAGGTAATTGCTAAGGGTTTGGAAAAGTCTCCATCTGCTCTGCGATTTGCAAGTGAAAGACTGAAGAACGATAAGGAATTTAGCTTCCCTGTAGTAAAAAAAGAGGTGTATGTTTTCAGTTTGCTGGGTGAGGATTTAAGGGGTGATGAAGAAGTGGTGCGTTACGTTGTTGCCAGACAGGGTAAGCTCTTGCAGTATGCAAGTAGCGAAATGCAAAACAAAAGAGAGATTGTGCTTTTGGCAGTTCATGAAAATGCGACTGCTTTAGAGCATGCAAGTGCACTTTTACGAAAAGATAAAGGGCTTGTACTTGAAGCAGTCCGCCGCAATGGCCTTGCTTTGGAATTTGCTGATAACTCATTACAAGCAGATGAAGATGTCGTGAGAGCTAGTGTGCGTAGAAATGGCCTTGCTTTAAAATTTGCTCACGCAACTTTTCGGAATAATGAAGATCTGGTACGTGATGCCATACAACAAAATGCCAAGGCATTAGAATATGCTTCTGATGAGTGTAAAGACAATGATGCAATCGTCCTAGAAGCGATGGCTAAGGATAAAGAGGTCCTTCGTTTCGCAAGTGAAAGGCTTCAAAAGCAATTCGCTCCGCCAAAGCCAAAATATGGCGGCTTCAGCTCCGTTAGTAGTGATTAATAAAGGATTAGATAAGCCCCTTTTTTATGCGCTCGTGATTTGCTGGTCAAAATGCAGGGAAGCTAAATACGAGCAGACTCGTTAACTATATGTAAGGGGGAATATGCGATTTTGGCTTTCACCTTTTCTTCAAAGACACTTCAACCTCGTGGTCAAATTAAGAGCTGCGAAGAATCGCAGCACTCCAGAGAGCTAAAGCTCAAGGGTAAATTTTACATAAAAGCTATTCTTTGAAAAAAGCCCTTAAATCAACATCCTAGGTTAGCCCCAATCATAGTGCATGCATAAGCTTCTCTATCATGTCGCCTCGGAAAAGATCGTGTGGATCTTTGTCATGATCATACACGATAGTGTTCTGGAGATGAGTAAGGATTGTTTTTGCTTGTTGGGAAGAAATCACCTCTGCTTTGATGCGATCTTCAAGAAATGTCTGTAAAAACAGCATGCTCTTTTCACTCACTGGTTCAAGTTCTTCAAGATTGAAGTCGATAGAGATTGAGAGCTCTTTAATTCGTAGCTCCAGCGTGCCGATATCGCCATGATAAAAAAGCCTAAAAGGACGATCTGCGAGGGCAACAGTAATAGTAGTCCCTTCTGGAAGCTCGGCATCTAGTTGCTCATCAACAACTATTTCGCTATCTTGTGGATGAAGCTCTTTCGCTATGTATGTAAGAAGTCTTTTTGTCATAAGGCCGCGAATGGGGGCAGCCTCTGCCCGTTCAATTTTTATCGTGAGAATTTTTTTGACAAGCTCTTGCGCATCTTTCTTTGAGATATAGCCCTTTTCTAATCCTCGAACGAGTGCTTGTGAGAGTCGTTCTAGATCATGTGTAGTCAGTGGGCTCCTGTTAAGAAGGTTGCAGTGGAAAAAACACCTCTCAGGGCCTATGCGAAGTGAAAGGGTGCCGCTCGAGCGGGAGCCTCTTCCTCTGATCGGGCCAAGGATGCCGCCTGAAGGATCTAAAAAGAAAAGTAGCTCCGGTGGGTGGGGGTGGTGGCTGCGATGGTTGTTCATTCTCTCAGCTTCTATAGCCACTTCTTCGAGCCTACGATTATGTGTGGAGAGTACTTCTGCAAAAAAGGGGCTTGTTGCAGGGCAAAATCCAGTTATGGGCTCATGGCGGCTTCCTCTGTCGATATGGGCAAGTGAGAGCTCGGCAAGTATATGAATGACATGGTCAATCTCTGCATCAGCAAGGGCATGCATTAAGCGAGCAAGCTCTGTCATATCAACTGGTCTTGCAGGGTTTCGAAAATCAAAATGGAGCGATATCCAAGTATTGTTTTTTATGCGGACATCAACAGTCCCTACTGTTCGCGACGGCCGTCTTACAACAGTTCCCCAAAAGCCAGATGATGTTGTGTCAAAGCGCACTTTTATGTTGTCAGTTTCGTAGGCGATAATCTCTGCGTCTTCAACTGCACGTCTTCTGATTCCTGTAAGTAGTGCAAGACCGGTTTTGAGATAGCTTGGATCGTGCATGATCGCCATAGTAGCGGCTCCTAAAGCAATTCCTGGAAGAATTCCCGGTGTTAAGGAGGCAACGGCAAGGCCGGCTGCTACCTGTTTGCAAGAAAAGCCTTGCCCTTCAAGAGAAAGATCTCCTATCACCTGCTGCATATCGCGAGAGATCTGTTGCAGAGCAGAGAGTCTCTCACGTTCAATGCTAAGCCCATGCGCTGCTTCATTCAGTTGTTCTCGAAGGGCGCCTATTTCTTGAGTACGCTTTGCATCTTTAATGGTTTCTAGTGTTGCTTGAGCAAGTGTGACAAGGTGAAGCCAGGCTTGGTTTGCTGCGTCTTGCAATCCCATGCCCTCTGATAAGGCGATAAGCCCTTGGGCATGGAGCCAGTCTGCGTGGGTCATTTCAGCAGAAATTTCGTTAAACAAGGCAAGAAACTGCTCTGTACGCTGATGTATCTCGATAAGCTGCTGATTGAGTTGTTCTGCCGAGGTCTCTTGCTCGCTAAATGTGTGATAAAAATCTTGAAACTCGCGAAGAACAATCCTCAGGCGTTCATTGTTTTGTATGCTTAATTTTTGAGCCTGGTTCATCAGCTCAGATGCGGCTGCAAATGCTTTTTTTGAATCTTCAACAAGTTGTAGTGCTTCGCTTTGTCCCTCGAGTACTTCAATCCTTGCATTTTCAATCACAAGCCCTATGCGCTCAGAGAGCTCTTCAAGCCGTTCAAGGTGGGAACTTACCTCAACAATTCGTCCGATTCCCTGTTCTAATCCTTTATTTGCGGAATCGGCTAAAAGTCCAATTTGTTTACATCCTGAATCAAGTTCGCTTAATAAATTTTGAAAAACTCCTTGGCGTTTTTGGAACACTTCCCGATAGATACGAACGGTTGTTGCAGTGCCTGCTGCTGCTTGTATAGCCGCACCATACCATTCTCCTTTAAAAAACTTATCCACAGCTTCAATGAGGGTTGTGCCTGCGCATACCAGCATATCGCTTCTTTTGCCAACTTCTAGCGCACCTTGCGCCGTTTTTACAAGCCATAGAATATTTTCTGCGGTGTCCACTAGCCCGCTAAAGGGGCCTGCAAGTTCTTCAGATGAGCTAGAGTCATCAGAATCTTCTTCCTGCCTGTCAGGAAACAATACAGCACGTACTGCTCGAGGAAGTGTCTCAATTCGCTCATTAGGAAGGTGCTTGATAATCCGGTTGATCATAGCATTACCAAGTGCACTTAGATGATTTGCAGGCACGGCATGTATATCTGCAACCAAATCGCTAATGGCAGCATCAACACCTTGCGCATGCACATTTTCTCTGTTGTTCATGAGGTGATTCCAGGCTGTCAATCCCTGGCCCGGTTGAATTGCTGCATCTGCTGCTTGCATCAAAATTCCTTGTAATAAGTATTTACAGATTATTATAGATTTATTTCTGTTATTAAGAGAAAGCAAAATATAATAAACTTTTATTACATTAATTTCAAGACTTTGAGTGGTAAAGTAAAAAGGCCTTTTCTGACGAAAAGGCCTTTTGTGAATAGGGAGGGTTATTTCACGTAGATTGACATTGGGATTGAAGGGATGCCATTAGCAACCACTTCAAGCGTGCTTTTACCCCAGTCAATATCGTTTGGAACATCAAAGTAGGTATATACTTCCTTATCTGATGCAACACCCATATAGCTATGGTCGTGTGTGCGGCAGTACGTGACATATCCCGATTTGTTATTTGTAATGCGAACAAGCGGATAGTTTGTTGCATTTTGGCTCTCATCGCCATAAGCTGATGCTTGAGACATGCCGTTAAAGCGAATACCTGAAATTTTGTATGTTTTTCCAGGTTGAACCTTCTTCGGAGCATCTTTAATAACTGGTGCCCAATCCGGGTTAAAGCTTCTGTCATCTGGTGTATAGATCTGTACATCATTTGAACTGTCGACTTCTAGTACTTGACCTGTCGGAAGTACAAGCAGGCTAACATTCCATGATGCATCAGGAACTCCAACAGATGGATTTGGTATGACGCTATTTGGAATGTTTGGCTGTTCATAAAGAGATGTGCCGTCAAACACAAAGAAGTGTACAGGGGGTGCAAAAAGTGGATCTATAGGGCTTGCACCAAAGAGCACATTGCCATTTGGCAAAAGTGCAGCAGCGCCATCTTGCTGGCCAAGTTGTCCTTCATCTCCTGGACCCGATGGTATTTGCGGGCCAACAGACCATGTTTTTTTGCGATAGTCATAAATAGCAGTATATCCGCTTGCGCCTATTGCAAAGACTGTACCATCCGGTCTTAATATTGCAGCGCCAATCTCAGAGCCAACGGGTTCTGTAAGCGAAACTATAGTGCTTCCTGCATCTTCCCATTCACCTGTCTTTGGATCATAGATTTGTGATCCTGTTGGGTTTGCTGGATAGGGGTACATGCTTGGAATAAAGTGCGATTCTGTATAGCAGTTTACAGTAAGTACTTTGCCGTTTGGAAGAAGTGTTAGGCCTTCTTCATCATTCCAGCGCGGCGCTTTAGAGTTTGTGCCTGTCTCTTTCCAGGTAAGAGTTTCAAGGTCGAGAAGAGCAGCCTGGGTGCTCATCTTATCTTGCTGCATGAAGGTGCCATCCGAGAGGACGACGTTCGCGGCATCTCCTATAGGATTTGGGGCATAGGATGCACGTGGTCCATAGAGATCCGTAAAGAAGAATGGCCCTGGAAATTGTGTCCAGCTCCCCTCTACAGGGTCATATATAAAACAAAAATTTGGGATCAAAAACTTATAGTCCCAGTCGAGATATTCACCACCGGCAATGAGAAGGCGGCCATCTGCAAGTACAGCTCCCGAAGTTACGTTAACATTAAGTGGAAACGATGCAATTTGAGACCAAGTACCATTTACATAGCTTCCATATTCATCCGGTGTGAGTACCCACATCTCAGGTGTTGCCCAGTAGCCAACATTTTGCATGACAACGCGGCCGTCAGTAAGCAGTCTTGGTTCAACTACACCACCCGGAAATTCTACAGGATTAAAAGGATCAGTCAAATCATAGGAAACAAGGTTTGGCTGGTTTGTAAGCGGTTGCCACGAGCCATAGGGCGAGGTTGGCTGGTAAGGATTTGAACTTGTTGATGATGATGCCTCTAACAAGCTGCAAGCAGCAAGTAGAAGGCTTGTAAGGATATTTCTCTTTACTTTCACGCTGGATACCTCCATTTTTTTGTGAAGGACCAACTTAATTTATTACTACTTATTTATCACTACTTTTTTCAATAGGTTTCTCAAAGGACATTTTGAAAGGCATCTAGCGCTTCTTGTGCAGAGAATCGATTTTTTGGATCTGACTGAAGAAGGCTACCAATAAATGCTTCCATCGAATTGGAAGAAAAAGCGAGAAGGCGGTCTGCTTCTTGTTGGATCGCGGCTCTATAGCCTGCTTGACCTCGGGCGTCAAGCTCCTGGATTTTTTCCGGGATGTGAGTTATCCAAGGAAGGGTTTTAGATACAAATAGTTTGTAGAGCACAATACCGAAGGGAAAAAGGTCTAGGTTTTGATCCGGGGTTAGGCCTTGCACACCAAGAAGCTCCGGAGGTGTGTAGCAGGTTGTTCCATATTTGCCATATGAAAAAAAACTTTTGAGTCTTTTCTCTAATCGTTCACTATGCAGCTCTTCTGCATGGCCAAAATCGCTAAAGCCCACTTTTTTTTGTGAGGGTGTTAGCAGTATATTAGATCCTTTAATGTCAAAATGGAGAATGTGAGCTTCATCCATAGCTACAAGGGCTTGCAAAAGCTTTTTTATATATTCTTTACATTCTGTACGGCTAAGCGTTGGTGCAAGTTGAGAAAAGGTGCCCTCGGCTAATTCTTGATAGAGGGTAATGGGATCTTCTATGGCCTGAAGAATTGGCCAGATGCCCTCTTTCTTTTTGAGCTTTTGAAAAAAGCTATATTCCCGAAGTATTGACTCTTTTGCGCCAGTTGTTGCTGTCGCGGCAGCTGAAATCCTTGCGACAAGGCGGCAGGTTTTTGCAACAGTTGAGTAGTAGAGGGCAGTTTCCACTACTTTCACCAGAGTGATGGCGATAATTTTTCGGTTTTTTAAAGGAAAGTAGTGCTCTTTTTTTCGGGAGCCTTTTATGGAATCTACAAGCTCTATTGCTTCTTCAGCCACAAGATAAGATCCAAGATGTGCAGCTTCCGTGGCAATGCGCTCTTCGAAAGTATCTCGGAGTGCTTGTAGCTTGCCAAAGCCGCCAAGGTTTAGCTTTTTTGCAACCCAGATGATAAGCGATGCGATAAAAAAGTATGTGGCTCTGTATTTTGCTGCCGTATGATCTGAGAGCGCATCGATAAATTGAATATGGCGCTTTAACTCCCTAAATCGTTCTGGAGTAAAGGCAGCCGTTGGAGCTGCTAGCGCTGATTTTTTTTGAAAAAGCGCCTCTATAGTCGCATCTAGGGGTATCTTTTGCTTAACAGTTTCTTTTATTTTTGGAGAAATGGAGTAGCTATATCTGCTACAATCAAATGCTATAGCGCTCATTACTTGCTAAATCCTGCCTCGCCATCATAGGTTGCAAGGATTTCGTGGCCCGTAACTTCGATACCTAGATCCCTGCACTTTTTTAGAAGGGCAAGGATATCTACTTCTCCTTCAAAACGAATTCGCAATAGATCTGAGAGATGAGTCTCTGGGTGTCTATTTGGCCAGATGATAGATCCTCTCGAAGCTATTTCTTTAACTTCTCCAAGTTTTTTGGCAAGCTGCTCCGGGTCTTGTCGCGTATCGACAAATAGATCGATACCAACAAGCTTTTTTTGCTGCTTTTTTTTATTTAGCTTATGCGCTTTGGCATGCATAGGGTGATACTCTACAGCTTTAAGTTCCTTTGGTTTTTCTCCAAGGCGCAAAATGACGCATTCAGCAAATTCTTTTGTGCCAACTTTCTTTTTGCTCTTTTTTTCGTCGTAGATATCGTAGGTATGGATGCCATCTTCTATTGTTTTTAGCCATGCATTATGAATTATGGTTGCGCATTCTGCTTGCCCGATGTGAACAAGCATCATAATTGCTCCCATAAGAAGGCCGGATGGATTTGCGAGGTCTTGTCCTGCGCGTCTTGGTGCAGAGCCGTGGATCGCTTCAAACATTGCAAAGGTCTCACCGATATTGCTTGATCCTGCAAGGCCTACGCTTCCCGCAATCTGTGCCGCAATATCGGAAAGTATATCGCCATAAAGATTTGGCATCACGATCACATCAAAATTTTCTGGGGTATCTGTCATCTTTGCTGCGCCAATATCGATGATCCAGTGCTCATGTTCGATTGCAGGATATTCTTTGGCAATTTCTTCAAATACTTTATGAAAAAGACCATCCGTGAGTTTGAGAATATTATCTTTTGTAAAGCAGGTCACTTTTTTGCGATTATTTGTCTTTGCATATTCAAAGGCATAGCGACAGATTTTTTCACATCCTGGGCGTGTAATCATTTTTAGGGCGTGAAAGCTCTCATTTGTCGGTCTATACTCGAGACCTGTGTAGAGATCTTCCTCATTTTCTCTCACGATGACAAGATCCATTCCTGGGTATTTAGTGTCGACAGCAGGCGCATAGGCAACACATGGTCGAATATTTGCATAGAGTCCAAAAGCTGCGCGTATTGTGACATTTAAACTTCTGTAGCCGCCTCCTTGAGGTGTGGTGATTGGCGCTTTAAGAAATACTTTACATTTTCTGAGTATGTCCCAGCTTTCAGGCTCAATGCCGGTTTTATGGCCTGCAAGATAGGCTTTTTCTCCCACAGATACTTCATGTAGAGTAAGTTTTGCACCTGCGCTTTTTAGGATGGAAAGGGTGGCTTTCATGATTTCAGGACCAATACCATCTCCATACGCTACTGCAATATCAATATTTGACATGAATTACCTCTATAAAAAGTTCTGCGCCCCCGATTTAAAAACAAATTAATTAACTCAGGACACGCATACCGGCACGATTTGGTATATAAACACTCGGCACTAAATGAGCAAGAGAAAGAAGTTTGCCTTTTAACATAAGGGGAGGCAAAATAGTTGCAGTTTTTATTAGGAAGTAAGATGCAGCCGCTTGTAACACAAAATCAAGACCTTGTTGAAGAGCTTTTTTTACAAACACAAAGCTATATAGCGCATTTTTTTGAGAAGCTCAATCTTGATGCTGTACGCTCGGTTGTAGAGATGCTACTTTGCTGCGAGGGTACACTTTTTTTAAGCGGTGTTGGAAAGAGCGGTATCGTTGCAAAAAAAATTGCAATGACGATGAACTCTTGTGGGATTAGATCCGGCTTTTTATCACCGCTAAATGCCCTTCACGGCGATATTGGCATCATTTCCGAGGATGATGTGGTGCTGCTTCTTAGCAAAAGCGGCGAGACAGATGAGCTCTTAAATCTCTGCCCGGCTTTGAGAAATAAGGGAGCTAGTATCATCGCTGTTGTTTCAAATGGATCATCTCGCTTGGCAAAGGCTGCAGATAAGGTAGTTATGCTTCCTGTTGCTAAAGAGCTTTGCCCATTTGATATTGCACCTACTACGTCAACTACCGTCCAGCTTATCTTTGGCGATCTTTTGGCAATGGCGCTGATGCGCTCTAAAAAAGTGTCTATAGATAACTTTGTCGAAAATCACCCTGCTGGCCAAATTGGTAAAAGGCTCACGTTTAAAGTAAAAGATTTAATGATGCGCGGCGCGGCACTTCCGCTTTGCCCTCCACATACACTGCTTGTTGATGTTTTAGTAGAGCTATCCAACAAAAAGGCAGGATGTGTGCTGATTGTAGATGATGAGATGCATCTTCTTGGCCTCTTTACAGATGGAGACCTTCGAAGGGCGCTTCAAAAACATAGTGCAGAGGCGCTTACATTACCGATTAGCGAGCTCATGACAAAAACGCCTCGTAGTATTAGCCCTGATGCCATGGCCTATGATGCCATGCAGCAGATGGAGTCAAATCAAAAGGGTGCTATTACATCCCTTGCTGTCGTAGAAAATGGAAAACTTACTGGCCTTGTGAGGTTGCATGACATTATTCAATCTGGGATCTAGCGCCCTCTATTCTATAGCTATAGTGCTTGGGCTCCTTGCTGGCTTTTTTCCTCAGCCTGTAGTATTTAGCGTAGCGGAAGCTATTTCAGACCTTTTCATGAATCTTTTGAAGCTTGTTTCAACGCCAATTCTTTTTTTATCCATCGTGAGTGTCGCCTCCGGCATGGAAAACATGAAAGCCATGGCAAAGATGGGAAGAAAAGTAATTACCTATACGCTCATTACAACAATTCTCGCAGCAACTGTTGCACTCATCGTCTTTTTGGTCATAAACCCGGTTCAAGGAGTTACTACCTCCGCTACTATGATAGATGTAGCAAATCAGGGAAGTTACTGGACACACCTTCTCAATGTTGTGCCGTCAAATATGGTGCAGCCTTTTGCGGAAAATAATGTGATGAGTGTGCTTGTTATCGCCTTTATTATGAGCCTTGGAATGTTTGCTATTCCTAGCAATCAACGAGAGATTTTGCATGGCATCTTCTCTAGCTTTTACAGCTTGTTTATGAAGATTACTCAAGCCATTGTGCGCTTTATCCCAATAGCGCTTTGGGCTTTTATCACGCTCTTTATTCGCGATTTGCAAGAGGGGCTTGAAATTACGACTATTGGACTCTACTTACTAGCTGTGCTTCTTGCCAACGTTATACAAGGAGTTATTGTACTTCCTCTTCTTCTCAAGGCAAAGGGGGTTTCCCCAAAGATGCTCTTTAAGGCTATGGCTCCGGCACTTACTGTTGCCTTTTTTACAAAATCATCAAGTGCAACTGTCCCCTCTGCTGTGCGTGCGGCAGTCGATAGGGGAGGCATGGACCAAAAAGTGGCAAGCTTTGCCTTTCCTCTTTGCACGAGTATCAATATGAATGGCTGTGCAGCTTTTATTTTGATCACAGTGCTTTTTGTCTCTATGCTTAATGGGATGAGCTTTTCTTTTTTTGAGCTGATTTTGTGGATTTTTATGGCAACCCTTGCTGCCCTCGGCAATGCAAGCGTTCCGATGGGCTGCTTTTTCCTTGCAGGGGCATTTCTTGCAGCTATGAACGTCCCGCTCCAAATCATGGGAGTGATCTTGCCATTCTATGCCTTCCTCGATGCAATCGAGACAGCGCTTAATGTCTGGTCTGACTCATCCGTTGCAGCTATCGTAGACAAGGAGCTTAAGTCGAAGGAAGAGCTTCTGCTATCACCTCAAATGTAGACTATAACGGCACGAGATTAGAAGCTTATGCCGTTTCTACGTGCTCTTCGCGCCATTTTTCAAGCAGAAGATAGGAGCCATGGCTGAAATCTGGCAAAAAAAGATCAACGCCATGTTCCTTGCGGCACTTTTCTGAGAGATTAGGAATCGGTGATTTGAGTGTAAAGGCAAGGCCATAGTCTTTGCCTGTGTCAAGGTAGTAAAAAGAGGCAATGTCTTGCCAAGAGAGTGAAAAAAGACTCTTATTTGCCCGAAAAAATGACAGTACCTTTTCATCGCTATGGAGTATGTCTGGATTTTTTTCCTGCGAGGCAAGTTTTCGATGCAAAAAGGCAGAAAATCCAAGTGCACTTGTCCCTAAAATCCGAGAAAAGAGGCAAAGCGCCGACAGCTCAAGCCATGCAAGCAGGTATTCGCTTGCAAGGACAAAAAGAAGAGAGGCTATTGCCATCAGAATGCTCTTTTTCGTGATGGCAGCCTTTTTTTCTGCGCGTACATTTGTCCGAAGATACAAGTCAGTCATATAAACCACACCATACCTTTTTGCTTTATTTAAGAGAACATTTCTGCTAGAAATATCTCTTTTATTCTCGAGTCTCTTCTGGACGGTATGTTTTTGCAATGAGTATTCATTGCAAAAGTAGCGGTCACGGACTCGGACAGGATGTAAGGAATTATGGAAAGTTTAATTATCGCCATTTTTGTACTCGGTTATGTGCTCATCATCTTTGAGCATCAAATAGGGATTAATAAGGCAACAGCTGCACTTCTGATGGCAGTGGGTTGCTGGGCGTGTCAGTTTGCAAATAGCGATGCCATGCAGCAAAATGCGCATCATCTACTTGACCATCTTGCAAACGTAAGTCAGGTTGTCTTCTTTTTGCTTGGAGCTATAACAATCGTTGAGACAATCAATGCTCATGGCGGCTTTAGTATTATTGCTGATTTTTTGCGCGTAAACTCAAAAAAAGGCTGTCTTGTACTTGTAACAATTCTTACCTTTTTTCTCTCTGCAGTACTCGATAACCTTACGACGACAATAGTAATGATTGTGCTCCTCAGGCGCCTTATTACGCATACCCAAGATAGGCTTATTTTTGGCGCAGCTATTGTAATTGCAGCAAACGCAGGTGGCGCCTGGACGCCGATAGGGGATGTAACTACAACGATGCTCTGGATTGGAGGTCAAGTCACCACACTGCCTCTGATACAAAAACTTTTTTTGCCAAGTCTTGTCTCTTCAGCTGTGGCGCTCTTTTTCCTCTCCTTCTCAGTCTCGGGTAAAATTGCAAAAGAGGTGATTGAACGTGCCCATGTTGAGCATAAGGGCGGCCTTGTTTTATGCTGTGGTATCCTATCGCTTATTCTCGTGCCTGTGTTTAAAGTAGTTACGGGCCTGCCTCCATTTATGGGAATTCTCTTTTCGATGGCACTTATTTGGTTGTTAACAGACCTACTCCATAAAACAGAAGAGAGAAACCATTTGCGAGTTATCTCAATCTTTCCAAAAGTTGATTTATCAAGTATCTTTTTCTTTTTAGGTATTTTACTCGCTGTCGGCGCTCTCGAAACCGCAGGTATTCTCAAAGAGCTTTCTGCATGGCTTGACCAGAATATTTCCTCAAAACATGTTGTTGCTGCCCTTATTGGCGTAGCATCTGCAGTTATTGACAACGTGCCGCTCGTCGCGGCAACGCAAGGAATGTATACGCTTTCCCAAGATCACCCCTTTTGGCTTCTTGTCGCATTTTGTGCAGGTACAGGGGGAAGCATGTTGATTATTGGTTCTGCAGCGGGTGTTGCGTTTATGAGCCTAGAGAAAGTTGACTTTTTTTGGTATATGAGAAAAGCCATGCTACCTGCAGCTGCTGGCTATTTTGCAGGTATTGGAACCTATTTATATTTTTCTTGATATAGATCGCTTTACAGGTTTTAGAGCAGATTTTAGGCTAAGGTTTTCACTTAATTGAATCACTCGTTCAGAGAGCCTGCTTATTCTTTTATCTGCACGAAAGAGTTTTAGGGCAAATCGGATAAGGCCGTGGGTTATCTTTTTTTGGACAATTTCAAGCCCTTCTTTTATGTTTTTTGCCCGCGTCTCTGATGGAACTTTTGTGCGCCGTAAAATCTCCTTCTCAAGCTCGGCGGCAATTTCACGAAGTGTCTCTTCAAATTCTCTCTTTTTTTCTACCCTTTGTGCCTCATCGATTTTTGCCCGCTCTTCCTTAGTCGTTGGAATATGCGCTACATAGTGAAAGCGCTCTTTATCGCCAACCGGCTCCCAATAGCCATCATGGCTAAAGATTGTACAAGCGGCGGCAAATCTTTTATTGAGAATGTCCGTTACATCTAGTGAAAGTAGCTTTCCCGTAATCTCAGGGCCCAATTTTTCCACTTTCTTTAGTATTGAGCCCTTTAACAGCTTTAGGCTTGGATCATCGATATAATCGATGAGGGATGACACAACTTCCTTAAGTTGATTATTGAACTGTTTTTGATCCTTGTACTGCGGGAGCGATTTCTTTTTAACGGGTTCCTTCTTTTCAGGCAGCTCCTTTTGAAGAATCGCCTTAAGCTGATTTGCGGCTGCTGAAAGGAGCTTATATTTAAGAGATTCACTTGTAGCTTTCTCGTAGTAAATATCCATCTTGCGAGGAAGCTGCTTTTCCTGGAGTGTGATAAATGCTTTTTTCGAAAAAAATCGCTCGAAAGGAAGAGGGAGTTCAATATCTGCCTCTCCATTTGGAAAAAGAAGATGTACGATGTCGTGATTAAGCTTTGTCATGAATGTATCATGCTCTTTGTTCGAGGCTTGATCGCTTTCTGTAACAAGCGCCTGCTTTACATCAACCATAATGTCCTGAAGAAGCCTTATGGCAAAATCAGGCTTTTGCTCCTGTGCTTTAGCAGTGACGTTCTTTAGGGCTTTTAACAAGTTAACATAAAATGTTTTTTCAAAAAGCTCTCTCGTTGAAGGAGTTTGCAAAAGCTCTAAGACAATCTTTCCCTTAGGAGATATGGTGACGCTATGACCAGAAACAGACACCAAGTTTTTTAAAACTCCGGACTCGGCAGACTTTGGGGTAAGTTTTTCCGGATGCTCGAGAAAGTACTGAATCTTGTTAAGTTGATGCAGGCCAATAGTTTGCGCAAGGTCTGCTGCATACGAGGCACCAGTCATCGTATAAAGCTCATCTTCGAGCGAGCTAATTTTCGTATCATACATGGCGGAATCTGGAAGCACAAAAGATGCTCCGAAGCCTAAGACTTTAGCAGCTGCAGTAGAGATGAAGGAATAAATCCCCCAGCCTTTGGTACTTTTTATTTCAGATTCATTGAGGGTGGAATCTGTAGAAGTGCCCTCAGATATATCTGCAAGAACTTTTAGTGCCGCTTTTTCCTGCTTTGTCTTTGCTTTTTTAGCATGCGGGAGTTCTAAATGGTCAAAAGTGTCCGGCCCGATGCCGTTAATTGTCATAAAACGTCCATTTTTGCTCGTTATACTTCATGGCTTAATTTGGAGAAATGGAAAAAAGAAAAGGTTTCAAGGTATTGTGTGGATGTGATTTGTTATTTTTCCGAACAAACGCATTGCAAAATAATCCGGGCCTCATGTAAATTAGTCAGCACCGAACGATTTAAAACG
>CAZEGK010000030.1:23354-29998 GCA_964512205.1 uncultured bacterium | reverse complement strand
GCAAAGACCTCGGCGTTTGCAACTAAATGGAATGAGCAGATCCTTGTTGCAGCCAGCACAATGGGCACAGGCAAAGCCTTTGGATAAGATCCCGCAGCCGAGATATTTTTGGAAGGCGTTTGAGATGTGATATGAGATCTTCTCCTGCTGCTTAGACCAAGATGTAAAATGTCTTTTGGCAACCTCGTAGAGGACCGTTTTTTCGGGTCTTCGAGGGCGATAGAGAGCCTGTTTATGACAACTAAGGGTCGCCATTTCACTACCCAGCTAAGAAAATAATCAATTTGAGAATGAGTAGTAAAGGGGTTTTTTGGGAATGAAAATTTTGTTATTCTTCGGTTTTGGGATCGAGGGCCGCTTGGAGGGACGACAGAGGCGATGGCGACGAGGAGGACTGTGAGAACGATGGCGGGAGGCCAGAGGAGGTCGCTATCGGCAGGAAAAGCTGAAATTGGGGTCATTGCAGCTGAAATAATACTTTCTTTTTTCGTAAATCGCACGAATCGCAGTATCCGGCCCTTTTCTCAGTATCCGGCCCTTTTCTGCCCTTTTCTCACGTATACTTCTTTCGTAATCCTAGACCCTATATATAAATGTCCATTCCAAAACGATCAGAATAACACATGCCAACAACACGTCCCCATGCAAAACCAGCAAGGGCAAATGCACTATCGGTGATCAGGCCTGAGAAAAAAGAACTAGTTCCATTAATAGTAAGGTCCACTGCCTTTATGGTAAAGTAAGTTGCAGCTGTGAGAGGCTTCAATTCACTAAAAACGGTTTTGTTAGATCGTAATGTAGCTCCCTCCATCATACCTACTGAAAAGGCATTTATATATCGTGCTGTTGATAACCACGAAAAAGTAGTCGCATAAGTTGCTACAGCTGCAAGCGATTCAGTATTTGGTATACTCGATCTTATTGGTTGGGAAGGCTGCATAATATCTCCTAGATTGAATGATGCATTATTTTATATGCAGAAAATATTAATACTCCAGCTTTTTCAGGCAAAGCTAACGGTCTACGAGCTAAATTATAAAGCATGAATCATGAATGCTGAAAAATGAAAGGGCGGGATACTGTGGACTCGTGCGATTTGCACACTCAAATTCCCGCGAAAGCGCCAAGCTCTTGCGGGATCAATTACGCAGTCATACCTGGATCGCCATTTTCGATGTCGCTGTACGTGCTGCTACGGCTGCAAAAGCAAAATGGTCCTCTAAGAATTGCCTGAGAAAATCCTCCAGCGGTTATAAAAGCTCCGGCAAAAATGCCGCCGATTAAGATAACTCCGCCTACTTCGCCATGAACATATCCAAGCGTCGGCAGGCCAATTGAGACAGTTGTAATGACAACACCAAACCCCATAAGCAAAAAGCCTGCCGCGCGATCTACTCGCCTTGTAGTGTCATTCTGCTGCGCCTGGGCCACCAGCGGTTCTGGTGCCACTCTTCTTGAATGATCTATGCTATCTAATGAAACTGACATAAAACCACCTTTTTTAAATAAAGTATATTCTGTTCAGTGGATTTCTTCATACTGTAGACCATACGGTAGCACAAGCTCGCACTTTCTTCGCAAGTGCGTTTATACGTTTCTAATCGATGCGCTGATGATATCGCCATAGGATTCAAAAGTTTTTCTTACTATTTAAAGAAGTCCTGATCTACTCTCTCTACAAAAGAGCTTTTGCAGCTCTCATCACTTCATCGCGATTATGCAAATTGGCAAGTTCGATGATATGCTTTAGGGCTTTTTCTTTTTCAGCAGAGTCAAAATCCTCCGTAGTATGTGCAAAATCCCTATCCGGCACTTCATCCCAGCTTGAAAAGCCAAGGTAGGCCTTTTTTTCCGGTGTCATAAAGGGTGATCTTGCTACATGGTCTATTCCACCATGCAGGGATGCTATTGCCTCTTTGAAGTGATTATGCCGAGCTTTTGCTACATCTGTTGTGAGAATTTCATCTAACGTATCGATGCCGTTAACCGGTGATTTACCCGGTTGATAGCTAAATACGAGCTCTCGTTCTTTTAGGAACTTTAAAACATAGCTTACTAGGGATTGAAAGCCTTCTGTTTTTGCAAGCGGCGAATAGGTAAGAAGCTCGAAAGCAAGCACGCCTTGGTCTGCCGTTTCAACTCCAGTAGGTGAGATCCCTTGAGCACCAAGTATGCCCTTATTATAGCGGCAATAGATGGTAAGTAATGGAAATTCCTTAGCAAGACCCAATTCCTTCAAGATATTTTCAGCACCCTGAAGCAGCTGAAAAGCAACCTCTTTTGCTTCCTTAGGCCCCTGCACTCTGATAACCCAGTTTATATCGGCAAGAGGAAGATCTGTATAGGTCTTTAAAAGATGGAGCATATCGCTTGGAGCGCCAACTGCCACTTGTTTTTTATCCGTGCCAAATGTTTTTTTAGCGGCAAGCTCGAGCACGAATGGGAAAAACTGGCGAAGTTCAGGACACTTTGCGATGCTATAGATTAACCCATCAACAGCAGTGGTTTCTTCGAGGTCAATATATTCTTTAATATCTTCCGGAATAAGAGTATGCGTTGCAGCATCCTCAGTGCGCCTAAAAGTTGAAACGCGAATGCGTGCCGTATGTTCCTGCTCTTTTTCAATAGCACACGGGATATAGTGAATAATACAGTGCGGCTCTTCAAATGGATTATGGGCACCTGTTTCATCGATAAGTTCAGAAGCACTTTGATAGAGTGTATGCACTCTCTGCATTCTATAGAGCGGCTCGATGTTTCCTAGAGTGATTTCTGTGACGATAAATCCAGCACCAAGATGGCAGTCTTTTAGCACTTCAAAAAGCGCATTATTTTCTGCCTGAGAAAGGGTCATAAAGGCTCCCGTTGGCGAGATAACCCTCATACGTCTCACATAGCTAGACATCGGGCCATCATAGAGGCTTGGCCCATAACTTCCTGTAGCCATTCCACCAACGAGTGTAGAGACATGGAGTGTCGAGTTATTTGGTGCCATGGCAACCCTCTTAGACTTCAAAAACTCATCGGCATCGGTGATCCTGACGCCTGCAGAAACGACTAGGCAGCGCTCCCCTGCCACTTTTACAAGCTTCATTGTCTGAAATTTTGGTGGGAAATGAAAGATCACATCGGCTCCAAGCCCTGTTGCCCACGGGGCGAGTGAAAAAGACTTAGCATATTCATTTTGAAGTCTAGTACGCCGCGAACTTGGCGTGCAGCAAGAAAATAGCCTAGCTTCTTCCGTCTCATTTGCGTCCCAGCCTGCAACAGCTACTGCAACAAGAGGCCTCTCATGAAGATTCTTTTTATTCCATTCAAAAATTTGTGCAACTATTTCTGATACGTGAGCTGCATCTGTGACTTCTGCAACGTATGCTGAATCATTTTTCTGTGTTCGATTATTATTTGTCCATTCGCATTGCTTGAATCCATAGCCGTTCATGAGATTGTAAAGAAATGTTTCGCGGTTTGCTGGTTGCATAGTTTGTCTCCTCATAAAGGCGACCACTATACGCAAACTGCTGCAAAAATTGGAAGAAGAGGCTATACTCTAAAGAATGAATGAATTACTTGGTATTGTACAGGATTTACGGCTCTACATCGCACAAGAATATCCTGACCTTGTGATAAAGGAGATAGCTCGAAGCCCAAAACAAGCTCCAGTCGCCGTCCCTCCTCCCAAGCCAAAGCCGCTTCCTACTCCTCAAGCTGCAGCACCACCTCCCCCTCCAAAGCCTAAGGAAAAGGAAAAAGAGCTACCTAAGGGACCTGTAATACCACTCATGCAGGCACTTAACCGCCCCTTCTCAAAGCCAATACGTGCCCCGCTTCTCGATGTACTCGAGCGCTTTGATAAGCTTGGCATAAAGCGTATCGATGTAAAAAAAGAAGAAGCTATTCCCAGAGCAAAAGAGCTTACCTTTGTCTCTTTTTATGCCCCAGGCTCAGAAGAGGAGCAATTTATCAAAAAAGTTGTCGCAAGTGTTGGCGAAAGGCTCCTTCCGGTACGCCTCTATACACAGCCATCTCTTGAAATGGCAGCCTTTGTCTACTCGCTAGCTGCCTCTCGCCTGGCAAAAGGGATTATCCTCGCCTACCCTCAAGAACAGGCATCCTATCATGCAGCCTTTCTCGCCTACTTTGGCGATGACCTTCACAAAGACGCAAAGCCCCTTTCAAAACTACATGCCGATCACTCTCTCTTTGATGTATCAGTCTACAACTTGGTACTTTCATTGAATCAGATGAATGATCAGACGATTAAAAGAGCTCTTTGGAGCGATCTTCAGCAGCTTGTATGACATTTGCATCTATTCTACTCGAAGTATCGATCGATAAAGCTTTAGACTATAGCATCCCAGAGGAGCTCATAGGAAAGATTCAAAAGGGCGTATCTGTAGAAGTCCCCCTGCGAAACAAGCTGGTGCAAGGCTTTGTTGTTGAGATAAAGAATGAATCTGAAGTAGCGAACCCAAAGCCCATAAAGCGAGCCCTCTCTGATACACCTGTTGTCACAGCACGGCTTTTTGAGCTTGCACTCTGGATGGCACGCTACTACGTATGTCCGCTTGGTAAAGTACTTAAGACAATGCTTCCGGCAGGTGTTCGTAAAAACACAAAAAATAAAGAACCCCTTAGAGTCTATCGCATAAAGTGCCCAAAAGAACTTCGCGAGATATGCAGTAAACTTAGGGCAAAAGCACCTCAACAAGCAGAGGTTCTTGACTGCATGCTAAAAAGCGATAGGGATGGCATCTTGCTATCTGAGCTTTTGGAGGAGAGCCATGCCCCCTCTAGCGCAGTAAAAGCATTAGAGACCAAAAAGCTCATACGCATCACAAAAGATGCTCCTTTTGAAGAATACTTTATCTCAAAGCCAAAAGAGCTTAGCGATGAGCAGCAAAAAGCACTAGATGCCGTCGTTCAATCGATAAAAAGTGAACGTTTTGGCGCGCACCTTCTCTTTGGCATTACAGGAAGCGGAAAAACAGAAGTCTATCTCCAGGCAATCGATAAGGCGCTAGCACTTGGCAAAGGAGTAATTTTACTCGTTCCCGAAATCGCCCTTACCGAGCAGACAATCCATCGCTTTAAAAGCCGCTTTACCGTGCCTCTTGCAGTACTTCACCATCGCCTAAGCGACGGCGAGAGGATGAAAATGTGGAACGATATCCAGTCCGGCCATGCAAAAATTTGCATAGGGGCACGATCGAGCCTTTTTTGTCCTATGCCAAACCTTGGCTTGATAATTGTCGACGAAGAGCATGAGCAAAGCTACAAACAATCAGATGATACACCCTGCTATCATGCTAGAGATGTTGCTGTGATGCGGGCAAAGCTTGAGCATGCCACATGCCTTCTTGGCACAGCTACCCCTTCGCTAGAGAGCTACTACAACGCACTTCAAGCTAAATATGAGCTTCATATACTTACAAAACGGCCCGCTACAGCTACGCTTCCAAAAGTAGAAATCATCGACATGAAGCCAGAGTATATAAAGGCAAAGAATCGTACGATATTTTCTGAAAAGCTTCTTACAAAAATCGAAGAAAAGCAAAAACTTGGCGAGCAGACAATACTCTTTCTCAATAGGCGCGGCTATCATACAATACTCTCTTGTACATCGTGCCAAAATAGCATCAAATGCTGCCACTGCGATACTACGCTCACCTTCCATAAGGGAGATAAGCTTATCGCCTGCCACCTTTGTGGATTCTCAGCACCGCCTCCGCGCATCTGTCCACACTGCAAAAGTCAAGATGTCATCAAATATCAAGGCATAGGCACTGAGAAAGTAGAAGCTATGCTGCATGGGATTTTTGGTTCTATACGCACGCTAAGGATAGATGCCGACACTACGCGCCATAAGGGTTCGCTAGAAAAACTGCTTTCAGAGTTTCGCTCGGGAAAGGCAGATGTATTGATAGGCACACAGATGGTTGCAAAGGGGCTTCACTTTCCGCAAGTTACTTTAGTTGGCGTCTTAAACTCAGATACGAGCCTTAACATTCCCGATTTTCGAGCAAGCGAGACTGTCTTTCAGCTTATCACACAGGTTGCCGGAAGAGCAGGCCGCGGCGAGACGCCAGGTGAAGTGCTCATACAGACCGCTCTTCCGGAACATAGCACCATACAGCTTGCTGCCAAACAGGATTTTGTCGGCTTCTATACCGAAGAAATTGCAACGAGAGAAGCCTTTTACTTTCCCCCATTTTCAAAAATCGTGAAATTGCTCTTTTCTGCAAAAGATGAAAAAAAGCTAGCCCAGTTTGCAACAAGCTACCAACAGGCTGTAAAAAGCTATTTAGGAGATGCCTTTGTATGCCATCCTGTCGTTCCATCAGGATACACAAAGGTAAAAGATCTCTTCCGCTACCAATTTCTGATACGCGGCCCGGCTATTAATGCCGTATGCCAAGCCATTGAAGCGGCAGATCGAGCGCTGCCGCTACCGTCAAGTATCCGCCGTTTTATTGATGTTGACCCGCTCCATTTTGTTTAAGAAATTAATCAAGGTACACTTATCCCGATTCTTCATGATGAAATATCGTATTTAGTGGATGTATACTATATCTATCCAACACAATTTGAGAACTTAGAGCCAATCAAAAGATTGAAGGATTTTTTAATCAACCAATGCAAAA
>CAZEGK010000030.1:13814-23254 GCA_964512205.1 uncultured bacterium | reverse complement strand
ATTACTCCGTAATCAGTTTGAGGATTTGGTCGGTGACTTCTTTTCCATACATTTCACCACCAAAGGAGAGGGCAGATTCTGCAGTTTTTGACAACCAGGCCTCCGGCATTATAATATAGCCGTGGGCATCATTTGTAAGACCAAGCACTGATAGATGTGCGTAGCCTAATTTTTTTGCAGCATTAGCAAGCTGCGAGGCATACAGAGTACTCAGCTCACCAGGTATAGCAACAAAGAGATGTTTTTTGTTGATGGTAAGCAGGCTGATCTCAGTTTCATAGCGCTTAAGGGGCACATTCAGGCCATAAGGGGTTGTCTTTGGCTCAAATGCATAGCTATATCTCTTTGTAGAGATCTGGAAGGTCTCCTGAACATCAGTTTTTTTCCATAGCTCATAGACAGAATTGGCAATTGTATTGCCAATGGAGTCGCACTCTACGCCCTCCTCAGGAACAAGCTCTGCCTGTGCACCGTTAAAATAGAGAGAGACAACATGAGCACCTAGCTTTTCCTTAAGAGCAGTTCGGCAAGCGCCTACAAAATCTGCCGAAAAGCGCATATTGTCATGCTTAAGACTAGTTGGATGGAGCGCAAAGTTATAAAGAAGTGCAACGGGCGTGCCATCTTTTTTTGTCATTTTGATTATGCAAAGGCTACTATCTGGCTCGTAGCGCTCTGGCCATTTAGAGCGAAACTGTGCAATGCCGTCGATGCAAGCATAACCAATGCCAACAGATACCGCCTCCTTATGCCTTGTGGCTTCGCTGATAGCAGCTACTACCCCATCGACATAGCTCATAGCAATTTTTTCGTCATAAGCACCAGCTAGCATCTCCCCAAGCACAGGAAGGTCATAGTAGGCGCCTCCCCCAGAATGAGTATGGGTTGAGCCAATGAAAAAGGAGGCTTTTTCAAGCCCCGGATGAAGCTTTTTTGCCTTTTCCTGGATTTTTTGAGTGAGCGTATAGGGCAATCCTAAATGATCTACCGAACAAAAGACGATATCGTCAATAATCACACAGGATGCAAGAAGGGGATCTCTCACACCTTGCATGCCCTTGCCACTTCGCTTTTCATACCCGGCAGAGGGCGTGCCGATTGGCGGCGTAATATCGCACGTTCCAACCCCTACCATGCACTCTGCAAAAAGGGCAAGATGGAGTCCTAAAAAAAGAGCTAATAGACAAAAAATATTCATAATGTCCAAAAAGTATACGCTACTTTATGGTTTTTTGTCCTAAAAAACTCTTTTACCTCTTTCGCCGCTCCGAAAACTTATTGATGTAGGCTGATATGCTTTTGTAGGGATCTTCTACATAGGGCCGCAACTCGCGGCGGTAGCGAAATGCTGCTACAAATAGCAGCCCCACAGCTGTCTTTGCCAAAAAGGTAGCCGGTGTTTTGCCCCAGAGCCACCAGGCAAGCCCAATCATAGGATCCCTTGTCGCACGTAATATAAATAAATTTCTAAAAATAGAATAGAGGGACATGGTTTTCTTGCTCCTCTGTATAGATCTAATTTTATTATAGCACTTTTACTACTATTGTGTAAGCGTGCTCGACTCTTCGAGGGACCATGTAAGGGCATCGCCATGGCGTGTCACGGTTAAGAGAATAGCTTCTCCAAGCTTTTTTATAGAGCCTGCAATGGCTGGATCGATATCGTTTGAAAAATCGATTAGCTGATCATTTCGATGAAAGCTTTGGGTCCCTTTCATTCCTATGTGCATTGCTCGAAAATTCAAGGGTTAGTTGATGCTAGAGAAACCTGCTTCAATCTCCTACGAGGTTGAAGCAGGTATTGTTTGGGTTAAGGGTTAAAACAGTCGAAGATTCATAGAGATTTCTGTACCGTTTTGAATAGGATTAGCAATTACGCGAACCGCAATCCCTTCACCCGGGTTCCAAGAACCGCCTATATTAGGTAAAGCAAAGAAGCCGTTACCAGTAAAAGACGCGGTTTGTCCTTGCAAAATAAAAGAAGGGGTAGAGGTTACTCTATAAAAATAAAATGTCGTTACAGCGTTTGAGAAGTTGTTGCTTATTAACACATACCCGGCGGTATTACTAGCAGAAATCATAATTGGCTGAACAACACCTGAGTTGTAAAGCGTTAAATCACTAGCAGTGTTAATCACATTATTTCTTGTGGCATCAACTAAATAAAAGTCATTACCGCTTGTAAGTCCTGCAAAATGGTATGCAGTAAAATTTGTTACTCCCGTTGGACCTTGAGGGCCAGCAGGACCTGCGGATCCCGCGACGCCTTGCGGACCAGTGGGTCCAGTTGGGCCTATAAGTCCTTGTGTTCCGGAAGCCCCCTGAGCACCTGTTGGACCTGTTGGACCTGTTGGACCTACAGACCCTGATCCGCCCCCTCCTCCTCCAGCAGGTCCAGTAGGTCCTTGTGGACCTGTAGCACCTCGAGGACCTGGAATACCTTGCGGACCTGTGTAGCCTTGCGGACCAGTGTAGCCTCGAGGACCCATAGGCCCTGGCGGGCAGCGGATACAGTCACTGTTACTAGAGTCCTCAGCCTCAAAATCACTTACTGTTTTCTTGATTTGGTCAATTAAAGTTGCCTGATTAGCCGATACTGTTTCTGCGGATAGCAAAAGCGTAACAAGGATCGGTATAAAAGATAGATTCATTGTAATTCTCCTGTTTAGGTATTAGAGCTGAGATACTTGAATTGGTGCACTCCAGCTACCTCCAAAGGTGGCAGATGTCGAGAAAAAATTAAAAGCACCTGTATTGATGTCAGTTGCTTGCCAAAATGCACTCATATCTCCCGTGCTCGTCACTCGAAGTTGAAAACCATTGGCAACACTTTGAGTAGCTGGAGAAAGAGTTGTAATACTACTCCAGCTACCTCCAAAGGGGAGTTGAGCTGAGTAGAGTCCACGGCTTAGCTGCTCTCCTACCATTCGATCTGAAGACCAGAGCGCTACAGCATTACCTGACTGATCGAGAGCAAGTAGTGGAGAGTAGGAATTAACAGACTGATCAGAGATAACCACTGGAGTTGTCCAGTTGGCATCCTGCTTGGCTTTAGTTGCTGCTTTTATATAATAAGTTTCACTTGTCGTTTCTTGCCAAACTGAAACTTGGTTCCCATTTCCATCCATCAACATCACCGGTGAGCCGATAGCTGCAGCAGAGAGCATGGATACTGAAAGTGCAACAACTGCACTAAATAAATAAAAGATTTTTTTCATATAGTTCCTCCGACTATTCCACGCGGTATGACGAAAAAAAATTAAAAAGTCAACTTTTTTGAAAATAAGGGGGGATAAGACTTTGAGCAATGTTTTATTTTATGATAAATTGCTCATCTTTTTTTCTTGTTTCAATTTTGCAATGCGTTACTGGCGCAAACTGCAATATATTTTTACTACTATTGTGTAAGCTTGCTCGACTCTTCGAGGGACCATGTAAGGGCATCGCCATGGCGTGTCACGGTTAAGAGAATAGCTTCTCCAAGCTTTTTTATAGAGCCTGCAATGGCTGGATCGATATCGTTTGAAAAATCGATTAGCTGATCATTTCGATGAAAGCTTTGGTCGAGACCAAATCCAACGACTGCCCCTCTAAAAGCCTGCAAGGTAAGAGTGTGAGTCTTTTTTTCAACCATTGAGGGAGAAGAAAGCGTGATGTCTATCACCCACGCTTGCCCTGATTTTCTCGGCAGAATGTCAAAATGAAAAGAGCTATCATCTACCTTCATTTCGGCATGTAATTCTTTTGGTTCGCGCATGATAAAATTCATAGATAATCCTTTTTATAAGGTGCTTTGCCAACGAAAATCTCCAGTACATCTACAGGATCGCCATTAATATAGACCTCGCCATTTTCAAAGCCTGGGCATGTTGAGAGTTGATCTGCAACTTTATGATCAAATATTGTAAGGGTTCTGCTCTTTAAGCCATTATCAAATTGTTGTTCTTTAAGATACTGTATCATAAGAGGAATAGTATACATAAGATGCTTAATCACCGTATAGGTTTCTTTAGGAAATGGCTGCCCAAGCAGCTCTTCAAGAGCCTCCTGTTTGCTCTCCCAAAAATCAGTCAATGCAGAAACTAGCGGCACTACTCCTTCGCTAATTTCCTTGTCTTCCATCATTTTTTCATACTGTTCAACAGTCGTAAGGGATGCATGCGCTGTCATGATCGCATGAGCAGGAAAGATAACGCTGTGAAAAAGCTCGCTCTCCTCAAAGCCTAGATCATGTAAGATATCTTCAGCAATCTGTAGCTGCTCAACTGTCTGGTTAAGCAAATCTGCAAGGGAGAGCATCTCTTTGAGCTCAAGCTGTGGAAAATAGTGCTTTGTAAGCACTTTGTGATATGCCTCCGGAATTTGAAGATCTGCAGCTTCCATTATTTTGTGATCAGAAATTACTATTTTCCCACGGCCCTGAACCTCTTCATCTGTATTTATAGCCGCAATTTTAGTTTCTGCTACTTTTGTAAGAAAAGGCACGGCAACATTGATAGTAAAATCTTGTCGATCTGCATGAGAGAGAGCAGAAGCTGCTTTTTCCCTGACAAAACGGCACATCTGCTCGCCAGAATAGGAGGCATCATCCAAGAGCACAACCCTTGCAACATTTGTATGCATGTGAAGACTCTCTTCTAAATCATTCATACGTACAATATCTTTTGGAGGTGTTTGTAATTTTGCAAAGGCAAGCTCCGCAAGCCATTTATTACTCTTTTTGGGCTCGATCAAAATTATGTATTCTTCTTTCTCGCCTATTTGCTGATTGAGCTGATCTATCACAGCATTAAAGTGCTCCAAAAATTCTGAAAAGCTTATATAGTCCGTATGGGCAATCACATTTTCGAGTGCCTCAGGGAGGGCATCGCTTGTATAATGGCTATGCGCTGCAACAAAGTCTGCAAACCTCTCCTGATTATCTCGAGACTGAGGATCATTTATCCCTTGCCTTGGAAAGGGCGGAGAAAGGGATATTCGTTCTTTGTAGCTATCGCGAAGTGCTGTAAGGTCATTTTGCCGAATCGCAGCCCCCCTCTCTACAAGAAGTGTAGAGAGTTCAGTATGTTGCAAAATCGTTGCCAGATCTAATGGAGTTTGCCCAAGTATATTTGGTTCGTTGAGATTTGCTCCTGCATCAAGAAGTGCTACAGCAATTCTTTGTTGATTGCGCTCAATCGCAACGTGCAAGAAGCTATTGCCATTTTGATCTTTTGCATGAAGGTTTGCACCAGAAAGAGTCAAAAAGGAAATAAGCTTTGGATCACTTCCATACTGGACAGCGAGTAAAAGAGCATTTTCTGGAAGGTTTTTGAACGTATCTGGAATGTATGAGCTACTCTCTTGTACAAAAGGCTCCTCTTGAGATTTTTCTGGAAGCACTCTTCGATACTCACTCAACGCTTCTTGAGGCTCTAACCCTTGAGCTTTTATAAAGAGTGAAACATCAAATTTTTTCTCCTCTAGAATCGCTATAAATTGCAAAGCTTTCTCATCGCCAGATCGTACTGCATACCCAAATGCAGTAAGGCCTCCATTATCTTTTTGTTCGGGATTGACTCCTGCAACATTGATAATATGCGAGAGCGTCTCTTTGGAGGCGTTAGCATCAAAGGCTCGCATAAGAGCAGATCTTCCCAAATTATCTGTCGCATAGACATCGGCGCCCTGATTTTTAAGCCACTTCATTAAAGGGACGTTGCTTGACATACCAGCTTGCATCCAAGCAGTTGCACCCGATGCATCCTTAGCATCAATGTCAGCACCAAGCTTTACAAGTTCTTTTATGGTTACAATATCATCAAAAGTCTTTGCATTTTTTACCGCATATCCTAAAGGGGTAAGACCCGTTGCAGGATCTGGGGTATTGAGCGACACTCCCCTCGTGCAAAGATCCTTGATAATAGCCATTTGATTGTTTCCGCTGAAGGTAGCAGCAATAGCTAAAGTAACAAGAGAAGAAAGTTCTGGAGGGGCTCCCTCGCTTGCAAGGGCAATCATCCCAACTTTTGCCTCATCGAGATAGCGGACAAGGGGAACAGCTCCTATAGGAGTTCCTTCCTTAAGGGTAAGTGCCTCTGCTGAGGCAAGTGCGTGCACATCCGCCACATCACGCATATCTTGAGGCGGAGGCAATCCTTGAGGCTGCACGTGAGGATCAAGGTGTTCCATTAGTTCCCTCAAGGTAGAGCGCTATTTGATAAGCTTCACTTGCTTCATGCACTTTGCCATCACTTTTGTAGGCAACGGAAAGGGCTTTCCAAAATTCTGCCATCTTTGGCGCTATGGTGACAAGAAAGCTAAAAGCGTCAATGGCATTTGCATATTCCTTTTCGTCAAGAAACTTTTTTGCGCCCTCATAAAAGGTCCGAAGTGTCTCTTTAGTCCACCCAAAACATTCGTAGAGCTGAAAGGGCTTTTGCGGATTAAAGGATGACAAAGTAGGCATATCGATCTTTATATGTTTTGTAAGCGCCAAAAAGCCGACATCTGCCTGCGCGAGGGTGCGCCTAAGCGATTCCTGAATCGCAAGTTTTCGCCTTTTACGATAGGATTCCAGGCTCTCAAGTTTTGAAGGAACATATCGATCTTCTAAGCTAGAGATAAGCTTAGCTGTTAAGAGCTCTACTAGATGCTTATGTTCGAGCAAAGACGAAAGCGTTTGCATATATTCTCATATTTCTTTTCGCTATAACAAATAAATAGATTTAAGCGTATCATGTTCGGCGATGACACACTTTATTTTGATACATGGAAGCTGGCATGCCGGCTGGTGCTGGAAACTACTTGCTGATCGCTTGAGAGAACATGGACACATTGTTCTTTGCCTTGACCTGCCGGGACATGGAAGCAATAGTAAGCCCTGCCGAGAAGTTACCTATGATGACTACTACAGCTGTTTAAAAGCTGCAGTAATGGATGCAAAAGAGCCTGTTATCCTCCTTGCCCACTCGATGTCGGGAATTATTGCTTGCCCCCTACTTGAAGAGATTCCCGATAAAATTGCCCATCTCTACTTGCTTGCTGCCTATGTTCCACAGGATGGAAAATCACTGCTCGATATGGCAATGAGCTACTCTGGATCAGCAATTCCAAACTTTGTAGAAAATGATAGTGCAAATGGCCTCTGCCGTTTTAAAAAGGAAGGGGCAAAAGCAATTTTTTACAATGAATGTCCTGAAGCAATACAAGACTGGGCGACAGAAAAGCTCCAAGATCAGCCGATTTATCCCCTATTTGCTCCAATACATACGCACTATAGTAAAGAACTTTCTCATAAACGCACCTATATCATTACCGAAAACGACATCGATGTCGTCCCAGATGCGCAAAAAGATATGGCAGAGAGCTGCCCATGTACGACTATTTCAATCAAAACGGGTCATTTTCCCTTTCTTTCGCACCCAGAAATTGTTGAAAAAATTATCACCGCATCTACTAGACAATAAATCGCCATTTTTACCCTTCTCGGTTAGACATATAAGAACTCTAGGTATATACTAGAGAGATGGATCAAAAGATTATTTTACAAAATGTGCGTGTGCACAACCTGAAATCTGTCTCTCTTACGTTAGACCCCAATAAACTTATCTGTTTTACAGGAGTCTCCGGGTCTGGAAAATCATCTTTAGCATTTGATACTATTTATATAGAGGGACAAAGGCGCTATGTCGAGTCATTGTCTCAGCATATCAGACGCTTTATGGGAGAGCTTCCAAAGCCAGATCTTGACTTTGCGTCAGGACTTACCCCTACCATATCAATTGAGCAAAAGACAGCAGGTAAAAACCCGCGATCTACCGTTGGAACGATAACAGAAGTCTACGACTACATGCGCGTTCTCTGGGCACGCGTTGGCGAGGCCTTCTGTCCAGTAAGTGGCGAGCCTGTCCGTCCCCGCTCAAAAGAAGAGATCATCGAGGCAACACTTGAGAAACAAGAAAATATACGCCTGATGATACTTGCGCCGATCCATCGCAATAAGAAGGGCGAGCTCAAAGACGACTTGGAAGATATCGCCAAAAAAGGGTTTACAAGGGTTCGTATCGACGGCACCTTTTACCAAATCGATGACACAATCTCTTTAGATAAGACTACAGGGCACGACTTAGACCTTGTAGTTGATAGGCTTCAGACAGCAAAAGAAAACAGATCCCGCATCATAGAATCACTCACCCAGGCATTAGAGCTTGGCTCTGGCATAGCCATACTCTATGATATCGATTCTAAAGAAGAAGAGCTCCTTTCTACAAAGGCATACTCGCCAAAATCTGGCCTTTCCTATCCAGCGCTTGAACCTCATGACTTTTCCTTTAATAGCCCCCTTGGAATGTGTCCCGAATGTCAAGGACTTGGCGTCACCCATGAATTTGACCTTGAAGCATGCCTAGATCCCGAAAAAAGCATAGCAGAAGATTGCCTAAGCCTTGCAAGCTCTTACAAAACTGTCCGCTATGGAAATATCTACGACAACCTTGCACGCCTCTACAATTTTAGCGTCTACACTCCTTGGAAAGAGCTCTCAAAAGAGGCAAAAGAGGTCTTCTTGCGAGGCACTGCAAAAAAGTGGACCCGCATGTACTTTGTTCACCCCGATACAGGCGCCACCTGGCAAGATACTATCCAATGGAGAGGTGCTCTTAAAGAAGCCTACATTCGCTATCAAGAAGCAAAGAGCGATAGCTATAAGGAGCGGATGGAAAAGCTCATGCATAAAACCACCTGCCCAAGCTGTCATGGAGCAAGAATCCGGCCCTACCCTGCTGTCACACTCTTTGCAAAAAGGCGCATCCACGAAGTTACTGATATGCCTATTGGCGATGCACTCACCTTTTTTGAAGGCATCACCCTTAAAGCTCATCAAAAACTCCTCGCCCATGATCTACTACAAGAGATAATTGAGCGTCTCAACTTTTTAAAAAATGTAGGGCTAGAATACCTCCAGCTTAACCGCATTGCCCCTACACTCTCTGGAGGCGAATCACAACGTGTGAGGCTTGCCTCACAAATAGGCTCTGGCCTTGTGGGCGTTACATATATCCTTGATGAGCCCTCTATCGGCCTTCACCCGCGAGACAATAAAAAGCTCATCACATCACTAAAAAACCTTCGGGACAAGGGAAACCGCGTCATCGTAGTAGAACATGATGAAGAGACCATACGCGCATCAGATGAAGTTGTCGACGTAGGCCCAAAAGCAGGTATAAATGGCGGGACAATAGTCTACCACGGCGATGTTGCAGGGCTGTTAAAATCTAAAAAATCGCTTACCGGCGACTATCTAAGTGGAAGAAAAAAAATCCATGCGCCGGAAAAAAGGCGAAAAGGGAGCGGAAAATGGCTCACCCTTAAAGGTGCAAGCCACAACAACCTCAAAAATGTTGATGTTACGATACCTCTTGGCTGTTTTGTGGGAATTACAGGGGTATCAGGATCTGGAA
>CAZEGK010000030.1:0-13714 GCA_964512205.1 uncultured bacterium | reverse complement strand
GTTACGATACCTCTTGGCTGTTTTGTGGGAATTACAGGGGTATCAGGATCTGGAAAGTCATCCCTATTTCTTGAAACGCTCTACCCAGCCCTTAGCAATGTCTTAATGCGGACAGAGCTGAAGCCTGGCGCTTTTAAAGAACTTATCGGCGTAGAAGAGATCGACAAAGTTATCGAAATCGATCAGTCTCCTATTGGCAGAACCCCGCGTTCAAATCCAGCGACCTATGTAAAGCTGTTCGATGACATACGAAACCTCTTTGCAAAACTCCCCCAAAGTAAGGCCAAGGGCTATACAGCCGGACGCTTTAGCTTTAACGTAAAGGAAGGCTCTTGCACAGAGTGCCACGGAATGGGGCAGATTAAAGTGGACATGGACTTTTTAGAAGACACCTTTGTTGACTGCCCGGTATGCCATGGCAAGCGCTTTGACCAAGAGACACTCGATGTCCGCTATAAAGAAAAAAACATTCAAGATGTTCTTGAAATGGATGTTAAAGAGGCAAAAGAGCTCTTTGTCAACATCCCCCACATCGAGCAAAAACTTGAGATGCTAGAGCGCGTAGGCCTTGACTACCTAAAAATCGGGCAAGCTTCAACAACGCTCTCAGGTGGTGAGGCGCAGCGAATAAAGCTTGTTAGAGAGCTTTCTCGTCCGGACACATCAAAGACGCTATACATACTCGATGAGCCGACGACAGGCCTTCATTTTCACGATATGAATCACCTTATCGATGTTCTGCAGGCGCTCGTTGATAAAGGAAACACCGTCGTTGTTATCGAACACAATATAGACCTTATCAAAACGTGCGACTATCTTATCGAGATGGGGCCAGAAAGTGGCGCCCGCGGCGGCAAAATTATCGCCGAAGGAACTCCTGAAGAGCTTGCAGCGATAGACTGTGCGACAGGTGAGATCTTATCTCAGGGTGTGATCCAAACAAAACCTAAAAAAGAAAAGCCGGCTCGCTTCTCTCAAGCAATACAAGTTATAGGCGCTGAGCAAAACAACCTCAAAAAAGTAGATGCCATCATCCCGCGCGGTAAAATGACAGTCTGTGTGGGTCCCTCTGGCAGCGGTAAAAGCTCGTTTGCCTTTGAATCTGTATTTGCTGAGGGACAAAGACGCTATGTAGAGTCACTTTCGCCCTATATTCGCCAATTTGTCAAGCAGATGCCAAAACCCAAGGTTGTAGAAATTGAGGGACTATCTCCTGCTGTTGCCATTGAGCAGCGTCTTCACGCTACAAACCCCCGCTCAACAGTTGGCACCATGACGGAAGTGTATGACTATCTGAGGATACTCTATGCAAGAATAGGTATACCTCACGACCCAAAGACTGGCAGCAGGATACAGGCTATCAGCAAAGACCATGTGGTAGACCGCATCATCCACTACCCGCAAGGTGAAAAAATACATATACTTGCCCCTGTTGAGATCAGGCGATCTGACAATTTTGCAGATCTTATTGACAGGCTTCAAAAGCAGGGGTTTTTGCGGATTCGGCTTAACGGCACCTTCTATGAGCTCGGCCACGATGAAATACCCTACGACCCTAAAAAGAAAAATGCTCTTTTTCTTGTCATCGATCGCTTAGTCGTTGACCCATCGATGAAAAATAGGCTTTTTGAAGCAGTTACTGCTGCTGCAAAAATAGGAAGAGACAAATTAACGATCATGCGAGGAGATACTGACGTCTTCTTTAACCTCGCCTTTGCTGTAGAAGAGACCGGTGAATCATACCCGGAAATTACGCCTCAAACCTTTGCCTTTAACACTCAAAGCGGCATGTGCCCAGATTGCCAAGGACTTGGCTTTGTCTGGGGGGTAGACTTTACGCTCCTTAAATCAGTAACAAAGATGACGGCAATAGACCTTGTAAAGCTGCTTTGGGGACCATGGCAAAGCACATATGCAAGACAAATTGTGCTCGAATTCTTTAAACAGTTCGGTATCAGCTCTCGCCTCACTATCGATGAGCTCGCCCCTGATAAGCTGCAGCTTCTTATGAATGGCTCGGATGAAAAAATCACGCTCCAGATTGAAGGCGTGCCTGTTCGCTTTAGCTGGAAGGGTATAAACCACTCCCTTGCGCTTCTTTTGCAGCTTCATACCGATGAAGAATTGTTGCCGGAAGAGTGGGTGGAGGCTTTACGCGAAAACGAGTGCCAAAGCTGCAAGGGAACTCGCCTTAATCCTTTAGCCCGCAATGTAACAATTAACGACCTCTCCATCGGCGCTCTTTGTGCAAAATCGATCAAAAACGCCCTTGCCTTTATGCAAGAGGTAGAAATTGAGGATAAAAAAGACCTAACACTCCAGCAGGTACATAAAGAAATTATCGAACGGCTCACGTTTCTCAATGAAATTGGCCTCTCCTACCTTGAGCTTTCCCGTAAAGCATCGACGATAAGCGGTGGAGAGGCTGAACGCGTCCGCCTGGCAAGGCAGATTGGATCTGGCCTTACAGGGCTTCTCTATGTCCTTGATGAGCCAACTATTGGCCTTCATCCACAAGACTCTGAACGGCTTGTCTCAGCGCTTGGCAAACTTAAAGACCTTGGCAATACCCTCCTTGTTGTAGAGCATGATCCGCAGCTCATCAAAGAAGCAGACCATATCATCGAATTTGGTCCAGGCTCTGCAGAGCATGGCGGAAAGATCGTTGCAACAGGAACGCTAGATGAGCTCTACAAGAATCCAAATTCGTTGACGGCACAATACCTACAAAAGAAGAAAGTAGCTAAGAAGGCAAGAAAATGTAGTGATCATGGCACGATTCAGATACGAAATGCTACGCTGCATAACCTCAAAAATATCGACCTCGACATTCCTTGCGGGCTTTTTTGCTGCCTTACAGGAGTCTCTGGATCTGGAAAATCATCCATTCTTGAAGGGGTACTCCTTGATGGCACAAAGCAAGCACTAGCTAAAAAAATGGCAAGCATTACCACAAAGGACTATACCCTTTCGGGTATCAAAGAGTTCAACCAGATTATCTGGATGGATCAGAGACCTATCGGCCATACAACGCGCTCTGATGTTGCAACTTTTACAGATGTACTCACTCCAATACGTCATTTCTATGCACAGCTACCAGAAGCAAAAATAAAGGGGCTGCAGCCTAAAAACTTTAGTGCATATCACAGAAAGGGCATGTGTACAAATTGCTGGGGCTTTGGCTACAAAAAAGTAGAGATGCACTTTTTGCCTGCTGTAAAAATCCCCTGCCCAGTATGCCATGGTATGCGCCTCAATTCCCTTGCCCTCTCGATAACATATGCCGGCAAAAATATTGGCGACGTGTTGAAGATGAGCGTCGATGAGGCGGCACTGCTTTTTAAAAATCACCCTAAAACGATGCGCATGCTATCGAAGTTGCAAGAGGTAGGACTTGGCTATTTGCAGCTTGGGCAGGAGGTGCAAACGCTCTCTGGTGGCGAAATACAGCGGATGAAACTTGTTCGCGAGCTTATCAAAAAACCAAGAGGAAAATCGCTCTATCTCTTTGATGAACCGACGACAGGCCTTCATCCCCAAGAGATAGAACGCCTTATTACTATCATCGAAGGCCTTACAAAACAGGGGCATACTGTCATTTCTATCGAACACAATCTGGACTTCATTTCTGCAGCAGATCATATTATAGATTTAGGGCCTGGTGCTGGAGATGAAGGCGGCAAAGTGATAGCCCAGGGCAGAGTGGATGAAATAAAGAAGGCAAAAGGATCTAAAACCGGCAAATATCTATGAGTGAGCAGTTTTACATTACCTGCCCGGCATGTAGCGCAAAGTTTAAGCGTTCAAAGGAAAGGCAAGCAAAAGAGCCTCTCGCATTTTGTGCCTATTGCGGAAATCGCCTCCTTCCTGAAGAGCAAAAAAATGCTATGCAGCTGAAGCCGCTTGAAGATGCCCCTAAAAAAGAGGAAATTTCCTCGCTCATTGGTCACTACCAAGTGGTAAAGACAATCGGCAAGGGAGGCATGGGAGAGGTCTTTTTAGCCTATGATACAGTCTGCGGCAGGATGATTGCGCTCAAACGAATCCGCGAGGACTTAGTAAAATTTCCGATGCTGAGGATGCGCTTTTTACGAGAAGCGCGGATCACTGCACAGCTTACACACCCTGCCATCATTCCGATCTATTCGATCGGCATGACGGGAGAGCTGATCTACTACAGCATGCCCTACGTTGAGGGCGAGACATTAAAGGCGCTACTACGAAAGGCAAAAGACAAAGAAAAACGACTCATCAAACGACCGGACCCTCACGGTTCTATCCCCTTTCTTGCGAGGCAGTTTTTGCAGGTATGTCAGGCACTTGCCTATGCCCACTCTAAAGGAGTGCTTCATAGGGATATAAAGCCTGAAAATATCATTATAGGAAAATATGGTCAGGTGCTGATTCTCGACTGGGGCCTTGCAAAAATCCTCGGTGATGAGGAGGAGATCCCTGTCCCTGAGCAAAGAGTCTCTACAAACATAACAAGAGTTGGAAAGGTAGTAGGAACAGTGTCCTTTATGGCACCTGAGCGGGCGCAAGGAAAGCCTGCTACTGAACGAACTGATATCTATTCCCTAGGTGTAATGCTCTATCAGATACTGACGCTAGAGCTACCCTTTAGGAGAAAAAGCTTAGGCTCCTTTAAGAAAAATTATAAAAAAGAGCACTTTGTCGAGCCTGAACTTGTTGCCCCCTATCGCGATGTTCCGGAAGTTCTTTCAGAAGCTGTAAAGCGCTGCCTCTCGCAAGATCCAAATGATCGCTATAAGAGTGTTGACGAGCTTATCATCTGCCTCGAAAATTATTTAGAGGGCAAATCTGAGTGGGTAGAGGTACAAGAGCTCAATGTCTCTAGAAAAGAGGACTGGAAGTTTCAGGAAAATGTCCTTATCACCGAACATCTCGCACTTACCAGGGCAACTGAAACTGCAGATTGGGCAAGCCTTATGCTCTCTAAAGAGGGCTTTACAGGCAACATGAAGTTGGAAGCTAACATTAAAGTTGGCAAAACAGGTAAAGGGCTTGGCATTCTCTTTTCAGTTCCTGAATCAGTGGATATCCGCCACCTTACTGATGGATACCTACTTTGGATAGGCTCTGAACATTCTAATCTTAAGACAACAAAGCTTCTTCTTTCTTCGGTTTCTGTCCACGAAGCGCCACAGATTGTATTGAAGAATGATGAGTGGTATAAGGTCAGCGTAGAGAAGGTAGAAGATAGGATCTCTTTTTACTTAAATGACACTCTCTGCTTTTCCTACGTCAGCCACATCCCGGTTGTTGGCAATCATGTAGGGCTTCTTTCACATGATGCTGACTTTGAAATTAAAGATCTCTCCATTAGCGTAGGAAGCCAAAATATTACGGTAAACTGCCTTGCTGTTCCAGATGCTTTTTTAGCATCGAAGATGTATGCAAAGGCTCTTTCTGAATATAGGCGTATAGGCCTTAGCTTTCCTGGAAGACAGGAGGGACGAGAAGCACTCTTTCGTGCTGGTATGACGCTTCTTTCCCAGGCAAAGGATCCTGAATTTGCAAGGACAAGGCAGTCACTTCTTGATCGCGCACTCGATGAATTTGGAGAGCTCAGAAACACCCCAGGCGCCCCATTAGAATATCTTGGTAAATCTATTGTTTATAACGAGCTTGCAGACTATGAAGAAGAAGCCAAATGCTTTGAGCTAGCCTTTAGACGCTACTCACAGCACCCGCTTATCTCAATACTCGAGGAGCAGCTTGTCTTTCGCATGCATGAAAGTGCTCATCAAAATAGAGTGGCAGCCTACCACTTCATCTGCCTTGTAACAAGGTTTTTGCCGCGCTGGGCAGAAAGCCCTCTTGCAAGAAAGCTTTTTCATAACCTCGAAACAAATTGGGAACTTCCCTTCTTCACTCTTCATCCAAAGGCAAGCGATGATCCGGAACTTGAACGTTTTTCGATAAGCCTTGGAGTAAGCTTTTGGCTCTCTAAACCCTATATTATTTCCGAGATCTTTGACGAAATCATCCAGCGTCCAATAGTTGCAATGCCCTTTCTTGCAGATGCCCTCTTTTTGCTTGTACTTTTGCAGGCAAAGGATCTTGCGAAAGAGAAGATGAGCCGGATCAAGCAGGTATTTAGTGTGGGAGAGCAAGAGCGCTACAGACACTCCTTAGATATGATCTCAAATCTTATCGATGGAAAGCTTATTAGCTTTGAGCAAAATGACATTACTGAAGAGCTTGAGCGCTACATATGGTTTATGCTGCGACATGCAATCGATACAGATGACAGGGAGATGAGCGATAAAATAGCACATCGTTTGGTGAAGATGGGCTATACCTTCCCCCACCAGGAAATAATGGATGCAATCCTTATCGAAAAACTCCTCTACCAAGGGGATATCCAGCGAGCCCGCGACCTCTTAAAGAAATATCCGCAGGCACGGCTTGAGCAGGAAGAATCTCCCCTTTATTTTGTCCATGGATGCTACCAGGTACTTCAAGGGGGCATCCAAGAGGCTAGTCTCCATTTTTCAAAACTCTTAGATATAGCCTTCCCCCGTTCATGGGTATTAGGGGCCCACTTCCTCGCCGGCAAAATCCACATGACGGCAGCTGGCTGGTTCTTGCGCTCCTTTTCATGGGAAAGACGCTGCCTCTACCAGCAGCTTCGCCTCTTCTGGCACCTCGCCGGCGATCCCGAAAAATCCTCCTACTGGAAACAACTCCTCTAAAATCCCGGGCCCGATTTGTGTTTTATTGGGAATGGGAGTATAGAAAGCTGTATATGAAGAAAAGACCGGAAGTTTTACAGCGAGAGACAATTGTAGATGGCTTTATAAAGATCTATCGCGATCGTCTTTTGTATGAAGATCGGCATGAAATGGACTATTTTGTAGCGTCGACGACAAAGGATTCTGTCATTGTCGTGGCAATTACAGGAGAGGGTGAATTTTTGGTGACGAAGGAATATCGCCATGCCGTAGGAAAGGAAGTATATGGCTTTGCAGGCGGTCTTGTGGATGCAGGTGAAGATGTTTTAGAGAGTGCTAGGCGAGAGCTTCTTGAAGAGACCGGATATGATGCTACAAGCTACAAGGTTATTGGCAGTTTTTATCCCCTGCCGGGGCTTTTAGATCAGAAGATGACAGTAGTACTTGCTCAAGATGCCTATAGAGCACAAAATCATAATCTTGAGCCAAGCGAAATTATTACTACTACCACGTTAAAAAAGGAGGCCTTAGAAGACCTCCTTAAAAGAGGTTATGCTGCCGATGCTGCAATGCCTGGTGCATTGTTTTTTCTATCGATAGCATCAGTTATGTAGTCACATGCACTACGCATCTTATTTGCAACTTTAGAGTACCATGCATCTGATGTTGCTAATGGATCCTTATTCATCATAAGTTTTTCTACACCAAAGTTTGCAAGGCCAGCAAGGCCGCAAAGTCCCGCAAAGCCCATCGAAATAGGGTTTAGCGGCAAAAAGAGCATTGTCGCAGTAACAAAGAGTGTCGCAATCTTGATTGTAAGATCTGCGATCTTGAGGTTGTACTTTGTACTTACTCTTGTACGAAGCATCTTGATGAACTGCTGAGCCTCTGCTTTATTGTCTTTTACAGCTTCAGCTCGCTCTTCGATTCTACACTTCTTCGAGATACCTAAAATTTTGCGAAGCGTATCGTGATTTTCCTTCACGTAATCGAGAGATTTTGTAAGGTCTTTCACATCAAGCCTTGTAAGCACTTCTTTTCTTTGCGCTTTTAGCTCGCCAAGATCATGGGTGTCGATCCCAATGCCAATAAGCTGAAGAGGAAAGAGAACGACGTTTACAACATATGTCCAGCTAAGTGCACTCGCAGAGAGTACTTTTACACTTTGCAGTCCATTTAAAATCGCATTTGTTGACATCCAGACAGCTGTTCCATCAAGAATCGCTCGTCCAATGTTTTTTATGCGATCTACGGTATTGGAACTTGCTACTGCCTTCGTGATATTACTAATCATATTAGGAATAGCAAAGAAGAGTCCCACGCCGCCCACAAATGAAAAAGCACCAAATACATTTTTCACTTTTTCTGAAACTTTTGTAAAACTATGGTCTACAGTATTTACAAAAGATTGTGTAGCATCAACGATCATGCCAAGCTTTTCTTGAACCGCTCCGGTCTTTCTAACCGGCTTCGGCACTTCAAAAACAGGTTGATTATTATTTACAGCAGTAACTGCCATTAGTATTCTCCTTAATAAAATGAATAAATATCATAGTATAAAGAAGAATTTAATTCAAGTTTTATTTTTGATTCCAAATCCATGTTAATATTGCATCGCGCGATGCCTTGCCCCCTTGGGAAGGAACATCCTGCATTCTCAAAGAAAGAATAGATGCAAGATTTGGATAGCTTTCACTATAGTTTCGATTAAGCAATAGATTTGACAGGGCCTCATCTGCCTGAGCTCTAGAGAGTTTTATTCCCCCATTCATCCAAGTGGCTATTTCCGCTAAAAGAGCCTGCCTAGGCTTAATAGCTGCCTTTGCGGTCATAGAATAGTAGGTCTTTGTCGTGGGGTTTGTAAGCTCTCCTCTATACTGTCTAAGCGCTGTATCAACTACAGCTGAAGGAGCGGCTTTTGGAGGTTCAGGAGCATGAGCTACTGGAGCTGGTTTCTCAACTGCTGAGGGCTTTGGTTGTGTAGGAGTTGCCGCTCCACTGCCAAAGAGATCTGAGAAAATGGTACCAAGTATTCCGGGACCCTCTTTAGCTTTGGGAGGCTCAGCAGGTTTTGCAGGCTCAATAGCTTTAGGCTGGACTGGTGGTTCCACAACTCGCCTTGGCTCTTTTGGAGCCGGCTGTTCTATTACCTTTGGAATAAAGTGCTTATAGGGCTTAAAGAATCGAAGATTTGCCCTCTGCTCTTGAAGTATCGCTTCTGGAGTTGGGTAGTGTTTTGCCATATACACGTAGGGATTTGCTGCACTCTTTGGATCTATTTTTATAGGCAGTCTTTCTAGCTCTTTACCGTTATAGACACAAAGTGCAAACTCTGAAAAGGTTTGATCATAATCACCCGTGAAGTAATCAAGCCAGCCTCGAGCCTTTGGCGCTGGTGGGATAATGATGTAGAGACCTGCAAGTTTTCCCTTATCGGGAGTATGAGAATAAATATTTTTTAAAATATCATCTATTCGATCGGGAAGGCAAAAAGCTTGATTCTTTCGCAATCTCTCAGATAGCTCTTCGATAGAGACCCCATCTTTGAGTATCCTTGTAATCGATGCCCTAGCCTCTTCCATAGGAACAAAGGGACCGCTTTCCCAATCTAAAATGATATTTAGTGGAGTATTGAGGGGAAATCCCTTTCCTTTATATATAACACCTTTGTCTCTAATCTGAATATCTTCTTCAACAACTCCCTCATCTGTTGCATAGACTACTTTTGCAACCTGAGGATCGCTTGTTTCGTAAATAAATCCTCCACATCGAGAAGGCCCAAGATAGAGAAGTTGCCCCTCGATTTCGCGCTTTAATGCATGTACTGCTTGAGGTGATTGTAGAATAGAAAGGAGCTCTGCACCATCATGAATGAGCTTCTTTTGATCAGTAACGAGCATTCTGCCACGCTCGCCAAGATTAATAAAGCGGCGAGCTTCTTTTACAGACATACTCTCTAAAGTAAAGTAGCTATTTTTAAACTGCTCAATTGTAGGGAAGGAGCGCACTTGACCTGTAACATCATTTCGAAGCGTAACTACACCATATGAATTGACACTAAGCTTCTCGTGAAGTATCTGCCCTTCAGGATTTCTTGTAGCCACAACAAAATCTGATCCCTCACGCGTCATGGCAACTACTTTTTTCTTTAAGACGTCGCATGATCGAAGAAGCCCAAGTATTGTCGGGTAGTTATCGAGCGGAAGCTCTGTGACATAGGATCCCATAACCTCTTCAAAGCGAATCTTACCATAAGGCGGCGCACTCATTCGACTTTCGACCTCTTCCTCAAAATGATCTAAATCGTGAACAAAAAGCGTCACCTTATCATTTTCATTTTGGAAATTTGTTAGCGTAACCTTGTCACTTGCAAACTCAGAAAAACTACATGCAAAATGAGTCCAAAGACCATCATCGGAAAAAACTGATAAAACAAGTGCATTATTTGCATCGCTATTTTTCCATAGATAGTAACACTTTCCGGTAGCAAGGTCGTTGCAGCTTTCCAAAAAGCCTTCATGCGCAACAGGAATTGGCTTTAAAAAGTTCTTTAGCTGCTCTGTTTTTTCAAGGTATTTTGTTACTGATGCGGTAAACTCAGCTACTGGGATCTGGTGAACTCCAGTATAGGATCCAAACGTAAAAAATCGAAGAATTTTAATAATAATTTTCTTAAAAAGACCACTTTCATTCCAGAGCGTTTCTCGAGCTAACCGATTGACATCCTCAACTTCACTGCTTGAAAGGGCTTTAACGTCATCTGCGGAAATGGAAGTCGCTTCAGAAAAACGCGGTGTTTCTTTAATTGATTTTGTAATGCGAACAATGCGTTCGTCAATTTTTTTAATATGGGGGACTGACTGACTGGGTGTATTATGAAGCTCTCCGTAGAGTGCTTTATATTCGCTAATAAAACTAGGCTCCATAGTAAGTCTCCTTACTTACTATGTATAGCCTAGTTTATATGTATTGTCAAGCGTATTTTTTAATATTAAAGGTAAACAGCTCTTGCACGCGCGCCGCTATTTTATTATACCAAATATCTTCAGCCGGTCTAAATGGATCCTTAGAGTAGAGGATCTTCTCTATGCCCCACAGGCCAAAAATAGCAAGACCTGCTACACCGGCAAGCGTAAGTGCCACAGGATTAATGGGCATTGGAATAAGTACTGCAGAGACGGTAAGGCTAAACGTTTTGCTAATCACTTGAGCTGAGTCAGTTACGGTTTTTTGATTAACCCGTGTTTTAAGGCGTCGTAAAAATTCTTCACCCTCTTCAAGGTTTACAGGATCTTTAGCCCTATTTGCTCGCTCAATGAGTTTATGTTGCTTAGATATTTTAAGAGTTGTTTGAATACGCTTTTTATTGGCTATAATGAAGTCGCAAGCTTTCTGCAGGCGCTCTATGCGTCTTTCTCTAGTTGCTCCAGCTCCAAGCTCATCAAGATGCGGCATTAGGTCTGATCTAAGATTCTTAACATCAAGAAGCTGAGGAACAGCCGGAAAACATTCAAAAAATGCCTTTGCAAAAGTTCCGATAGAAAGCGCAAGCTTTATAGCTGGATTATCTATCGTTAGCATCTTTAGTCCCTGAGCTCCTTTTACAAGAAAGCCGGTCGATAGGAAAAGCACGCCATATTCACTTTTAACGGTATTGAATGCCGTTTTAATATAGCCACCCATTTTATTAATAATAGGCTGAATCATAATAACTGTCCTTGATTAAGTCTTGAAATAAGATAATAAATAAAGCGAGATTTTATTATCAATTAGAAACAAAGAAAATAAATAAAGAAAATGCGATTTTTGTTGAATAAATAACTTTACGTGATGTATTGATGGAATCTATATGAAAAAGGCGCTCTTACTCATTGTGGGGCTATTTTTTGCCCTCCTAGCATTTATGTTTCTAACGGGACTCTATCTTGATTTCCCGATAGTTGCACTTAATACCCCAACGCCCTTTTTAGCAAACGTTGCCGCATTTTTAGTAACAGCCCTTTTAAGCTTTTGCTTCTTTGCAATGGCAACAAAAACAAACTAAGACTTCAAAACTTTTGATTCGATGCTCAGCCAGACATTTTCAGCATGATATTTTTTGCGAAGCGCTTGGTATTCATCTTTAGAATAGATAGACCAAAACTCTTCAGGCGTATACTGAGAATTTGTATAGAGCCATTTGCGACCGGAAAGCTCATGAAGCCTCGTTTCAAGGTTTTTGAGGCATTCCTTTAGCGGATGAATAGTTCTGGGGATACCATAGACACCAATATTGATGCTACTTGTCCCAAGATTATGGGGAGCAAAAAGAGATGGCCCATCTTCAGCACGAACGGGACAGAGCCAAAGCGGATAGATTGGACAGACTTCCTCTACAGCATCTAAAAATGCAGGACATGTAGCTCTCGGCAACGTAAAGTCCTGCACGATAAACCGATCCTCTACCCAATCTTCACACTTATGAAGCAGCGAATAGAGCGGCTGGCTTGCCGCAACAGGAAAGGAAAGTGCCCTGAGAATAGCTCCTGGATCTTTAAGCTTTGCAAAGGCAAGGCGCTCTCTCTCAGTAAATGGCTTTGGCGTCTGAAGTTTAAATATCCCTTCACAAAAGAGCTTTTTGAGAATTGGTAAAGAAAAGACGTAGCTTCCCATCCAAAAAGCGCCTCTGTCATAGCGAAAAAGGTACTCCTCAAGCGGCATAGAAAACGCTACTTCTTTCTCTTTGATAAACTGATAATACCAAGGCGCTGTGATACCCTCTTTTAAGAGATAGCCTTTCTGGGTATCGCTTTTATTGCCTTCAAGAACTACGGCAAGATCCTTTGAAAAGATAACCCCTTCAAGAAACTCTGGAGGCACATCCTGATGCATAAGGGCGTCAATTTTTTTTATCGCCTCTTTGCCCGAGCTATATTTATGCATCTGCACTGCAACAAAAGGTTTTGCCTCTTCCAGCTCAATCTCGCATCGAACAAGGCAACCTAAAGAACCATATGAGCCAACAACTCCATAAAAGAGATCCCTATGCTCGCTGCTTGTTGCCCTGACAACTTCCCCGCTGCCGAGCAAAATATCAAAAGAGCGGGCAGTATTATGAAAGAGGCCAACCCTATGCGAGCTCGATTCACCTCCACAGCCCATTACAGCGCCGCCTACGGTAATACCTTTAAATTCCGGCACAACCTTTGGTACAAGGCCTTTTTTGATTGTTGCAGCAGCCAGCTCCTTCATACTCACTCTCGGCTCTGCGATGCAGCTTTTATTCTGAGTATCTATCGAAAGTATGCGATTAAGTGAGTCTACAGGAAGTTTAAAGCCGCTCTTTTTGTAGCTAGAGGATCTTGTAGTGTTTGAATGAAGTGCGCTCTTTGCAAGGCAAATTGGCTCTTTTTGCTCACGCACTAGCCTTTGCAAATGTGCAATATCTCGGTCATGCTCTTTTTTGATTTGGTCCATAAGTCAAGTATATGAATGCTGTCGTCTTTATAACAGCTTCCAAAAAGGTTAGCAAGACCCTATGTGTTGGAACAAAAAGAATTGTGAGGCGAACAACCTTAGAAGTTGCTCTCAGTGCAATTTTTGCATGATCAGAAGTGTCCTGAAATCGCACAAGAAGCACAAAAAGTGCAAGTCCATCATAGGGAAGCTTTACAACATCGATAAGAATAGGGGTATCGAATGTCCATTCAAGACTAGATATGAGACGCCGTATTCGTTTAATAATTTCCCAGCCTGCAAGAGGCCCGGATAGCGAAAAGAGCTGAATAGTGCCGACATATCCCCTTACAGCAGAAAAGACGTACGTTTTGTCTACTTCAGCTTTTAGCTCTTTTGGGGGATTTGTGGTGGCAATAATGGCCTTGACGGCTCTGAAAAAATGGATTGCATTACCCGCTGCAGGAACGACGATGGAAGAGGGAGTCATAGAAATGACACTATACGCTAGGAAACCTTTATTTTGCTAGAAATCTTTGACATCAGATGGGTAGAGAATTTGTGGATCCTCGTAAAGAGCA
>CAZEGK010000029.1:0-30393 GCA_964512205.1 uncultured bacterium | reverse complement strand
ACGCCACCTATAAAACGGTTCTGCTTCGACATCTTTTTTCAAAAGAAAAACAAAAGAAAATTTTTAATGGACTTTCAAGGTACGGACTTTCAGACATGATGATATCAAAGGTCGGTTACATCATGTCCGAAAGTCCGTACTTCGAATCTTAGAAGAAAAATTTCTCTTTTGTTTTTCTTTTGAAAAAGATGTCGAAGCAGAACCGTTTTATAGGTGGCGTTGCAACTTATTAAACGGTTCTGCTTCGACATCTTTTTTCAAAAGAAAAACAAAAAGAATTTTCAAAAAAAAAATATTCATGCAGGAGCCTGAGGATAATGAACTAGGCGACGATGAGTCTCGCAAACGACCTCGCAGTATGGGTGCTTGGTCGTTTTATGTGGAAGATCCTTTGATGGAAGAAGAAGAAAAAAAAATCAAAAGTGAACCACCTCCTTCAGACTTGGATAAAGAACGTTCCCTTGCTGCTCAAAAGCGTGTTCTTGATAAGCTCCATCGAATTGAACATGTTTTGTTGGAGTTTATGAACGAAGACAAGTGTGAAGAAGTTTCTCGCTTGCTCGATCAACACGTTATTGGTCCATTTAAGAACCCTTCCACTCGTGTCAATGAGAGTGGCGACAATATTATCTACCTTGTACGTGACAGAGGACAAGCTGATAAGTGGATTCACAGGTTTTACCCCAAAATTTTGGAGTTCATCTCATACACAAAAAGAGGGAGAGGTAAAACGGTGGTATTCAAGGCAGCATCTGAGCCTCGGAAAATTCCTCACCCGAAACTGTCGGTGTATGAAATTTTTGTTGTTGTGGTAACAGCGCAACTCGATCGTATCCTTGCGCCTTTTCGTGTTAAAGGAAGAGGACGAGCCATGAGTACCACGCCACAAGGGTATAGTAGTTTCAGAAATGCTGCTCAAAGATTCTTCGGCGACAAGCCGTTGCCTGACGAATTTCTGCTTTGGACACAAAAATAAATTACCATGAAATCCTGAAATCCCCTGTTGTTGTCGAGTCGATCCAAAGTGATTTTCACCTCTATCGCGAGTTGAAAAGCCAAATACAGGAAGAGATCAAGGCAACAGACAAGCACTATGTTACATGGACCTTTTATAACGGTGTAGCTGCCGTCGGCCTTTCTACTTTGGGTTGTTACGACTCGTTGTCAACAAAAAACTTTAGTTTTTTACTTTTTGTTCAAACATCCAATGCATCCATGCAATTTTATGAGCATCATTCTCTGGTCTATGATCATGAACGATTCCGTCTGGAAGCTTCTCCAATCCAAGATACTTCAACATATCCTCATCTCGGGTCTTGTCTCCTGTCCCTTTCATGACTCCTCTGGCGTAACACTCGGTTGATACTGGCATGGAGTATGTCTTTTGTTGCAGTATGCTTCTTGTTCTTTCATTTTGTCCTCCTAAATATCCTTGAATTCGGTCCAAAATCCAAGGCAAATCATAGGCTGGATTGTCAGATACCATGATCAAGTTCTCATTGGTTCCATACTCATCAATATCGTGAATCAATTCACGCATGACTGTTCCTGGAGTTGTATTGCGTGCTCTATCCATGATTTCATTCAAGACGGGTATGTTTTTTGACCAAAACTCTGACCATGTGGTCGGGTCGTGCTGTGTATTTGGCTCAAGGCCCAAGTAGTAAGCCTTTTTGAACAGGATGTTGCCATTTTCTCTGTCCAAAATGCATACTCCAATGGCCATTAAAGAATTTGTTCTCAGGTATGGCCCTGAGGTTTCAATATCAAAAGCAATGTAAGCTGGCGCCCCTTTCTTCATTTCTTTAAAATTCCCTCTCTTTGTAGTTCGTTTCCGTACAAGTAGTTGAATGCTGCTAGAACAGTAAACGCCAGCGCCATTCCAATGTGATTTCGATATTCATTTGACATGTTTAGTTGTGTGGATGAAATGTCAGGAATACATGGGACATCGTTTCGACACCATCCATCTGACGTGTGGAAGAACGCGCAACACCAACGGACGTCATTACACATGGTACTCTGAGGAGAGTAGGAAGTATTACAGACAAAAAACCATCGCAGTACAAGTGAAGCTGCCACTATTCCATTACTTATCATGATTAAGAATGAGAATATCTTGTGGATCCTCTTGTATCCTCGGATGTGATTATTGGTCACCATCAGGACCAAGAGAAAGTAGATGAACAAGTTAGGGATGCTCAGCATCATTATGAGGATCCATTCACAACGTCCTCTTACACTTTTGAAGTTCTGTGGCCTTGTGTATTTGTCGGTGGCTTTTGTATTGAGCAAAGGAAAGGCTAACCAGTAAAAGTATGTTCCCATGCATAGGATGACAAATAATACGAGCCAGAAGTAGCTTTCGGCTCTTGGCTTCATTTTTTTTGTTTAAGGAATATGCTTTATAAGATATTCTTTTATAAAGGAAATCATTCAAAAAAGATAAAATGTCCAACTATGAGTATAGTCCGTCCTCATCATTTACTCAATTCGGACTAGCTGCAGGAGATACAGTAGTGTTTACAGGAACAGCTACTACTGCTTTCCTCAGCTCGTTGGTATCTTTGCTTAGCTCCGCTTACATCATCATTGGCATACTCTTGCTGAGTCTTGTCAGTTTCCCCATTGTCTTGTATGGCGACAAGGCCATGGAAAATGCCGAATTCGCCATGAGAACCAAAGTTTTCCCCATCTATCGCGATGCAGTCCGTCCCTTTTTGAATCTACTGCGCAAGATATACAATCCACTGAGCTGTTGGTGGAATGCCTTGAACTGGTGGGGATATGGCATGGTTCGAGAAGTTCTATTTCCACTAGCACTCCGGTGCAATGTGAAGACACTTTTCGTTCGCATCGGACAGTTTCTCATTGCCGTGGGAAGCGACCTGGTGCTATTCATAGCTCGAGGTCGATTCTTATCGGAATTTGTGTCCTTTCAAAACATCACGCCGGCGGGAATAGCCATGTTTCAAGCATGGATAGATGTCTACAATTGCGCTTGCTATGACCTCGGTATGGTGGCGCAAGTGTTGCCCATTGTAAACCCCTTGATATTTATCCCTCCTGCCTACCCAGTGTACGTCCCGCTGATATTCTTCTCGGGAGAGTGGACGGATCCTGAGACATGGTGCTTTTTGGAGAACATGGTCAATGCAGTCTTTGCGGTGGCGCAGCAAGCCTATCTTTTGATTACGCAGATTCTGAATCTCTTGTTCAATCCCAATTACAATAGACCGTTCATTCGACCTGATTTCCGGCTCCTTGTAAGTCACCTTTGTCCGGCTCTTTCATGTGGTATGAGAAGTTTTGAAAACGCATATCAAGTGTTTTGGGATAAGTTTATTCCATTCCACTTCACATGGCACAACTTTCTTTGCATTGTCGATTCCTTGGCTTGCATCTTGCTCAAGACAGTTGATTTGGCCTTGCGCATCTTGATCAACATTGACAAAGTAGTGATTTATCCTCAGGACTCGTTCTGGGAGACTACTATCAAGCCCGATGTGATTGAAATTATCAACTTGTATGTGGCACCCACCAATTGGGCTAATGTGACGGTCCCTAATCCACCTGAAGCACCGCGCTTCGTCATTAGCAACTACTATCTCGATACAAATGTGCAAGCGTTGCCCAATGGAAAGCCCAATCCAGTCTTCAACTTGACTCGTCTCGACAAGTGCATCTGCAACTTTATCAATCGAGTCATCTGCGATCCGGCCGATGAGTCAACTGCTTGCTTCTCTCAAGGAGCCCAAAATCTCTTGATTGGATTTGACTTTTGCTGCTTGACGAACAACATTCTCATGACATTGTCCGACCTTGTAAGTGGACTCTTTGAGTTCTCACTCCACTTGGCCAAAGGACCCGATGATTTCTTTCTTTATATCGACCGTCAGCCATTCTCCACTGTCATCAAAAATGACTTGGTAAAACTCGTGCGATGCATTCTATCGGTCTTTGGATTGATCCCTGTGGTCGGTACATGTATTAGGGATCTTTTGACGGGAATCTTTGATTACTTGGCTTCATTAGTTGACTTTTTCTTTAGAGTCCTTGTTGGTCTTTTGACATTGCCCTACTTTATCATTGCTTTGCCTTCGATTCCCAACTTTTTGCAGGCAGCCAATGAAGCAGTCGATTACTTCATTGCCATTCATGAAGCAGTCATTACGGATCAAGGATCAAGTATTAAGAATTGTCTTTGCGTCATCTTGAACAATGGATTTCCCATTCCACCTATCCCGTGTTCGAGCTGTCGAGTGGCTGGTTACGTTCCTCCACCAGCGCACAAGAAAAGCGGAATTCATTTCTTTGATCCAGTCACACAGCAATCCATGGGCAATGATCCTGAGCTTCTTGCCAGAGACTTGTGGGGACACGGGCGCTCCGAGGAGGCCGAATTGGCATTCACTCCTTTGATCAATTATGGAGCCAATCATACGATGAATCCTGTGCGCCTCTACAATATGCTTTGGATGTCTGTTCATCACATGACCGAAGATGTCTTACCCTTTAAGAATCTTCGCGAAGTCGATGCGTTCTTTGATGAGCGCAAGGAAAAGTTGCTCATGCGCTGGAACGAACGCAATACCTGCGCGCAGAGACGCAAAGAAGCAGAACTCTTGAAGCAACAGAACATGAGACTCTATCAACAGAAACTCAAGGAAGGATATTTCAGTGACAAGCGCACCTGCGGACATCCCACAGGATGGTACAAGCACAATAACACTTTGAAGCAGAACTTCTACGAAGATGAGATGCACAATCACTTGATCAATCTCTCCACAGAAGCTCCTCGAGCTATCCCTGCTCCTTCGGTCACTACGGGACCCACTTTGCCTGCCGTCATTGGATGTAATCCCACTCCGGATTGCTTTGACTTTTGCTGTGTCTTTCGCTCCTCGTTGATACTCATTGTGCACACCATTCAATCGCTGGCTCGCTTCTTCAATGGAATTATTCAAGGCGGAGCCGGATTGCAAGGCACTATGCAGGATTATCCTTATTTCACGGGAGAGTTCGCCGACCAAGGCAAGAGAACCTTTGAAACAGACGTCATTCAGTTCATCATTGACTTATTTGTTCCCATTCGTTGTGCATGTCAAGTTCTTAACTTGATTATTCCAGTTGTTCCTAGCAACTTCACGGAAGGACGTCCTGATATCTGCTGTGCTGTGCAAAGACTCTCGGAATTGATTGCCGGAATCATTCAGACTATCATGAATGCCATCATGTCTTTGGCCTTGGGAAGCACCACGAATTTCATTTACTTCAAGGGAGGCTACTTTTATGCCGATGTGTCGGCTATTTTCGACATTGTTCTTGGACTTGTCGATTGTCTTTGCGTCTTGGCCCGTGCCATCTTCCCCTTGGATTATATTCCTGGATTTGGTGATTACTCTGACTTTGACATTTGCTGTGCGGCGCAATCGATTCTAGTCACCGTCACGGAAATCCTGAGAGGAATTACTCAAGCGGTCATTTCGTTGGCAACGATTACCATTACCAATGATTCTTTCTGCTTCTGGAGACTTGATAAGACCGTTGACCATCCCGATTGTGCGGGTACTTTGGACGGAATCGGAGTCATCAAGCAGATTGACATTATCATTGATTCGTTCCTTCCAAAGCATGGAGAAAAAGGAGGCTCTTGCTTGGCCAATTGCGGTAACGATAATGGTGCCTCTGGTATTGTCCCTTGCATCTGCCAGCTCTTCAATACGTTGATTCCTTTCCGCAACAATCCAGCCAAGAAAGTGAGCTGCACTTCTGATCCTTTGACTAAGAACTGTCCTTTGACCGATTTCTGCTGTCCATTCTCCAAGCTTGGATTCTTTATTGCAGATACCTTGAAGTTTGCCGTTCGTCTCTTGGTCTCCTTGTGGCAGCCTTGGAATGGATTGCCTGAATTTTTCATCAACTTCATCTTTTGCGATGAAGGAACAGTGGCCCCTTGTCCGAACTTGCAAGACATCCCACCCACACGATGCGAGCTTCAAAAGTACAAGAAGATTCCTTCATGTGATGGTATTTTTCAAGTGCAAGATGAGAATGGAATTTGGGTTAATCGTTGTGGTGCCTTTACATGTGGAAAGCTCAATATCGCCATCAAGGATATCACCGATCCTTATGAAGGATTGATTGCCAGATGTACTTGTCAGTTCATTGGTCTTCTCGATCGGTTGATTGCTCTTTTGTTCAACATCTTGAAAGTCATCTTGCCTCAGTCAGGCTGGTCTTGCTGCTTCTGCGGTGGTCTTGTTCCTATTCAAGGAAGTACCAATCTCTTTGACTGTCAGATTAACAACTCTACGAGTTGCACACCAGGCTACAATGGACGTGCCAGTAGCGGTGTGCTTCCGGCTCTGTCGTATGTGATCAATGCCGCATCAGTCGCTGCTGTGGGCTTTGTGCGCAAGTTTCCATTGTCCTGTTATTGGAAGCCTTGTGTTCCTAGTCCTATTGAGCCTGTTCGTTGTCCCAACAATGTGCCTCAAAAAATCGACGAAACATGGATCTTTTCTTTTCTTGCACCAACAGCCGATGCTCTTGCTATTTCTGTGGGTAACTTGCAATGTTTCGCTCAAAGTATGTTTCTCTTGCCACAGATTTGTACTCAACGTGGACAGAAATTCTTGGGAAGTGTCGTTCGATGGGCTGCTGAGCTCATTCTCGTTGTGATTGGATTCATTGAAGCCTTTGTAAGCACCTTTATTGCCCCCGACAATACATGTGTTGGTCCTGCTTGTGATCAAGCTCCTGGAACCAAGGTTCAAACGACCAAGGGAGTGGATGCCAAGCAGCTCGGTAAGATGATGGTTATCCTTTTGAGCTTCCCATCCAATTTGCTCATTGGAGACTCTGAAGTGGCTTGCACTACTGTGTGCCCGAGTGTCTATGCCGTTCCACGACCTACCATTTGCGGATGCTGGAACAAGAGTCCTGCTTATGGTAACCAGCAGCAGCCTGACCAATGGGTCTATTACAATGGAAATGATCAGACGCAATGCTACACCAATGTCACTGGGTACACACAGTACGGACTTCATATTGGAAGCAAGTGGGGATACAACCGAACGGACTCACTTGTGCAAGTCACCGTGGCAAACGGAGGAGCCAATTACACTCTTGGTAATGTACTTGATGTTGCTGGAGGAACTCTTGGTCGAGTCTGGGTCACCTCTTTGAACGGAACATCTGTTGGAACGATTGCAGTTGCCAATCCGGGTGCCTTTTACTCGGCAGGAACTAATATTCCAACGACTGGAGGATCAGGAACTGGTGCTACCATTAACATTGTCAGCACGATTACCGGATGCTGCTTGGCCACCAACCCAATGGCACAGAGCGCAGATCGCCGCATCTTGCCCATCTGCGTGAACCCTGATGAAGCGGTCGTGCAGCCGGGCCCCTGCGCTGAGCTCACCGCATGCCGTCCTGACAATTTGCCTAGTATTGCTAATGATCCTTTGACACCTGCGGCTCTTTCGGCTGGTTATCAAGATGCAGTAGATGGAATTCTCATGGGATTCTTGCGCTACTTGAGATGTATTTTGAGCAACATTATTGGTTGCGATGCTGAAGGAAAGGGATGCTTGCCCATTGGATTGGTCATGTATCCTGCTCAGTTGATTTTTTCGATTATTTGGCAGATTTTGGGAGGATTTATTCGCTTCAGCGTGTCCATGATTATCTTCTTCTTTTCGTTGTTCACACCACCCAAGGGAGGAGAATGTGCATGCTGGAAGAATGGAGTTGTCAATGCATATGGTGCGACAGTGGATCAGTCTTACGCACGCGTCTCTGGACTGTGTTATAGATGTCACTTGCCGGGATGGGATTGTCAGCAGACTTACATGAATGTGTATGGTGCAAGTATCTATGAACATATCCCTTGTCAGGAATATTGTCCATTGGTTCAGCAAGTGCAGAATCCAGGAATAGATGCAACAACGGCTTACAACAAGTGTATAGCATTGTTTCCGAATGTCACTTCTCGACACAATGCATCTTGGGTGACAGCAGACTTGGCATGTAATTCAAGAGCATACATTCCTTTTACCATTCCGAACTTGTGCTTGCCTTGGCGTCCTAATGTGTGTGGTAACGTTACTTTTACCAATTTTGATTGGGGATTCTACAACTATGGTGAGACCATTTCATTCACCAATGGTCAATTTGGAAGCAAGGAACCGTTCATCGTATCAGATGTCTGTCCACCAGGTTGTGAATACAATGGAGGATCGACGTCGGGAATGTCAAGTGGACTGGCCAATGGACCGAGAGACAAGGGATGGCTCCCTTATCCTGGTTATGGAGGTGATGCATTGGGTGCGGGTATGCATAGTAATGTATATCCTGTTGAACCACTTGTTGTATGTGGACTTTTGCAGATTGTGCAAAACTTTATTGATGTATTCAACTCCTTTGTGGCCATTTTCACTACTCCTTTGATTCTCCCATCGGCTTCGGCAACGTTCAAACGATCACTTGATGAGAACTTTCAGTTTACAGGTCCAAAGATCCGTGAACCGATCCAACAGTTCAAGGCCCGATTGATGGGAAAGAACTATGATGAAGAAGTCAAGAAGCATGTTCGTTACGATGGAACCATTTATGGACTTGACACGGGATCTCCCAATATTGCAGTTACTTTGTCAAATGCCCTTTGGAATTATGATACAAGCGATTGCTTTGATGATCCAGTCACATGTGCTTGTCGTAACATTGACATTGGACATGTGTGTTACGTGGACTCTGTAACAGGACAGGCAGTCTATAGCACTGCATATGCTAAGCGCATGAAGAGAGACGTGGCAGACAATGTGACATCCATCGATGTCATCAATGCAGTAGCTTATGATGTCATGCAAGGAACAAGTGTCTGTGATCATATCACGTGGGATTGCGCCAACATGGCATGGGATCAAATCAAGCCTGAAGACAGACAACAGTGGGTGCGCTGTCTTGACAGAAGAACTCAAGGAGAACGTCTTAATGCAGTATCATCTATCTTTCCAAAGGACTTTGTTTACAACAGCAATGCTCCTTTGACTGTGGTCAACAACATTTTCGGAACAGCCAAGCGTTACATTGCTCGTCACTACTTGCCGAATGAGCACTATGAATCAGCCAAGAAGGCAGCTCGCTTTGCTTTTGACGACAAGCCAGACAGACCGTCTGCTGCAGAGGACGAACAAGATGAAACATTGATTTCAGAAGAAGACAGAATCATGAAGGAGCCATTGCTTCCTCATGATTGGCATGATATGAAGATGGTTCGTAACATGGCCACGCGCGAATACTTGAAGCGAGAATACGGTTACACAGACCAATCGATGATGATGGATGCCATGGTGCGCCTCGATGAACACCACTTCAAGTACCAATTGGGATATTGGGGAAGAATGCTGAACAAGGCTGCCGTGAGCATTAAGCGCGGAACATCCGACATTCAAATTCCTTCAACAAGAGAAGCTCTTCAAGATGTTGTGGATTCTGCCAATGACTTGGCCAGAATCATTCGAACCCAAAGATACGCCGAAGTAGCTACTGCTTCAGTGCACGCTGCTCGTATCTTGAAGAATGCAACGGATCACTTTGTCAATGAAGGAGCGTTCAATGTCTGGAACCGATTCAAGAGATATCGCGAGAGTATGCATGAGATGCCCCACATTCGTCAACGCCAAGAGGAGTTTAGCAACATCTTTTATGAGGCTCCTTTGATCAAGTGGCTCTACAGCAATGAGACAAGGCCGCTTACACAGGAGCAGTCCGGCATTCGAACCTTTTGGAATCACTTGAAAAATATTGCGCAGTTTCAGAGAACACATTGGCAGTCAGAGCAGTTTAACTTTTTCAACGCTGACTTGAAGTTCTGGTCAGCAGCAGACATTATCATGAGTCGTTGGAAGAAGCCAGTCTGGACACCAGAAAAAATTGAATCATGGAATAGACTCAAGGGTGTTTATTACATGGTCTATGACAAGATATGGCCAGGACAATTGACACCAGAAGAAAAGGAAAGAACATCCTTCTTGGCCAATTGCGAACTACTGGACAAAACAGCCGACCTAACGATTCGAGTGGTCGATTATTGCGCCAATGATGCCTTGGTCAATGTCAACTTTGATAAGAAGCAAGAGTACTTGGACAATTCACCCTTCTTTCAGCACACACCCTATCGTGAAGGAACGTTCCACTCTCATAGTAACTTGATGAAGTATGAGCTCAAGACGTTGACGCAAGACGACCCGGATCAATGGACTCGTCCAAGACTGGAAGGACCACAGTTCTTCAACAAGGAGGCATGGATGAGAGCAGAACATTTGCGCAAAGTAGATTACAGAAGCTTTAGAAGAGCAGATCAAGAGCAACATGGACCATCAAGATGGAACTTGGTCTATTGGTTGATTGCCCGATTTGAAGACTTTACTGAATGGGCATTCCAAGCGGAATCGAATCATTGGTTCGATATCTTAAAGCAATGGGTGTCCAATCAAGAATTGGATGTGAAGCAGTTCCCCAACGTCGGACTCCTGTATTGGCTCCTGGCTCCGTTCCGCTGTCATTTCCCTGAATCGTTCAATTGCTCGATTGGAGCTGGCTTTGAAAGGGCACTTCTATGGACCACGGTGGGATTTGCAGCAGCATTCTTTGTGGCAGCTTACTTCTTACCCTTTGTAACTATCCCGATACAAGTGCTGGGATTTGGATTGAGCTATGTATTTGTTCTTTTATTTGTAGCTTGGCACTTTCCTCCGGGATGCTTGATCATGTCACCCAGTTTCCCCATTCCTTTGGGAATCGGTGTTCCCATGTGCGCCATGGACGAACTCATTGCATTCTTTGACAAGTGGATCACCAATTGTTATTCACCACTCATCATCCCGACGTATATGATTGCAGGAGAGACATGTCCAACAGGGTCCAATGCATACATTGACATTTACAATTGTGCCGACGTAGGTGTCAGTGATGGACTCCAGAATATCCTCTTTGCAGGATTCTGGATATTAGGTCAGAGATTCTGCGACTTTGCACTTAGAATAGCATCATTTGCAGGCATCAACTTCATTATCCCTGGATTTGAAACGTACATGATGAACACGTTGAACACATTCAAGCTGGCCGACTCGGATCAGTTCGCTCGATTGCAGTTCTGCTTCTTTGAGACATTGCCTGCTTTGGGATTGCCAGCCTTTGCCGTAGTAGGTGCAGCCATTGTGATTGGTATCACAGTAACACCTCTTGTTCTCATGATCAGAGCCTTTTTGCAACTTTTTGCAGCATCCTTTGCAGGACAAGCATTATCAGATGATTGGGATGATAAGGAAGACGGAGCTTTGGGTGATCAAGACCAAGCAGATGATGATGAACCTCAAGAAGAACAAGGAATGCCAACAGTCGAACAAGTGGGAAGATACTTCTTTGGATAAAAATGAAAAAATAAAAGAAGAGGGTTTCTTGATGGTTAGGATCGAAAACATCTTTCGTCAACATTGGACTGATCCTGAAGTGATCAAGAAGAGAGACGATGAAGAACGCGAAACACGACGTGCGAACGAATGCACGAAACTTGTCGAAGAAACGTATCATTCTCTCAAGATGGCTTTCAGTAAAGGAAGACTAACGGGCAACGTTTATTTCAGGGCTCCATACGTAGAAGATGAAGTGATCAAGTGCGCTCATGACATTCTGATCAAAGATCATGTGAAACTCACTATAGAAAAAGCATATGAAAATGATCGGAGAGATTCAGCGGAGTTCACTGCGACATACTTGAAGAAATAAACAATCAATCGTTGAGGGTCATGATCGAAGTAACTCTTATTGCTCTAATTCCTCTTGCCTTGTATTTTTTACTCGAATACCTTTGGCATAGAGGTCGTTGTCAAAAATGCGGTTCGTCATTTAGCTGGTTCTTCAATTCAGAATTTGGAGCTCCAGTATCAGAGACGGAACCAGCGAACACCAAGACGAAATGGGTTCGTGAAGGAAACGCTGCAATTGAATATGTCAACTATCCTCTGATGTGGCTCAACACATGCAAGAAATGTCTTTTCACCAATGAGTGTGTATGCATGTTTGTTAGGACGGATTGGGAGAAAACTGGACTTTCACGCCCCGTACGAGACTGCCCTATTTGTTCGGGAGCAGGAAAACAAAATTTCACCGTTGGAGGTGATGTAGATTTCGGCCATGTAATATTTTTTTTTTGCAAATTTCGCCTAACAACACAAATAAAGAAGCTCCAAGAGGGTCTAAAGGCGACAGTTGCATCTCAAATAGGGCATCTATAAGAGGTTTTTGGGGGTTTCTCGTCGTGACAAAAAAAAATGGCTACCCAGACATTAACCATTCTGAAGGAGGGGAAGAACACAGGAGCCGTTCAAGAAGACAAGGACAAGATGAGAGATGTGTTGAGGAACCATTGTAGCATGTTACAGAGACGCGCGACTGCCGATGAAATGATAGCACTTCTGTTGTACAATCAACGAGAGTTTGCATGTCTACCTCTTTTTGGACCTGTTGAAGAACAAGTTATGGGATGGCCTTGTAAAGGATTTCCTCAAGATGAATGCTTCAGTAAGATCAAAAGTGCCAATAGGAAGATTTGGATTCAAGACGTTTCTCTCAGTAGTTTCGGCAACTTATCCGTGTTATTTGATCTTTTAATCAAGCAAAAGAAGGCTGCGTCGCATTTGGATGTCAGGGTTATGATATGCGACGCCGATTCCCGTTTTGCAGATTTGCACCCAAATGTCAATGAGTTCAGGCAACGCTTTGAGCAAATCGTTCAATATAACAAAACTTTCACAGACAGTGATTGTCAGTTGAGGTTTTATCAAGGTGTCATGTATGGTTCTATGATCTGTGTCGATGATTTCATGTTTTCCATTCGCTTTCTTGAGGGAAAGAGAAGCAAGGATTGCTTCTGCACTTGGGGTCCCTATCAGGCCTATCCTGAGTTCCGTTCTAGACAGGAACATTTCGAAGAGTTATGGGAAAAGAGTCTCAAAATTATGAAGTCGTTACCATCTGTAGACGCTTCAAAAGTTTTGGCGAACTTTAAGCCCACACTTTTTCCTGAACCTTGTGATGTCGATGATGGCGATGCCGAAGATGACGAATTCCCATGTATCGAAGATGCGTTTGCCACACAGTCGCCGTCTTGGTCGCAAGAAAAGACGAAAAAGTTCAAAACGAAATAAAAAATGGCTCACTTGGTTTCATTGAAGCGTCTTTTTGATGACTTGAAAGACGATAAAGAACGCCAAGAAGTCTTGGAAGCGTTGCGAGAACGAGTGAAAAAAGGAAAGCGAGATACGAAGAAATGGGACTGGGCCAAGTACCCAGTGATTGTTCGTGTGATTGATACAGAAGACGATGGTGTCGTGATTGAGGCTAAAAAGTCTTTGGAGGGCAAGAGAAGTAGCTCACGTTTTTTTTTGCTGGCCTGGAACAACTTTGATCGCGTGGACGAGGACACGTGGCCACTCTTGTACGAGTATGTCAAAGAGAGTAAGTGTGAAAAGATGTTGAAAGGAACTAGGTTTTACAAGACAATGAAAAAATGAGTTTCACTCAAGAGACGTCCTGTGTTTACTTCATACTTCATATTTCCCTGCATTTTTCAAGTGAAACGAACCAAGCAAAACGTGGCACCAGCGGGGTTTCGAAATTCAAGGTAATTGTATCTCAAGTTCCCTACTTGTATTGCTCCATCTTGTGCAATCCACCCCTGCTCAAACTTATAAAAGACTCCTGCAGGATCAGCATCAGGGAACTCCTGAGTAATATCAGCACGCACTCCGTTAAGTGCAGTAGTTTGTGGCACATCAGGAACGCGTCTCCATGGATCGTTTCCCCTTTTCACCCACACTTTCACCAAAACTGCAGCCATTCTCTTCAACAAAAAAAATATCCGCACTTCATTTTTTTTCCTCTCCACCAACACCACCCGCAAAACTGGTTCCTCTGCCCCTGGTGCATCATACCATGATAGGAGACGAGGAAAACAAGGTTCAAAAGCCTCTGGGTATTTCATGAAGAGAAAAAAAAAGAGAGAGAGAAAAAGAAAAAAAAATCGAAAATGCAGTGCATTGGCGAGCAGATCCTCAACGTATGTCTCATTGGACAAGGAGAAGAGAAAGTAATCAACCAGTACATACAAGAAGAGGAGAAAGAGCTCTCCTCTGTTCAAGCGTCTTTCAAGGCTGAAGTTACTTGGCAACGCTTGGCGCTTGGTGGTGTCAAGACAGCTGCCATGTATCGTGTGTTGGACCCTTTGGAGGTTACGCTTTACGACCTTTCCTTGGCCACGTACTCAAATATTGTTTCGGCCATCCAAAAGACCAAGGAGTACGTCTTACAGTTCATCGAGTTTATCAAGACATTTACCAAGACTTCGTATGAGAAGTTCTTTGCCACCATTCGCTGGTTCTACGAGTCATCGTCTGGACTCGTCGCAAAGGACGCATAAATTGCATGTTCTGTGAAGGAAATGGATTTGTTTCACTTGAAAAATTAAAAACTCTCAACAATGGCTACTGATAAACGTTTTGCCTTGCAAAGATATGAAAAGGATCTTGCATGGTATCAGAAACAAGTCAATCGACTTAAGGAAGAGATCGAAGAGGAAGAAAAAATGGATACTTCAAGGAACGAACAACTGGAACTATTCTTCAAAGATCACCCAAAGTTTCCAGCCAAAGAAGTCATTTTCACGAAAGAAAGGATTCGCGTTTTGTTTTTGTATGAAGATCACTTGTTGTTGGAGATTATAGGAAAAACCATAACGATCTTTCATGATCTACGGAAAATTGCAATTGTTGGAGAAGACAATCAACTTATCCTTTGTCACGACGAACCTTGGCAATCATACGAAACAGCCAATTACATCAATGCCATTGCAAAGTACATTGAGTTCATCTATTTGGTATCTTTTCGCTTGAAAGTCTAATAAAATAAAGTTAAAAAATGGCTCAGGTAGTCCTTTTATATGAGACATGCTCTTCGATTGCTAAAGAGCTCGAAGAAAAAGGGGTCTTTGAAGGTGTAATCGATGATTGGAAGGTGATCGAGGAGGTTACACGAATGATGAAAGTGATTATGCGGTCGAGTTTCGACCCAGAAACTAAGATCTGGAAGATTGAAGGAACGCCGAGACGAGATACCTCAGATATTTTCAAGCAACATGCAGAATGTTGGATGAACAAGAAATAAAAAAAAACTGATCATTTTTTTTTTAAATTATGGAGGGTCAGAGTCAGTTCGATCTTAAGTTTGGAGCAGGCGATGCTTTCAAGGATAATGAGTATGATATTGTGACGATCGTTTCACAGGATGAAAAACAATTCAAATTGACCATGAAACTTGCAAGTTGCTCAGGAACGATCTCTTATCTGATCGACGACTGTGGAGTGGATAATCCGATCAAGCTGATTGGTATCACAGCAGAGCATTTTGATCTCTTCGTTACGTATTACAACAAGTTGTTTCAGAATCCCGATCTCTTGACTCCCGATCCTTTGCGCAAGCCATGGGAGTTGCCCGATTGGAAGGCTGAGTTCGTCAAGGGTTTTGAGTTTCAAAAGCTCTTTGCTTTGACAATGGCTGCCAACTATTTGGAAGCAAAGAATATGTTCGCAGCTTTGACCAAAGCATGTGCCAACTACTTGAGAGACAAGACACCCGATCAAGTATGTGAAGCATTTGGCGTCAAGAATGACTTTACTCCAGAACAGCTTGAGCAAGTCCGAAAGGAGAATCCTTGGATCGATGAAGAATGAAAAAGAAAAAAAAATTTATATGTTTTCAACTGGATGATACCTTGTCTTTTTCACAACCGATGATGTCATGCTCATTGTCTGAGGAGGAGGAGTTCTTGGTGCTGGCTGCACGGGCTGAGCTGCTGGTCTCAGATGCTTTTGTGCGGCTTGCTCTTCGGTCAGCAACGGAAAAGGCACTGTATTTGTCAGCTTCAATTTCTTTTTCACTCTCTTGTTCAAAAAGTCCGTTATCGGGACATTGATCAAATCGACTGCTGTCTTTTCATCATCCCATCTTGCCATGACTGCGTAAGTGAAAAACATATCCACAAGGAATCCATCATAGCCCGACTGCCCTTCAAATTCAAGGTACTCGCCCAAATCTACATTCCCAATGAAACAATGGAAGTATCCTGAGCCCAATAGACGCAACACGTCCATGAAGGAGTATGTGATTACAACCGATAGGATGAGTCCTGTTGCACTCATGGTCAAGATGTTAGCTCCCATGAATGCTGCTGATGTCCATAAGATGAGTCCTATCCCAAAGAATAGGACTGTGTAAGTGACTGCTCTAAAGAAGCTACTCCATGTCCTTTGATGTTGCCGCTCATAAAAGCGGTGCTTTCCATCCGAATCTATGCCAATAGGGATGTACATCTGACATCGATAGCGATACATTAAGATGTACTCTACTCCCTTTAGCATCAGATTCAGGACAAAGGATGCTCCCAAAGCACATGCTAAAAAGATGCAGACTGACGGAAGTGCCTCAAGGACATTGGTCACAGTATAAGACACTTCCGTCAATCGGACGGCAAATTCCATTTAATATTACTTTTTTTCAAACAATTTTTGTTTCTTTCGTCCTTATTCAATATCGGTTTTTTTAATTCGTTTCATGGGAGGTGATGCTGCTCCTGCGATCCCATCCAAGCCGCAAAACTCCTTGTACTTTGATTCCAGCTTTTCAGGATGATAACGTTGGCAAATGTGAAGCTTTCCCGTTCCAACTTGCCTTGGAACCTTGGAAACAATGTAATCAAATGTCAGTTCAAGTTTCACATGCTCTATTTGAGCATAATAAAACTGATTACACCAATCAATAATCTCTTGCACAGTCGCATAGTCCGTGTACATGAGCATCTCATCCAGTTGAGGTTCCGTTAGAAAGGGCATCTTGGCACGCAACAAAGCCTTTCTCTGTGCAGGATTCGGTGCAGGAATATAGATTTCGGATCCTTTGAAGTTTACAAAGAAGCGCCGTCTTCCCGAGTTGATTTCATGAGGTAGATAGACATCGTTCTCGGGCACAAGTTCATCAATGAGACAGACAATCATGATCTTGTTCAGCTTGGCGAACAACGGCAACGTAACTGAAGCAAATTCAAGAACCTCTTGCCTTTTGTAGTGAATGCAAAGTCGATCAGCATGATCGATAACAATGAGCTTTGGAGGATCATCCTTCAAGGATAAGATCATCTGAATTGCTTCATCATTGCTGGTCTTTTCCAAATCAATGAACATGAAATCTTTCGAATCATTGTTATCTCCAAAAACTCTTTGATCAATCAAGAACTGAGCAACACGCTCCTTCTTAAACACACCGGGTCTTCCAAAGCATCCCACCAAGTAGCGGACAGGAAGGAGCTCTTCATTTTTACCATGATATTTCTCCTTGAGCTCTGGATGCAAAGGGACCTTCACAAGGGCATGAAGACGTGACAACATTTCAACATCCTCATGTGCATTCATTTTTTAAGAAAAAGACCCCTCTTATGCTAAATTTTATTTTCCTTTTTACAAAAAAAAATGAATTTGGAAAAGCGGAACCTCATATTGGAGCGTTCCAAGAATCCCATTCCAAGCATCATGGGACTCTTATGTGTAGCTATAATGGAACGTAACGCAGTTGATCAAGACATAATGAGAGAAGAACTTCAGACTTTTATTGTAAGATTAACCTCTTTGAGCGATGATCAAAAGTACCAACGACAAGTGGGTGAGTATTTGCAAAACTTCATCAATGTTACTACAAGAAGTAACGATCCTGACATGAGAAGCACGGTTGTAAAGTTTTTTGGTTGTTTTTCACACATCATTGCAAATGAAACAAATACACTGATCAGTATGTTACAAAAGTACAATGAAACACGTGATCCGAACTTGGCAAAGCATATTGTCCACAAGGCGAAATGGATCGGATACATGCTAAATAATAAACTTTGATGGAGGGTCTTTGGAACTGGATCATTCGAACTTTTGATGTCTTTGGATACTTTTCAAAGAAAGCTAAAATACTCTTCCTTGGGCTAGACAATGCAGGGAAAACCACACTTCTAAGACTCTTGAAAGATGACAGAATCCACCAACATGCACCAACACATCATCCCAACAAAGATGAACTTTGCATCAACAATGTCACAATCACTGCCTTTGATTTGGGAGGACACAAAGAGGCAAGAAAACTTTGGGATGACTACTTCATTGGCTGCGATGGAATTGTCTTTATTATCGATACGAGTGACAGAGAACGCATTCAAGAATCGGCAAAAGAATTCCAAAAGCTATGTCTCATGGAGAATCTACCCATTGCCATTTTGGGGAACAAAATTGATTTGGACGGAGCCATGTCAATTCCAGAGCTATCCGAAGCCATTGGATTTGTCCCAAATCATTTGCATCAACTATTCATGTGTTCCATAGTCCAAAAGACAGGTTACAAAGAAGCATTTGAATGGTTAAGTAAACAAATCTGAGATTACTCCAGCAACGTACATTAACTTTACATACCATGGAATGGATGACAAAGGAGTATCAATTGAAGCAAGAAGAGCATCGATATATCGTCTTATCAAATGAAAGAATGCTTCATAATTAATCCCTTTCCCACTATCAATAACATCCATGATTAGTGGTTTCCAGTCATTGGCATATGAAGCAATCATGATTTGGTAAGACAAACATTGAAAGTGCCAAGTTACGTCCAACCCTCATTATCCCGTTAGTTTATTTGTTTTCGTCACAAGTAACAAAAATCCAATGAACATGAGCCATGCATGGATTGGCATCCATTCTGATAAGGGAACATAAAACATTCTCTGGTAAAATTCATAAGGAAATACAATGAGAAGATAAAAAGGAGGTCTGTATAACCATGAAAATGAAGGTTGGGACATTCGTTATCTTTGAAATAGCATCCTCTATGACGTGAAAAAACTCGTTTCTTACGATGGAAACAAAGAGCGGAACGGACCAATACAAGAAAGATAGCTTTTCAAAGAACTCCTTCATACTACTCTGATTTTTATTGTGTTGGTGCACCGAAAAACTGGTTCTCCTGCTCCCGCTAAACCTAAAAATTCGCACATTCTCGTTGAAGAACCTGCTTTCAGACATGCTGCTTCCACGCATGGGTGGAACAATTCTTCTTCTAATCTCATGCAAGGACATACTTCACGTACAGGCAAAGTTTTTGCAAATTGCCAGAACCATTTGTTTTGATTTTTTTCCTCAATGGCTTTCTTTTCCTTCTCACACCTTTCTACAACATGTGCGTCGATCACTTTGCGCTTCCATTCTTGCTCCCTTTGTTCAATTTCTTCCTTAATTCTTTTGTCATTTGCTTTCATCCGTTCCTCTTGTTCGATACATAAGTGATAGCTGATCAAGTGACCCGTTTCGTTGAGTATTTGAATGGTTTCTCGTAATTCGGTGACATTGTAATCATGCGAAAAACGCACTTCCACTGACGAACCATCAAAGGGAGGATCGTCGGTAAAAAGATTCAGTCTCGCAGATCGGCACCTTTACAACGATAGATTCGAAGCATAGGATGAAACGATCATGAAAAAAATAAAAGTAGCCCTCATCATTGTAAAGCCAATACTTTATTTTGAATCTCTTGTTTTTCCTTGTCGGATAATCCTCCAAATTTCTTTCTTCTCTTTGTTTGAAAGACCATTTCCAATGGTTTCTCTTTGGGAGATACGTAATCGAGAAGCTGCAAAGGATCCTTTTGGTATGGAAAGTAAGGGAGTCCGTTGAACTTTTCAAAGGGATCGCAATAATGTCCCAATGGTCCATTCTTCCAGTACAAGAGATTCCATAGAATCTGTCTTGCCCAGAGTCGGCACTTGTTTCGATCTGGCAGCTCCTTGTCCACATCGTTGTGGGGAACATTTTTGGCATCGCAACGAGTTCGCTTCTTCAAGTTTTCGTATGGGACGGGCCGTGTAATGGGTAGCTTAAAGATCTTTCGCGTGGACTCATCAAATTTCCCATGATAACACAGAAGAATGAAATGCTCAAATGCCCGTTCATCGACGACAATGGTTCGTTTCGGTGCACGGGTACCTCTTTCTTGTCCATAACTCATCATCACAAGGTGTTCAAATTCCGATATATTGTCAAAGAAGATGTCCCAAATGAAGTCGCCTCCGATTCCAGGCATCGGCTTCTCAAAAAAGTCGCTTCCTTGGATAATGACCAAAAAGACAAAGGTGAGGATCTTGTTTTGGACTCCTTTCAGTTTTATGTCACATGAAATGAGATTGAAAAGCAAGTCGATATCGACATATACCAAATCTGGCATGTTATTTGGATCTAGACCGAGCTCTTGGGCTAATTCTTTGTCCTTAAAAGGTAGCTCAGCAATGTGACGACCTGCCATTTGCTTCATCTCGCTATCAAGAAGATCATTGACAACTCTTTCTTGAGCATACAATATGCCAATGGAAAAGATGTCTCCATCGTTCAAGATGAAATGGACGTTTCGATTCTGGTACCAGTGACAAAAGTAGAACATGCGAATATCGGCTTCACTGATTGAGTTCTTTGCTTCCTCCCACTCTCGAATAATCACTTTGCCTTGAGGAAACTCTTGACAAGGAATGACGTTCTCAATGATAAAGGTCCTATTGTAAAGGTCCTTGTCTTTGGCCTCGAGTTCTGGTTTCAATGGCCATTCCAATTCTTCATTCCAAAAGTGGACTTGCCATTGAGCCATGTTGTCGGACGTGCTTGTTCGGCGCTCCCAGAAGCGCTGGCCAGGAATAATCTTTTCAGCACGTGTCTGTCCAGGAAGGCCAGAAAGAATAATCTTTTGGCCGGGACGAGGGACAAAGTAGCGGCATTGCATCAAAGCATTGAAGATCAAAGGATAGAGCTCGCGTTGCAACAACTGATAGTTTCCAGCAAAGCAAATCCAATTGTCTCCCTTGATATTATCGGGCAAGAGTCCTTCCTTTTGCTTGGGTAAATAGGAATGTCCATTTCCTTGATACTGAAATGTCTCCTTGCCATATCGCTTCTTGTGTGCCACCATCTTCTTCACTGGTTCGGGCGATGTATCGAACATGACAACGAGCTCGTTGGTTCGAGGATCACTGGCTTCCCTTTGAATATCCATGCAAAAGTATCGAATAAGGTCTTCCCTCTTCTGAAGATCCTTGGGAATAAACTTGATGGTCTTCATCTTGTCATAGATCTTCACATCAGGACTTACAGATGTCTTGAAAGTGAAAGCGGCCATGTACCGCTTGTGCATGTAACGACGAACCCCTTGTGGCAAAGTCATTTTTTTTATTTGAAAAAAAAATGATGTACATTAGGAGTGGTGGGAAGTTTAGTTTTAGTGAAAGATTGCAGTTTAAAGAAACATCAGTTCCATATTCTGATCTGGAACAATATAGAGATGTAAAAAAACTTATTTTCTCAGGAGATTACGTTGAATTAGAGCTTCCCTTTACAAATGTAGAATCGATATTTCTGTGTCATTCTAACATGACATCGTGCTGTTTTCCTACAAATAATGTAACAGAGTTGCATATTGATAATGTGAAGTCTGAACATGCACGTATTTTTTTGGAAAAATCATTTTTTCCTCAGCTAAGACATTTTTATTTACTATCCCATCATGAACCTGCAACACTCTGTTCATTTATGGAGCGTCATAAGGATACGCTTCAATTCATTTTTATTCAGATCAACGAACGCAATTCATGGGACAAGAGTATCTTACCTACCTTGAAGGCCGTTCGACATCTAGCATATTGTGTGGATTTTTCTAAAAGTGATTATGGTAGCATTGAAAAATTGCTTAGAACGTCGTCTACACTAACAAAGTTGGAATTATGGAGGTGTTTTAGCGATTTTCCGTTCAATTCGCTACCAGATGGATGGGTGGAGCCTTACAATAGAAACACTTTTATCAGAAAATTTCCATGTTATTCAGATACAAAGCTTCACTTGATATTGGAAAGAAATAAGAAGCTTCATAGAGAAGCAGGTCAAAGAAGTACTTTGATCAAAGCACTTGCTTCATTTAAGCTCAATCGGTACAAAGACGTTTTGGATTGCATAGCTCGAGAACTTTTTATGATACGCAGAATAAAATAAAAATGCTCGAAATTAGGGCTAATGATGTTTGCTTGTTACACCTAAAAGGTTCTTTTAAGATCGTTCATGATCTATTGAAAGATCCTATTATCACTGGTCTTCAATTATCTGACACGATCTTAACAGAAGATCAAAAAAACTTTTTGAGAAGAAACGCAAAGTTAAAGAAGCTTTGTTTAAACAGAACCGATATAGATCTCGACTTTTCAATTCAAGAGATCACTAGGTTGAGTTGTTTCTTTGGAATCAAAGATTATGAATCTATTTTGAAGCATGGCTTTTTTCCAAATTTGAAAAGCTTTGAGTTTGGTAGTACTTCAAGTTCAGAACACTTGGAGAGTTTTATCACACGACATAAGAACACTCTAAAAGTCATCAAAATCACAGGAGATTTCTATCCTAAGGATCCTTTGGTCTTTTCTCAGGTAAAATATCTTGTTGTGGATAACATACCTGTTGGACTCAATACTTTGTTCAATCTTATTGATCTATCTGTTTATGGTGCAGAACATACAGAAACAGAAATCAATAGCTTCATCCATCTTATGAAGGTATCTACAAATTTAGCATCCGTGTACTTTGCGAAGTTTCCTCATGGTTCGACACTTCAAGAAGTCATTGAAAACAATACTTTCTTGAGATACTTCTACGCTACTGACTTGAGTTCTGATGTTGATGAAACACGTGTAAAACAGATTGTTGCTCGAAACAGAGATCTCTTTGAAGAAGCAGCTCAAAGAAGTACTATGGTCAAAGCACTTGCTTCATTCAAGCTTAAGCAGCATAAAGACGTCTTGGATTGCATAGCTCGAGAACTTTTTATGATACGCAAAGTATATGAAGAAGAAAAAGATGATGATAAGAAACAAAAAATGTTCAAATTAAAGTCCAACAATTCAGAGCCAGTCAAAGATTGTTGCATGATGCGTGAAAAATCCTTCAAGTTATGCTTGAAAGGGACCGTTCTTTTTATTGTTCTTTCGGTCATTGTAATTGCATTTGTAGGAGCATGCTTTGCCTTTGCTCAAAAGGGATCCTTGGACACACTATACTCTGAGCAGCAGTATTATGCTTCATCGACTGGCATAGTGTCGAATTCGTTGATGCACATTCTCAAAGGAACAGATGCTTTGAATCTTGAACTGAGCCAGCAGACTGGAGAATCATTCATTGGAAAAGGTGTCATCATCATTGCATGTGATACTTCAGGTCCTCACGTTATAAGGCTAAGCACATCGGGTACTTTGACGTGGGATGGGACGCACAAGCAGATTCAGTGTGCTTCGGCTGGGGCTACTTTGGCTTTTGCTGTGTTGAGTCCTTCAAGGATTCAGATTTTAGAGCAGACGACGTTTACATTCTTGTAATATCAAGGCTAAGAAAAGTAAGTAAAAGGCGCACTTCAAGGCAAATTGGACTTCTGGATTGAGTTCTCTAAATATGCCTGTTCTTGTTCTTTGGGTTTTTAATAATAATTCTTGCATACAAAACCCTTTCTTGAAAATAATACAAAGTAATAAGAAAAAAAAAGAGAAATTATGAGCTCGATTCGTCTTCGCGGAGGAAGCAAGCACTCGCATATCGGCGCAGTGGCCGGTGAAGATGTCTTTCCAAGGGACAAGACTGTTCAAGCTGGAGGATGGTCTTACACTGGTATTCTGGCTAACTTCATGTCCACTTTTGGAAGACACAATTTTCCTCGCTGGAATGTGATTGTCGCAAATGCCATTCTTGAGATTGTCGGATGCATCTTTTTGTATACCGCTGTTCCTTATGCCGTCTACTTGGCCGGAGGAGCAGCCGACTTGGGCAGCTCTTTGTATGTGTCCATCCTGTCTGCCGTCCTTCACTTTGCCGTGATGAGATGGAACAAGGATATTGTTGTAAAGCGTCACTTGAACCCTAACATTTCTTTGGCCTATTTGTTCATGGGAGATGTTGGAGTTCCTGGACTTCTTGGCTATTGGACATGCCAGTTCATTGGAGCAGCATGTGCTGGAGGAATCTTGATGAACTTGGTCAACGGCGACGCCTCTGTAACTGCTGTAACTTTCCCTACTCCATTGGCTACTAGAACGACCATTGTTGGAGTGGCTCTTCGTGAATTGTTTTTGTCTGGATTCATTGTCTTGACATTGATCTACAACGAGTATGTCAACACTAAGCATGATGCTGAGGATGGAAAGCAGGCAGCTCGCAACTACAATGTTGGTGTAATGAACTTGGCATTTGGAATTGTCATTGCCACCTTGATCGGATTCCCCGTCAAGTCCTGGACCTTCAATCCTGCCATGTACTTTGCAGGAATACTTGGACAGCTCGGCAGAACACCCGACTTTTACGCCGCAGGTCTTGGAACATACACTGGAACCTTGTTTGACGGAGGAGCCTTTGCCATTTACATCTTTGTCTCCATGGCTGGAACATTGATCGGAGTTGGTGTAACGTACTTGTTGTGGGCTACTCGTGTGGCTGAAAAGTTCCGCGAACCTCGCAGAACTGCCTATGCCGTAGTGAACCCTCCTGATGTTCCTGAGCGCGATAACATCCTCGACTACAAGGAGAGTGTGTCTCCCCAAGAGCCTCAAGTTCCTGCTCAAGAGACAGCAGTCGATACAAGATCACAGATCCGCACTCCACTCTTGAGAAATCCCATTGGATACTAATTAAAAAAGTCAATTTTTAAACAAAATTATAAGGGGTTCATTTTTATGGAGAATCCAAAGGAAGTTTCGGAGCTCAAGATCGAGCAAGCGCCAGCAGGAGAGGCACCTCTCGAGATCACTTTCCAAGATGATCTTGATTGCACCGATGATCGCTTGCTTGGCGATCTTCAAAAACTTCGCGAAGCAAAAGCAAATGCTGCATTGCTTGGAGTGATCGGCCCTGAGACGCGAGGAAATGGCAAGGTCCAAGCCAGTATCCTCTTCACTGAACCCTATCTAAAGGCTCAACGCAAGATGCAAGAAGCCTTTGTCGCTTCCCTTACTGATGCCGACCACATTGTGTCTTGCCTTCCATCCGTTGCCGTGTGCAAGGCTACTCCAAAGTCCAAGAAACCGTTTCCTCCAGAGGAAGTCTTTAGCCTTTTGCACACAGTGCCTGCCGGAAAGGAAGGAACCAACACACCCGGCAACCCGGTATGCTTCTACAACCCGTCACCGACGGATCATGTGACCATCCATTATCTTGATACATCCGGATTCACTTTGGATCTGTCCAAGGCAAAGGGTACTGTGTCTCCTGCCCTCTATCAATATGCTTGCAAAGCATTGATTGAGAAGCTGCCTCGCAAGGAACTTGTGCTGAAGCCTCATGGTGCATTCATGGCCCGAGGAAATGACTTTTTGTTTCACATTCATGAACCTGAAGCTATTCTTGTGACGGCTATCTTTGAACGAGGATCCAAGAGGATGAAGTACAAGGATTATTGGATCAAGGCACTTGCCAAGAAGGGAACCATCCCAACAGCTGCCTCTCGAAAGGAATGCATCTATCCTACCTCAGTAGATGCCGACAAGGAGTTCGCCAAGGAGAAGGAAGCCGATATTACAACTTCAATGTTTCAAGTAGCTGCTGAAGTAAATGTTCCTTGGTTGACGGCAGGTAAGACATTGGCCAGTCCAAAAGTCAAAACGGCCTCGGCGGCTCCTTCGGCTCCTGCTGATTTGGATTCTTTGATTGAGCGATACAATAAGGACAAGGCTGAGATTGAAAATTTACCACCTCATGCATGGCATGCTGTGAACAGTGAAGGTTGTGACAAGAAGGTTCAACTTCTCAAGACACAATCCGATTTGACCAACTTTGAAGCACGCCTTGTCGCTCTGGAGAGCCATATTAAGCATTCAAAGGATAAATTGACAGTGTTGGAGAGTCTTCAAGTAAACATGGAAGAAGCTGCAAAAATCATTGAGAGACTCAAGTCGAGAACCTTGTCTCCCAAGTCCACAAAGACCTTTGAGACTCAATCCATGGTCTACAACAAGTACAGTTCTCATGATGCGTATTGGCTTTCCGAGAAGGCGATGCGTGAAATTCCAGAGATGCTGACAAAGCTCAAGAACGTGTTTAACGGCGGTGCTGTCAAAAGTCCATTGCGTTCCTTGGAACTCATCGAGCCCGATGTTACTATTCTGGAACCGATTCACATGAAGCATGAAGAATTTGATCAATTGGGCAAGCGTTTCAATCCTCAAGAGTACACCAAGTTGAGAAGAGAGTGCGATCCTTACAAGAGCAATCCTCTCTTTGGAAAGATGGTAGATATCACAGTCAACTACATGAAGGCCATTTATCAAGCTCGTTTCAACAAAGAGGCATTTGAGAAGCTTGATTTGGCTCCTTTCATTGCATATTCGTCTGCCCTGAATCATTATGTCAAGTCGAATCCCGCGAAGCGCCAATCAAAGTACGAAGACATTGTCCTTGACTTGCCTGATGAACATTCTGTCTGCAAGTGCAAATCATGCGAAAAGAGTGGACAACGTGAGTTTTACGAAAAGCAATGTCAATCATGCTATGGAACAGAAGGCATGGGTTGGGTGATTGCACAAGTGGAGAAAAAGTTCACCAAAGAAGTCATCAAGAACGATTCCTATCTTCCAGTGCTCATTGCAAGATACAATGGGCTCGCCAAAGAGCTGACTCAAGACAAGATTGCCGAGATCACATGGATTGAAGGAGAATTTGATCGTCTCTATCAAGAGAAGCATCCGGATGAACCACTCTTTTCAGATGGTGAAGAAGATGACGATGAAGGAGAAGACTTGACTCGTCTCGATCAAGGAGGCATAGGATTTGACGATGAAGAGGAAGAAGATGAAGAGAATGACGAAGACTTTGAAATCGTCAGAGGATTCATCAAAGCAGACAACGAGGATGTCGGAAACGTTTCTGGATACGAAGATGAAGACGACGATGACGATGAGGACGAAGAATCATCACCACCACCAAAGAAGAAGAATAAGGAGAAGAAAAGAGCAAGAGATGAAGAAGAAGAGGACGGAAAGATTCCATATGCTCATTTGGTGCAAGTTATTGATTTGCATGACAGAGTTCCTGTTCCTTCTGTTTTGAAGAAGCTCCGTAAAGCGGCACGAGACAAGGACATGGCTTTGCTTGATGCTGAGTTGAAGCTGCTTGGCCGCCCAACTGAACTTTTCATCATCGCCTTTGAGCAGAACAAGAATTGGAAGGAGATGGAAGAGCACACATTTATCGACAAAGATGCGGCAGAAACCAAGCTTGAAAGTCTGAGTCTGATGATGCCAACAAGAAGCTTCAAAATCGTCACAAAAACAGTATAAGAATAAAAAGTAAAACTTGAAAACAAAAAAGAATGAAGAAGATTGGAGTTAATCCAACGACACTTGCTGAAAAGGCAAGTGATGACAAGTGTAAGACTTATTTTATTTGGTCATTCATTGCTACATGTCTTGCTGCTGTCGTTATTGTTGGAATCATCGTTCTCATTGCTACTGTGAGAGGCGATTCCAGTGCTGTTCTTCAACGGGTATGTGGAGTAGCTCTTGGAACCAATGTTCCTTTGGGTGGAGGTGAAGCCAATGCACAGTTCACAGTTCGCTTGGCTTATGATTTAGGAGCAGAGAAAGTGGAGTATCGTGTCACACAAAATACAGGTTCATCTATTACAGCTATTCGAATCATGGGACCTCTTGTTCCAGGCACATCAAGTGGTCCATTGTTTTCTTCATTGTGTGGATTTCCTTCAACGGCATGTGACACCTTGACTACTCCGGGACAAGTTGTGGGGTCTGCAACAAGTCTCAATAACTTGGTCGATCCTTTGGGCTCTTCTATTAAGCCTCTTTTGTATGCATTGCGTGATAATCAAGAAATCTACTATCTTGAGGTACTGACAACGGATAAGCCTAACTCTCCTGGAGCAGCACGCTTGTATTTGGGAACACGATGCAATTGATTAAACGGACATTTTCATTTTGATTCCAGGATGTGGATCATCATAATCATAAAGCTCTATGTACGAGACATCGATATCATCCAATGACACAATCTTATCAGAAAGCTTTATCCTTGGATGCTTGCTTCTTGGTTCTCGCTCAAGTTGTCGCTTTAAGGGTTCAATGTGATCATTGTAGACATGGCAATCTCCAAAGCAAATGATCAATCGTTCCGCCTTTAGTCCACTCAAATGGGCCATGACGTGTGTCAGTAGTGCGTATGATGCCATATTATAAGGAACTCCAAGTCCCATATCGGCACTCCTTTGGTACATTTGGCATGACAGAGTTTTCTTTTCTGTGTTCACAAAAAACTGAAACAGAGCGTGGCACGGTGGTAATGCCATATCCTTCAACTGGCTCACATTCCATGCCGATACAAGTATCCTTCGACTGTGTGGATCGCTCTTGATCAATTGAAGGGCATTGAGCAGCTGATCGTTTTCCGGGATCTTTCTCCATTGATGGCCATAGATCGGTCCGAGTGTTCCATCCTTCTTCGCATTGGCATCCCATATGTGAACGTTGAACTTGTCTTGCAGCTCCTTGAGATTGGTGCTTCCGGAAATAAACCACAGGAGTTCGCCCTTGATTTTTTCAAAGTCTATTTTTTTTGTGGTCAACAGGGGCATCCGATCCTCTGTCAGATCGAGTTCTAATTTCTCTCCAAAGAGTGATCTCGTTCCCGTTCCTGTTCGATCGTTTCGAGGGTTTCCAGTTTCAATTATTTTTTTGACCAAAGCCAAGTAATCTTTCTCGTAATGCATAGACCCTCTTGTTCTGTTGTTTCTTTCAATTTCACATCATGGCTTTCAGGAGAACCTCAAGTGTACACTGAACTTGGGAGAAGAATGTTGTCTGCTTCTCCAGACAAAATAGAATTCTTCAGAGGCATTCTCAAAAGCAAGGAACTCTTTGACAAGTACATCTCATATGAACGAAGGAACCAACACTTGGTCCACTTTCTCGATCACTTGGATGACTCGATTTACGTAGTCTGTCTTCAAGAGATCACTCGCGACGTCTTTCAAGAGATCCTTGAAATGACACGCTTTCAGTATGGCCATTTCAGGGCCTTTGGAAATAGCACAAATGTCCACAACCCAGGAGTAGCTATTGTATGTAAGCAGAATCCGGAAAAGAAGTTTGATTTCTCCGTTCCAGAGACAAAACTATCCTGTGTGGGTGTCATCATGGACGAAATTGCCTATTTGTCTTGTCCTACCATCAAGGAAAAGGAAAACCTAGAGTTCATTGTTGAGACATTCTTCAGGACTACTCTTTCTCAACCGTGGTATCATGTTCTCATGGGTGTAGGAGACAAGTGTCCTGAAGTGTCGGAAACGATGAATGCATACGGATTCAAGGAACTACATAGAAAGACATTTGCAAGCGGATACTTTGAGAAGCCACCTATAGTGTCAGAATTGGAAGTGCAAAAAGAAATGTCCAATAATGTACCCATTAAATTGAAATTTTAATCTCTCCTCTGCAAAAGGGACATGTTATGTTATCCTTCTCAATCCATCGTCTCAGGCACAAGTCACAGACATGCTGAGTCTTACAACAATCTAGGGTTTTTCGAACAAGATTGCCAGTGGCACAAATCATGCATTCTGGCTCACCTTTTTCAATGGGAGTATCCAATAGAAGTAGAAAGTTACGCTTGGTGCTCTCACTCAAAGGAATCGAAGGAGCAGCCTCATTCAACGAAGCAGTAACAGCCATTTGCATTTCCTCATCCGACTCTTCTTCTTCTTCTTGATCAATCTCAATGGCTGTGCGCTTATCTCGCACGAATTGTTGCTTCTGAGCTTCATTAGGAGGAGGAACTTTCAATTTTCCTGCAATGAACAACGGCGACAAATTCCATGAACAACCAACTGGCATCAATTGAAAGGGTGGCTTTTCCATGTACACACTAATACAGAACACAGGCTTGCTCCGATCAAGAAAGCTCCATAATTGGCGCAAAAGATCCAAGTTGATCAGGTCTCTTGTGGAATAAGAATACACTTTCATCTGATCACCTCTCTTGTATATCTTCATCTGAGACTCCTGAATGGTTCTTTCAAGAGTGAAACCAAACATCGATAAAAAAGGAGTAGATATCAAAGGATTATCGAACACGAATAAGCCCTCCATGAAAAAAAAATATTTCTTTTTGTTTTTCTTTTGAAAAAAGATGTCGAAGCAGAACCGTTTAATAAGTTGCAACGCCACCTATAAAACGG
>CAZEGK010000028.1:16553-30895 GCA_964512205.1 uncultured bacterium | reverse complement strand
ATGTCTATATGGTTCCCCGAAAAAGCTTTTTAGACAAACGAAAAAAGACATTAGACCAAGAAGTTGCCTTCTGCAAGGATCTTAAAACTGCCTTAAAAAAAGCAGGTGAGACTAACCTAGAAATCGACATCATCACAGAAGAGGGCATGGCTCCTCGTAAAGCAAAAGCTAAGGGAAATCTTGAAGATCTTTCTCAGGGACAAACCTTTGCTGAGGCAAAATTAAGGGCCCTTGATGTACTTAACGGCATGAGAAATTTACATGCAGCAGGTGCTGTCCATGCAGATATTAAACTTGAAAATATGCTTCTTTTTCCAGATGGCAAAGTTCGAATTAGCGACTTTGGGAAAAGTGTAAAAATTAAGGAAAATCAAGAAAAGGTGCCCTATTCAGGAAACACTCGCTACGGACCGCCTGAGGGAACGAAGAGTAAGGCAGGAGATGTCTATGGTACAGCAATTGCCCTGATCCGCATCCTTGAAGAGCCCTACTTATCAAAAGATACAGAAGCACTCCTTCCAGTTGATCCAAAAGATCAAAAGTCAATAGGAGCCGATACAAGCCGACGCGGTATCGAAAAATTTATGCTCGACCATAAAGCCTTTGTTCGCACCTCAGAGACAAAACACACAGGGCTTATCGGCTTTGCAAAAGACCTTCTTTGCCGCTTTCGTACAATAACGGGAAAAATACCACAAAGGGCGCTAGAAAATGAACAAAAGATGCTGCACGCCTATATTGACGCTCTTGTCGTAAAGATGGGTCACGATTTAAATGAAAAGCAGCGTAAGGAATTAGATTCCCTTCTTAAGAATATGACAAGCCTTGATCCAAACGAGAGGGAGAAGATGACTATCTGCTACTCTCGCCTTAAAAATCTGGTTTTTTCATGAAGTCGCGTCGTGAATTTGTACTAAGAGTCATCGCTTGCCTCTTAGCCCTAACACTCTTTTTGATCCTTGCCTTTAGCATACTTACCACAAAACTAGATCAGGCGGGTATTGGGGCTGCAAAAATCCCAGCAAAAGAACTTGTTGGGATAGCCTATTTTCAATCACTTGACAGACCCTAAGTCCTATCTGCTGTAAGGTCTCTTTCTTGGAGCAAACTTCCAGTGCTGCGGTTTTGCAGCAGCTTTATTTTTTGGCTCCATGCCAGCGATTTGGTGAGAGGGGATCTTTTGTCCGGTGAACTCTTCGATTCTACGAAGAGAATCTCTATCCTTCATCGAAGCAAAGGAAAAAGCTACGCCTTTTGCACCTGCACGACCTGTGCGGCCAATGCGGTGGACATAGTCTTCTGCGCAGTTTGGAAGGTCAAAGTTAATCACGTGGCTGATGTTTTGTACATCGATACCGCGCGATGCTACATCCGTTGCGATAAGGATGTTAATTGTGCCTTCGCGAAGTCTCTTGATTGTTCTTGTGCGCTCGCGCTGGTTCATGTCGCCATGAAGGGCAGCTGCCTTATAGCCTGAGCCAGATAGTCTATCTTCAAGCTCGCCGGCATAACGCTTTGTCGAGGTAAAGATGATTGCTTGGTTAAGCTCTGGGTCGCTTAAGATATGATCGAGGAGGCGATGCTTATGGTTAAGGTCATCGACATAGAGAAGTTTTTGGTCGATATGGTCATTTTTTACCATCTCTTGAGTAACAGAAACCTCTATAGGATTGCGAAGAAGTCTCTTTGAGAGGTTGAGCACTTGGCCTTTAAGGGTCGCAGAGAACATCAGTGTTTGACGCTCTTTTGGAAGTGCTTTTGCAATTTCTTCTACAGGCTCAATAAAGCCCATATCCAGCATGCGGTCTGCTTCGTCAAGAATAAAGAGTTCGACTCTTGCGAGGTTAATTCTTCCGCGCTTCATATGATCGATGAGGCGCCCTGGTGTTGCAACTAAGATCTCGAATGGACGAGAGAGCTGTCTATTTTGGACAGGGTAAGGAGTTCCACCATAGATGCACACAGTTTTTGTACGTGTTAGGTACTTACTATATTTTTCAACTTCTTTTGCAACTTGCATAGCAAGTTCGCGAGTTGGAACGAGGACGAGGACTCGAGGTCCAAGGCCCATAATCTTTGATGGCTCTGTAAGCTTATGGAGTGCAGGGAGCGTAAATGCTGCTGTTTTTCCTGTTCCCGTCTGCGCAGAAGCTCTAAGGTCATGGCCCGCTAAAATTTGCGGTATTGCCTGCTGCTGAATCGGGGTAGGCGTTACATAGCCTGCATCATCGATTGCTCTTAGGATATTTTGATGTAAATTTTGGTCTTGAAATGACATGAAACTCTTCTTTTATTGAGTGAAAAAAAGTAAGCATATCACAAACAATCTATTTATTATAGCTTTTCTTTATAACTAATGAGATTCCCAATAAAAAAAAGAAGCTCGAGAGGAGCAAAATAGGCAGATCGCCCCATTTTCCATAGAGGGTAGAATAGTGATATGAGGAAAACGAGACTAAAAAGGCAGAGGGGGTTTCTTCTCCTTCTTTAATAAGAACCTCTCTTCCAAGACTATCTACTACCCCTGATATCCCAAAGTTGCAGGAACGAATAAGGGGTACGCCATTTTCTACCGTTCTTGGTCTTGCATGTTCAAAATGCTGGACGGCAAGCATTGAGTAGGGAAACCAGTAATCATCAGTAAGGTTTACAAGAAGCGTAGCTCCCTTGACGGAGTTTTGACGCATAAGGCTTCCTACGGTCTCTTCGTAGCAGACAGAGGCGCCAATTTTGTGGCCTTGATAGTGAAAGGGCTTTGCAGATTTCCCCGGAGTGAAGGAATCATAGATTCCATATTTTGCGGCCCATTTCTTTGCAAAGTTGCAGGGGATATATTCACCCATCGGCACAAGCACCTGCTTGTCGTAGCGTTCAGGAGGAAGTAAGAGGTCATTTGAAAAGAAAAATGCTGAATTGTAGTAAAGGGGTCTACTTGAGTTTGCAACGCGCTTGATTCCTTCGAGTCCTATGATAAGTGGACAATTAAAGAGCCGAACAACTTCTTTTGCAATATCTTCTGATGTGAGCTCAGTTTCGAAAGTAGGAGCAATAGGCACGCCAAATGCTTGGAGGAAAAGGTCGTTTACCTCATCTGTTTTGAAGAGAAGTGTGTTGCTTCCATAGGGAACTACACCTTCAGGCATAAGAATGAGGTCTGGTTTTTCCTTTTGAAAAAAAGGGCTTATGGCAAAGATAAGTTCTTTCCAAGCATATAGCGCTCGCATCTGAGGTGTGAGATGTGGCCTTGGAAGGGGTTTAAACTCCTCTGGTACTTTTTTAGAATGGACGATAAGTGCGCCAAGCGGTTTATGGGTGAGGTTATAGATTGCCTCTTCTTTTTTATGAAAATTGAGGTGCCAGTTGCCATAAAGATAGGGAATAAGGGCAATAGTGCACGCAATAAACCACGATGAAATATTTTTTAAAAGATAGGCGCGGACGAGTAAGACATTTGTAAGCAGCACCCAAAAGGTCATGCCAAATAGGCCAAAGAGGGATGCTGACTGCAAAGTTACAAGATTTGCAGCAAGCTGCATGCCTGTCAGGTCAAAGTAAAAGCCAGAACACCAGCTAAAGCGGCTCCATTCAAGGAGCGTCCATAAAGAAGGAATAATCAGGAAGCTAAAGCGAGAGGTCAAAATTTCTTTAGACACAAAGAGGCAGACGATGCCAAATTGCAGCCCCATAAGGGCAGAAAGAAGTAAAAATGTGCTCCTTGCGGCAACGACAGGATGGTAGGTAAACCAAAATAGCTCCACGCATTGTACGAGAAAGAAAAAGCAAAATCCAAAAAGAAAGCGCCTTTTTGCACGATGTTTTGTAAGCTCGTAAAAAAGAAAGCTAAAGCCGGCAACACTTGCTACTTTTGCAATAAAAGGGGAGTAGGCAGCTTGTCCAAACGTGACAAGAATATAGGAAATGATGAGGCGGAGGCTGCGTTTGACATGGCCAATATCAAAGGCTTTCCAAAAGGCTGTAATCTGGTCTGTAGGGGCATCTTTACTAGTCATGAAGCCTAAATATTATCAAAATTTTCTTTTTTTGGAAACTATCTTAATTGCAATTATTTTAAAAGTTCTTTAGAATGTTTGGGATGAACTCACACCAATTTAGAATCAAGCATCTTATCTCACTTCTTGAGGGATATGAACAGCAGCATGGTCCCATCGACTATTTTGTAAGCTGCTACTTCCGAGAACATAAAGCTTTAGGCTCAAAAGATCGAGCTTTTATTTCAGAAGAGGTCTACCGGCTCATACGCTGGAAGGCACTTATCGACTATTTTGTCCCAGAATCAAGCTGGGAAAAAAAGCTCCAGTGGATCGAGGCGCATGATCCTAAAAGTTTTCTCTCTGATCCTACTATTGCTCTACATGTTCGCTATAGCCTTCCAGAAGTGCTTTTAGCGGAGCTTATAGCCTCTTGGGGAGAAGAGCGAGCAAAAGAAATAGCGCTCTCTTGTCTCGAACAAGCACCTACTACTGTGCGAGCAAATCTCTTAAAGATCTCCCGAGATGATCTTGTAAAAAGGTTCCTGTCTCAAGGATTCGAAGTGGCGCCAGGTGAGCGTTCGCAATCGGCTATTCATTTTCTTAAAAAGCGCAACTTTTTTACCCTTAAAGAGTTTACAGATGGGCTTTTTGAAGTGCAGGATGAGGGCTCGCAGCTTATTGCAGATCTTGTAGAGGCACATCCCTTTGAGCAGGTCCTTGACTTTTGCGCAGGAGCAGGTGGAAAGAGCCTTGCCCTTGCTCATAGACTAGGCGGCAAAGGACAGATCTTTTTGCATGATATTCGCCTGCATGCCTTATACGAGGCAAGGAAAAGGCTAAAGCGTGCCGGCATTCAAAACGCGCAAATTCTTCCCTCTACAGATGAACAAAAGCTCAAAAAACTAAAAAAAGCCATGGACTGGGTCCTTGTAGATGCGCCCTGCACAGGCTGCGGCACGCTTCGCAGAAATCCAGACATGAAATGGAAGTTTTCTCGCGAAATGCTTGAGAGGATCGTCTCATCTCAAAGGGTAATCTTTGAGCAGGCATTAAGCTATGTAAAGCCAGGTGGCCACATCGTCTATGCTACCTGCAGCATACTCAAAAAAGAAAATGATATGCAGGTGGAGCACTTTTTAAAGCACTATCCTTTAGAGCTTGTGGGTGAGCCTTTTGCTTCACTGCCAGCTACGGGCAAGATGGATGGTTTCTTCGCGGCTAAATTCAAAAAAAAATAAACTCGAGCCGCCAAGCCACTGAGCTTTCCCTAAAACCGCCTTTCATTCAGCTTCTAAAAGACGATGCAATTCACCGATGAGATAAAAAGGGATGGATCGAAGCTGGTAGCGAACAGGCAGAATTACCCCAACTAGAGGTGGCTCAATTGTTCCGGTGTCTTTAATTTATTTATAAGAGGAACTCCGGCCATGCAAAAATCGGCGGCTTGTACAAATCTGTCTATTAAAAAGAGTGGTACTTCGTCTACAGCACTGATGCCATAGAGCCAGCTTACAAACTCTACAACAGCTGGCCATAAAAATGTCTCTGAAATCTCAAGGTTTTTTTGTCTAGATTCTTTCCAGGTGCCGCTTAGGGCTTTATTAAAGAAGATTGGTATATCATGCTGGAATCGCAAGAGCACAAGTTTATGTACGGGGAGGCTATTTTCGCCCTGTGTGATAATGATGTCGGTGGGTAGGGAGTTAAAGCTTGCAATCGCAGAGAGTCTATTTGCAACATGCTCTTCCGTTGATGCCCATATTTGATAGGCACCTGCATTTGACATTCTTGCTTTTAGTAAAACTTGCGAAACGGCATGTTTTTTAAGCTTTTGAATACACTCTGGTTCATTACGTGATCTATGTAAATATCTTTTTGTAGTGTAAAAAAGATTAAGGCAGTTGGGGTCGCTACGATTGGTTACAATAGATGGTCCAAACCAAAAGTCGGACTTACAGGGGACACCTGCAAGGAAAAAAAGCCTGCGTTCTTCTGTACGAGTAAATAGCCTTTCTAAAGAGGCTACCCACTTGTTTAAAGCGGCAAGCTTTGTATTTAAATCTCTCAAGTAGTCATGCATATAGGGGCCTAGAGATTTTGTCTTATATCTTTGTAGAAGATTATAGAGGCCATCATAGTAGCTTCTCTGTTGCCATATATGCCCGGCAAGTTCATCCATTACCGGATTAAATGAACTAATATCTATAAATCCATTGTCGTTGATGCAATCTTCAAGGCGCGCGCTAAAATTATCGACCACCTCTTCTCGCATAGCGAATTGCGTATATGGATCTATCTCAAATATGGCCCTAAATTCGTTTGCAGCTTGTTCTTTTTCATATATATTCTCAACTTCTTCAACAGCTTGGCATAAATAATGGCATTCTGAGTCGAGACTGCTCGCATTTTGTGCACCTATTTGATACGATAGCCATGTGGAATTTTGTTTAACTTCCGATCGAATCTGTTGTGCAAAGGCTCTACATTTCTGTAGTTGCTCCTGGTCATGGAGAGAAAATTCACGATTGCTATATCTTCCTTTTATACTATCAAGTACTTCGTAAACTTTTCGCGCTATACGTTCTTGCTCGTTTAGGTGCACAAGTAGAGGGGGAGGTTTTTGAATCGAATCAATTGCCCTTTGTATTTCACCTAATGCTTGATGCCATTGTGCTTCAAGATGATCTTGCTGCTGCTGCCCGCAGTATCTAAACCACCTACACTGTCTATACTGAACACACGCCTCTGTAAGAGAAGTGTGTGCAGCTGTAAGCATGTTTACTCGATTTGCGGTATCTAATAAAGGCATTCCCGTTGATGGACCCAAAAAGCTAATGTTATAAGTACTTTTTACTTCTCCCTTTTCGCTGCTTATAACAATGTGTAGAAAATCTCTAAGAAATAGATCAGATGCTCTATTGACACGGACAATAACATCGCCCCAAAAAGTTAATCCTGCATTAAAAGGTTGAGATCTAAGTGTATAATACTTTTTCAGCGTGCCTTGATCAATTTTATCTATAAATTCAGTACCTACAAAAGGCGTTGCACAAGAAACACTAGGTTGATAACCTGCCGACTTCATAAGAAAACTACCTGTCATCATACATTGAGCTCCTTTCTTTAAATTCTCTAAAGTGTCCCAAGATGCTCTATTTAACGCAACGGCATAAAATGCCATACTCGACTTGGCCTCAGTGGTTACTATACAAAACAACAAAGCCCCTTTATGTCCTTTTTTTAAACTCCTTATCTCTATATGCTAGAGGCTAGTTTGTTTGAGGGTTTATGAAAAAATATCTTTTTATCTTAATTGCTTTGATTTCGACACTTGCTGCCGATGAGCCAAGAAGGCGCATTTCAGTAAATAACCGCGTGCTTGCGCAGGTAAATGGCAATGCTATTTCGGTCATCGATGTAAAAAAGAAGATGGATATGATCATTTTTCAGAACTATCCGCAATTTCTTGATATGCCCGAAGCAAGATATGAGTTTTATTCTGCCCATTGGAAGGAAGTGCTCAATGACCTTATCGATCGAGAACTGATGATTCAAGATGCTGAAGAAAAAGGCTTTCCAATTAGCTCTGGAGATATCCGTGAAGAGCTAGAAGATATATTTGGACCGGAGGTTATGATAAACCTTGATAACGCAGGCCTTACCCTTGATGAAGCCTGGAAGATGGTAAAAGCAGATATCACCATCCGCCGAATGCTCTACTATCAGGTGCGCATGCGCATAATGGCTGAGATCACGCCAAGCGAGATCCGAAAAGCCTATGAAGAAGTTGTCAAAACAGTTGGTTCGCAAAAAGAGTGCGTGTGGCGCTGTGTGACGCTGAAATCTGGCGATACTGCAATGTCTTCTGCTTATGCTGACAAGCTTCTTCTCCTTTTGCAAAATGAAAATATCGCACTCGATAGCCTGCAAGATGAGTTAGAAAAACGCTCCATGGTAGATCCTCAGGTGCAGATGCTCATCTCTCAGTCTTTTTGTCAAAAACAGTCAGAGCTCTCTAAAGGTCTCCAGGATCTTCTTTTGAATATGCAGGAAGGCTCTTATAGCACGCCGCAACTGCAGTCTACAAGATCCGAGCAAAATCCTGTCATCCGCATCTATTATGTAGAAAAGCTCTCTGACGAAAAGGTGCCAAGTTTGCAAGAGCTAGAGCCAAAGCTTCGCGAAACGATCATCCAAGAGATGACAGCAAAAAAGACTGCCCTCTACTTTGAAGATCTCAGACGCCACTTTCATCTTTCAAAAGATACGATAGAAAAAGAGCTGCCGGTGAACTTTCAGCCATTTATTTTGAAGTAATGGCAAAGTTTCGTCCTAAAGAGCTAAGAGAGTACCTGGAAAAAATCGGGGCAAAACCCTCTAAGGCTCTTTCGCAAAACTTTCTTATCGATGGCAATATCTTACATAAAATTGTAGAGCTTGCTGAGGTATCTCCGGATGACCTTGTTATTGAAGTAGGGCCAGGCCCAGGTGCGCTTACCGAAAGGCTTTTAGAGACCGGCTGCGAAGTTGTGGCAGTAGAAAAAGATGCCACCTTTGCTCATGCACTTTCTGCTCCAAGACTTACTGTAGTTGAGGCAGATGCTCTGCACTATGACCTTACTTCCCATCTTACAAAAAAGGCAAAACTTGTTGCAAACCTTCCCTACAATGTAACAACGCCGCTTCTTCAGCGGTTTTTAAAGGATGGAGAGCACTTTTCCTCCCTTATCGTTATGGTGCAAGATGAAGTTGCAAGAAGACTCACTATGCCCTGTCCTCCAAAGGATTTTGTCGCATTTACGCTCTTTTTGCAGTACTACTCAAAGCCGCGTTATGGATTTATCGTATCGCCAAGCTGCTTTTATCCTGCCCCTGGCGTCTATTCTGCAGTTATCAGGCTTGATCTTGAAAAGCGCTTTCCTGTAGCTAATGAGGAGCATTTTTTTACTCTTGTCAATGCCGCATTCTCACAGAGGCGCAAGATGATACGGGCAACGCTTAAGAGCTGGTATGAACCTCAAAAAACCGTAGATGCTCTAGAGTTTCTAAAAAAAGCTCCCACAAGTCGCCCTGAAGACTTATCTACCGAGGAGTGGGTGCAATTCTATAATAAGGTGACTGAATGAATTATGTAATGGGAATTGTAAGTTTTATTCCGGCTTTCTACCATGCAGGTAAAGCGCTCTCTTTGAAACATGCTTCACTTTTGAAAGGTGAAGAGCGTTCCGTAAAGGAGCTGTCTTGTATGAGAGAGTATTGTAGTATGAATGGTATACGCCAGGATGTAAAGCTCATTGAAACTACAGATACTATCTTTCCTGAAGCTCTTGGGTCAAATACCGGAAAGCATGCCGCTATCCGCGTCCATCAAGTGATGCTCAACCTAGAGCCTGCCGGATATCGTTACCTAGTAAGGGCTGAACTTTTTAAGATCAAACATGATATCCCTCTAAAGGATAACCTTTTACGTGCAGTAGGCACGCTCTTTACGGCAGTTTTTTGCTTGGTAGAGGCCACAGAAACAGGTGTTATTTTGCCGGGAATGGCTCTACTTGGTATGGAAAATATAGTAGAATATATGTACCTTCGTCCAAGAGAGGATGAGGCAAGAAAATCTGCTCTGATAGCTTCAACTAGAAAAGAGCTAAAGGGCGCTTTACATATCTTTGAGGCCATGCGAAAGGTGGGGGATAGAAATACGCTTTCCTATGAAGGAAAGGTTGTCGAAGATGAATTGACACAACGAGGGATACGCGTATCATTTGATGTAAATAAAATTGCCGCTTTAGTAACGACAATAAAGTCTGTTTCAAGTAGAGTTTTTTAAAAAATTGAAGCGGAGGGGACAATGTCATTTTCAATTCGTGCTGATTTAGTTGCTTTTAGTGGACTAAAGCAAGAGTGGAAGGAGACAAAAGAGCCTCCAAAAAATCTCTCCTCTCGGATAGAAGCTATTCAAAATGAGGCAGTTCGCTGCTACGCTGCAGCGCTCTTTTCTACCTGTGACGGCTCTCTTTTGCGGATTGTAGAGCAGCTAGATCCTGCACTCCATGGAGCTTTAGGTCAAAGAGCCCATGATGATGGGCAAATCCTTCAGGCTCTCCGAAAGATGAAGCATTCCCCAGAACCTATCGACAGTACAAGGCTTAATGCCCTCATAGAGCGTGCAAAATCTCTCGAGAATGATTTTTTGCGCTCTAGAGTTTTTTCAAAAATCGCATATCTGCAAGAAGATGAGCGCTTTCTCAAGGAGATAACATCTCCTACTATGAAGACCTATGCTGAGCTCAAGCTTCGCTACCATAATAAAAGAGATACTGACTGCTGCGAGCTTATCTGTGAAACGATCGGAGCCTTTTTCCTCGGCATTCCTCTAGGAATTGGTATTGCCTTCTATGCCGCAGCAATCACTACAGTCGGAGTAGGTGCATCTCTAGTTTCAGTTGCAACAGGGGGCACTCAAGAAGGCATTAATGACTTTGCAACAAAGTGGACAGCCTACTCAAAAGTCATTCTAGCATTGCCGTATAGAATGCTTTGGAGCATTCAGATGCCAAAAGAGAGTAAAGAAGAAAAAGAAGTCTATGGAATAGTTACAAAAAAGATAGCCTGTCCAATCTTTGAAAAGGCACAAAGTGCTGCAAAGGAATCTGACTTTTTGAAAAGGCACATGCTTTCACGCTGTCTCTTTTTTGTTGCAGGCATCGTCTCTCTCGTAAGTCGCGCGGTAGATCTTACCTTTGGCCTCGCAGTAGCGGCAGTGTCTATTTTTCCGCTATTTCTTACATCTCGGCGCATTAATACAGTAGCTTTTGTACACCTACAATCGCTTGCTGTGATTTTCGATGCAGCAGCCTCTTTTAGAGGCACCATCAACCCACACCAATTTCTGAAAACCTAAAAAATTTTATTCTGGAATAAAGACTCGGCAGATAAAGTAGCAGTAGCTGCCAAAGAGGGCTGTAAGAAGCAAGAAGGTTCCGAGACGGTCTACAGAAGTGATTTCTTCGGCATCTCTACGGAAGTGGTCAAAAACAGAGTTCGTAACCCATGCGCTGCCAATAAATCCAACAGGCATTAAAATAAGAAGTAGAAGTGGTGCAAACATTGCCATTGTCGATCTCGGTTATAATAATTCTGTTCACAGTTTATGCCCTTTTCCTTTATTTGTAAAGTCGACGATAATAGTAAGATGTATGGCTAAAAGTGTATGTGTACCGATAATGAGCTCGACAGTTCAGGCTGGATTTGCATCAGCTGCAGACGAGCACATCGAAAGTTTTTTGGATCTTAACAAGCTTGTCGTTAAACATCCGGCAGCTACCTTTTTTGTGCGAGTCTCCGGTGATTCGATGAAAGATGCCGGCATTCAGTCGGGCGATATCTTAGTTGTGGATCGCTCCCTTACGCCGCTCTCTGGTAAGATTATTGTTGCCCTGCTTGATGGCGAGTTTACCGTAAAGCGCTTTGTCATGCAGGGGAAAACACTAAAGCTTGTTGCTGCAAACCCTCGATTTGCAGATATCAAAATAGATGGTAAAAATTCCGATTTTCGCGTCTGGGGCGTGGTAACGCACGTGATCCATGCATGCTAGCACTTGTCGATGCCAATAACTTTTTCGTCTCGTGCGAGAGAGTCTTTAACCCAAAGCTTGAAAAAAAGCCTGTTGTTGTACTCTCAAGTAATGATGGCTGCATTGTAGCCCGCTCGCAAGAAGCAAAAGCACTTGGCATTGCTATGGGAGCGCCAGCTTTTGAGGTAGAGGCTCTTTGTAAAAAGTATGGCGTGATCGTGCTTTCTTCTAACTTTTCGCTCTATCTAGATATGTCGCGCCGGCTTATGCAGATTATAGGACAGTTTAGCCCCCACGTTGAAGTCTATTCGATCGACGAGGCCTTTCTCCAGCTAGATGGGTTGCAGGAGAAGGATATGGTAGCGCTTCGCAACACGATACTTACATGGCTTGGTCTTCCTGTTTCTATAGGAATTGCGCCAACAAAGACTCTTGCAAAAGTGGCAAATCACTATGCTAAAAAGGTAGGCGTCTACACAATCTCAGAGGAAAACAAAGTGGCATCGCTCGAGAAATTTCCCGTTCAAGAGATTTGGGGAATTGGCTCAAGGCTTGGCTGTAGACTTCGCGAAAAGGGTGTTTACACAGCCCTTGAGCTTGTAGAAAAGTCAGATTACTGGCTGAAGAAGGAACTTTCTGTAGTAGGCCTTAGGCTTGCTTGGGAGCTTCGCGGCATATCATGTCTTGAGCTTCACGAAAATCAGGACCCGAAAAAATCGATCAGCACAGCAAAGTCATTTGATGCTCCAATTGATGATTTAGAGATGCTCTCATCGATTCTTGCAGACTACACAGCATCCGTTGCAGAAAAGCTAAGAGATCAGGGAAGCCTCGCTTCCTATGTAAGCGTATTTCTTACGACAAGGTGGTATAAAGATGAGCCGCAATATAGCAAAGAGGCTTCGCAAATTATCGATCCGACAGCCTATACGCCCACACTTATCGCACATGCAAAAAAGCTTCTTACCTCAATCTATAGGCCAGGGTTTCTCTTTAAGAAAGTAGGTGTAGTGCTTGGCAATTTTGTCTCGGAGCGCGCATGTCCTCTCGATCTTTTTGCAAAAAGTTCCTCAAAACTTCGCGTAAAAGAAGCAAAAACAATGAAAATCATGGATGAGATCAACGAAAAATGGGGCAAAAAAAGCCTCTACTTTGCCTCGCAAGTTCCAAGGGAGGTAAAAAAAGAGTTCTGCACAAGCCGCTATACCACCTCGTGGGATGAGCTTTTTACAATAGAGTAATGACTTGCCTCAATGGTATATTTTGTGCAATACTTTAGCAAAATATAACCCCTATATGCTCGTGAGCCAGGTATCTGAACGCTTATTCTCTCCCTTTTCTGATCTTGACCTTTGTAATTTAGAAGAAGCTGCACTTGAAGGGATACCTCCGCCTGAATTAGCACTTTTTGAGCCAGAAGAGTCTACGCCAGAGAAGTCTTCTGAAGACCAAAAAGAGCGTACAAAAGCAGAGCAAAGGCGCATTAACAATCGCGAATCAGCAAGAAGATCGCGGGAGGCGAAAAAGTTGCAGCTGCAACAGCTTGAAAGTCACGCCCATATACTTAGCCAAATTCCCGATCTTCTTAAAGATGTTAATAAAGAAGTACTCGACCCGGATCTTGCAGACGAGATCTCTACGCTTGAAAAGCTCTCTGCAAATAAGCCAGTTGAAGCTCAATCTTTGCTTCAGCAGCTTTTTAAAAAGGTGCTCGAAGAAAATTGTGCACTGCGAACAGGAATTCAGACATTTAGAACACAGCTTCATGACTTACATACCAGCAACTAGCAATCAAAGTAGAGAAGAGCGTGTAGAGGGTAAAGGAGAGCCCTTATATAAGAGCCACTTTGCACGCTTTAAATATTGCATTGAAGCAAAAACATATGACGATGCACTTGTCCCAGTAAAAAGAGTTGTAGAGCTACTTACAACAGGTAAAATAAAGGGGCGAGGACAGGGAATAGTTAATGAAACATTTAGAGATCTTGCTGCAAGAGGATCAACCCTCCCACCAAATCTCTATGGCTGGATTGTACTAGCTGCAACCTGGAACCTTCAAAAGAAGGGAACGAGCCATCACAAGGTAGTTTCAGGTTATGAAAAGGCTGTAGGACTTGGCTGCCTAGAGGCTGCTGAATATCTTGCCCTGACCCTTGAATCTCAAGGAATAGAAAGTGTTGAAAAAAGAGAGGAAGTCCTAGAGCTTTACAAAAAGGCAAGCACGACCTCTTCCAATTTTATCTTAGGATTTATCTTTCAAAAAGGCTGGAAATCAACAGATGAAAATGGCGCGATGAAGTTTGATGAAAGCCTTGTCGATCTTGGCCTTGCGGTGATGTACTATAGGAAATCTCTTGCAATCGATCCGGACTATATATACTCCTGTGAAGCACTTGCCGAGACGATACTTCTCATAGATCGTGAAGGTGGCAAAGAGGAAGCAATCGGTCTCTATCAAAAGGTGGTTTTGCACTATAGCAGGGAGAAGATAGTAGATGATCGCGATAGGTCGGTATATCTTGACTCATTAGTGGGGCTTGCTCGATTAGGTATTGATCGTGAGAACTATCTAGAAACAGCAAAAAGTATCTGCAATGATCCTAAAGAGTCTTATGCCATCAATCAGGAGCTCATAGAACTTCGCAAAGCAAAAGCTTTGTCGCAAGAGCTAAAGCGTTTTGATGAAGCCTACACAAAAGCAGAACATGGATATGGTGCAGTTTCAGAAGAGCTTGAAGCAAAAGATAGAATTATCGAGTCTCTCAAAAGAGATCTT
>CAZEGK010000028.1:0-16453 GCA_964512205.1 uncultured bacterium | reverse complement strand
ACCTTTTCAAGTAAGCCAGAGGGGGTTGGGATGATTTTTTCAAGTAGGTTGCCAACATTTTCTTGCTTAAGCGTTTCTTTTAAGATGAGCATAATGATCTGCTCCATGGGAACACCTGAGTCGCTAGAGATGTTGTCAAACTCGATACGCTTAATAGGATTGAGCCTTTGAACTGACGTGCCGAGTAGTCCATTTACTATTTCTACCTGGACATTTGTCAGTATCAGCTTTTTGATGAGGACGGATGTTTTTTTACCTGTTTTTTCTTCTTTTTTAGGCTCGCTGGGGGAGTTATTATCCATATTTTTAAGGATCTTTCCCCAGTTTCCTGCCATGGCATTTGGCGTTGCAAACTCAAGGCTTATGTAGGGATTGTCTAGTGTTATTTCGTCAATGACAATGGCATCCTTGGTGTAGTTTGTAAGAGGCGCCCGTACGTTGATTGTATCGACGGTAAAGGCTTTTGGAAGGACGGATCCTGCAGGGTTTGCTATATCTACTCTTGTGACCTTCACATTGTCAGTTGAGAGATCGATATCATTGATTGTCACTTCGACCTGCATCTTTTTGGAAAGAGCCGATCCAATCATCTTTGGAGCCATTTGCCAGCCGATTACTCCTCCAATGAGAAGGATGAGAACTAAAATAAGCAGAATCTTTACAAATCTCATAGCAACCTCTTAAAATTTCACATATACAGATAAGGCTCTTTTTTTGAAAATAAAAATTATTCCATCATCCTAACAGGGTATCCCGTTCCAATTTGCGCACGAAGTACATGGGGGAGAAGGGGGGATTCCACCTGCTTTGAGCGAATGTGAGCTTCTCGCCACTCGTTTGTCGTATCTTCAATTTTTTTGCTCCATATCTGCGGATCGTAAATACCAAATGCTGAAAGCTTTTCAATGAATGTGCGGCTTTTTGCGTCATCTTTTGTATAAAAGGGATACATGTCAGTATTGCGTATCCAGCGGATCCGCAAAATTTCAGAAAGGGTAGTTTCGATATAGGGAGAGCGTGTAAGCGAATCAACGAGCTTTGCGAGCAGAGTAAAGGGAATTTCTTTTGCGAGCCTCACTGCAAGGTAGCAAGAAAGGGGAGTCCCTATTGCAATGAGCATTTTTTGTGTATCGGCTTTAATAGTTGCAAGGTCAAGGTATACGTTATAAGAGCATGTTTCAAGAGCGCCTAAAAGCACTTTTACTTGCTCTTTTGTAAAGGAAGCTATGAGACATATCGCAATAGCGTATGCCTCGTCTTTCATAAGTGCATGAAAAAGCCGAGCTGTTGTTGAAGAGTCTATTTCTTTACTATTGAAAAGGAGAAGAAAAGTATCAAAGTCGTCGCCTTCAAGCTCCTTATACCATTCTGGAGAGGAGTAGTTGTGGGCAGGGACACACGATGCATGTAGTATCTTGAGCATATGTTCTTTATTCGCTACACGAGATGCGACTTTTGCAAGCAGTTTACTCCTCTCAAGCGAGCTTATTTCTGCAAAAAAGGCTATAATTTTTGCAGCTAGTCTTGGAGAAGGCTCTACAGCATCTATCCACGTTGCAACAACATCACTTAGAGTCTTTTCTGGATCATCAACTGCACTTTCTATAAGAGAAGAGATGAGCGTTTTTTGCCTGTTTACCGGATATTGATTTGGCTCATGTGTAAAAAGCGTAAGAAATTCTCCTTGAATAGCCTCTAGAGTTTCTCCTTGAAAGTAGGAGAGAATAGAAGGGCTATAGCATATGAGATGCAGTATGGAGGCTACTGATCGCTCATCTTCCCTTTTAAGGGCTCTCATAAGTATAAAGAGAAAGTCTTTAACTCTTTGGCAATTAGAAAGCGGTATATAGATTGTCGCTTCCTTGCCAAGAAGCTTTCTTTCAAGATGCTCAGCATGGGCATCACTCATCCTATCGATCTGTGCATAGGCTTTTTCAAGAGTGTAGCCCGTATCTACTCCAGCATGTGCTGCTGCGACAAGAAGCTCTTCTATCAGCCTGCAACTATAGGGATCATCTTTTGTATAGATGCAGTGATTTTGATCATGCCATGCGGTTTCAAGGATGAGCAAAAAAGTAGATTTTGCCTCTTTGCCCAGTCCTTCGATTTTTCTGAGCATGATAGTAAGATCAAGGAGCGAATAGCTTGATATAAGCTCTGCAGCAAGGACAATGGTTGAAGGGGGGGCATCGTCTCCGAGACAAAGTGATATGTAGTGCGGCGATAGGGTAGGGTTTTCCTTTAGGCATTCGATAAAGACAATGCGATCATCATCTGAAAGTGAGTTGAACCAATAGGGCTCTTGGGTTGCAAAAGGAAAATCACGCTCTTCCTGGATGAGAGAGGCGAGAAATATTCGACGGATAGCAACATAATCTTCTGGAGGCTGCCTTCTTTCTTTGCAAAGGTACTCGGAAAATCGCGATACTACATGAAGTGTTGTTCTTGCCGACGGCCCTACTGCTTTATACCAATCGCTAAGAACCCTTCTACAAAAATCATCATCTTCTAGTACACCTGAGTAAAAATTGAGTTTTACAAGGATGTCTTGTAGCAAATGCCACGCCTCTTCTTCTGAAATGCTACCTGATTGGCTGCCGGCCGCGCTAAAATCATCTGCTGCGACAGTAAGGAGTTTGTAAAGATCCATGCGACTTTCTCTCTCGGCTCTCATGGCGCGCTCGGAAAAAAGCCCTAGAACGTTCTCTATACAATAGGGGAGCATGCAATAGGCTGCACTAAAGGCAATTTCTTTCTGTGGAGTATGTTCTTTTGCACACTCACGGAGCATAAAGAGAAAGGCGGATCTTTTCTCATGCACGCTTCGTGTGTGAAATAGGCCTCTTTCAAGGAGTGTTTCAATAGAGCTTCTTTCTAGTTGTAAAGAAGTTGTATCTGTAAGAGATAGTCTAGAAAACGCTGCAGCAAAAGTCATGCCTACAAGTATATAAGGGCACTATTTTGCTAGCAACGATTAGAGTTCTTCATCCTGAAAATTAGATATAACATCTTCATTTTCTTGGATCTCTGATAAAAACTTCTCAAGGACTCGGAGAACGAGCCTCGAGGTGTTATAGATCCCTGTCATAGAGAAGGCAAGTTCAAGTCTTGGCTTTTGACCACTGTTTAGAGCGACAAGAACAAGCGTATGCGGCTCGCAATTTTGCTTTTCTGGCACTATCCAGATAACAAATTGATCATTAAAGAGGGTGATTTTGTCTTTTGACTCTACAACATGAAAGAATCTTGTGAGGCTTGTTGAGTTATCGCCATCTTGTTCTTCATGAAGAAGACCCATTTTTTGTAAAAGTTGCAGGTCGATAGGAGACACTCCGTCCGGAAGGAGTTCGGGAAGACGATTTATGAACTGTTCATAAGATGAATCAAGTTCTGCGATTTTATCCATTATAGGGTCCTAATACAGGTTTTTGTTGGTATCCCCCTCTTTAAACTTTTTAATTTACATAAGTCAAGCGATTTAAATGAAAAAAGTTATAAACATCTTATAATCAATCATTTAAATATTTGAAAACGATAAGAGAATCCCTTGTGTCAGTAAGGTTCTCGTGCACTTTTAGCTTGTTTTTAGTCCTGATCGTAGCCGCGTTTTAGCTCTTGTATGATTGCTGGATCTGATAAGGTTGTTAAATCACCGATCACTTTGCCCTCAGCAATATCCCTGAGCAGTCGTCTCATTATTTTACCGCTTCTTGTTTTGGGAAGATCGCGAGAGAGTATGATTCTCTCAGGCCGTGCTATGGCCCCGATTTTTTCAACGACATGCTGTTTGAGGATGGCCTCTAATTTTTCATCTTGAAAGGTGCCATCTTTTAGCAAGACAAACGCAACAATGCCTTGGCCTTTGATAGGATGCGCGATTCCAACGACAGCAGCTTCTGCAACTTGTGGATAGTCTACAAGGGCGCTTTCTACTTCCATAGTGCCGATTCTGTGACCTGAAATATTCATCACATCATCAACCCTGCCGCCAAGCCAGAAGTAGCCATCATCATCTACTGTTGCTGCATCGCTTGTAAAGTAGTATTTGCCATTCCATTTTTTCCAGTAGGTTTCAAAAAACCGCTCCGGATCATTATGTATGCCGGAAAGCATCGACGGCCATGGCGATGTTATGGCAAGAAATCCACTTTTAGCATGCTCACCCTCATCTGTAAGCACTGCTGCTTCAATGCCTGGGAGCGCCACTGTTGCACTTGCAGGCTTCAGCGGAGTATGTGCAGGAAGGGGAGCGATCATAATGGAGCCAGTTTCTGTCTGCCACCACGTATCTACAATAGGACAGAGCTTTTTACCGATGTGTGTGTGATACCAGTTCCATGCTTCTGGATTTATTGGCTCTCCAACTGAACCTAGAAGGCGAAGTGATGAAAGGTCTGAGCCGTTTGGCAAGCTCTCGCCCCACTTCATAAAGGTTCTGATTGCAGTAGGGGCGGTATAGAGGATAGTGACTTTGTACTTTTCTATAAGCTTCCACACTCTTGCTTTATCGGGAAAATCAAAGGCGCCTTCATAAATAAGCTGTGTAGCTCCATTTGAAAGAGGTCCATAGACGACGTAGGTGTGACCAGTAATCCAGCCAATATCTGCTGTGCACCAGTAGACATCTTGCGGTCTTAGATCAAAGACCCAAGCTGTTGTCCGATTTGCCCCTACCATATAACCGCCTGTGGAATGGACAATTCCCTTTGGCTTTCCTGTCGTTCCAGAAGTGTAGAGAATAAAGAGGCGATCTTCTGCATTCATCTCTTCAGGCTTGCAAAAGTCATCTTGTGGGGGAACAATTTCGTGATACCAGACATCTCTTGTCTCTTTCATTGAGACATCGTGGCCTGTATGCTTTACCACAAGCGTATGGACTACTGTAGGGCAACAAGTAAGGGCATCATCTGTCGCTTGCTTTAATGGGACAATCTGGCCTTTACGAAAGCCGCCATCTGCCGTAATGACAAGTTTTGCGCCAGCATCTTGTATGCGGTCTTTCAACGCATCTTGTGAAAAGCCTCCAAAAACAACCGTATGGACAGCGCCAATGCGTGCACAGGCAAGCATGCTTACAATTGCCTCCGGTATCATCGGCATATAGATTGCAACAGCATCGCCTTTTTGGATACCAAGAGCTTTTAAGGCATTTGCACATCTATTTACTTCGTAATAGAGCTCTTCATAGGTGATCGCTCTACTGTCTTCTCTTTCACCTTCCCAGAAAATGGCAGTCTTATGTTTTGTCTCACCTTGCATATGGCGATCGAGGCAATTATATGAGGCGTTGATTGTTGCACCGGTAAACCAGCGAGCATAGGGGGGATTCCATTCGAGAACTTCCTTCCATGGGCTATACCAATGAAGATGCTTTGCCTGCTTTGCCCAAAAGGAGAGCCTATCCATTTTCGCTTCAAGGTAGAGCTCTAGTGCATTGGTTGGGGAGCCTTTCTTAAAATCATCTGATGCTAAAAAGAGCTCTTCGGTAGATAGTGTCATAGTGTCCTCGAGTTGTTCTCTAGCCAGTAGGCAATTTGTCTTGCAAGATCTCTATAAAGCGGAGTGTTCACTACATCGTAGGTAGTGTCGATGTCTGTAAGTTGTCCTAAGCTGTAACGATTAATATTGTGACTTAGGTTGTAGTAGCGATGGTCAAATTCACAGCTTCCCATAAGGTATGCGGGACCAAGAACTTCTTTACCTGATGCTGTATGGACAAGGGTAACTTTTGCAAGGAGCTTCCTTCTCACTTCGTCAGGTATGATCTTTTTTTTGCCGTTGTCGAGTTTATGGGGATCGTAGCGAAAACCGATATTTTCACTCTTTGTATCAAGAAGCTGCACTTTTAAGGTATATTCGCCATTTCCATGAACATAGTCAAAACCGGTTTCCTTTTGCACTTGGGCGATGAGTTCATTTGTCAAAAGGCCATCGCCATCACCGTAGGCATAGGGAATGCTTAAGGTGCGGGCACTATTTTGGTCGTAGTTTGATGCAACATGCCATCCGCAGGAGGTGCAGAGAGTTATAAGGATAAGGGCGATTTTATACATAGTTACTTAAGCTCAATTTCGTCGCAGTAGGGCTTGAGTGCATCGAGGCGCTCTCTGCAGCTTTTTGCAACTTGCGTGTCAGGAAACTGCTCGCTTGCATTGTGGTAGTAGAGAACGGAGGCCTTAGGCTGCTTTTTTCTCTCATAAAACTGTCCAGTTTCAAAAAGGGCAGTAGCGAAGATCTCCTTCATCTGATGGTACATATCTTCAGCTTTTTGCACCTTTTCATCGCGGGGAAAATCTTGTGCAAATTTTTTGAGACTAATCTGTGCAAGAGGAAGGATGTCGGGATTATGGGTATCGAGTTCTGCTTGCTTAAGGTAGGTTTTTGCAATGCGCGAATAGGCATCTTGTGCATGTTCTGTTCGTGGAAACTTTCTAATAACTTGGTTGTATGCATCGATGCTTTGGCGGAACTCATCTCGCTTTTTTAAAAGATCCCCTTTAGAGAGCAGGGCTTTTGCAGCAAGCTCATTATGCGGCATGGAGGAGATCACTTCGTCATAAATTGAAAGAGCAAGATCTTGATCGGGCATCCAAGCAGGGAGCTTTTCGTAGCCAAACATATGGCGCCTTGCCCCATTTCTAAAGAAGGCATCTCCGATAGCAAGCTTATATTGGAAGGTCTCTTCAAAGTAGGCAGGGTGTGCGTTTTCTTGTAAATAGGTAGTAAAGCTTTGATTTGACATGTCTTTATCGTCGAGATGGTAGTAGCTTACACCAAGGAAGTAGTGAGCCTCTTTTCCCCATGAGCTTTCTGGAAAGTTTATGGTGACAACCCTAAATTGATGCATTGCTTCATCCCAGTCCTTTTTAGTAAGGGAGTCCATGCCTAATTTATAGTGCTCTTCTACCGTTAATGTGGCTATATCCTTCGTATCAATAAGCCTGCCATTTCGCAGCACATAGGCAGCTTCCAGAGAGGATATAAAAAGTAGCAAAATTGACAAAATTACGCGCACGTTCATGAGGGTTCTCCATACTGGATATCAAGAATACCTAAGCTGAGCTCTTTTTTGCGAGAAGAAAGGACCAAAAGGTAGAGGGCAATAGCTTCTGGTAAAAATAAAATGTTTAATTTATAATGGTGTTGGGGGAAAGGAGGGTTTTCTATGAAAAGAGCATGGCTTTTTGCTATTGGCCTTTTCTTAGCAACAAGCACAAGTCCTCTAGTATCTAGTCAATTGCTTGCTGACCATCATAATCACCATAACGGATGGGGATGGTTTGACGGCGGCCATCACCATGGCGGGGGTTGGCATGGCTGGCATCATGGAGGACATGGCGGGCATGGACATGGGCACCATGGAGGACATGGCGGCCATCATCATTAGTTTTTCGAGCATGAGCCTTTGCCAATAGTGACGGTAAAGGCTCTTTTTTACCTCTTGATTCGATGTATCTCTTTTTGTTAGACTGGTGGCTCTTAAAAAAGGAGCTTGCTAGCTAAATGGAAAAAACACGCACGAACTACCGATGGGTAGTGACTTGCCTCATCTTCTTTATCACTCTAGTTAACTTTATCGATCGCTCTGCAATTTCATTTGTTATCGAGCCTCTAAAAAAAGAATTTGGTTTTACTGACACGCAATTTGGCATGATTCTTGCCGCTTTTGGTGTAGGTTATGTATTGCTTACTGCATTTGGCGGATGGCTTGTTGATGTTTGGGGATCTCGCATCGTATGGCCTCTTGCTGCAGTCACTTGGTCTCTATGTGTTGCCTTTTTAGGTTTTGCCGCAGGATTTTGGAGCTTTATTTGGATCAGATTTTTGCTTGGTGTCACAGAAGGCCCGCACTTTCCTGCAATGTCAAGCTCAATTGGCAAATGGCTTACCCCAAATGAGCGAGCGCGTGCACTCTCTTTTGGCCTTGTTGCTATTCCGCTTTCATCCTGTATTGGATCACCTATCACTTCCTATCTCGTTGCTAATTTTGGCTGGAGAGCGATGTTTTGGATTATTAGCTTAGTAGGAATTATTTGGGCCGGTATCTGGTATGTTTGCTTTACTGACCGTCCTGAAGATTGCCCACGAGTAAATGATGAGGAAAAGAAGTATATTAAGGAAAGCCTTGCAAAGGAGAAGAGGGAAGATGATCAACCAGTTGACTGGCGCTTTATCTTGACACATCCTGCACTTATTGCAAATAATATTGCCTACTTTGCCTTTGGATATATGCTCTTTTTTGCAACACTTTGGCTTCCTGGCTACTTTTTACGTTGTCATGGTCTCGACCTTAAAAGTGTAGGTTGGTATTTGACAATACCATGGCTTGTTGGCGCAATCTTTTTGAAAGCAGGTGGTGTCATCTCTGACTGGCTTTATAAAAAGACAGGTAGCGGAAGGATTGCTAGAGCCCATCTGATCTGGATTACACAGCTTATTGGGGGTACCTTCTTTGTACTTCTTAGCTTTACACACACTCTTGGAATGTCAATATTTTTCTTAAGCCTTGGCCTTGGTTTTGGACTTATGTCACAGCCTGCCTTCTTTAGCGTAAATATTGATATCTGCAAAGAGCGTGCCGGTTCATCTCAAGGTATTACATCAAGCTGCCTTTCACTTGCGGGTATTTTGGCTCCGCTTCTTACAGGATGGCTGATAGACAAGACAGGGGATTATCAAGCAGCATTTTTACTTCTTGCCGGTACAATGGGTATTGCTGTTCTTACCGTAATCTTCCTCCATCACCCAGATCGTGAGTGGAGACCAGCTAAAAAAGGACTTGGTTTTGGCAAAAGTGCCGAGCAGCCAGCATAACGATGCAGCTTTGCGCCTGTATAGTAGGGCCAACTCCTGAGGAGGCCCTTTCACAAATCAAACAGGTAGAGGGCAAAGCTGATCTCTTTGAACTTAGACCAAATTTTATTTTGCCACTCACAACGCCCACTATTATTAAAACTGGTGGGCAGTTTGACCTCTTTGGCGACAAAAAAATTCACACCTATCACAATTTTAATGAGACGCCGCATGATCTCGATGCACTCTATAAAGAGATGCAAACAGCTCCTGCAGATCTCTATAAAATTGCCCTCTTTGCAAAAAGCACACTTGATGCCTTACGGCTTATGGCCTGGGCAAAAGATAAAAAAAATGTAGTTGCTGTAAGTATGGGCCCTTATGGGGAAATTTCCCGTATTTTTTCTCATACAATTACCTACTGCTCAGTGCATGATGAACTTGCATGTGCACCAGGCCAGCTCTCCATCGATACGCTGCTCAATCAATATAATGTAAAAAAAACGTCCGAAAATAGGGCATTTTTTGGTGTGATTGGTGACCCTGTCCAGCAAAGTATCAGCGATCATACACATAATAGGGCATTTATGGCACTTGGTTGGGATGCTGTCTATGTAAAGATGCGAGTTGCCCCACAAGAGCTTGGACAATTTTTACAACTGGCAAAGGAGATTCCCTTTAGCGGACTTAGTGTCACGATTCCCCATAAAGAAACAATAGTTCAGTATCTTGATTGGATAGACCCTACTGCAAAAAAGATGGGGGCTGTAAATACCCTACATTTAGTAGATGGTAAATGGCATGGCTACAATACAGACTCCTTTGGTGCGCTAAACGTTTTAGGGGATGTAGCTGGAAAATCTCTTGTTATCGTGGGTGCTGGAGGTGCAGCTCGCGCAATTGCTTTTGAAGCTGCGGCGAGAAAAGCTCATGTTTGCATCGCAAATCGCACCATTGAAAAAGCAAAAGCACTTGCGAGGGATATCGGCGCTACATCTTGCCTTTTGCAAGATATTCCAAAAACCTACGATATCCTTATTAACTGCACTGCATCGCTTATGCCAATAGAAGAGAGCGCTCTCATTCCAGGGAGCACTATCATGGATATTCATACGAGGCCAAAAGAGACAGCACTTTTACAAGCTGCAAAAAAGAGAGGCTGTAAAATTGTCTTTGGCTATAGAATGTTTATTGAACAAGCAATCGGTCAATTTTGCATCTGGAACTTGAAACCAGTTGATCAACAGCTTGCCCGCACTGTGTTAGAAGAAACGGCTCTTACTCTCTTATAGGAAGGTGATTATGTGCAATAGACTCTCAAGTCAAGAAAAGAAAGTAGTTGGAGTATTTACAATGGCCGCTACCTTTAGCTCTCTTTATCCTGCTTATGGGCTCTATAAATCAGTTTCTGCCTATCTTCTTTCAAGCAAGGTTTCAGACTGTGTTTGTTCGAGATTCAGTAATCTTACTGCAGTTTGTGAAACATCCATTAAATCGATTATAGGACCGGGTCTTAGCATCACAAATGCCACATCATTTTGTAAAGATGCAACCTCGCAAGTAAATGTTGTACTATCTAATGCAACATATGAAATCGTCGTTAATACACTCTTTGCAGGAGCAATCTTTGGAGGCAGCGCCTATATGGCATGGAAAGCCATACGAAATTTGCGCCAGCAACAAGCGGTTGAAATACAGTAGTAAAGCTACTTCACTTCTTTGATTGCACGGCAAGAAACATCCAAAGACTCATGAAAGCTGCCACTATAAGGCCAATGACGCTAAGAGACATTGGAATAGCAGTTTGTCCAATCATAATTGGTGTTTCAAAAATAAGACGCAAAAGATGGGCAAGGGCAACAAGAGCAAAAAGTAGGCCGCCGACTACAAGCGCAGGATCTTTTCTCATGGTTATTCCTTTTTTTATACCTATAAATTTGACCTCTTTTTTATTGCAATATGAATAGTTCTCATGGACAAGTACTTTCCTTTTTTAGGAGATCATATGTCTGTACGAATGAAGTCCTTTATACTCATTCCGATAAGACAATTCCACTTGTTGGAGCTTATGTAAATTTAACACTATCAAATAGTTATGAACAGGTTCTTAGCAAGGTAAGAGAGATCTCACTTGTTGAAAAAAATACTTGAATTAAAATTTTATTTTATAGATATGGAAGAGTAGCACTCAAATGGGTGTTTTGAGACCTAAAACAATCATATAAAGGAAAATTTTATGCCACAATTTAACCCAAACCGTAATCCAAATCAAGAACAGCAACAGAATCCAAACCAATCACAAAACCCAAATCAAAGACAAAACCCAGCACAAAAGCCTGGCCAAAACCCAAACAAGCCACAGCAACAAAAGCCAAAGAATCAGTAATTAGTTCATGGGGCCGGATAACCGGTCCCAATTTGTTCATTTTTTCTTAAATTAATTTTCGTGAAAATATTTCCAATGTGGATAACGAGTTCCGGCACTACTGCATATGATGGTGTTACAGCGGTTGGGCTTGTAGTAAGGATTTGGAAGAGGCGAGTGCCATTAAGTAGAGGCAGAATGCCATTTCGTACCACTATATTATCTGGTTGATAGGCCTCTAGAGCGTGGATAGCAAAGTCAAATACCGCTTCTCCATTTCGATTAACCACTACATTAAGAGCAGCTACTGCGCATACGGCAAGATTTACTGCGCGCCATCCGGTATTTACATAACCTGCTGCAGCAGACTGTGATGTCATATGTGTATTCCTTAGTTCGAAAGTGATTTGAAGCTGGAGAGCTCTTTTAGGGCATTTTCTAGGTCTTTTTGCGCATTGATGCCTTTTGCTTGATCGAAGGTAAGGGTGGAATGCTGCTCTTCGTCGAGCATAAAGTGGATCTCGTAGGGAGTTTCTCCAATGTGCTGCTGCAAAAGCTCTTTTATGTAGATAATGTGGCTTGCACGAAGAGATTTGAGATCAAGTGCAATGGCTGCTTTTTGCGGCGCCTGAGCTGCTGCTGTCTCTTTTTTAGGACTATCTTTTTTTGGTGTAGAAGATGAAGGTGATTTGCTTCTGAAGTTTTTTTGCTTTTTTGCTTTGTCAAAGGCATTATCGGACTCTTGTACCATCGCTTCATTGATCTTTGTAAGATCGCCAAGCCATTTACAGGAAAGCTGCCAGGAGTTATCTCGCTTTTCTTTGGCAAGGACGCTAAAGAGCAGACGGTTTTCTATAAGAAGGTTTTGTGTCTCTTCATAAAGCTCTGGCCATATAGGGAGTTCAAGTTTGCCGGGGCCTCCATCAGATATGCGAAGTATTGCAAATTTCTTTTGAGACTTTGATGAGACGCGAATAGATACTTCTTCAATAATAAATGCCGCTCTAAAGACTGTGTCGATAGGAAGGTCCTCTACATCGCCAAGGGGAAGGCAGCTTAACCTTTTTAACGTTTCTTGCTGCAGATCGAGAGGGTGGCCTGTTAAGAAAAAGCCAAGGAGCTCTTTTTCTCTGATAAGGAGCTCATCTTTTGAGCGTCTATTTGGCGCCTTTGCTACTTTTGGCTCTTTTGCCTTTTCCATTTTTGCAAAGAGGCTAATGACCCCCTTTTCTTGATCTTTTTGTTCGCGCTGTACAGTATCGTAGAGGGCATCTACGCTAATCTTATGATCATCTCGATGGTGGCCAAAAGAGTCAAAGCAGCCAGCTTCTATCAAAAGCTCTATTTGCTTTTTGCCGATTTTCTTTGTGTCTACTCGCCGTATCGTGTCATAGAGGCTTGTAAATCTGCCGCCCTTTTTGCGCTCTTCGGTTATTGCCTCAACAACTGCTTCTCCAACGCCTTTAATGCCGCTTAGGGCAAAGCGGATGCCGCTATCTGTAGCGGCAAAGAAAGATTCTGACTCATTGATATCAGGAGGAAGAACTTGGATGTTTAGCTCGCGGCTTTCGTGAAAGAATTTTGCTACCTTTTCTGTATCATCACGGTCGCACGTCATGAGGGCTGCAAGCCACTCACTAGGGTAATTTGCTTTGAGATAGGCAGTTACGTAGGTAAGATAGCCGTAGGCTGCAGCATGCGATTTGTTAAAGCCATATTCTGCAAACTTTTCCATCTTATCAAAGATGCGAATCGCTGTATCATCATCGATGCCTTTTAGCTTTGCCCCTGACAAAAACTTCTCACGCTGCTTCTGCATCTCATTTTTGTCTTTTTTACCCATGGCGCGGCGCAAGACATCACCCTCGCCAAGAGAGTAGTTTGCAAGCGTTTGGGCAATCTGCATGACCTGCTCTTGGTAGACCATGATGCCATAGGTCTCTTTCAAAATTTCGTCCATCCAAGGATGCTCTGACTCAATAGCTTCCTTGCCATGCTTTCTTGCAATGTAGGAGGGAATCATGTCCATAGGACCTGGACGATAGAGTGCAACAACGGCGATTATCTCTTCAAACTTATCAAGGTGCAGCTGCTTTGCAAGTTCCTGCATGCCGCCCGATTCTAGCTGGAACACTCCTAAGGTCTTTCCCTGGTTGAGGAGCGAGAAGGTGGGGGCATCATCGAGCGGCAGGTTGATCCAGTCCAGTCTTTTGCCGGTCTTTGCAAAAATAGCCTCCACACATATCTGTATAGAGGTAAGTGTCTTTAAGCCCAAAAAGTCGATCTTAAGCATTCCCACCATCTCTACAGGCTTCATGGAATACTGCGTGACGAGCATGTCGGAGTCTTTAGCAATAGATACCGGAATGTTTTCAACAAGAGGATCTCCCGAGATTATCATGCCGGCAGCATGGATACCTGTATTTCTGACAGAGCCTTCAAGCTTTTGGCCGATGTCTATGATAAACTTTGTCTCTTCGTCGCTGTCGTAGGCAGCTTTTAGATCGGGATCTTTTTCTAAGCTTTTTTCTAGCGTGATGTTGAGGTCGTCCGGGATAAGCTTAGCAATGCCATTTACCTTGGCAAGAGGCACTCCCATGGCGCGGCCTACATCTTTTATCACCATTTTTGCCTTCATAGAGCCGAAGGTGATAATCTGGGCTACATTTTCTTTGCCAAAGCGTTGTATGGTGTAGTTAATTACCTCAGGTCGTCTATCCATGCAGATATCGACGTCAATATCGGGATAGGAGACGCGCTCTGGATTGATGAAGCGCTCAAAGAAGAGGTTAAACTGCAATGGCTCGATGTCTGTGATTTCAGTAAGGTACAAGATGATCGATCCGGCACCGGATCCACGTCCTGGGCCCATTGGGATGCCATTTCGTTTTGCCCAGTTGATAAAATCCCAAACAATAAGAAGATAGTCGCACATGCCCTTTGGCGCGATGACGCTCATCTCATATTTTAGGCGCTCCCGCACCACTTCCATAGGCTCTTTGTCTGGGTATTTTTCTTTAACGCGGGCAAGGTTGTGAGCAGTATATCGCTTCGGGATGCCCTCTTCGCAAAGCTGCATCAGATAGTCTTCGACGCTTTTGCCTTGCGTGTCTTTAAAGACAGGGTAGTGCTTTGTTTTGAGGTCTAGCTCTAAGGTGCATTTATCTTGGATCTCAAGCGTCTTTTGGCAAACTTCTGGCATGTCCTCAAAGAGGGCATACATCTCTTCGGCTGACTTAAAGTAGAGCTCGTGAGAGGGAAATGTGGAGCGCTTTGGGTTTGGCGTCCTAAATTTTGGATTTCCTTGGGCATCACGTACCCATTCTTCAACAGGCTCTCCTGACTGGATGTTGAGCAAGATTTCGTGCGCTCGCCAGTCTTCTCTTGCGAGGTAGTGCACATTATTTGTCGCAACGCAGGAGATATTGTGGGTTTTTGCAAGGGGCAGTAGCTTTTGGATGAGCCTTTCTTGCTTTTGGATATGCTCTTGATAGTGGCTGTAGAGCCAAGATTCATCAAACATACCATCGAGCTGCAGATCTTCGTTATCGCTTATGTGCCTCTGAAGCTCAAAATAAAAGTCCTCTCCAAAAAGAGCCTTATACCGGAGCACTTTTTCCACTAAAGCCTCTTCAGGACTGTTGAGTGCGGTTAAGGCAATGGGGCTTTCAAGGCAGCCGGAGAGGCATATGAGGCCTTCCTTATACTTTTCAAGAAGCTCTAAGTCTATTCGGGGATAGTAATAAAACCCTTCAGTATAGCCGTAAGATGAGAGCTTGCAGAGGTTTTTGTAGCCTACTTCATTTTTTGCAATGAGGGTAAGGTGCTCTGCAACCCGAGATCCAATCTTTTTTTTCTCAAAGCGAGAAGTAGGGGCTACGAAAACTTCGCAGCCAATAAGAGGCTTAATCTTATGTTCTTTACAGAGCTTATAAAATTCAACAGCTCCAAAAAGGTTGCCATGGTCAGTAAGCGCAACTGCCGGCATGCCAAGAGATGCCGCCTTTTTGACAATGCCGCTAAGTGAGGCTGATGCATCAAGGATCGAATACTGCGAATGGACATGTAGGTGAACAAAGGAGCTCATGAGACTATTGTCTCATATCCTCGTTAGTCAGTAAAGGACAAAGGGTGGGCACTATCTCTTTGCAAAAAGTTGGGTGACGTAGAATTCGCCTTTTTTGTTGAAGGCGATGCCGATGCCGGTTTCTTCGTAGTCCTCATCGAGTATGTTTTCGCGGTGGCCTTCGCTCTTCATCCAGCCTCGAACGGCTGTTTTTAGATGATCTTTTACATTGTAGGAATAGGCGACATTTTCTCCAAATTTTCTAACAAAATCTTGATCTTGGATTTCTTCAAAGCGATCCTGAAAGCCATCATGGCCAAATTCTACCGCTTTTTCAGCCATATTTTGGCTATGTTCTCGGGCAATACAGGTAAGTGCGCTCCATTCTTCGAGAGGATCTAGCCCCTCTTTTTCTCGTTCTTCATTTATGAATTCGATAAGTTTTTTTTCGAGGTCTTGGGTATCAATTTTTGCGCTGAGGGTTGCAAAGGCAAGGAGGAATAGTGCAATAAATCTTTTATACATAGGTTTTCTCCATGAATTCGAGCTGCTTTTTAAAAGCTTGCATGGTTATAGGGCTTATATGATGTTCCATTCCTTCAACATCGATCTTGGCGACATCTTCTGGTACGCCAAGTGCTGTAAGGTAGTGTAGCAAAAATTGATGGCGCTTTTTACATGCCTTTGCAAGTGTAGAGCCTTCAGTGGTAAGCAATATGCCTTTTTCTTCGCAGGTTTGTATAAAATTTCGTTTTTTTAACCGATCGAGTGCTCTAATAACAGTCACGTGCGAGACGCCAAACTGTTTTGCAATATCACACACTCGAGCCTCCCTTTTTTCTTCAAGGAGGTCATATATGATCTCGACATAATCTTCTGCAAGCTCTGCTAGATGCTGGGCCCTTGTTGCGATAAAAGGGGCTGCAGCATTTTGGCTTTTCTTCATACTTCTTCAAACTCTAATGTGTTGTCTTTAGCAAGTGTTAGGTAGGCAGAGTCTTGCGATATTTCCTGCAGCTCTTGATTTGCCGTCATTTGTAGACGATCGCGAAGCTCTAGGCTTACATCGCTATGTTTTTGATAGATCTCTTTTACTCCCTCATGATTTGCTGGCACCATAGTATACCATTTATGAAATAAATAGGCAGCAGCGAGCGCTTCAATCGCATTTACTGGCCATTCACCAAGGTGGCCGATAGAAGTAAGATCTGATCTATTGCCAAATACTT
>CAZEGK010000027.1:17441-31309 GCA_964512205.1 uncultured bacterium | reverse complement strand
GCAGACTCGTAGATGGTCTCAAAAAGGCAGGATGCCAGCTTAACCGCAAGATCCTTTCTGAAATGGCTATCCAAGATCCTACAGGATTTGCTGCAGTTGTAACAGAAGCGAAAAAAGCACTCGCTGCTTAATACGATTTCTGTTTAGTTTTAATTTCGCCCGAGGTGTAAAAATCACTCTCGGGCTTTTTTTTTGAACGTTAGGACTTTAACCACCAAGTCATAGAGGAGCAAGGGAGTTCTCATAGGCCTCTCCTTATCTCTGTGATCTCAATGTCTCTGTGGTAAAAAATTTGGAGAGTGCCGTGAAAGAAGTTATCGATTCCATCCGCCGCGCCTTTGACACCGAGCTTACCGTATGCAGAAAAGCGTCCGATCTAGAAGCACTTAAGGTGCGCTACTTAGGCAAAAAAGGACTCCTTCAAGAACAGCTAAAATCCCTTCGCGATGTGCCAGATAGCGAAAAACCGCTCGTAGGCAAGCTTGTAAATGACTTAAAAGTAGAAATCCAAAGCCGCCTTGACGAAGCACTTCAGGCAAGCACGCTTTTAGAGCTGCAAGATAAAATCAATAAAGAAAGCCAAGATGTATCACTTCCTGGCCGCCGGAAAAATATCGCCTCTAAGCATCCTGTAAGCCAGATGCTCGACGAAATTACTGATATCTTCATTTCAATGGGCTTTACAGTAGCATTGGGACCTGAGATTGAAACTGAATATTACAATTTTGACGTTCTAAATATAAGCCCTGACCATCCTGCACGCGATATGCAAGATACTTTCTACGTGGCGCCAGGCATGCTCCTTCGCACCCATACAAGCAATGTGCAGGGCCGCGTTATGGAAAATGCAACGCCGCCAATCCGCACCATATCTCCGGGACGCTGCTTTCGTAACGAATCGATTGATGCAAGACACCATGTTTTCTTCCACCAGGTAGAGGGGCTTTATGTGGATGAGGGGGTATCGATGCAGGATCTGCTTGCAACGCTTTCAGAATTTGTTCGACGCCTCTTCAAAAAAGAGGTAAAAGTTCGCTTAAGACCTAGCTACTTTCCCTTTGTGGAACCGGGTGTTGAGCTTGATATGTCTTGTCTTCTTTGTGAAGGCAAAGGCTGCATCACGTGTAAAAATACCGGCTGGATAGAGGTGCTTGGCGCCGGCATGGTACATCCTCAGGTGCTTAGAAACGTTGGCATAGACCCAGAAAAGTATACAGGCTACGCCTGGGGACTTGGCGTTGAGCGCATGGTGTGCCTTCGCTATGGTATCCGAGATATCCGCCTTTTTGCTGAAAATGACATGCGCTTTTTACGTCAATTTTATGCAGTATGAGTGGAAAGTACATCAAAGAGAACATAATCTTAGCCTGCTTTCATTTGTTCAGCTAAAGCTTGAAGATAAAAACCTCTCTCTTCGCAAAATCAAGGGCTGGATAGATGCTGGATTTTGCTTTGTAGGAGGGCGCCAGGAACGTTTTTCAAAGAGCATAGTCTCTAGTGGCCAAAAAGTTTCACTAAAGGTTCCTGAAGCGGTTAAAAAGGAAGAAATTACCTATCTTTTTGAAGATGAGGCAATTCTCATTATCAATAAGCCGGCAGGCATTACCTGTGATGAAAGGCTTGTTGATGAGTTAAAAAAGAAAGGAAAGCACGTAGTGCTTGTTCATAGACTGGATAAAGAGACTTCAGGGGTTTTGCTCCTTGCAAAAAGTGCAAAGGTAAAGGACTACTTTATCGCTGAGTTTAAAAAGCATGCAGTCCAAAAAATATATGTGGCAATTTGTGATGGGACTGTGAAAGAAGATTCTGGAATCATTAAAAATTATCTTGGACCAATAGAGCGCTATCAGGGTCATGTGAAGTGGGGAGTGGTAGCAAAAGATGGCCACTTTGCAGAAACGGAGTGGAATGTGCGTAAAAGGGGAAAGGATGCCTCCCTCTTACAGCTTATGCCTATCACGGGACGCACGCATCAACTCCGCATTCATACAAGCGGCATGAGCCATCCTATCCTTGGCGATCATAGCTATGCAAGAGGCTTTCGTTCAAAATATAGGGCAGCAAGAACCCTTCTGCATGCGGCGCATCTTAGCTTTAGCCATCCGCTTACTGGAGCTAAGGTAGAGATTTCTTGCCCGCTTCCGGAAGATTTTGAGGCATGTCTCAAGGAGCTTTTTTAATGCGATATCTTATAGTAAAAACGTCTGCCTTTGGCGATATAATCCATACCTATAAGGCACTTGAGTACCTTAAGCAGATTGATCCCTCCTGTCAGATTGACTGGGTGGTGGAGTCTCGCATGGCAACCCTTGTAAAAAGTCATCCTTTGATTTCAAAATGTATTGAGATCGATACTAAAGGATGGAGGAAAGATTTTATATCATCTGCAACACGCAAGGAAATCGCAAAATCGCTCAAAACTCTCCGAGAGGAGAAGTATGATGCCCTCTTTGACTTTCAGGGCAATATCAAGTCTGCGCTTATTACCTTTTTTGCGCGGGCAAACGATAAAGTTGGTTTTGGTACAAAAACAGCCTCAGAGCTTATTGCAACAATTTTTTACACAAAGCGCTTTGATCCGCCGCTAGGGCTTAAAGTATCTGATGAAAACTTTTTCTTAGTTAAGAGTTATTTCAAAATTGAAGCAGAGCCACGCTCTGCTCGCTTGCTTTTTCTAAACGAAAAGCTTCCCGTTTATAAACCAGGCTGGCTCATTGCCCCGGGATCTAACTGGAAAAATAAACAGCTGACAAAGGAGACGATGATTGCTTTCCTTGATCGCTGTACACATAGCTACAACAATCCACATCTCATCTTTTTGTGTGGCACTCCCAAAGAAAAAGAGCAGGCTGAAGAATTTGTTTTACACTTTCCAGGCTCTGAGATCCTTTACAAACCAAGTCTTTCGCTTCTGCAGCATATCATGTCTCGCATGGAGATTGTGATCTCGATGGATTCATTGCCGCTCCACCTTGCAGCAACAGCAGGTTGCAAAACATTTAGCTTTTTTGGTCCTTCAAGCAGCCAAAAATACAACCCACTTGGCATCATTCATGGCACATTCCAAGGCAGCTGCCCGTACGGCGAAACCTTTGACCGTCGCTGCAAAAAGCTACGCACCTGCCCAACTGGCGCATGCCTCAGAAACCAATCTGTAGACACCCTCTTTTCCTCCTTCCAAACCTGGTTTAGAGCTAATTCCTAAGCTGACGAGTTATTTTTGAGACTTATATAGAGACTCGTGAAATGTATTTGCAAAATGCGTGGGTTGTGACAAGGCTCAGGAGGAATACTGGGATAAATTTTATAAACAAACACCATGTCCTGACAAAATATCCCCTCCAATAAATTATTCTTTTACTGTGTGATTTATGTGGAAGACTCATTATGACCCTGAAGATATACAGAAGTTATTTCTAGAAAATAGATGGAGGGAAATATTTTTGCACTACTCTCCGGTAGCCGTTTCAAGAACTCTCGGGCTTGAGAATGCCACTGCTCTTGCACAATATTTGATCAACGATACTAGTTCTGAGCCAATAGTAAGAGAAAATGCAATTGCATTATTCTATATAACAAAAGCCATGTTTTAAAAAGGAAAAACGAGGCCAAAATTGCGAGTCTACCTCACAGTATCACAGTTTTGATAAATCACTACACGAACCTCAATTCCATTTATTACCATTTTGAAATAGAAACTCTATCGGACGCGTTCATTCGACCTGTGGGCTCTGTAGAGAGTTACTGCTCGGTAGTGGAGCATTTATGACAATACTTGCTATAGGACTATGGTTACAGAGTTTGTAGTTTGGAGCGGAGGCGGTTGAGATAGACTGCATAATCAAGGCGCATCTTTTCTAGCTCGATCGCAGCTTGGCTATCTTCGCTCATTTTTAAAGCTACGATTTGCTCGGTTGTCCACATGTCTGGCGAGGAGCCTTTTAGCTCTTGATCGCTTGAGATATCTGCAAAGTCAGCTGGAAAGCTTTTTTTCTCATCGCCGATTTGCAAGATCCTTGTGTGTGCAATAAGCCAATCGAAAAATACTATATCGCAAGCTTTTGCAAATCCTTTATGAAGTGTTTCAAAGTCAAGGTGTCTGTTTAAGTGCTCAAAAAAATAGCTGATATTTGCACTGTTGCCTGTTTCACAGGCCTTTAGGTAGGCACTCTGTATCCATACAGCATCGGTAGCAAGGGCTGGATTTTTGCTGAGCTGATAGGCTATAGACTCTTCTCTTTTTTTAACGGCTTCTTCTGATTTAATAAAGCCAAAAAGTAATTGTTTATTTTTAACTGTTGGCAGGTAGACTTCAGCATCTTCAGCTATTTGCTTCATTTTGCAAAAGAGCTCAGTAGGAGGTGATTGTGGCTCTTTCCATTCGTTCCAAATAATTTCTACTTCAAACTCATCCGGATCAATCCTATAGCAGGGTCCATAGCTTCGCACAAAATAGTCCAGCATTAAGATATTTGCTTTTGAGGTATCGATGGTGTGTTCGCTTAGCATCATAGTAGTTTTAAGATACTTGACCATCTTAATGAGCCTGCACATAACGCCTGGATAGAGCTTTTCATCGTCGAGTATGGATAAGTCGAGCCATTTTTTACTATTTATCACTAAATCAAGTGCAAAATTGAGAAGTATCTGACTTGGATATCGATCTTTTCCAAGTAAAATTGGCCGATTATAAAGATCCTTCATCTCATCTCTGCAGCTGCTTAATAGATCATTACCATATCTATGGTTGAGGCTTGTTGCAAAAAGATCCGTTATATAGGCGGGGCTTTTATCGGCTATATTGCGATTAAAGGTTTGAAGTGTGCTTAGATCTGCATCTCGCAAATTCCAGATGTCTTTACTCCAGCGGATGCCAAAATGTGCTCGCGTAAGTTCAATAACAGCATCGAGTGCGTGTAATACCTCGCTTCCAAGAATCGATGCGATACAGGAGTGGTATTCATCATGACTAAATTGATCGGGATAGATAACCATACTACCATGAATAGAGACCTGGTCTTTAGTAAGGCCAAGCATTCGCGATTCTGCGCTTATGGCAACTCGCGCTCCTTTTTTGCTCAGTGCTTCAACATCCTCTATAGATTGCATGCCAAGTCGTGGAATAAGAGGAACCCAGTCTTTTATGCCGTAGTGTGCAAGCCCTATGGCATCTCTGATGCCATGAGAGAAAAATAAAATTCCCTGATAATCTGGGCCATCTCTATTGAGCAGCCGTGCATATTGATAGCGCGCTCGCACATCTTTTGATGGAAATCCCTCAGGAAACTCAGCATTATTTCTCTGCTCTCTAAAAGCAAATATAAACTGTTCAGATTTTGGTAGCTCATGTACGAGTGCAATAAGACGCTTAGTTTCCTCTTCCGTTAAAAAACCGTTACATGGGGCAATAAAGGGGTTTGAGGTATGGATTGGAAAGTATCTAATGTAATTTTTTACGAGAGGCATTGCCTCTTCAGAAAAATCGGTGCCCTCTTTATTTAAAAGCTCGATTGCTTCATACCTATCAAAATGCTGACATATTTCAATAACTAAAGAGAGTGTGGCCTTTTGCTGCCATGTAATTTTTCCTGAAGCAAATAGATTGAGTGCGTTGTAGTGTGTATCTGGATTTCTAAAAAGATCTGACTTCCAAGGATTAGATTCAAGCTCTCTCAGGAGCTTCTGATCGCCATCGTGATCAAACTTTCTTTTGATATTCGTTTTTCCATTAAGGAGTGTATGAAATTGGTCGGGATGGGCGCCTTGTGGATTAAACGTGCTAAATCTTTTAGAACTTCTCCATAATTTCCACCAGGCTGCAATCTTTGTTCCTGCTTCTGCTTCTTGGCTTGTGAGGAGGGAGGTTGCCTCTTTATCTGTTTTTGAATGGCGAGCTCGCTCGGCTTCTAGTTGAGCTGCATCGCCTGTTACGGTTTTATATTTTTGATTAAAATCTTGCCATAAAACAGTTGCTTCTATTTGCATATTTATTCTCAATAGTTACAACAAATATAATAATTTATTACTAGATAAATGGCAAGGTGGAAGTAAATAGTAGGTAGGCCTGCCTCATTACTAGACAGCAAGCCAGCAGTTATATTGGGTACTATAGGTCAATTTTTGCATCTTTAGAGGAGCCGCTGGATCGCTTGCTATTTGGTGGCAGAGAATAAGGTCGCCTGCTTGTTCAAAAATTGCAATATTAGTTTTGTCATAGAGATGAAGTTCAAAGTTTTCTAATTCATTTGAACCATTGCCATATGGTGAGTGATCAAAGCCTGGATTATTGCGCTGTACAGGAATGCTGCGTATCTTGACCATTTGGCAGCCTTCAATCGAAATAGAAAGGGGAGTAAAATTAAATACACGAAACTCTACTCTATTCGCTTTGAAAGTCGCCACTCGTGGGTCCTGATTTTGGCAAAATCTCTTGATAAATTCTCTTTCTTGATGGGTAGGTGATGGGGGAGCAAGATCAAGTGAATCCACAAATCGACGTCCAAAGGCTGTTGGTTGCATACATACTCTCTTTTTATTAAATTTGCCTTTGATTATCATTCACTTACGTGTTTTTGTCAATTCATGCTGAAGCTAAAATCAAAAGCGGCTAAGATGTGGCCCATGCATCAAGATGATCAAGAAAAGTACACCTTGTGGGATTTAGCCAAGTATTTTCTCTGGCTTGGATCCTTTGGCCTTGGCGGGCCTATGGCACTTATTGGCTATATGCAGCGAGATCTTGTAGAGAAAAGACGCTGGCTTTCGCATGAAGATTATCTTCATGGGCTTGCACTTGCGCAGGTTTGTCCAGGGCCTGTTGCGACGCAGCTTGCTATCTACTTTGGCTGGTTGAAGGGGAGGGTAGTTGGGGCTACGCTTATTGCCTTTTGCCTGCTATTTCCCTCGTTTGTTCTTGTTACCTTGCTTGCCATTTTCTACATCAACAATGTAGGAGTTGGCTGGGTTGTTGGAGCATTTTATGGGATAGGGGCTGCAGTTATCGCTATCATCTTAAAAAGTGCTTACAAACTTGCCCTTCTTACCTGCAAAAGAGAGCGTATTTTGTGGGCAATTTTCCTTGCTGCAGTGGTGATTTCGCCGCTCTACACATCAAAAATATTTCTTATACTACTTTCCGGCGGCCTTGTTGCCATGTGCGTAAAAGCCCCGCCCTTTTTTAGCAGCCATTTTCCCCATTTTATTGCAGCGCCCTTTCTCTTTACTGGTATTAATGGTGAGGCAGGATCTGGCATAATTACTAAGCTTGCACTCTTATTTGCATGGGCAGGTGCCTTTGTCTTTGGGAGCGGGCTTGCGATCATCCCTATACTCCAGCCGATTGTGGTTGAGGAGTATCAATGGCTGACAACTACACAGTTTGTAGATGCTGTCTCAGTTGGCCTCATAACGCCGGGTCCTGCTCTCATAACGTCTGCATTTATTGGGTATTTAGTTGCGGGCTTAGTTGGTGCTTTGGTCTCTGTGGTAGCAGTGTTTTTGCCATGCTATCTCTGCGTGCTTATTTTAGCTCCGATATATCAAAAAATACGTAAAAACCATGCGGTTAAGAGCTTTGTCAGCGGTATCACGAGCGCAGCTGCCGGTGTGATGCTTGGCGCATGTATTGTCCTTGGGCGCGGATCCCTTGTAGACGCAGCAACAACTGCTATCTTTATAGCCACGTTGCTTTTGCTCTTCTTTGCCAAAAAAATCCCGGATCCCTTTCTTATTATACTAGCCGGTATAGTTGGGTATATAATAAAAAATTAATTGATAAATTAAGCTTTTCATGCTATTAATAAGATAGATAACAGGGGAAGTTTTTATGCAAGATGTTGAGAAACAGTACTTTGATTTAATTTCTCAGGCGGTAGAGCTCATATGTGAGAAAGAAGAATCTACCAGAGATACTTCACTTGAATCCTTTGAGATGTATAAAGATCGAATAAATCTTGAAGCAATCAAAGGTGCAAAGGCAAATCTCTCTGCTTGGAAGGGTGCTTTTGAAGTCGTCATTAATGAGCTTGCAGCAAAGGGCGACCAGTATGCCATTCAGCAGCTTATCCAAGGCATAGACAAAATACAAAAATGGTACGGTGGCAAACAAAAAGAGACAAAAGAGACCTTAGCGAATCTCTTTGGCTACGATATAAGCCTTATGGAAAAGATGTACCAGATAGGAAGAGATGCCTTTGAAAAGGGACATAACGCAGATGCTTCAAAGGTATTTGGACTTCTTGTTACGTTAGATCCGGGATATGCGATTTGCTGGACAGCACTTGGCATTATCCTGCATGCAGAAAGACAATTTAAGGAAAGCCTCTTTGCCTTTGGTATGGCATCGCAGCTTGATGAGCAAAACCCGCTTACCTATCTTTATTCTGCAAGGTGCTATAAGCAGCTTGGGATGAAGAAAGAGGCAGAAGATGCCCTTAAGCATGCCCTTGCATATGCATCCGGTAAGCAGCAGTATAGAGCAGTTGTGCAGTCGATAAAAGCAGAACAAGCAAAAGTATAAGGAGCAGGCAATGAGCGGAATAAACCCAGTACGAGGACCGGAAGGAGATATGCCTCATGAGCATGTGGAAAACCTTTCCGATATCGATGCAATGAAACTCCTTGGTGATCTTAAAGCAAGTGTCCATAGAACAGCGGTTTATATGGAGAATTTTGAACCAAGATTTACAGCAGGCCAAGTGTTTACCAACGCCCTTATCGGAGGAGTTGCACTTTCAATGCTTATGCCAGGTGCAGCACCTGCGATTCTTGTAGCTGCTGCAGGTTTAGGGGTAGCGGGAGCGCTGCTTGAAGCTGGAGCAACTTTAGGTATAAATGTTACGGGATCAGTTATCGCTCGCTGGACTGAGCCTCCGCCCCCTCCTCCACAAAATCCTCCAAGACAGTGATTTATGATTGAAAAATAGTATACGTTTTTGTATACTATTTTTTATGAATCCTGTTACAACTACTTCATTTATTGATTTAAACAAAAGTACACCATTTCAAAAGCAACCTTTTTGGAAAATTGATAAGGTTTTTTGTGGTGATTATAATAAAGGTGCAATAAGAGATGCCCTGCAGGAGATTGCGGCATCTGAGGGTTTTTCGCTTAAAGAACCACCTGTTAAAGTCGAATGGCTTCGCGATAGCGTCTACCCTATTACAGCTGAGCGATGGATAGTTCCACGTTATGTATCTGAAGATGATTTTGAAAAAACAAGAGATCTAGCAAAAGCTCAATGTCCACCATCTGCTATGCACCACTTCTGGGACCTTGGTTTTTTAGGAACTGTGACGGCGCTCAGGGAATATGCTGGCTATGAGATCTGCTCCGAATTTTCAACTACGCCGGCAATTGAACTATCCTCTCTTTATTTTCAAGGTGGCAACATTTTGAAGGCAGAAATGAAGGGCGGTGAAAAATGTCATTTAATTGGCGCCTATAATGTTACTGCATCCTGTATCCTTCTCAATGAAACAGAAGAAAAGGTTACAAAAGCATTTCGTGAGCTATTTGTGGGCAAGGTGCACTTTCTTGGCCTTGAGAAAAGGGAGCAGCTCGCATATCACCTCGATATATCGCTCTTGCCGCTTATGGGCGGAAGGGTTCTTGTACAAGATCATGACAAAAGTATCCAAGCATTAGAACAAGAGCTCAAAGATCCAGCACTTACCCAAGATGAGCGCGAGCAGTTTAGAGCCTATCTGTATGATGCACGTCGTCTTGCAAATATTGAACGAGAGAGAGTTATTCGCACTAAAGATGAGCTTGAAAAGGCAGGCTTTACGCCGATATCCGTTGCCGCAAACTACTATATAGAGGGCATGCCTAGAATCAACTATATGAATTCTCTGCATGGCTATGGCGATAAAGAGCGCTCTTTTGTTATCAGCATGTCCTTTAATACGCCGGGCGAGGCGCGCTTGCAAGCTCTTTTCAGTAAAGCTTTAGAGGAGCAAGGAGTAGAGAGAATCTATTACCTGCCGCTCCCTATTGCTACCGAAATGTTAGAATCTGGCGGCTCCATCCACTGCGACACGCTTGAAGTTTAATCCAAACTGATGTAACCTCTTTAAGGATAAACATTTCAACACAAAGGAGCTATATGTTGAATCGCTTTATCCGCGGCTTTTTGCTGCTTTCGTTTGTGACAACAAATTGCCTTTTTGGGGCAGTAGACTATGTTGTCGAACATCAACCACAAGTAATAGAAAAAGTTTCAGAGTTTACAGCTAAGGGCGTTTTAAAACAAAAGCCTAATGGCTACCTCTATGTTGAGGTAGCACGTGAATATATTGCAGATATTTTGCCCCTCATCGATGCAAAAGGGACTATTGTTCCGCCTCAGCACTATAAGAGCAAAAAGGGTATTGGCGCCCATATTAGCGTTATGTATGAAAATGAACAGATCGAAAATGAGATCTGGGAAATCCATGAGCTAGGAAAGGAATTTACCTTTAGGGTAATGGAGCTTCGCTCGGTAAAGCTCAATACAAATGGCAAGCTTAGAAAGCTCTGGCTTCTTGCTGTAGATGCACCGGAATTGCAAAAGCTTCGCGAAAGCTACGGCCTTCAGCCTTTTCTCAAAAACCATGATTTTCACATTACAATCGGCTCGCAAGTGCCAGGAAAAGCTGAGCTAAAACAGCTTGATGTGCATGAGCTCATTGAAGCTGCTGCATAAAGCAAGCCTTTTTTAGTCTTTCATACGGCCGATGAATCGGCCGTATCACTTATTTGTAACTAACCTGTTTAAAACCAATGCTCTTTATCTGTCCATTTTCATAGGTTACACTATCTAAACCAATGCGTGTAATCTCGCCATTAAGATTATACTGAACAGGCTTTCCACCTACGCTTTTGAGCCTCCCATCGGCATGATGCTCTACATCAGCAAAGCCAATAGAGATAATGCGCCTGGCTCCACTGTTTGCATAATGCACACTCCTCTGTCCAACACTCTTTAGTGTTCCATGCGTTCCATCACTTGAATATCCCACAGGTGCTGTCATGTTTTTTTTCCTTTTTTCACGCTTGTTGTCTATAGGTTGCAAATCGAAAGACTGTTGCTATAATATCTGGTATAAGAAAGAGTGGTCCATAGCCGCATGTTTCACTTACTCCCCGAATCGTTTGAGTAAGCAGCATAGAATCAAAATTGAGTCCGTGCGGTAAATCGTGTGGTGCCAATTCATCTTCATAAAAAATATTATAAGCAGAGCGCGAGATAGCTAAAGCAACCCTTGCTATACCAATATAGGCAGCTGCATGTGCATTGCCTGTCGTTACCGCTATATCTGCTATACCATTTGTTAAAGAAGAGTAACTTGTCAAACCTCGCCCTGATAAAGGCTGATTCAGGTAACCAAGCCAACTAGGATGTCCCCCAGTTGCAAAAGAAGCATAATCAATAAACGTCATAAAAGAAGTCCCTATTTTTTTGCGACCACATGCTACCACACCGAACTATTTGCCTCACCGCCTATTTTGTACAGGGAACGCAGGATTTTTTAGGTATAATAAAGTTTATATTATATAAATACTTGATTAAAAAATAAAAACATGACATAATACTACATAATTTATTTGTAGGGTGTTTTATGTCGTCAATTTCGTCAGTAGTGAGCGAAAGTTCTTCCGATGAATTAGTTTTACAAAAAAAACCGAAGCGTCAAAAGCCAAAATGGCAAGCTCATGTTTCTGAGGGTTGGCTAAGGAAAGTAACACAAACACGTAAGTATGGTATGGTCCTTAACGGGAAGCAGTTTTGCAAATCATGGACATTGTCTGATAGCATTCGCGATCTGATCCAAAATGCAACCGACAGTATGTACGCTGTTCATAGAAAGCACCATAAATGCAAAAAACCAAGGGTAGTAATTGATAGTCCGCCACACTCTTGGGATGAGTCTACAAAAATTGTTACTAAAATTTACTTGGAATGTGAAAAAGGGGGCCGTACAGAATCACCTGTAGGCTATCTTTTATGGACCCCGCAGGATGATAATCACAATAGCAAGGGTCCGGTCATCACCATAATCAACCTGGGAGCCAAATTTACTCCGAATGCCTTGACTGTCGGTGTATCTAATAAAGCGGAAGGCGCTGCCGGCGGCCATGGTGAGGGCCTTAAGGCGGCTATTACAGTTGCGATAAGGGCAAAGAGCCTCTTTGAGATTTTTCAGGCAGGAGTTGCTATAAAGTTTGAGGAGAGTGTCAGTTCGGTTCTCTATAAGGTCAGCTCACCGATACATAAAACACTCGAATTTAAGCATTTGACCAAAGAGGTGACAAAAAAATTAGGTGTATCTGTTCAAAATGATGTGATCATCCATTTTGGTAATACCCCAAATCTCACATTTGAAGATTATCAAGAATCTCTTGAACGCTTTCTTTTTCTTACGCACAGGCATTCTGCCTCTAGTGAGATCGCAGATTTTCCGATCGTCAACAGAAAAGAGACAAAATCGGGCCGCGCAATACTTCTTGGAGAGGAGTTTGCCGGAAAGGTATACGCTGTAGGCATCTACTTTAAAACTATTCAGAGGTGTCAACGCCTCTATGGAGTCGATTTTATTAAGGAAGATGCTCTTAGCAGGGATCGCAACGAAATTTCAGATCGTAGCTACTGTATAGCTATGGCAAAGGTACTCTCGGAAGTTCTAGAAGAGGACCCCTTGTTTGCCAATGTTCTTTTAGAAGAGTTTAAGGAGGCAAAGCTCAATCCTGAGGTGATAGACCATCTGGAGCTACTGCCGAATTTTGCGTCAAGCCAAGCAAAAAGAAACATGGTTGAAGCGTATAAGAGAAATCCAGAAAATAGTGATGTTAAGTACATCGTTACAGGTGTTTCACTGGAGCAGCTGACAAATAATGCCCTTGTGCCTCAGTGGTGCGATGTGTTGGCTTGTAGAGTGGTGGATCCTATACTATTTGCTCTTATTTGTGAGGGCTTTCCGTCGATTGAGACGATAAAACACGAAACGACTGCAAAGCTTTTAGCTTGTCCTGTCTTTGAGAAAGGATCGAGAGATTTACGTAACTGGCTGAAACAGAAGAGGGAATTTTTTGATCCAGGAATAGTTCGCACAATGAGTCATATGGAAGTGAAGAAAACTGACGATATGCTTGATGTGCCTTTTTACGTTATTGAAAATGGCAATAAACTCATCTTTTCCGAGCGCGCCCTAAAGCTAAAGCGTACAGATCCTCGCAAGTTTTTAGACATTGCAAACAATGCGCTAAAAGAATTTGTTCCACAGTCTTTACCAGTTGTGGAAGAAAGCTCTAAAGCAGAATCAAGTTCAAGTAGCATAGGTGATGTATTCAGCACGCCAAAGCATCCTAACACTAGTAGGAAATTTAAAACTGACTTTCATGTGCCGCATAAAATAGGTAAGAACTGGAAAATACCAGATGACGATGAAGAGCAAATTGCAAAGCTTGAAAAAGGCCTTACAGACAGCATCTCTTTTGGCGGATATTCTATACGATGCACCCAGGCTGCAAAAGATCAATGGAGTCAGTTAATTCAAGAAAAACAGGCGTTATTAGAAGAGCTTACAACTCGTTCAATTCAGCAGTGTGCTAAAGCATTAGAAGAGCTTAGAGGTGCAAATGAGTGTCTACTTTCTTTCTATATTTCACCCGATTCTGTGCAGGGCTACGCTCAAGCAAATCGAGGAATTCAGGTCAATCTTCGATCGGTACTACTTGAGGCTTCAGAGGGTAATCTAGTTGAAGAGAGCACGCTAAAGGCATATTTTGATGTGCTGATGTCGCATGAATATGCCCACTACGTACACTTTGAAGATGGACACGGTCCCGAACATGGCCGAAGAACCGAATGGAACATGCAAAAGCTTAT
>CAZEGK010000027.1:0-17341 GCA_964512205.1 uncultured bacterium | reverse complement strand
AAAATAGACTGTTTTGTAAATAAGCAGGAGATAATCGTCGCACCAGCTGGCGAGCCTCATTGTATTATACAAGGAGTGGATCCTGCACTATAAGGATCATTACAAGCAAGGGAATAGACATTACATAGGAATGTCTGAGGTCATTGGACAGTTTACGATGCCCTTGATAGTCTCATCGAAGTAAACGGCACTAAATATACCTACGACAGCTTCAACCGACGCATCAAAAAAGATGACATCTACTTTCTCCATCACGACCTTCGTGAAATCGGCACTATTCAATGGTGTTGGGGGCCGTGCGTGCATTGTGTAAAGGTGAGGGGCCAAGACTTAGCACGATGCACGCACAGCCCCCAACAGTTAATAAGAATGGTACCAATGTGCTCCACACTCTTGTTTCTAAATTGGGAGATGTATTAAAGTTTTTCCTTTTTTTACTGAGGATTGTTCATGGAGCCGGCAGGTCATCACGTTGGGAATGTGCAGGATGTTGAGGCGAGAGGTGGTGGTTGGAAGCGTATTGGGGAAGGGGCGGTTGTTGGAGGGGCTTTTGGGGCTTTGGCGGGGGTGGGGATTGTTGCACTTTCTCCTAGATTTGAGATGGGTGCTGAGATCGGAGTTGCTGCTTTGCAGGGTCTTGTGGGTGGGTCTTTTGGTGCTGGGGCAACGATTTTGGCTTCGCAGCATTTTGGGACGTCTCTCGGTAGGCGGGTCTTTCGCGGGATGATCGGAGGGGCTGGAATGGCTACATTTATCACAGTCATTGGCCATATGGGGGCGCGGAACGTATTAGGGAGTCCTTCATGGCAGCTCTCTTGTGTTGCAGCAGGAGCTGGGTTTTTAGCTTTTTTTCCGTCTGCTTGCATGGGAAGAGGTGTTGGTAGTGGCCTTGCAGGGACAATGGCGAGTCTCGGCTTTGGCGGTTTTATAAGCCTTGGAGTTGCTGAACTTGCTGAAAAAGTCCTCCCCTTTATTGGCAGACATAGCTATAGCCAAGCTGGTTGGTGTGCCTTTCTTGGGTTTTTACTTGGTGTAGACTTTGAATAGGGACTCACGCGATTTTTGGTTGCAGTTTTAGGGATATAAGGCGCATACATGGTATACCCAAGTAGGTGTATTATGAGTTTAAGAGTTGATGCATATCAGGCAGTACAAGCGGTATCTATTAGGCCGGCGACAGAAGAAGAAAGGCAGGCGCATACTGGATCTGTTTTGACAAGGCTTGTGCAAGGGGTGTGGGCAAGGGTTGTCGGAGTGAAGAACTTTGTCCAAATGGTAAAGAGCCGCGATATGAGCGCCGTGCTTGCAAACGCTCGGGGAAGTGATCCTTTTTTTAGCGAGACTGCTATTTATACCCTCAAAAAGTGCAAGGTTTTAGGGGCAGAAATCCCTTTGCCGCATCTTATGCAGTTTTATATTACGGATCATCCTGCGGTTCTCAAGGCAACACTGCAGCCTCCAAGGCAAAGTGAAGGGGCAGATGATCCCTACTTTTTGCATGATGATGGCCACTCCTTTGGGACGTTTGTGAAGGAGCTTTTTTATAAAGATGGAGGAAAAGATGAAAATTTTATCCTCACATGCTCTGCAGAGCGATCGAAAGAACTACGCGCTTTTATGCACGCGTATCTCAAAGAGGGCGTCCTAAAAAAGCGAGAGAATGAAATCAAACAAATCGCCGTCGAAACGGTTGCCGAGTGGAGGGCGCATTCTGGACGACTTAATGCACGCGCGCTTTCAAAGATCTATATTAACAAAGTCCTTACCACGCTCTTTTTTGGTGGATGTCAGGATCTTGATAAGCTCGGATGGGCAATCGACATATTTAGCAAATACCTCATGGGCAAGATCATCGGGCAAACACCTCCAGAAAGTGAGGTAGAGAGTGCCATAGCAATTTTTTCTCAAGCTGTAGAGGATGCATATAAGCGAGGTGGCGAGCATAATGTTGCCTATGACATGAAGATGAAGGGTACATTTAGCGATGAAGATATCAAGCTTATGGTGTGGACCTTTTATTTTGGCGCAGTTGATAACTCATCAGAGTCTCTAACATGGGCGCTTCTTATGCTTGCACAAAATCAAGAGATGCAAGATCTTCTCAGGCATAATTTTAGCGCATATATTGGTGCTTTTTTAGCTGAGAACCTTCGTACATTTCCTCCTGTCCATGGTGTTGGCCGCATGATTAATGCAACAAGAGGTGCTGTTGTAGAAATAGAGCTTCAAGATGGGCAAAAAATTGAACGCTATCTAGATGGCGGCAAAATGATCGCTATGCGCATACAAGATGCAGCAAGAAGAAGCGATCTTTTTGGAGAAGATGTAGATAGTTTTAATATCCATAGGCGCTCTTTTGGCGAGGGATTCAAGGGACATCTCACTACTCCATTTTTGCCCTTTGGCGGCGGCTCACATGTATGTCCGGGTTGGAAGCTCGCTCTTGACGAAATGGCCTGTTTAGTAGATGCCCTCCTTCAGACAAGCAAAATAACGACTACACAAATGGAGTTGCCTGAAACTAAAGGCACAGCTCTCAATAAGATCGTTGGAGAGGTGTTTATCGAACTTGAGAGTCTTTAGTCTCCTCCAAAGAAGAGCTTTTTAACTTTCGTTGGGCCAACTTTTGTGATCAGCTCGCGGTATGCGACAAAAATGATAAAGAGGTAGGCAAGCCATGCTTGAGCAAGCCAGAAGAGTGGTTTTTTTGCATGCATGGAGATCGCTTGGAGCATTTCATGGATGGGCTCTTTATGTAAGAGCGCCGGAATGACATGTTCTATAAGGCGAAGCGCTATACTACAAAGGACATATATCAGAGACTTCCAGAGCGTGATATAGGCGAGCGGTTTATGTGAAAAGCGATTTGTGACAGAGAGTAGGTCTCCGATCAGAACTACCTTTGCCATAATAAGGCCCGAAAAGAGGCAGTAGAATATTGTATAGCTGCCAAGCTCTCTTTTGTTGATCACCCTGTCTGTTGCATCCACCAGCAAAAAGGCCACAAAGAAAAAGAGTGCTGCCGGCACCATTTTTATGAATTCTTCTTTGATGATATGGAGTATTTTTTTCATAAAAATTGCCCTTGATCTTCGATCTCTTTTGGTTCATACTTTTCTTCACTATGATAAAAGATGGAATAAAAAACGATATAATAGCTGGCTTTTGCGTCTTTCTTCTCGCGCTGCCTCTTTGTCTTGGCATTGCGATAGGAAGCGGATTTCCTCCCATTGCCGGTATTTTTGCCGCCATCATAGGCGGTATGCTTGCATCATGCTGCGGCTCTAGCAGCCTTACCATTAAGGGCCCCGCTGCAGGGCTTATCGCTATCGTTCTTGGCGCTGTACAGGAGCTTGGACAAGGGGATGTTTTTCTAGGCTATAAGCTTACGCTTGCAGTAGGGGTTGTTGCTGCGCTTTTGCAGATCGTAATCGCTCTTTGTAAAAAGGCCTCTATTGCAGAGATTATGCCTCCATCTGTCATCCACGGCATGCTTGCCGCTATTGGTGTTATCATCATCTCAAAGCAGCTCTATGTTCTTGCAGGGGTGGCTCCTGTTGCACAAAAGCCGCTATCGCTTCTTGCAGGATTCCCGCAGGCATCTTTTGGGGCCAATATTTCTGTGCTTCTCATCGGACTTTTCTCCTTTTTGCTTGTTATTCTCTGGCCAAGGCTTAAGATAAAGCTTCCCTCATCTTTTGTTATCATGGCCTTAGTGATCCCAGTTTCACTTTATTTAGGCCTTCCTCAAAAGTATTTGATAAACCTTCCTGCAAACTTTTTTGATGGCATTCAGTTTCCTGATTTTTCGCAGGTGTTTAGTCCGGTAAGTATAAAGTACATCATTATGTTTACACTCGTGGGTTCTATCGAGTCGCTTCTCACAGTCTGCGCTGTCGATTCCATACGAAGCGATATGCCGGCCTCCGATCTAAACCGCGATCTCAGGGCTACAGGCATTGCAAACCTTGCAAGTGCGCTTATTGGCGGTATGCCGATGATTTCTGAGATTGTCAGAAGTAAAGCAAATATCGATTATGGAGCAAAAACAGCAAAAGCTAACTTTTTTCATGGCTTTTTCATGCTCGTCGCTGTGCTTCTTTTTCCCTCTCTCATGAATCTCATACCACTTTCAGCCCTTGCTGCTTTGTTGATTTTTGTAGGGCTTCGCTTAGCATCACCTAGCGAGTTTAGGCATGCCTATGAGGTTGGAAAGGATCAGTTTTTACTCTTTATGACTACCTTTATCGTCACGCTTTTGACAGATCTTCTCATCGGGGTTGTTGTTGGTGTGCTTTTGAAGATAGTACTACTTGTCGCTAGGGGCAATAGTATAAAAAGCCTTTTCTTTCCTACCTTTACTGAAGAAAAGGTGGGAGATGATGTTGTGCTGGCTATCGACGGTCCCTTAACCTTTGTTAGCTACATTCGTTTTAAAAAACATATTTTAAGCTTGGCAAAGCGGCATAAGAAGGTACTCGTTAGCCTGCATGCCGTTACCTACCTTGACCATACGGTCATTAAAAAGCTTCATCACTTTAATGATGTTGAAATTTCAATAGTAGAAAATCAACAGCTTGCAAAGCTTTATAATCATCCATTTTCTTCTCGCAAATTAACTTGAACTATAAAATCTAAATAATTATAATTCAGTTATTTAAAATGGGTTATTATGAGCTTTACTGTTTCAAGAGATGTTTTTAAGTCAACGGGTGAACATGTGGTGCTGCCAGGTAATAAACGGCTGGCTGTTGGATCACTTGACCTTCAAGGCTGTAAAGAGATTACAGATAATGAACAGTTGAAAAAAGTTATTCGCGTAGTTTCAAAGCAATATGTCCTATCTGCAGTTTCTGTTATAGGCCTTCCTGTATCTGCACAAGGTTTATTTGGAAAGTGGGAGAAGGGATATGTTACTCGACTAGATCTTTCGCGCTCACAGGCAAGTAAACAAATATTTCTACAGCTAGACCAATTTCCTGCTCTTGAAACAATTGTATGCGATAGCTGTCCAAACCTACAGCTTAAAAATTTAGGTCAACATGAAAAGCTCAGGTGCATTTCCATTATAGGATCAGCGGTCCATCCATCTGCAATTCCTCTTATGACTAAACGATTTCCGAGCCTTGTTACAATTGACTACACTGTAGATCTTCATGACCAGGTTCCTATCGGACTTATGCATCGCCATGGACTCATTCACCCGGTAGTTTCATTGCCCTATGGACATGTGAGTGCCTATGTTCCAGCAAATCGCAATTATATTCCTTTACATACACTTACTGTACGAGTGCAGAAAGTTGAAAAGACGTGGCAAGTGTTTATTCTTGATGGTAGTAGAATGCCGATTACAGGCGATGGACACGTTTTTCTGCATAAGAACTGTAATCAATTCTTTCAAAATCAGTTAGAAGATTGTCCCTGCTGCAAACAAAATGCGCCGGCTGATTCCTACCAATCTGTAGAACTACAACTTGATTCTTCATTAGATTTTACAAGGGATTTTGATATGCTTCCTGCATCTTGTCCCTACGATCTAATAAGACGTAGTCAGTTTAATCAGTAGGTTGACAAACTGAACATGTTCCCGGTAGCCCAAATAGCTCACAAAATTTTGTGAGCTGGAGTGTAGGAAGGGCTCCCTCTTTTTCTTTTTCTTTATCTTTTTCTATTTGATCTGCGGTAGTTTCTAACTCATGTAAGAATTGATCTATAGTAGCTCGATTTTTTTGTGCAAATAGTGTGAGCATAAGTTTGCGGATGGCAAGGTCAGTTTTATTGAAAATCGTATCTTTTGAATCTCTGATAGTTGCTTCGATTGTTGTTTTAATCTTTTTTTGGACTTTTGCTTGATGAAACCAATAGTTTTGCATATCGATATTCCATGGCACTTCCTTTCCGGTTACAAATAAATAGAGCGTGCATCCTAAGGCAAAAATATCGCTTTCTTTAGCCTCTTTAAGGGAGAGTGGAAGTTGGCGCTTTTTATCTAAGCTTTCCAAGGAGGCATATTTTGCTATGCCATAAGCTAAGGGCTTGAGGCCTTTTGGCTTTTCGAGGGTTGGATTATAGGCAAGAGAGAGGTCTTTGAAGTAGATTTCACCGGATGTAGTAAGAAAAATATTTTCCGGAGTAATGTGGTTGTGGACAATATTGTTATCGTGAAATTTTTTTATTGCAAGGGCTAGTCTTTTTGCTACTTCATAAAATGAAAGAGTTGATCTTGCTCTGATTTCAAAAAAACTACAGTACATGATCGGGCGAATAGTTGTAAGATTTTTTTCGCTTCGAACAAAAACTGCTGAAAATTGGCCAAACACTTTGCCTGTTAAAAAATTATCTAGCGCTATCGAATTGCTGTATTTTGTAGTGGCAATACATTGATTTGCTGAGACCAAATCTCTGAGATAAATCTCAAGACATGAGGCCTCTTTTTGGGGTCCATCTTTTTTATAGTCGGTAGCATGCTTGCCAAAAAGTATAAATACTTTTTTATCCTGCGGGGCAATATAGAGGCTGCAAGGTAATTTACTTAATTTTTTGGAGATATAGTCTTCCCTGGTATTGGATGAGAGTAGGTAAGTAAGGGCAAGGTCAACCACCTTCGTCATCTCTTCCGGTTTCACATTGTGAAAAATAGTTGTTTTAGAAGAAATTAACGTTGATTCAGCAGGGTAATTAAGTGAATGAATTGCTCCAGCTTGCATATTTTCCAAAAAATTTCGAAAAATTTTAACATAACTGAAGTAATTTTCCTACTACACATATCTTTTTGTTTGTTAATTCCCTTCTATCATAACAAAACGTGTGAGAGTTTTTTTGGGAAGTAGTGATAGTGCTGAAGAGGCAACTTTAGTACAAAAGGGGGAGAGTATCAGGCTGTGTATGGCAAGGGCTGCTCGCATTTTGGGAGCGAGTATCCTCATATAGACATCTTGAAAGCCCTCATCGTCATTTGCAATGTATCGTGCAGCAAGCTTGCCGGAAAAGATCGCATGAGCAAAGCCTTGGCCAGTAGCAGGTGGAAATGTTGCTGCTGCATCGCCGATAAAAAAACTCTTTTGCCATCTGGGGAGCACTTTACAGCCAAAGTGGGGGACGGGCGCTTTATGCCATGTAAGATCAAGAGGTGGAAGAGTCGCATCTTTTTTCATGAGGCAGGCAACATTTGATATGGTTGCTGATATGGGCACTTTTCCAAAATAGCCGCCAGGAAAAACGTGCATTTCTAGTGTGGGCTGAAAGTCGCTATGTTCGATATGTGCCTTTAGACCTATGTATGGAAACTCTTTTTGGTGAGATGTGAGCTTTCCTGATGCGATGACGAGCTTATTTGGCAAAAGCCGTCTCCCATCAGCAAGCAAAAGGCTTGCAGGCGATACATCTACTACTTTTGTCTCTTGCATAATCTCTCCGCCAAGTGAGGTTGCTCTCTTTGCAAGCTCCACCTCTGCGATAGATCTACTGATTGCACCTGCCGGTATCTGAAGGCGAAGGTTATCGATGTGTATATTCTCTATCGATTGAATAGGGCCTATCTTCCATGCCTCGAGCGCTTCTTTTGCGTAGGGAGATAAAAACTCACCACAGAGCTTTATGGAGCCAATGGTGCCCCCTTCAACTAAAAGAGCAGATATCCCTTTATCTAGGAGCGCATTTAAGCAGGCAAGGCCAGCGATGCCTCCTCCTACAATGACTACTTCCATAAAAGAACCTGCCAGCGAAATGGACAGCGCCAGCGAATCGTATAGCGTTTTGGCTCAATAGGCGCTATAAATGCTTGTAGCTCTCTTTTAGTAAATCCCTTTTCGATTGAGATGATGCCGTCGTGGCTTATGAGCCTATTTGAAAAAAGAGGCTTTGCAATCATGCGAAAAAGCTCTCTGGAAAGCCGGCTTCGTTGCAGGTCATTAATGATGACAACTTTATTTGCCTGCATATAAGCACTTTGTAGAAAGGGAGTGATTTCGTCATCATCGAGATGGTGGAGCACAAGCGTTGCCATGATAACATCAGCCTGGATAAAGGTTTTCTGGCAGCAAAAACGGATGTTTTTTTCAGCCTTTGCATGGTCTATCGCTTCCTGAGAGATGTCTATACCGAGACATGCGGCTTCTGGAAAATGTATGCCAAGTGATCGGAGCAGTCGTCCATCCCCGCAGCCAATATCTAGAATTGATTTTGGCATAACCTTTTTCAGTATTCTCCGCGTGTCGCGATGGATGCCGCTATATTTTCCTACAAGAAAGAGCTTTTCAAGGCATTCCTTATACTCACTTGGTGTGTAGGCACCAATATCCATGAGCTCTTTTTCATTTGATCGTATCATAGTACCTCAAGGAGCATGCCTTCAAAAGAAAGCCCAGGGCCAAAGCCAAGGCCTATAGCCCATTTGTTGTGCCTCTCTTGGAGCATTTCATGAAGCACAAATAAAAATGAGGCGCTAGAGACGTTTCCATATTTTTCTAATACCCTCCATGAATGATCTGTTAGCCTGCGAGGAAGTTGTAGGGCATCTTCAACCGCCTCTAATATCCCTTTTCCTCCAGGATGAATAGGCCATGCGCAATCTGTAGGTAAAGCTGCATCAGGAAGTAGTTTTTTCGCAAATGTTGCAACCGAGAGGCGAATAAGCTCTGGTATTTCTTTTTTTAAGCCAAAGATAAGGCCGCTATCTGCTACTTCCCAGGTCATTTTTTCTGCTGTATCGGGGATTATCTCGCTTCTATGTCTATGCATGCAAAAGTCTCCTCTATCATTTGAAACAATGCAAGCTGCGCTTGCATCTGCAAAGAGCGCGCTTCCAATCTGGCACTCTGCTGATCCGCGCTGCTGAAAGTGGAGCGAGCAGAGCTCTGTACAAACAATGAGCACTTTTGCATCTTTTTGCTGGCTGCAAAAGGCATCTGCCATCTGAAGTGCCTTAAATCCTCCAAAGCAGCCCATCATTGTGACAGCAAATTGACAGGCAGTGGCGGGAAGGTTGAGTGCTTTTTGCAGATATGTTTGAATGCCCGGTGCAAGAATACCTGTGCAGGTTACAAAGATGATGTGGGTGATGGTCTCTTTATCATGTGTAGAGAGTGATTGGGACGCTGCCTTGTAGCTGAGCTCTTTTGCATGCTGCTTATAGAGCTCATTTCTTGCATATGTTGTCGGTGAGCCATTTTGCCAAAAGGGATGATTGGCAAAGTCTTCAAGGACGCTATACCTTGTTTTAATAGCAGATGCCTTGTAGAGCTTTTCTAGCCAAAATGATTCTTTTTCATCAAGAGCTGCTAGTTTGGCAATATCTTTTGCAAAGCCTTCTTGTGATATGGCATAAGGTGCCGGGCATACTGCTATGTCTCTAATGAATGCCATTAGAGCTCTATTTCAGGGTAGAGGACTGCATGTTTCCAAGTAAGCGAGAGGGCAAGATAAATCGCGCGCATATCCTAATTCCTTGGGGTTATGAGTGGTTTGCATTATAGTGACACGATGGTGCTTTGCATAGCAAAAATTATCTTGGTAGTTAATGCGGCTTGACAATATTAGATATAGTCTGCTATATTGAATATAGCAGGAGAAAAAGTATGCACGCACACACAAATCATCAGGAAGTGGTTATGACCTATAGAGGAATGTCAGAAGAGCTTGTTACAAAGGCCTATAGCGTAATGGATACAATACCAGATAGCCTTGGCTGGCTGGCAAAGAATCGCGCTCGTTCATTTGAACTTGCAAATAAGCTACAGCCTCATAAGGACATCCCTTATGGAAGTGAGGAGTGCCAAAGGCTTGATATTTATCTGCCAAAAGAGGCGAGCAATGCACCCGTATTGATTGACATTCACGGCGGCGGCTGGTGTACAGGATCAAAAAATGCCCGTGCAATACCTGCAAAGACTGTTACAGAGCACGGCGCCATATGGGTGACTATTGATTACGGCTTTGCTCCTACCTATACAATCGATCAGATTATAGATCATGTACGCACTGCAATATCCTGGGTTTATAAAAACATCAATAGGTATGGCGGAGATCAAGAGCGCATGTTTATTACGGGCAACTCAGCTGGTGCTCATCTCGCAGCTACAGCTCTTATGACAGGTTGGCATGAGGCGTATAGGGTTCCGCAGGATGTTATACAGGGCGCTTTTTGTATATCAGGGGTCTATGATATGGAGTCGATGATGTATGCAGGGATCGAGTCAAGAGAGATCTTAAAATTAACGCTGCAAGGTGCAAAACGAGTAAGCCCGCTTTATCATTTGCCAAATAAGAGTGATCGACCAATTGTCCTTATTTATGGCCAAAAAGAGCCTTTTGGATATCAGCTCGAGGCAAATGTCTATGCTGAGGCCCTACAGGCTGCTGGAAATAAGGTAGAAGTTGTTGAAGTGAAAGGAAAGGATCACTTTACTATCATGAATGAATTTGAGGATGCAGATAGCGCGCTATTTAAAGCGTTTATCAAAGCAATAAAATAACCATATGGCATCTATCGCATTAGGGCTGAAGCGCATTTATGAATATGTTGTTGCCTACGCGATAGACAAGGTTATTATCATAGATCTGCAAGTTTGAATTTCTTTCAAAAAAGCCAAATGAAAATGTGCGGATCTTTTTTCCTGTTAGAATATCAAATGCATGGGTTTTAAAAGGGCTTGTTGATAGATAGAGCATCCCATTATGTACGTGAGCTGCTGGGGTGCTCCAAAGGAAAAGTTTTGGATGAAAAAATGTCTGCAAGATCTCTCCGGTTCTACTGTCTAGAGCAGCTACTGTTCGATGATCCCGCATTGCTACATAGAGTGCATTTGGGGTAGTTGCTATAAGTGAGTAGCATTTTTCACTCCCAGGAAGTATGTGGGCATCTTGTGGGTTTTCAAGGTTTTGCACTTCAAAAGTTGAGACAGCTCCATTACTTGTGTAGATATGCTGCATGCCACTGAAGTGATGCAGACTTAAAAATTGGGCAGGCTTTACTTCCCAATTTTCTTCTCTAAGCTCGCCGCTTTCGCGGTTATACACACGCGAGGATCCAAGCCGAGTTATAATCCAGATTTCATTATTATGGAAGGTGATGTGGAAGTTAGTTGATGTTTCTATTACCTCTTGAAAAAGGGCTCTTGTCTCGCCTGTTTCTGGATCAATTTCATATAACCCGTGAATCGTGGAGCGTACTTTGTCTAGAACGAAAATTTTGTTTATGCTTTTTTCATAGAGCACTACATAATCGCCTCTAAAGTTATGAGGTATCGCCCGAGTTGTATTTCCTATATAAATAGCAGCTTCATCTCGAATCAGTATTGGATCGCCAGATTTTGGCTGATATGCAAAGGGGATACGTGAGTTAAAAAATCGAGATGCAAGAATACTTGTTTTAAAATTTCCGGTTGCATATTTACCCAAAAAGGTTCTATGTGTGCAGATTCCCTGTAGGCTTTGATCTCTCAAAGTGGATACGTAAAGCTTCTCTTCAGGAGCTAGCGAGCGAAGGCTTAGTGAATCATTGCGAGCTGCTGCCCGTTGCCAATCCCTGCACGTTGCCGCAGCCTTAAAATGATCACGTAGCGAAAGGTAGGAGAAAATTTTAGCAAGCATGTCTTGACTTAGTTGTTGGAAAGGGCCGCCAGTTGCAGCTACTAGTCGTCGTGTGTCTGCAGACTTTTCGTCTATCATGCCGGTTGCAAGGTAATGCTTTTCAACGGATGCTTTTGACCGTGGGAGGTGATCTGGTACATTCAATAATGTATTAAGTCTTTTCAGATTGACTAGATCAAGATCGCGCTCTAAGTGAAGGTTTTCGAGAACGCCTTTTATAAAGGCAGCCATGTTGCGAGCATCTGAATCTTCTACATCATTACTTGCAATTTCATCTAGCCTCAGCATGACTTTGGGTATGCTTGTTTTGCTAGGAGGTGCGCAGCAGCCAAATAGACGGCTAAAAAGGCTTGGCTTTGGCACTAAAGAGAGTGAATCAGTTACCCATTGAGTATGCTCTTGTCCGGATATGCCGATTGATCGAAAATAGGTATAAACATCACTAATCCCAGACATAGTACTCCTTAGGTAAGATTAAAAACGATATTATATTGATTTGTGTTGGTTTATTTCAAGGTTTTAACAAAGTGCGTCGAAGTTGACGTGCGCTTCTACGGTACTTATAGCCTCATGTACTTTGGCAGTATCTTCACGAAGGATTTTTGCATTGAAGGTAGAGACCTTTTTCATAACATCAAAGCTGCAAAGAGGTGCGTATATAATAGGGAGGTCAAGGCTTTGGGTGCGTCTGATAAGCTCGTAGCGGGGCGGCGTGTGACCCGTGAGAATAAGGCCGGTTTCCCAGGTTCTTTTTGCCTTTTTCTCGCGAAGGTATTTGCCGATGGTGGCGATAATGACATCTTCTCGGCAGGCAGGGGTTATTATAAGCTGGGAGGATTGCATCTCCTCTATGTAGGATTCAAGCGATCCTGCAACCAGGCGAATTGACTGAAAATGTTTAAAGGCGTGCTCTTCACCGCACATAAAGGGACTTTTGAAGAGATTGGAAAAATCTTTCATGCTAGGGCGAGAAAGGAGCGGGGTAAAGGGGATGCAGCCAATAAGCGGGACGTTGAACCTTTTTAATGCTTTTGGAAAATACTCTAAGATCATCTCTCGCTTATCCGGGAGCACTTTGTTAAGAATCACTCCTTTGATCGGAACATTGTAGCTTTTGCACATCTCAATATTTAATGAGAGCTCATCAATACTAGAGCCAATGCCTCCGCTGACAATGATTACCATCTCTATTCCAAGAATTTGTGCAACGCGGGCATTATTTAGGCCAAAGAGCGATCCTACTCCAATATGTCCAGTTCCCTCAACGAGCATATAGTCATGCTGCTTGCGAAGAAGGTTCCATGAATTTGTTATTTGAGCGATGAGGCTCTCTTCTGTTACTTTTTCGTCTAAAAAATCGCGGGTAAAGCCTTGTGGACAGTGTACGGGACTTAGCGTGGTATAGTCAGAGCTTAGGCCAAAGTGGTCTTTAAAGAGGACGGCATCTTTGTCGATCTCAAGGCCATTTCTTTGAACGAGCTCTTGACCTACAGGTTTTAAAAAACCTACAGAGTCAAAGCGCTTTTTTAGCCCCGAGAGTATGCCAAGAGAGAGGGTCGTTTTACCAACATGCTGGCCGGTTGCAGCAACAAATACAGCTTTTTCCATAGTTATGGTACAATACCTGCAAGTATTGAAAAATGGCAAGAGATGAACAAGCAGTATAAGCAAGATTTTCTTAAAGCAGGGCAGCTTGCGAAAGAGGTGCGAGAATTTGGAAAAGCGCTCATCGTACGGGGTGCATCCTATAATGATGTTATAGCAAAGATTTTACAAAAGATTAATGATGTAGGGGCAAAGCCTGCTTTTCCTCCCCAGATTGCGCTCAATGACATTGCAGCACATTTTTTGCCGCAGCCGGATGAAGATATTCAATTTACAGATCAGGTCGTAAAACTTGATATTGGCGTAAGCTACAATGGTGCAATAGGAGATACTGCGACAACGGTTGATTTGTCAGGAGACTATAGCGCACTAATTGAAGCAGCAGAACAGGCGCTTCTTGCAGCTGAAGGGATCATAAAGGTGGGGCTTCCTGTGCGAGATATAGGCAAAATTATTGAAGAGACCATTCAGCGCTACGGCTTTAAACCAATCAAAAATCTGTCAGGACATGGGCTTGGGCAGTATCAAATCCACACTGAGCCTTCTATCCCAAATTATAGCGATGGATCAAAAGCGATTATTAAGCCAGGAATGACCTTTGCTATAGAGCCCTTTGCAACTACTGGAAGAGGCTATATTGCTGAACAAGGGGAGGCTGCGATCTTTGGCTATGCAACAAGAAAACCACTTTTAGATGATCTTTCAAAGCTTCTTATTGCAAGGATAAAGTCCTTTCAGGGACTCCCTTTTGCCATACATGATATGCTTGGCGAAGACGTGACTCTTGCAGATGTAAAAAAGGGTCTAGCACATTTAGTGAAGATTGGCGCAGTTTCTGCTTATGGGCCTCTTGTTGAGGCAAAGGGATCAAAAGTTTCTCAAGCAGAAAACTCCGTCTTAGTAGACGATGATGGCAATGTTTTTATCACAACGAGGTAGTATGAACGAGCAGGAACTTTTTGCAAAATTATCTCATGTGCTCGACACGCTGCTTGGCCCTGGAGGCTGCTCTTGGGACCAAAAACAGACCTTGGATACACTAAGGCAATCAGTGCTTGAAGAGACATGTGAGCTCATAGATACTATAGAAGCGCGAGATTCTACGAAGATGAATGAAGAGCTTGGTGATCTGCTCTTTAATGTCATCTTTTTAGCAAAAGTTGCAGCAAAGGAGGGTCATTTTACTCTCGGAGATACCTTGCAAGTGCTTATCGATAAGCTTATCTATCGCCATCCCCACGTTTTTGGCGGTGGTGAAAAAATGGAGAATGTCGAAGAGATCGTTGAGCAGTGGGAAGCGCTTAAAAAGAAAGAGCGTGAAAAAACAAATACCAAAAGTATGCTCGACGGTATACCAAAGACGCTTCCATCTCTTGCTCGCGCACAAAAAATCATCGGCAAAATGAAGCGTGCAAAAATTCACGATGCGATAGGAGAGCCGTGTGATCTTACAAATGAAGAAGAGCTTGGAAAAGTTCTCTACGAAATTGTCCGAAAAGCAGAAGAAAATGGGCTAGATGCAGAGCTTGCGCTCAGAAAGCAGTGCAACATAAAAGAGGCAAAGGTGAGAGCGTGGGAAGCACCCTCCAGCGAGGGTGCCTAATACCTTAGTTGATGTGGTAGACAAAGACGACATTGGAGTAGTCGATGTTTGCCGCAACAAGTGTTGCAAGTGTAATAGTAGGGACCAAGCTAAAGAGCGGAATAGCAGTAATGCCTCCAGCAATTAAGCTTAAGCTAAAAGAGCCAAGTACTGCCGCTGCAGCGGTTGGCGCTTGAGCAAAAAATTTCAGTGCAAGCGCTGCTAAAACGCCAGCTGTTCCAACACCAAGAGAGAGCTTTCTTGCCTGGTGGTTATCTTCAAAATTCTTATTTGGTGTGCAAAGGGAAACGAAGAAATTTCCTACGTCATTTGCCATTTCTCGTACAATATCTAAACCCATAACAGCCTCCATTTGTTTGTGGCACTCATGGATAATAGATCTATTGAGATTTATTTGCCAATCTGCCAAAATAATTAGCGCCGGGGAACTTGTGAAAGGTTTCGGCTCGAACCAGGTCAGGATCGGAAGATAGCAGCCTTAAGGGTTAAGAGCCTGTCACAAATCATCTCCGGCATTTTTTTTCATATTTTCCCCCTAATACACGTAAATCACCAATCAAGTGCCTAGCCAGCATTAGATATAAAAGCGCTAAAATGTATTTTAAACCCGAAGCTTAAAATAATTTCACTTAGTTTTGTGCCCAACGAGGGCCAGGCCTGGACTGTCAACTTTCTTAAAATTTCGCATTCTTAATTTATTTAAACTTGTGTCTCTATCCATTCTATCCCTTGCAACTGTTTTAGAGCCCGCCAGGGCGACTTATTAAAGCCCATAGTGACCGCAGGAAACTATGGGAAAGCTTTAACCAAATTCTAGAGCCCGTCAGGGCGACTCAAATCGCACACATTATTAATGTTAATTACATCAAGGAATAAGATTGACTCGCCCTGGACGGGCTCTAAAACAAATATACCACTATGGAAGAGAAGTGGTCACAAGTTTAAAGGAATTTAGCTGTTAAAAATTGAAAGTTTTTGACAGCCTAGGCCAGGCCCTCGTTGGGCATGGATGCTGCTCTCGCTGTTAAGAGGGGATAAAGTTCGGAAGAGTCTAGAACCCTTAGCGAAATATTGATCCGAGGACTTTGGCAAGATTTTCTAAGAATGTTTCTAAAACTATTGTTGTATCGTCTGAGTCTATCTTGCTGATTTGTCTTTTTAAGGTGGCAAGGCGCATTTTTTCTTCGTCGTAGTTGTCAGGCTCAGGGATTTTATTTTGAAGGTCGTTTACAGCTTGCTCAAGAGAAGTGAGTTCTTTTTGTAACATCTCTTCATTCATTTGACTTGAGGTCCACTTGCTGGTTACTTCATCCAGCCATCTATTAAGGGACGCTCTATCGTTTGATACATTCATGAGAAACCTCCTCTAGACCTCTATCTTTAGTATATTCCTAAAAACGAATAAGTAAAATAAATTTATATAGTATAGCTGTAAATTATTAAAATACAATATATTATGCGTATTAGCTCTGTTATTCGCTGTTTCAATTAATAAGCGTTAGTTGGTTCTATGGGTCCTTGTTTTTTTATATCGTATGCGATATAAACATCTGTAAAATAGGATTAAAATGAATTCAATAAGTGCACTTAGAGCCTATAGTACTGATTCATCTAATCTATTGTCTGTTAATGAGAATCACGAAATACGTCTGCTCGGACTGCCTGAGAAAATTTGGCGCTGGATACAATCTTTCTTTATTGGAAAAGATGCGGCTTATAGCGACTGTAAATCAGAAAAAATTGCCGCAGCCATTACTCACATTATACGGTATAAAGTCCTTACTAATGATCAACTACAGTCTTGTGCCAATAGCTTACAAATATTAGGGACGCGCTTTAGAAAAGTAAGCGTTCAACTATCAGTTGCCGCAGTAACTAAAGAAGTACTGCAACGTCTACTACAGCCTCGAAAAGAGCTTGTTAAACGAGCAATTACGCATCTAAAAGCACATGTAGAAGACACTCAAGCTCATAGGGATGCCCTTGCCTTTTTGAGGGCATGCAAAAAGCGTTTTGCTGATGGGATCAGCACGCCACTTCCTCTCTGGTTTCATGCAACTAAAGATGAAACAAACGTATCCTCAATTCTCAAGTCGCATAGTATCAAGCAAAATAATGCGTTCATGGGATATGGAGCATATGTTTCCTCATCGGATGAAGCAGGGCAAATAATCGGATATGGACGCTATACCTTTGCAATAGACGATGAAGTTGTTACCTCAAAATCTGCAGCCTATTTTGTGCCCAATTCAGAACGAACTCTTATTAGTTGGGGCTTAAACCGGTTGCTTGGATGGTCCTGCTCATCCATATGGGTCCGCGTGCATAGCGAGTTGCCTATTGATTCTAAAACTGTAGCCTACATCGCATATCCGGCTTACGAAGAGGAGACAAAAAGGGCCGTACGAGAATCTTTGCAGCAGCGATTTTCCTGGATTCAATGGATTAATCGCGATACCTCAAATAAAATAGCAGAAGTTTTTAGGAATGTCATCTCGCGAAGTCTTCCTTCTCATTGGAGTCAGCTGAAGTCTACTGATCTTC
>CAZEGK010000026.1:0-32864 GCA_964512205.1 uncultured bacterium | reverse complement strand
ATTAATGGGGAATTCCTATGTACGCAATTATCCGTAGCGGAAGCAAACAGTATAAGGTCAAAAAAGACGACATTATCCAGGTTGATCTTTTAGATGCAGAGCCAGGCAAATCAGTAGAATTTGGCGAGGTTCTCCTCGTAACTGACGGTTCTGACAAAATAAAAGTTGGCACGCCTGTAGTAGCTGGTTTCAAAGTGATTGGCCAGTATTTGCAAGAGACAAAAGGGCCAAAGATTGAAGCCCTTAAGTATAAAAAGCGCAAGAACCAATACCGCAAGTTTGGTCATCGCCAGCGCTATTCACAAGTTAAAATTCTCGACATTCAAGGGTAAGAGGCTATCTCATGGCACATAAGAAAGGTCAAGGTTCGACAAGAAACGGACGCGATTCAGTATCAAAGCGTCTTGGCATTAAAGTCGGTGAAGGCGAGCTCGTATCAGCTGGTAGCATTCTCGTGCGTCAGCGCGGTACAAAATGGCATCCAGGCAAAAGCGTGAGACGTGCTAAGGATGATTCGCTCTTTGCTCTTTATGATGGTATCGTCCATTTTAAAAAGACAGATAAAACCTACGTCTCGGTTCTTCCAGCTCAAGTTTAATGTTCATAGACAGAGTAAAAATTCAATGCGTTGCAGGCAAAGGCGGTAATGGCGTCATTGCCTGGCGACGCGAGAAGTATATCCCCAAAGGCGGCCCATCGGGTGGTAATGGAGGCAATGGCGGCTCCGTTATTTTACGAGGCGACAATAATTCCTCATCGCTTGAATGGTTTGCAAACTCTCGCATCTGCAGGGCCCAAAATGGCGGCCAAGGTGCAGGGGGCAATAAGCAAGGCAAAAACGGCGAAAATCTTCTACTCAAAGTTCCACCTGGCACGCTTGTTAAAGATGTATCATCTGGTGATGTGCTCTTTGATATCACAGAAAATGGGCAGGAAGTCATACTTTGTAAAGGGGGAAAGGGCGGAAAGGGCAATTTTGTCTTTCGTAGCCCCACAAACCGTGCACCTAATATCTGCACTCCAGGCACACCTGGTGAAGAAAAAGAGGTAGAGCTTGAGCTAAAACTTATTGCAGATGTAGGCCTTGTAGGCTTTCCAAATGCAGGAAAATCCACCCTTATCTCAACACTTGCCAACCGCAATGTAGAAATCGCTGCCTATCCCTTTACTACGCTTCATCCAAATATTGGCATTTTACGCTATCCTGATCATGAGCGAATTTTGATCGCAGACATCCCGGGTATTATCGAAGGTGCGCACCAAAATAGAGGCCTTGGCCTCGAATTTTTGCGCCATATCGAGCGTACGAAGATGTTGATCTTTGTCGTTGACATCTCTGGATGGGAGGGAAGATCTCCGATTGGTGATTTTACTATTCTTCAAGAAGAACTTCGAAACTACGATGCCTCTCTTCTTAAGAGACCTTTTTTTATAGCGCTTAACAAACAAGATCTCGAAGGTGCCGAGCAGCATATCGAAGATTTTACTCAAGCCTTTTCAAAACATAAAGACCGTATCTTTCCAATCTCTGCCGAAACAGGCGCAGGTTGCGAAGCCCTCAAAAACGCCATCAAAATAGCTTTAGTTTAACGAGCTGTTACCATAGTCCTTTACGTCCCTTTGGTCCATTTGGTCCCTTTGCAAGGGCTGGATTTTCTTTTCTTGTACCAAAATAAGTTGGATTCAGCAATTATGCCAAAAAATGGAGAAATCTATGCGCTACGTTGTTGCTTTACTGCTCGTTGTTTTACTGATATTTGTGGCCTATAAATATAATGAGGATGCTGTTTCTACTGGTGGAACAAGTAAAAGTTCTGGCATCGTCCACTATGGAGCTGAAACTCTTTCAACGATCGAATCAAGTGGTTTTGTGACGCTTGATAACACATTCATTAGAAAACAGCTTACGGTGCATGGCAACCTTTCTGCAGAAAAAGCCCAAATTAACAATATGCATGTAGCGGGAAGAGCGAGCCTTTCTGATTGCGTGGTAAATGGAAAAGCAGAGGTTTCAGGGTTTTTGAGCGCGAAAGCTTCTTCATTTCGCGGGCCGTTAGAACTAAGCATGCAGAGTGCATCCTTTGAAGATTGCAATCTTGATACTATCGTTATGAAAAAACCAGTTTGGGCATTTTTACAACAAAAGGTAGTGCTCGATGGCAAGACTGTTTGTAGAGGGTCTATAACTTTTGAAAGTGGTAGTGGTAAAGTAATTGTGTCTCAAAAAAGTCAAATGATTGGAACGGTACATGGAGGGGAGATAGAAAAACAATGAAAAGCTTCAGAAAAGAACTCAGCATTGAGACAGAGACCCGTTTTGCCCTTATAAATATCACTGAGCAGGTAGAAGATGCAATCCGTGAGGCAGCAATACTGGAGGGACTCTGCCTTGTTACTCCTATGCACGTTACAGGGTCTTGCTTTATTGGAGATAATGAAAAGGGCTCTATAGCCGATATTGCGAAATGGGCAGAAAAAATGGCTCCTCATGAGCCGCTTACCCTCTGGAAGCATAATGAATCAGGTGAAGAAAATGGCGATGCTACCCTGAAGCGCCATCTCATGGGGCGAGAGATTGTTATTGCAGTTACTGCTGGAAAGGCTGATTTTGGAACGTGGGAGCAGGTTTTCTATGGGGAATTTGATGGAACAAGCGCAAAAAAAGTGCTTGTTAAGATAATTGGCGAGTAATTAGGCAGCCTTAACTACTTTTTGAAAAAGGTAGGTAATACTTGTGCGCTCATCTCTTGCAATAAGGGTGGAGATATGATGATGTATGGTAAAGCTTGTAACACAATGTGCTTGAGGTTTGTTATTGCGTTCTACGTCAATCCAGCTAAGTACATACTTTTCAAGTAAATCACCATTAAGGTGACGAGTTATAGTGGGGTTTCGGGCGAGAGAGAATATGGTTTCTTGATTAATTGTTGCAGTAAGCCAATAGAGGGAATCTGAATCAATTACAGGACATACCATAAAAAGTTCCAATAGGGTTTATTAGTTAGTTTAAATTACTATTTAATTAGTTGCAATGTATAATTTATGATGCCACTTGGTGATGATAATTCACAAATAAAGTCTGCTCCTTTTATTAACTATATATTAATTTTACTAAATATTGTAGTGTTTTTATTTGAAATGGCAGGGGGCGAGGATTTTGTAGAAAAATGGGCCTATATACCAAGCCGATTTTTGGCTCATCCAGCTAGCGAGTGGCCTACACTTTTTACCTCGATGTTTATGCATGCTGGATTTATGCATCTTGGCGGCAATATGCTCTATCTTTATATCTTTGGCGATAATGTAGAGGATAGGCTGGGTAGAGTTCGCTATTTATTTTTTTATCTTGTTTGCGGTCTTGCGGCCACCTTTTCACAGACACTTATGGATACCTCCTCTTCTATCCCAAATGTAGGCGCATCAGGCGCAATTGCAGGTGTCCTTGGCGCCTACATTTTTATGTATCCTAATGAAAAAATTAAGGTGCTTATGGGTCAGCAAATCGTCATGATGCCGGCACTTTTTGTGATCGGTATTTGGTTTTTGCTTCAGTTCATGAGCGGCGTATCATCGCTCTATTCCACAGAATCTGAGGGCGGTGTTGCCTACATGGCTCACGTAGGTGGCTTCTTATCAGGGCTTGCAATCTCTATTCTCTTAACACCATTTCTTAAGAAAGAGTAAATCTCTCTACTGTTCTGTAAACGTTTTCGAGATCTTTTCGAGCTTTTGAATGTGTGCCAAAGAGGGTAGCCGGATCTTGGTGCGCTGTTGCTGTAAGCTGGTTTTTTCCTTTTGGGGTAATAAGGTGCACCTGATCATAGCTTGTTAGTTGTTTTTTTGTATTGATATGCGTTGCAGCGTTGCCGCTAATAGAACTATGTTGAAACTTATTTCCAAAGGCTTTTGTAATAGTCTCTGGTGTTGAGTTCATATCTCCCACAAGTAAAATATGATCCGTACCTTGCTCTTTAGCTAAATGATTAGCTAACACAGCTTCATTGCCAAGTTGTACGTGGGTATTGACTAGTTGTAGTTTTTCTCCAGTATCTTTTACTGTAAGCTCAAAAGTATTAATATATTTATTGCGTACAGGGTAGGGTGCTTTATGTGTCAGAGTTACACTATATTTTGCACTATTATAAATGCATGGGCCTTCGTTGTTCGGTGGATTTGGTACGCTCATGCTATAGCCTGGCGGAAGGGCTCTCTGAATCTTATTCATGAGACTCACAGAACATTCCTGTAGAGCGATTACATCATTTCCAGCCCGAATCATCTCCACAATTTGTTCACATATGCGAGCTTCTCGTTTGCTTTGATTTTGAGCCGTAATGTCGCTTCCATTTAATCCCTGATCATTTTTATTAGTAATATGTTGAAGGTATGCCTGATTGAGGACGTTGTAGCTTACAAAGCGCATTTTGGTACCACCTTCCAGAGTAATTTTTCCTCCTATCGGCAGGTGGTCAGAGGGCCATTTAAATTCTTTTCCAAGAGGTCCCTTCAACTGGCAGGGTTGAGGGGGATTTACAGGAGTATTTAGGATAGTTGTACTGCTAACAGTTGCTGCACGCTTATTTTCAACAAATGTACGTAAAGCTGTATTTGTAATAGCTTCTGGATTCGTGCAGCTTTTGGCAAAGCTTTTGGCATTTATATACCAAACGTTTTCCCCATGCGTTGCTTTTATTGCAAAATTAAAAAAATGTGCAATTGGTCCAAAAAAGCGGCCATATTGTTTCACAGATCTCTGACTATTTGGTAAAGTAAGCCTATCATGTTCTGCAGGCTCAGCTGCTTTTTGTAGTTGTATGGTGTAGTCTCTCATGTTCTTCCTATTTATCCACTTTCTACGCAGTGAATGGTCAGATCGCGGAGAATTTTGTATTGGGTGTCTGTTAAAAGGTTTGCCTCTTCCAGCTGTTTCAATGATGCAAGCTGGTTTTGCAGCGTTTTTTCATTAAGGTGTGCATTTTCTGCAAACTTTTCGTGAAAGGAGAGCGGTTGGAGGGTTATCGTTATCTCTTCGGGCTTTAGCGTCCAGCAGGCGCCGGTTGCCGTGTCGATGGCAACACCGATCATGCCAAATGTTAAGAGGTTTCCGGCAGAGGCCGCATTTATAACGTGTACAATTTTAATTTTTTGAGTTTCGTAGCCTTCTTTTGTGATGGTCAGAAGGTAGTCGCGGTTTCTTTCGAGTGTAAAGGTGGCCGGGGTAAGCGTGCTGTTTTCTTCGGCGGTTACTGTGGCTTCTTTAGGGGTGGTTTTTACTGGAATATTTTGCGTGCGGCCATTGATAAGTGTGGCGCAACCTGTGAGCAGAGCAAAGGCAATGACGAGCAAATTACGGAGTATCACCAGTCACCATTTTTGGAAGTTTTTTTTCGTAAAATTGATTGCCCTGGATGAGGGCTTCATTTGCACTTACTGTAAATTCATTTACCCGTGCTATTTCGACTGGTACGGTGATGCGTCGTCTTAAGGGGTAATACTCATTAGCACGGGCACGGATAAATCCTGTTACATGAGCTACTGCTCCCTGAAGATTATAGCGGGGGGCTCTTCCAATGCGGACATGTTGTATGTGGAAGGTAATGCCTTGCTCGTTTGGGAATGCTATGACAAGCAGTTCATGATCTTGAGCGCGTTGCTCTGCAGAGATTTTAATCCGATAGTTGTCAAACGAGAGGGTGGTTTGCCCTTTGGCAAAGTCAAAATGGACGTTTTCAAGTCCCCCAGTATCATCTACAATTGGAAGGAGGTGAGGTTCATTTGCAAAGATAGGTGCAGATAAAAGAAGGAAAAAAAGTGCATGAAGGCGCATGGGTATCTCAAATTATATATTAATTTATTTAATACTCGATTTGATCCTTAGTATGCAATAGATTTTTTTAATAAATAGTGTGGAGATAGCGCAGAATTTGACCTATCATACTGCTAGGCCCCATTTATTATCCTGTTTTCAGCAAGACTTTCTTGAGTGTAGGTAAATAAACCCCTGTGCTTGAACGGTGTGCTCACCATCCATAGGCAATCTGCATAGAATCTTCGGTACGTCTATATTCATCTTCATTTAGAGAAAAAGAGTAGGCTCCAAACACATTCCTGCAATAAGTGCTAACAAAAAGACTCTAACGGGCTTGCGCAATAAGATGCCGTGCAAAAACGTATGCAAAAGGCCGTTTTTTTGAACGGCCTTTTGCATGTTTTTTATGGAACAAGTGAGAGGTTGTAGTACTTATTGCCACCTACTGGGTAGGTAACTAATGTACCGGCATCCACAGGACGAACACCTGCAAAGCTGATGTCGTAGTTGGTAAACTGTGTAGGAACAGCGCCGCAGTTAAAGGCGGTGTTATTTACCCATGCACTTGATGTAGTACCGGCATCATCTTGATAACAAGAGATAGAGCAGTTATCTACCTCGTTATCTTGGATAAAGCCGTTGCTACTAAAGCCTGGGATGTACACAATCGCATAGTAAGTTGTTCCACTTACAAGCGGTGAGAGATTAGCGTTGCCATTATTGTTGTATACAATAGAATCTCCCGGTTGCCAACCTAAGGTATTTAAATCTGTAGAAGAACAGATAAAATTAGTACCTTGCTGCAGCTGTGGCGGTGTTGTTGTAACGCTATTTGCCTGGGTTGTGTTGTCGAATGTTTGCAAACCGGTAGCCGATGGCTCGGTATCGATAGTCAATAAAAGGCTTGGATTACTATTTATTGCACTAATCAATGCATTTGTATCATCAACATCCAAGGTAACTCCATAGACTAAAGCACCTGTTGCAGCAAAGGCAGATTCTGGCGTAAAGCCCGTTATTGTAGCAACAGCACCAGCATTTGCCATGTTATTAGGATAGACTGTGCTATCGCATCCTAAGCGAATGTTGATACCAATTTTTCCTGTCATATCACCAACGTTTGCAGTACATGCTGAAAGATCTGGCGAGGCAACTGCGCCTTCCTTCATCGATATTGGCAGGTCTGCAGAATTTGCACTTAATTGCGGCACTACAACAAATGGTCCAAGACCTACTTGATCTGTAAACAGTTCTACAGGGGTTGGATCTATCACTATTGCAATCGGAGGTTCTGCAAGAGCATCATCGAGCGTTGCAGCAAGCTGAAAACAATTACTTGGGGTGATAGAATCAGTCCCTGTAAGCAAAATTCCTCGGTCGCAATCGCTTATACTGTTTTGCTGAACAACAGGTCGTGTAACACAGCCCTATTTTGCAGTTAGTAGCGATGGCGGGGTAACATTTGAATTTGCTTTCGAGGCTCCTTTGCCAGCTTTACCTGCAGGAGAATTTTTTCTCGATTATCCACAGTACTCTTTTGGTGGAGACGGAACAGGAAATTATGGACTTTGGCTTCAAACAACCCTATTCAATCTAGCAACGGGAGATGGTACTCCGACAGTTGGATTCTTGCCAATTACTGGCCTTGGCCAATTTGGCGTACTTGAGTATACAGTCTTAAATCAGTTTGTTAATAGCATACAAGAAATGGATGTTACAGCTTCTGCTGATGGAAGAGTATGGTTTCAAGGTCCCATAAATGGTGTAGTACCTGATCCCTATAGTTATATTGCGCCTATATCTCTACTCTTTAAATCACCCGGCGACTTTACGGAAAACTATGCCGGTGCATGGAGATTGGGTTTTGACAATTGGAGTAGTGCATGGGGAATAAGTCCTCAAATCTCTCAGCCTAATGCTGCAGGATATATCTATCACTCGTCACAATCGATTATATATGATGAGACTCGGGCTGCACTCTACTCTGTTTTTGCAGCACCATCTCCTGACTATTCTCAAAATATGAATCTCTATTTCACGATATCTTGTGATAACGGCATGAGCTGGAGCAATCCTCTTCTCATAAATAATACAAGTTTTGCTAATCGAGGATTTCAGTCAATGGCACTTGATCCTGCAACAGGTAATCTTGTATTTGGCTGGTATGATGGAAGAAAGACAAATCCAGAATCGCAAACTGCATATCAAACAGTGGAATATTTTGGCGCAGTAATTCCAGCCAAAAAACTTGACAATCTTGTCAACAGCATTCCTCTCTCAAACCCGCTTTTTATTGTTACTTCCCCACCCGATGCTCCTTTACAAGTTGCATCTAGTGAACAAAAAATCGCCGTTGAGCAGTTCACTTTCGCCAAGAAGAAGAGAGCGCTTTAATGCGTAACTAGGTTATTTTGAACGTTTAGGGGTCGAAAGACCCCTATTCGACCATTACATTGTGATGGTTTAAATAATTTTGCAAACATTTAGCGTGATTAATTTCAGGATTGTGTGCAGCGTAAAGCAAGGTAATCCTCTTCCGAAGGTGTTTTTTTATAAGAGGAAGCCAAGTTTTTTTGTTCTTATCTAGTTCCTCAGTATATCTTTTTTCAAACTCTTTGAATTTAGCCGGGTCATGATTAAACCATTTTCTCAACTCAGGACTTGGCGACAATTCTTTGATCCAATCATTCATAACGAGCTCGCTTTTCTTGATTCCTCGCGGCCATAAGCGATCTACTAAAATCCGTACTCCATCCGTTGATGATGGATGTTCGTAAACTCGTTTGATTTTGATATTTTTCATGATTCCGACTGTCCTTTTTCAAATTATGCTTTGCTTTTACTAACGAAGAATCATAAGCTGCACTGATACACTTAAGGATTACTTTGTTGTAATATAAAGATTTCATTTTTATAATGTTTACAGAAAATTTTTAAAGCATTGTTTTCGCACGAGAGAATAAAATTCGATTTTCTTTATGAATGTGTTCGTGTAAATTTTGTTCCAAGTGCTCCAAACTATTTAATGTAACAATATGAGTTGTGCATGCATCTACAGGTGGAGTATAACAATGTATTAATTTTGTTTATTTTTTCAAAAGCTGCTCCTGTTTTTAAATGGTTATCGCTTAAAGAATCCTGGTACTTATTGATTACCTCTTGGCAAGGGCGCTTATTGATTGTTAGATTTAATATGAGCGGAAAAACAATTTGCTCTTCTTCATTCATATGATTCAAAAGAGAATCCTTCATATTCGCAAAAACATTTTGCAACTCAGGGATGTAAGGGTATTTTTGCCCATGTTTAGCGTTTAATTTTTTGAGCAGTTGACTGATTCTTTGCAGTTCTTGCTTTGCATAGACGTGATAGGTACTTAGAATGTGCTCAACGATCTCTTTAATTGGCATTTGGTCCCAATTCACAGAAGTATTTGATGCCTGTAAATTCTTCAGAGTTCTTAACACTTCAATGATGTTTAGTTTTTTTTCATCGCAAGCCTCTTTTATTGTTTTATTGCCCTTGCAGCAATAATCTAACCCAAGTTTTTCAAAAATACTTGCATATTCGGGGGCTTTTGCTACCAAACTTCTAATACTTGCATTCTCATGTAAGAAATCCATATCACCTCAAATTTTCTGCTTGCTGCACGATTAAAAGATATCTTGTTAAATTTATCAGTTGATCTCTAATGTACTTTTCAAGCATAGATAATAGCAACAACAGAAAGGATCATATGCTTTCAAGTGCTTCAGAAAATGCTCTACGCATCGTAGTAATTTTAGCTCAGCAAAAAAATAACACCCAAACAAAATCTACTTTATGTACGCATGAAAATTCCTAATGGTCAGACTATTATGTACTCAATCGTTTTGATAGGAGTTTTTGTTTGGATAGGTTTTGTATGTTCGATCAGTTTTATGGAGGCTTGGTTGAAGTTTCGAGCGCCCAATGTATCGTTGCAGGTAGGATTGAGTATCGGCAAATTGGTTTTTGCAGCATTGAATAAGGTAGAATGGGTGTTAGGAGTAATCATTACAATTATTGTTTGTTTGAATAATCAAAGGCCAAGTGGCGAAAAATTAATTTTTTTGTTGATTCCTATAATAATCCTCATTTTGCAAACTTTATGGTTGCTCCCCTTTTTAAATGAAAGAGCAGAAAAAATCATCCAAGGCATGGATGTTCCTTCCTCTTCCCTGCATTTCTACTACATATTTTTGGAATTTATTAAAGTGCTCTCTTTATTTGCTTTGGGCATATGTGCTATTGAGAGACGATAGATTTTTTTCGAAATAGTTGTAATAAGGTTGTCTTTTCAACCTTTTCAAAAGGGGTCTTTCGCGTATGTTAACAAGGAAGCACCCCACTCCATAAACTTCTGAAGGCTCTTCTTACAGAAGAAGGCCTTAATCAAAAATTGCTTATGCTGCAATATGGCATAATTGAAATGTTTACGCTTTTTGGCCACATTATGGTTTTTTGGCTGCTGTACGCCAACCAAGCAATTACGGTGGTCGTTCTAAAAAGAAAGACACTGATATTCAAGAGAAAGTAGCGCATTTATTGAAAAGTGAATCTGAAGAGGAGAAGTAACTTAAAAAAGAATGGATGGTGTGGAATGGTCTTTATTCTACACAAGGAAGAGTAGGTAATAGTGCAAGAAGTGCGATACAGGCTGTAAAGCGTGCAACATTCTGATCTTAATGAAGTAATGGGCGGAGTCGTTTGCAAAACTAGCAAAAGTCTTGAATTTTCTTAGAATTTAGTCGAAAAATCAAAAAATGTGAGGAAAAATCCCTTTTCTGGCATATCTGGGCACGACTAAATGACAAACACACCAGAAAAAAGGATGTCACCCAGATGGGTAAACTAGGCAGACTCTATCACAATATTGGACAAAAATACAAGTTCGCTTTTTCCTCTATCATCAGTCTTTTGTTGCCAAAACAGTCTACAATATTTCCACCACAACAGCCTTTTGGGAACGCCTCCTCTCAGAGAAAAGCTTAAGACGTATATGTGGCTTGGAAAAATAAGCGCCATATTTCGAGCGAGGTAATATTTTCAAGAGTTTTTGAGGATTTTACAGAACTGTTACAAAACGTTTGTTTTAGAAAGAGAATATCTGCAGAACGAGGAAACGAAAAGAAGCTTTGCAAAGCTAGCGCAAAAAAATAAAAGCCTAAAACTTTCTTCCTTCAGCAGGGAATTTTTGCGTTTTGCCCCTAGTTTTGCAAAAGGTTCGTAAGAATAAAATTGAGAATGGGACCAGGATAAGGGGGGGGAGCCCCCCCCTTTTTTTGATTACGGAAGTGTTACGATGCGTGTGATTAGCAGCGTTGCGACAGCTTCATCAAAGACACCATTTGGATCATCGGAAATTGGCGTTTGCCGATTTGTGGGCGTACCGTTAACAGTACCTGTACCACCCGAGCAGCCAGTAAAGGAGGTTGCGGTTGTGCCGGTATAGGTAATAGCCTGCGGTCCTGATGATGAGTTTGTGTAAATGGTACCAGATGATGGAAAACCTGCTGTTGAAGCAACAGATATGGTTGCAGCAGGTAGCAATACAGTGGTTGTAACGCTTGTTACATTTGCGCTTACAGGATTTAGCTGTGCTGGAATCCATGGTAGTTCTGCACCTGTTGCATCTGCTCCAATCGAAAGACCGGTAACACCTGTAAGGAGCGTGTTGTTTCCTGTGCCATTATAGACTCCTGCCCACCATTGAAGGCCAAGCTTTTGGCCGGCAGTATACTTTACGAGAACTGTATTTGATATCGAATATTGGTGGTTGTTTCCATAGGGAGATTCTGCAGCAGAGCCTGAACCCGGAACTTGGAGACCATCCAATATGAGGGCGGCAGCACCGCGCATTGTATTGCCAGTTGCAGTGCCATCTGCAGCGCGGATATCAAACTTGTAGGTAATCAGATACCATCCGGAATTATTGGATGAGAAGGTAAAGTTTTGTGCAGGAGGATCTTGAGCCCAGTCTGTTCCGGGGCCAATAAGCGGCTGCTCAAACATAATCTCTTCGAATTGAGGAGTCGTATTATCAAGGAGTTTTGGCTGGCTTGTCGTACTCCAGAGAAGTACAGATGAAAAAGCGGCATTTTGTCCGGCATGGCCTGTTGCACCAGATGGTCCAGTCGGGCCTGCAGGTCCTGTAGATCCTGCAGGTCCTGTAGGTCCTGTCGGACCTTCAGATGGGCCAGTTGCGCCGGCAGGGCCTGTTTTGCACCGGTTGGGCCTGTGGGGCCTGTCGTTCCTATCCCGTTAGCTCCTGTAGGTCCAGTCGGGCCGGTTGCTCCTGTTGCTCCGTTTGTACCAGATGGTCCAGTAGATCCAGTAGCTCCTTTTGGTCCAGTCTCGCCTTTTGGTCCTTTTGGACCAGTGGGGCACTGCACACAGCGAGAGCTGCTACTGCTGCTACTTGAGCTTGAGTGATGATGAGGGTATTTTTTATTGATTGCAGCTTTTTGTTCTGCATATGCGAGTGCAGTTGTTAAAAAGCAGGCTGCTAATATGGGGTATAGTTTTTTCATAGAATATCCTTGTTTAGGTCGCGGCGATCGTAACAATTCGAGATATTATTCGCTATGAAATTATAATGAAAATTGAGGGGAAAGAAAAATCGGCAGTTCACTTGTGCAATCTGAACTACCGATTTTTTTTGATTAGTCTTTCATTCCAAGAAGGAATTCGACGTTGCTATTTGTCTTTTTGAGTCTGCCAAGAAGAAGGTTCATAGCGTCGAGAGTTGAAAGATCTGCTGTCGCTTGACGGAGCAAGTAGATCTTTTCAAGCTCTTCCTTGTGATAGAGAAGCTCTTCTTTTCTCGTTCCACTCTTAATTGGATCAACAGCCGGAAAGACTCTACGGTCTGCTAGGCGGCGATCAAGCACAAGCTCCATGTTGCCTGTACCTTTAAACTCTTCAAAGATAACCTCATCCATACGAGAGCCGGTTTCGATCAAGGCCGTAGCGATGATTGTCATCGAGCCGCCTTGCTCTACGTTACGGGCTGAGCCGAAGAAGCGCTTTGGCTTATGGAGCGCATTTGAATCGATACCGCCACTCAAAATTTTGCCAGAATGCGGCTGCACAGCGTTATAGGCTCGTGCTAGGCGAGTAAGTGAGTCAAGAAGGATAACGACATCATTGCCATATTCGACAAGACGGCGAGCTTTTTCTAGTGCCATTTCAGCAACTTGGACGTGACGCTCTGGTGGTTCATCGAAGGTAGAAGCAATCACTTCGCCGCGAACAAGTCGCTGCATATCAGTAACTTCTTCAGGACGCTCGTCGATTAAGAGAACAATCAGGACAATTTCAGGATTATTTGCAGCAAGTGCATTTGCAACTGACTGAAGGATCATCGTTTTACCGGCACGAGGCGGTGCAACGATCATCGCGCGCTGGCCCTTACCTATTGGACTTACAAGGTCAATAACGCGTGTTGTTAAATTTTCCTTGCCTGTCTCCATGACAAGACGCTTATTAGGATAGAGCGGTGTTAAGTTCTCAAAGTGGATGCGCTCTCTTGCTTTTTCTGGCGGCTTATTATTGATTCTATCAACTTTAAGCATCGCAAAGTATTTTTCCTTATCCTTTGGAGGGCGGATGGAGCCGCATACAGTATCGCCTTTTTTTAGGTCGAAGCGGCGAATTTGTGCAGGCGATACATAGATATCTTCTGCAGAAGGAAGGTAGTTGTAGTTTGTAGAGCGCAAGAAGCCAAACCCATCTGGCAACACTTCAAGAACGCCTTCACCATAAAGAAGCTCACCTGGTCTATCTGCAAGGAGTTTTACGATCTCAAAGACCATCTGCGATTTTGTCATTGAGCCAAGGTGTCTTAGGCCAATTTTTTTCGCATAGTGGTTGAGCTCATCGATGTTCATGCGCTGAAGATCGGCGATTTTAGTGATATTTGTCGGTGGGATTTCTTGGGAAGCTTGCGTTTGGGCTTCAGTGACTGGGTCCTCTACGATAGAGTCGGTATGGTTTGGCTCATTTTCTTGATTCATCGTCAAGATGTTCTCCTTTTGAAAGCATTCCAAATATGGCTTTGACTACAAGTTCTAGCCGTTTCAGATCGCCTGTGTTTTCAATTATAATATTTGCTTTTGCAGCTTTTTGCTTTTGTGAAAATTGCTGCGATGCTCTTCTGTCAAATTCTTCTTCGCTCATATTAGAGCGTTTTTTTGCAAGCTCCTCCGGGCAGATAACGCAAATTGCTCCATCGTAGAAGCTTCTTTGCTTTGCCTCAAAAAGAAGCGGCACTTCTGCTACAAAAAGTGGGTATTGTCCTCTCTTGCTAACTTCCTCATATCTTGCAGCAATTTCACTTGCGACAAGAGGATGGATCAGCTCCTCTAATTTATACAAAAGCTCGGGGGTAGAAAAGACCTTATCTGACACTTTTTTTCTATCAATTTTTCCATCAACAAGGATATCTGTTCCAAGAAGAGTAACGACTTGATTTGATACTGTAGTATTGGGTGATAGAAGTTTGTGTACGATTTGATCGGCGCTGACAACATACGCGCCAAGCTTTTGAAAAAAACCAGTAACGGTGGACTTTCCACTACATATGCCGCCTGTTACTGCAACCTTTCTCAATTTTAACATTGTTGCCAATTTTTTCCCACATTGATTTTAACGGTAAGGGGCACTTTGAGAGCAAATACGTTCTCCATCTGCCTTTTTACCTCATTACTTACTATTTCAATTTCTGAATCCGGCATCTCAAAAACAAGTTCATCATGTATCTGCAGAAGCATTCTTGCCTGAAGATTTGATTCAGAAAGCCACTTGTCTATATGTATCATTGCCATTTTTATGATATCAGCCGCGGTCGCTTGAAATGGTGTATTAATGGCAAGTCGTTCAGCGGCAGTTTTTAACATCTGGTTTGAGCTGTTGATATCAGGAAGAAGCCGCTCGCGTCCAGTTAAGCTTACAGCTTTTTGCGAATTTCGTGCAGTCTCTTTTGCATTTTGGATGTAGTCCTTTATTCCTTTATAGCGCATAAAGTAGGCGTCGATAAAGGTTTGTGCAGAAGATATGGGAATTCCGAGCACTTGAGAGAGGCCAAAGGCTTGCTGACCATAGACGATGCCAAAGTTTACTGCTTTTGCCTGATAGCGCATCTGCTCGGTGACTTGTTCTAATGGAACATGAAATATTAAAGATGCAGTATAGGCATGCACATCAAAGTTGTTTCTAAAAGCTTCTAGAAGCCCTTCATCTTCTGATACGTGAGCGAGTATGCGAAGCTCGATTTGTGAGTAGTCTGCAGATAAAAAGCTCCAGCCCTCTTTTTGCGGCCTAAAGCTTGAGCGGATTTTTGCACCAAGCTCTGATCTGACGGGAATGTTTTGAAGGTTTGGATCTTGGCTCGATAGCCTGCCTGTTGCCGTTACAGATTGATTAAAGGTGCAGTGAACGCGCCCGGTGTCTGGATGTATCGCTTCGGGAAGTGTATCGAGATATGTTGAGCGAAGCTTTTCTAGTGAACGATATTCGAGGATTTTACTTGCAATCGGATACTCGGCACTTAGCGTATCGAGCACCTCTGCGCTTGTTGAGGGCATTGTTTTACCCTTCTTTGGTGGACGAATCGCAAGCTTTTCAAAAAGCACTTCAGCAAGCTGTTTTGGCGAATTTAGGTTAAAGGGGCAGCCTGCAAGCAGATAGATCTCTTCTTGCAGCTTCTCAATCTCTTTTCCTACCTCTTTTGAAAGCTGCTTTAAGATTGCAGCATCCACAAAGATACCTGTGCTTTCCATCTTTTCAAGCACTTGTATGAGCGGAATTTCTACATCATTAAGGAGTTTTTCAAGCTTTCTCTCCTCAATTTCTTTGCTTAGTACATCGTTAAGTTTAACGGTATAGAGAACATCTTCACAGCAATAAGGGCCAATTTTTTCAAGCGGAACAAGGTCCATGCTTATTTGGTTTTTTCCTTTGCCGATAAGCTCTGTGATTTCTATTTTCTTTTTTCCAAAGTAGTTAAAGGCAAGATCATCGAGTGAGTGTCTTCTCTGGTGTGCATTCAGAAGATAGGAAGAGATGATGGTATCGCCGCTTATATGTCCTATAGGAAGATTTGCTCTCTCAAGTACATGTAGGTCGTATTTGATATTGTGGCCATAAAAGCCTATTTTGGTATTTGCAAGGAGGGGTGCTATGACCTCTTTCACCTCTTTTCTTGCCATTTTTCCGTTCAGAGGTATGTAGTAGGCATCTTTATCATCTTTTGCAAGGCCGATTCCGACAAGGCTTGCAATATAGGGGTTTTCATTTGTCGTTTCTGTATCTATGCAGAGTGTTTTTTCTTTGGAAAGGGTTTCTACTAGGGCCTTTAGCTCAGCAATAGATGAGATGGTATGAAAGTTTGCCTCTTCCTTTTGCTCTTCCGATTCAATTCCTTCTACCATCGAAAGAAGGGAGCTGAAATTTTTTTGCTGTAAAAATTGGATAAGCTTTTGCTTATTTTGGGCAACCGGTAAAAAGCTTGAGAGTCTTTTATCAAAGTCGACGCTAATGTTGATGGTGACAAGCTTTTGGCTAATGAGGGCATGCTCTTTTTCCTGAATAATCGTCTGCCCTTTTTTGCCGCCTATCGCATCAGCATTTGCGAGGATGTTTTCTAAGGTTTGGTATTGATTTAGTAGTTGAATTGCGCTTTTGGGGCCAAGTCCTGAAATGCCGGGAACATTATCTGATGCATCGCCAACAATTGCAAGATAGTCTCTCATTTGATAGGGCGGAATGCCATAGACCTCTACAGCACGTTCACTATCAATGAGCAGATTATCCTTATGTACGTTGATGATCTTGATCTTGTCATCGATAAGCTGGGCCATGTCCTTATCGCCAGTACAGATAAAGACATCAAGTCCCTCTTGCTTTGCCCAAAGAGCTACAGATCCTATCGTATCATCTGCCTCAACACCTGGGATTGCAAGCTGGGGAATGCCTGCTAGGCTGCAAAATTCCTGCGCCATGATGATTTGATCGCTTAGCTCTTTTGGAGTGGGTTTTCTATGTGCCTTATACTCTTTGTACATGGCAACGCGAGAGTCTTTTCCCCCGGGGGCATCAAAAATCGCTGCAATATACTTTGGCTTGTACTGCTCTACTAAGCGAAGGTAGGTGCGTATAAAGCCAAACAGGGCTCCGGTAGATACGCCTTGGCGGTTTGAGAGTCCCTGTATAGCAAAGAAGGCCCGGTAGATAAAACCAGAGGCGTCTATGAGGTATATTGCATCATTCATTTGGGTGGTATAAGTAAAGCGGCTTTCCGCAGAGCTCTGGATGCAAATCTCCAGGTAGGCGAATTCTTAGCTCATTATTTTTGTTAAAGAGCCCTTGTGTTTTAGCGCCAAAAAGATCTCCAAAAAAGTCATGTCGTTCAAGCGCTACAAACTGGTAGTTGTCATATATGCCGAGCTCTGTCGCAAACTCTTTTAGGAGGTCATCAAGTGATGCAATGCGGCTATCGATATACCCAAGCTCTTCTGCTTGCGGCGCTGGATAAATTTGCGCGCCCTCTTCTGTAAGTACTTCGTAGGTAAGTTTTGGACGGTTTTCAGAGACGATCTTTCGAAAGCGGTCATACATATAGTTAACAAGCCTTGCGAAGTTTTGTCCCTCATCTTCTTTCCATGGTCTAAAGGGATTCATGTCATCTTTATCTTTTCCTGCGGAAAAGGTCTTTGACTGAACACCAAGCTTATCCATAAGCTTCGTAAAGTTAAAAAATGGCGGCGATAGGAGTACGCCAACGTGGCCGATAAGGCTATCGTCTGTTGCATAGATTTTATCCGCTGCACAGGCAATGTAGGTTCCTCCCGATGCACAGAGTCCATCGACAAAGGCAACTACTGGAACATTGTAGCGTTTTTTGTATTCCTTCAGCATTCGGTAGATGCTATCTGAGTCATCAGCTGTACCGCCTACTGTGTTGATAGAGACGATTATGCCCTTTACCTGTCCAGATTTGAGATCGCCGTCTTGAGATTCGATAAGTTGCTGAAAAATGTCATCTTTTTTCAGGTGATCAAGGCCAATAACGCCATCAATACTTATTTTTAGAATTGTGGGAGCATCATGAGAAAAGGTGTGTAATTCCCACTTGTCATTGGGGAGTACTTTAGTTGTCGTAGTATGCGGTTTTTCAGAGGGGGAGGAGAGAAGGGTGGAAAAGCCTATAATAACAATTAGAAGGCCTATTGCGATTCCGATGACGCTAAAGAGCGCTTTTAAAAAATAATCTACTGCGTTTTTCATGATTTTCCCTGTCAAGTTAGACGTATCCACTATATGACAGTGACTTAATATCATGCATCAATTATTATAGATACTCTGATACCTCGATAATAGCTCTGCCGAGGTAGATGTTTTGGCAGAAGCGATCGGTCTCAGAAATTTATATAGGATTTTTAATGTTAGCGTGGAATGTCATTAATCTTCTGGATGGTGAAGCCGGCTGGTTTTTAGCCTTTTTAGCTATTCTTTCTTTTGCTTCGATTCTTTCCCATGGCTGGCGCTGGCTTTCTCAAAAGCTCACATCTGACTACACTCCCATAAAAAATGGATGGGTTCAGGCAAGCATTTTGCCCGTATCTTGCCTTATCTGGTTTGTTGCAGTCGTCTCGATTCTCGACCTTCTCTCAGATCGCCTCCTCTCAGAAAGTTTTTCAACTGGACTGAAGCCTTTTTTTTGCATTGCAGTAGTGCTGCTCGTCGGCTGGTTTTTGCTTCGAGCAAACCACAATATGCGACACATTCTTTTAGAACAGAGTAGACGCCATGAAATCGCACTCGATCCGGGCAAGGTCTTTGGTCTGACTAAGCTTGCATCAGTCGTTATTGTAGTCCTTGTTGCAATCTTATTGATGGACATCTTAGGTGTTGGGCTTAATACCTTGATCGCCTTTGGAGGTATCAGCGGTCTTGCCCTTGCTTTTGCCGCACAAGAGGTAATTGCAAACTTTTTTGGCGGTATCATGATTCATGTTAACCACCCCTTCTCAGTAGGCGATACCATTTCGCTGCCAAATTCCGGAATCGATGGCATTGTTGAAGATATTGGTTGGTATGAGACTATTCTCCGAAGTAAAGATGGCCAGCCGATCTATATTCCAAATGCTCTTTTTTCGAAGGCCTATGTCATAAATGGCACTCGCCGCTCGCATAGGCAGGCAAGTGAAAAAATTTCCATACGACACGAAGATATTGGAGAGGCTATCAACGTAGTAGAAGATATACGATCCTATTTGCAAAATCATCCCTCTGTTGCAGAGCCTCATAAAGTGCTTGTCTATATTGATCAGATTGGACCGGCCTCAGTAGATGTGATGTTTAGCTGCACTTCTGATTGTATAGAAGAGGCAAAGTTTTTGAAATTTCGAGATGAGGTGTTTGTGCAGGCGGTCAATTTGCTGCAAAAGCGTGGCTGCGAGCTTGCTGTGCCGATAGAGAAAATTGTTAAAATTTAAGGTGTTATGGAATCATTAGTTGCATGGCTATCTACCGTCGGTCCTTATGCTCCTCTGATTATTTTTTCACTCCTCGTGATCACAGGATTTAGCCTGCCGATAAGTGAAGATCTTCTCCTTCTCGCAAGCGGCGTGATAGCAAGTGCGATACTTCCCGAATATACAGTAGAGCTCTTTTGCGCAGCTTTTTTTGGCAGTTTTATATCAGATTGCATTGCCTATGGTCTTGGACGAATGGTTGGAGATAAGATCTATCAGATGAAAGGCCGAGAAAAGATGGTCCGCCTTGCAGCTTTTTACAAAAAATATGGCGTGCTTACTCTTATTGTGGGAAGGCTGATTCCATTTGGACTTCGTAATGGCATTTTTATGACAGCAGGTGCTGCAAAGATGCGCTTTTATAAGTTTTTGATTAGCGATGGGATTGCCTGTCTTGGCTTTTCTAGCATCCTTTTTTACCTTGCCTATACCTGCGGCAAAAACTATGAGACGCTTGCGGCCTCTGTTCATGACACAAGTGTGATCGTTGGTATTATCGTGCTTGCTCTTGTTGCTATAGGCACTGTTATCTATCTCTATACAAAACGATCTAAAGTTTTAGCTTCATGAATCTTCCCTGCTACATTTCGCTTGTACGGGGGCTTTTATGCCTTTTATTTTTGAGTGAATCTGTAGCTCTTCGTCTTCTTGCAATTGTTTTAGCAGCGCTTACTGATTTTTTAGATGGGTTTATTGCTCGCCGCTATAATCAAATAACCCCTATTGGCACACTACTCGACCCATTAATGGATAAACTCTTTGTCGGGGCATTAGTTATCTGCTTTTGGTTTGAGGCAAGGCTCTCTCTTAATGAAATTATCATTCTCTTTTTGAGAGATGGCAGCCTTCTTCTTTTTACAGGATATCTCTTTCTTACCGGCCGCAGTAAAAGCTGGAAAATCCGATCCTTTATTGCAGGAAAAATGATGACAACATTTCAGTTTATTGCCCTTGGACTGGTTGCTCTTGGCTTAGAGATTCCAAAAACTCTTGTTTATCTTTTAGCGATTGCAGGGATAGCTTCATTTTTTGAGCTTTTCTACCTTTCATATAAAAACGAAGAACGAGCAGCTCAATCATAGCAGCACTGTTAAAGCTCTGGGGGGTTTTTTACAAAAACGGCGGAGTGACTCTTAAGGTTTTGTTCGAGTAGACGGTATTCTTTATGAAAGTCGATAATGTCGGCAGCATGCTTTGCTAATGAATCAATAATAAGAAGCTGCTCAGATTGCAAATCTGTTGGAACATTATAATGTATCGAGAGCATTCCGAGCAGTTGGCCGCTATCTGAAACTATAGGCGTGCTGTGAGATGCGTAAATATTTTCCTGTAGTTGAATAGCAAGAGCCTCATCTTTATAGATGTTTTTTGCATTTCGAACGTCTGGAATTGAAAAGCTTTTTTTTCTGCTTAAGGCATTACCACATGAGCCCTGATCAAATGAAACTGATTCCCAATAGAGCAGCCAAGAATCGGAATATCCCCGTTCTGCTACGATTTTAAGTGTCTTATTGTCAAAGAGTTGAATACATCCCCGGGTGGTTGCTGATAGGGCAAGAGCGGAGTCAAGAACAGCGGTTAATTTTTGCAGTAGCATAGTGGAGGAACATGTATAGTTGCACCAACAATAGGCAATAGTCTATTTTTTTACTAGCCCAAGTTTAGAATTTTGAGAATATGATTAATGAGTATAGTATTATTCAATTGATTAGGAATTTAGTATCAGCTGTAGAGAAAGCATCAGATCGGTATGCAAAGAAATAATTTACGAATATTGCACGTTTTGAGAGGTAGAAAATTATTGAGGCTACTGTTCCAAAACGGACTGTTACAAATTGGTGCATACGCATCTCTCTTTTTATTACTTGCAGCGACAAATCCACAAGTTGGATCGCCAAGCGCAACACGAACAATACAAGGAGATATACTACCTGCTGAGGAGCTCCCCTTTGGCCGAGGGATCAATCTAAATGCAGCAAGCTCAACTCCCTGGTGGTCGCCTCGCATTGTTCCTCCAAAAGGTGCGCCAAATATATGACAGATGATGTAGGCTTTGGGACTTCCTCGACATTAATGGAAAAGACGCTCCCGCTTATTCTCCAGTGGGATGAAACATTTGATATAGGCTCCGATACTGGAACCCCCGTAGATGATAATGACTACCAAATACCCTTTACATTTACCGGTAAACTCAATGAAGTGGTATTGAAGATTTCACCGCCTGTGCTGACAGATGCAGAAAAAAAACAGCTCCAAGAGCAAGTGGTGAAAAATAGTATGGCAAGTTAAAAAAGCGGCAGCTGCAGCGTTAGGTAAAAGGTTTCCCCTTTAAGATAGTTTTTGGTGTCTGATTCTTTAAAGTAGCGAAGGCATGCCGTCACTGGAATATCAAAGAGCTTCCATTCATAGGAAATGCTTGGGCCAAGGCCTAAAGCTCTACTTCGAAATCCTCCAAGTACCTTCGATCCTGTGCCGCTATCAGGGGTGAGCTGGTAAAACCAGTAGCCTGAGAGGCCTACTTGCAGCTGCTTGGTAAGGTACTGGCCAACGAAAAAATCTGTATGCCAAGCACTTCCAGAGCGATAGTGTATTTTATGGTTCGTAAAGTTTACTGTAATACCTGTAAGTGCAGATACTTCGGTTCCCCAGTCAGGATTTAACCAGGTAAAGCCAAGATCGGTTTCTGTTGCAAAGTGATTTTGACCCATATTGGCGATTTTGCCTTTTGTATAGCTCCCTGTAGGAAGAAAAAGGCCTTGAAACCCTAGTACATGAAGGTTATAGCGGTCGCTATGCCACCCTAGCATAAAGGGAATGACTAAGGTGTCTGCAATTCCATGTGCAACCTGGTGTTTTTTTTTGTTTATTGTTTTAGAGCCTATGGTGGGCCGTAAGATGCCAAGGGCATCTCGCTTGAGGCTTACTGTCGGAACGGTTGCAGAAAGAGTGGCATGTACATCGATTCTTCCAAAAGGAGCGATTACTCCACATCCGACATTTGCATCGAGTAATGTAAGGTGCGAAATATAGGTAAAGCTCAGGATGTCAAAGGAGATCTTTGCATTACATTTGCCAGTAACCACTCCTCCGAGCACATCTTTCTTTAAGTGCCCTGGATGGTGGTAGATGTCGTTTCGAAAGTAAAGCCCCGGAGGCGGCATGTAGCCTGCCTTTGGACCCATATAACCATTGAGGTAGAGTGGAAACGCCCCTTCTGTTGCTTGTAAACAAGAAAGTAGCGAGAGAAAAAGAATAACAATCAGCGACATGGAAAAACCAAAAAATATCTGTTTGGAAAAGATAGCCTATCTGCTATTAAACCGCTATAGGCTAAAGGTTCTTGCTATGATCTATGTGATGCTCTGTTTGTTTATGAGTAGTGTATGCTTTGGAAGTGTACCCTCTGGAATGGTGATAGTTTCAGGGTGTGAGTTTATGATGGGATCTACAGATCCTGCAAATCGCAAAGATCAGAGACCTGCCCACAGAGTGCAGGTAGATAGCTTTTATATGGATCAAACACCTGTTACAAATCGTCAGTTTTTACAATTTGTAGAAGCGACAGGTTATGTGACGACTGCAGAAAGAGCGCCTACTATGGATGAAATTATGAGCCAAGTGGCGCCAGGTACTCCAAAGCCGGACCCTGCTCTTTTAGTTGCATCTTCTTTAGTTTTTAAACCAACACCCGGGCCAGTGCCTTTACACAATCCCTATGTATGGTGGGACTGGAAAGCGGGAGCAAATTGGAGACATCCACAAGGGCCTAGCAGTACAATAGACGGGATCGAAGACCATCCTGTCGTGCATATTAGCTGGTATGATGCAAATGCCTATGCGAAATGGGCAGGAAAAAGGCTGCCGACAGAAGCTGAATGGGAATGTGCTGCAAGGGCAGGACGACAATCTATTCGCTATGTCTGGGGAGATGAGGAATTTAGTGAAGAGAAGCCGCAATGCAATATTTGGCAGGGAAGCTTTCCCTACAAAAGCACAAAACAAAATGCACAGTTTGGAACAACGGCTGTAAAGACATATAGGCCAAATCCCTATGGACTCTACGACATGGCTGGAAATGTCTGGGAATGGTGTGCAGACTTGTATAATGCAAACTACTATGAAGAAGAGGCTAAAAAACCGCTATCTATCAATCCAAAAGGCCCAGCCAAAAGCTATGATCCAGATGAGCCCTATGCTACAAAATATGTCATGCGAGGGGGATCCTTTTTATGCCATCCGAGCTACTGTGTGGGGTATGAGATTAGCGCTCGAATGAAGACAAATCCTGACACTAGTTTAAACCATCTCGGCTTCAGGTGCGCGAGAGACTTGGAGCCTGCTTCCAAGTAGCCGTACACCGTAAATCCAGAATGCAAGGACTGCAAGCAATATGCAGGCAACTGCCGGCGTGCTTGAAGAAATAGTGCCGAAGATGATGAGAAGTGCCTGGTGAAGGAGAGATCCGCCTGATTTACCAAGACGAGATCCTATACCATCGATCGCGGCTTTCCCTTTAAGTTTAACATCAGGAGCAAGAGGGATAAAGGCCATTTCTTTAGTCGTATCAAAAAGTGTGTATTTTGCAGCTTTTGTAAAGATGTTTTGGCATGACCCTAAAAGTACAGCAAGCCCAATGGGAGCTGCCCCTACAAACATAGAGCTAAAGAAGAGCGTCGTTGTAATAAAGAGCACTGTCGGGGTTATGAGAGCTGTTTTTACCCAGCCGCATCTGTTGATGATGCCTACCATCAAAAAGGCAAGGGATGTCGAAATAATGCCCATTACACTTGTTAGATTATTCATATAGACGTTGTAGTCATTTGGATTTGGATAGAGCTCTTTGAGCTGGTCTTTCCAGATAACTTCTACCATATGAATTACAAGGTTGTAGGAGATGACAAGTACTGCAATCCAAAAAAGGTATTTGGAACTTGCAACCTGCGATATGCTCTCAGAAAAGGAGAGCTTCTTCTTCTCTTTCTTTTGTTCCGTAACTTCTTTTGGCAGGTTCTTATCCATCCAGTAATAGCTGATAATGATGCCAATGCCCGAGAGGAAAATGAGAAGGGTGAGATTGTCTACAGTATCTTTCCAGCCAGACATATGCGCTGCAGTAAGCATTACGGCAACTTGGCCTGCAATAATTGAGCTTGTATTTGAACTAATGTTCAATGTGCTGTAAAAGCGCGGGGCCTCCTCAATCTTTGTAATTTGGTTTGCAAAACCCCAAAAGAGCACGGCTAAAACCATAGGGCTCCAAAGCTCGCACATCACATAAAAAAGCGTAAAGTGCCAGTTTTGCAGCATGCTTATGAATCCTTTAGCCCCTTTTGGCAAAAAGTTCTCACAAAAAGAGGCAAGGGCATCTGCGCGAAGCACGTCATGGAAGGGATGAATGCAAAAGGCAAAAAGGAGATAGTAGGAAATAAAAGCGCCGATTACGAGATAAAATACGGTCGATTGCTTGAGGTGATTGGAAATAAAGGTAAAGAGCATAGTGGCAAGGATTGCGGCCGGCAGCATAACCCATACTTTGATAAATGGGATAACTTCTGCGCCTGAATTTTCTGCCGTGATAACGATCGCATCTTTAAGGTTTCTTAGGACTGTATAGTTGAAGCAGACGAAAAAGAGCATGATGAACATGGGCACAAGTTTTTTAAACTCATGTCGATATATCGGAAAAAGAAACGATCTCAGTTTGCCAAATTGTTCCACTGCTCCCCCGCAATTAAAAATAAATTATACTATAAAATTTAATTAAAATCAACAGTTTTTATCGAGGTTTTTTTCTGAAGGCTTATGCAACAGAGACAGCAGGTTCTTCCAGTTCATTAAACTTCGTGCCAAGAACGCGGACAGCGAGAATCCAAAGACCTATGATAATAAGGAGAAAGAGGCCAACATAGGGGGCACTTGCCGGAATGGAGGCAAAGGTAAGGAGAAGAAATTGATAAATCACGGAACCGCTCGACTTGCCAAGGCGGTTGCAGATGCCATCAACTGCTGCCTTGCCTTTGATTTTTTCTTCTATAGTGAGCGGGATAAAGGCCATTTCTTTTGTCGCATCAAAAACTGTATATTTGCAGGCGCGGCTGCAGCAGTTTTGGAGTGTGCCAAAGAATACTACCAGATAGAGTGGCGATGCGCCAAAAAGGCTCAGAACAAGCTGTGGAGTTTCTTTAAAGAAGAAGAAGCCAAAGAATCCAATGCTTGTAATAAGAAGTATCGCAGGCGTTACTAAGGCGGTAAGTGTCCAGCCGAACTTGCGTATAAGATTGCCAGTTACAAAAAGCGACATAAGTGTTGCCATAACGCCGATAACGGTCGTTACTTCGTTCATAAAAATATTATAGTCTTGCGGTGCAGGATAGAGCTCTCGCACCTCGTGCTTCCAGAGTACCTCAACAAGATTTATAACAATATTGTATGCGATAATAATTAAAGCTATGGAAAGCACATAGCTTGATTGGAGCACATAGCGCATATTTTCGCGCATAGAATGTCGTTTCTTTTCTTGTGGGACAGGATTATTAGCCTTTTCTTCTGCCATTTCTTTGTTAAGCACTTGTGTATGGAGCCAGCGGAAGGCAAGCATCGTGATGAGGCCTGCTAGGATAATGAGGCAGATAAGCATGGTCATGGACTGTCCCCAGGCATCATCGCCAAGTCCAAAGCTGGCATTAAAGGGGAGAAGTGTAATAAAAATTGAAATTTGACCTGCAGCAATGCCTGAAAAATTAATTCCAAGACCAAAAATACCATAAAAGCGCTTTGCTTCATTCAGCTTTGTTACCTGATTTGCAAAGCCCCAGGCAAGAAGTGCTACTATAATATTTGACCAGAGGTCAGCAAGGGCATAGAAAAGGGTGTAGATCCAGTAGCGATACATGGCGATAAAGCCTTTGCATCCGGCAGGAAGAATCATCTGGAGTTTATCAGCAGTATCATGGCAGTGAAGAGCATCTCTATTTGGATAGAGAACAAAAGCAAAGATCGCAAAATAACTTAAAAATATGGAAAGAACCATATAAAAGACATTTTCTCTAGAGAAGCGATTGGAAAGGCGTACATAGAGATAGGCCACCGCAACGGAAAGAGGAAACATCACCCAAACTTTTATGAATGGAATGACCTCTGCTCCAGAATGTTCTGCAGTGATAATGATTGTGTCTTTGAGGCAGTGAAGGATATTATAATCGAAAGTAAGCAAAAAGAAGATCAGAAGCATTGGAAGAACCTTTTTTAGTTCAAACCGATGCACAGGCCAAAAGAAGGCCCGAAGTTTACTAAACGGTTCTGATCCTTCCGTCATACTTCTCCGTTATAATTAGTGAGAAGTATAAACAATTCTGACAAAAAAATCAATCGATTTTAATGAAAATGTGGGTTTGTCTCAAAATTAATCAGCCCCGAGGCGGGTGGTGTGTGAAATAATTAACCACAGAGGCACAGAGAACAGTGAGATCCATGAGAGAGGTAAGATTTTTTTTATGCTCTCTGCTCTCAATCTTCTCTGTGAACTCTGTGTCTCTGTGGTTATTGTTTAAGAGCCTCGATGCCGGGGAGGGTTCCGAATTCAAGAAATTCCAGGGAAGCCCCGCCGCCGGTTGAGATGTGGGTAAACTGATCTGTGAGACCAGTTTCTTGTATGGCAGCTACCGTATCACCGCCGCCGACTATCGTGGTGGCATCTTTTAGAGAAGCAATTGTCTTTGCAAGAGCATTTGTCCCTTTGGCAAAGTTTGGCATTTCAAACACACCAACAGGCCCATTCCATAGGACAGTTTTGGCATTTTGGAGTGCTTGCTGCCATTCTTTTATGGTCTTTTCTCCGATGTCCATGCCTTGATAGCCTTGAGGAATATCGCCATCAAATGTTTTGTAAGGAGCGTTAGCATCAAAGCCTGTTGCAGCTACGGTATCTACTGGCAGGTATATTTTTGTTTTTGAGGAGAGGATCTCTTTTGCCGTGTCAATCATATCCATTTCTACGAGAGAATCTCCGATGCTCTTTCCTTCTGCCTTAAAAAAAGTGTAGGCCATAGCACCTCCAATAAAGAGGGCGTCTACTTTTCTGGTCAATGCTTTAAGGACTCCGATCTTTGTCGAAATTTTCGCCCCACCTATGATTGCAAAGAAAGGACGTTTCGGAGTAGTAAGGGCATCTCCTAGAAAGGCAATTTCCTTCTCAAGCAAAAATCCGGCTGCCCGTCTTCCTGGAAAATACTTTGCAATAGTAGCAGTTGAGCTATGCTCTCTATGTGCCGTGCCAAATGCATCGTTGATGTAGATATCTTTGTTATGGGCAAGCTTTTCTGCAAAAGTGGGATCAAGATTTGGCTTTTCTTCAGCTGGATAAAAGCGCACATTTTCAAGGAGAAGCACATCTCCTGATTTCATCGTATCGATGAGGGTATCCACTTCCTGTCCAATACAATCGGGGGCCATCACTACAGGCTTTTTTAAAAGTGAGCTAAGTGCTTTGCTGCATGGTGCAAGGGAAAGCTCTTTTGATTTTCCTTTTGGACGGCCAAGATGGCTTGCCAAAATTACTTTTGCGCCCTTTGAAATGAGGTATTCAATAGTTGGAAGTGAAGCAATAATGCGACTTGGATCTGTGATAGTGCCTTCCTTATCGAGAGGGACATTAAAGTCTACTCGGACAAGGACTTTCTTATTGGCTACATCTAATTCCGTCACTTTGGGAATCTTTTTCATTTTTGAGCACCCTGTTTAGGCTCTTTCCGAGCATATATCCCATCCATGAAAGAGCAATTGAGAAGGCTTCAGGAAAATAGCTAATCTCATAGAACCTTGTGAGGAAGAAGCCAAGCCCTCCAAAGCACATCGCAAGTGCTGCAGCAAGCTTTGGATATTCTCTTCCTCTCCCAAGTGCAGCTTGGACAAGGGGAACAAACATGCAGACGACAGCAAGTTCATAACTTTCCAAAATAAGTGAAGCAATGCCAAAGTTGTAGTAGGAAAACATAAGTGCAATCATCCCAAGAAGGATTGTCCAGCCCCAAGAAAACTTGACTAGAAGCACAGATTTTTTCTTTGAAGCGGTTTTTTCTCCAAGGTCCTTAACAAGGTGTATATTGAGCGACCAGATAAGTGTAGATGATGCTGAAACAAGCGCTACCATTAAGATGCAAGCTGATGCTATTGCAATTGCAGGATTTGTAGCAGCACCCACAGTAGAGATTATACCGGAGGTGCTACTTTCCTCAAGGCCTAGGGTCCTTTCTGCCATGCCAAAATAGACAGGAATGAAGGAGCATAAAAGAAGCATAAAGCCGGAAAATATGGCTGCAACAGAGATTTCTTTTTTGGAGCGGACCTGAAGTGATCCTCTCACCATATCTGGTTCCAAAAACATAAAAAGACAGGGCATGAGAAGATAGGCTGAAAATTTGGTATTAAAACCTTCTCGAAGTTCTGTTTCAATTCCACTAAAGGAGCTCATAAAGGAGACGCTACTTGTTGGAGACTCGGGCGAGACAAAACAGGCAATTCCAAGTATGGCAATAAGAATTGCAGATTGAAGAAGAAGTGACCAGTTCGTTGATTTAAGACCGCCGCGGATAGTAAAAAGTACAATCGCCATCCAGGCGCCAATAAATAGGGTGTCATGTTTGACGCCAAGGGCTCTAAATAGGTCCTTTAAGGCAACGGCTTGTGCAATCAAGAGGCCAAGTATCGAGGCCATGCTTAAAAAGCAGGAGATTTTTTTGAGGGTGCAGCTTCCATAGTGCTTTTCAAAGAGCTCTGGGATACTTGTAATCTGAAGCCTGCCTATGCGAGCGCCAAGGCCAAGCCCTAGGGCAAGAAGGCCCAGGGCACTACCAAGAGGGTAGAGCATGGCAAAAATGCCATCTGACTGCGCATATTCCATAGTATATAGCATGGAGCTTCCGCCGATTTGGGCGGCCATGAAGGAGCCTGCAAGTGACAACCAGCTCATTGGCTGACCGGCTGGCATAAAGCTGCAGTCCGCCGCAGAGTTCTTCGCAAATCCTTTTGCAAAGAACCAAAGACTAAGTGCCGCAATTGGGCAACAAATAAGAATAGCTAAAATGGAAAGTTCCATTGCCTTCTTTGGAAAGTTAACAAACAATCCTCGCAGCCTTGAGAACCACTTTTCCCAAGACTAACTTAAGTATTGCAACATGCGATTTATTAATCTATATAAGATATAGTATTTTATAAAAAACACCCTGAGATACATATGTGGGGGCGAAAAAAAATGAAAAATTATTCGAGAAGAAGGGGCTGATTTGATAAAACAGGCCATTTTTTTGCAAAAGAGGCAACTAAATGGATCATCAAATGCAAGATTTTACAAATTCAGGAAGGGATTTGCAGATTGGATGAATCCATTGCCCTTTTTGCGACGATTAAGCTCGGAGCGGATCGAATAGAGCAAATCTTCATCAAAGTCTTGGTTTGCTGCCCAATGGAGATAGGCAATGGGGATTTCCTTAAGAAGTCTGCCCTTATGCTTTCCAAGTGGCATGTTTTTCATCTGAATAGGTCGCGATAGGGCATCTGTCAGCTGTTCTAGTGTCCTAAAGTTTTGTGAGAGCTTCTTAAACACTTGGATGTTGATGATGACATCGCTCATTGCACGGTGAGCGCCCTCATCTTGGATGTTAAAGTGCTGACGCAGGGTTTCAAGAGAGTTTGAGGGGCTCTCTCCATAGAGTCTTGCTAATCGGAGCGTATCAAAGTAGGGGTTTTTGCGTATCGTCGTAGGCATGCCGCAGCGCTCTGCATGATGAGCAAGGATTTCTATATCATATTTTACACTATGGCCAATGAGGGGATGTGGGCCAATCATCTCAAAAACCTTGTCCAGCACCTTGTCAATTGTAGGTTTGCCCTGAACCATTTCCTGCGTAATGTGGTGTATGTCTATGGAAGTTTTGGGGATGATTACTTGAGGATCTATTAGTGACTCAAAGGAATCTACTGTCTCTTCGAGCGTAAATTTTACAGCCGCAACTTCAATGATACGATCCTGCTTTGGATCAAGCCCTGTGGATTCGCAGTCTAAACAGACAAATGTCTGGGTTTTAAGGTGTGGCATACTGTTCTATCTTAGTCCTCAAATCAAAGGTTCCTTGGTGTGTTTTGCTTGAATGCTGGATGTATTCAAAGCCTTCATATGGTATCTGGCTAAGCACAGCTTTTGTGCGAAGGGGCAGCTCATTTTTTGATACTTTATCGATTTTAGTCAAAACGAGAAGAAAAGGCTTCTGGTAATGATGCAGCCAGTGAATAAACTCTAAATCTTCACTGTTAGGCTCTCTACGTATATCTAAAAGAAAGAGAATGAGCTCAACGCGCTCAGCATGTTCTAAAAATTCAGTAATAGTCTTTCCCCAGTTGTTTTTAACCTTGTCTGGGACCTTTGCAAAGCCGTAACCTGGGAGATCAACCACCACAAGCCTTTCATCGATCTCGAAGAAGTTTAAAAGCTGTGTTTTTCCTGGGGTCTTAGAAGTTTTTGCGAGTTTAGAGTTATTTGTAAGTTCATTAAGAAGCGTAGATTTTCCTACGTTCGATCGTCCGCAGATGGCTACTTGGTTGATATGATGGCTAATCTTTGGGTAGTCTTTTGGAAGCTCTGCTGATTTTATATAGTGGGTTTTATTCCAGGTAAGTTTCATGTGCCTCCCTGAATGGCAATTTTTCTGATACCTTCTGCTTCATGAGTGATATGGATGTGGATAGTGTTGTGAGGTAGTAGATCACTAATTCTTTCAGCCCATTCGATGCAGGAGATCCCTTGATGGGAGAGGAATTCGTCAAATCCTAAAAAGAGAAAGTCATTGGATGATTTCAGTCGATAGAGATCAAAATGGTAGATAGGAATCGTACCATTATAGATATTTAAATACTGAAAAGTAGGACTTGAGACGCTATCGGAGTCTACTCCTGCCAGCGCCTCAGTAAGATAACGGATGAAGGTAGTTTTACCGGTGCCAAGATCGCCAAAAAAGGCAAGCACAGAGCCTCGCTTGAGCGTTTTTGCAAATTCGCAAGCGAGTTTTTTTGTCTCTTCAAGATTACTCGTGAGGGCTATCAATTCTCTTGTTCCACCTCGCCAAGCCAGCTTTCAACATATTTGCCGAACTCTTCAACCTCTGAGAGCATTTCAACAAATGCGGCAATTTTGTCTTCTGCCAGCTGCTGCTGGATAAAGTCCATAAAATGCTCTTCAATCTGGAAGCGGCTTTGGCTTTGTACTTCCACGAGAGTGACTCTCTTGAGGTAGTTTGCTTTAAAGTCTTCGATTACAGCTTCTTTTGAGTGATAGAGTTTTCCGTTAATAGCGGACGAGTAGACGATTTTCGTTATTGGAGTTTTTGGGGTAAATTTGCTTGCATAGGCTTTAATAACTTCGGGGTCTTCAGAGATAAAAAAGCGCTTTACGCGAAGGCCGCCAACACGCTCTGTATTCTCTGGGCATTTTGAGACCCAGTCGTAGATAGCGTCTTGAGGATTTGGATGAGTGTTGTCACCAAACACTTTACCTGTAAAGGGGCAGATGTAGATTTTCTTTGTGCCTTCATCGACGCTTGAAGTGACGTAACCGATTTTGATTTCGGTCTCTCTCCAGAGTTTTCCTTCACTTTCCATGAGGCGTACTGCGTCATTTACGCTTTGATACACCATCTTATCGCGTACGAATAGAACCGGCTCGAGCGAATATTTTTGCTCGACATAATACAGATATGTAGTAATCAGTTCAGGGTGCTTTGTACTCTCTAAGTACTCTTTTAGCTGGCCCTTTAGCCCGCTAGATAACGCCATTTTAGACATTTAGACCTCAAAATCAAAAGAATAACAAAAAATTTACCGGGAAATGGCTTTTTATACAAGATCAAAATACTCTCCTAGAAAGTATCCTAGGGAGAGAAAGGTTGATACCCAGGCAAGAGCGCCAATATAGGCGTAAAGCATGAATTGATTATAGTTCAGCTGTGTCATCCCAGCCGTAAAGCCGGTAAAATGGCGAATTCCCGGGACAAAATAGCCAATCATGAGTGTCCATTTGCCAAAACGGTTAAACCAACTTGTTACCCTGCTAAGGCGAGCTGTAGTCAGTCCAAGGCGGCCCCCATAATTGACCACAAGGTAGCTGCCGGCAGATCTTCCGAGAAAGTAGCTGATGCTTATCCCAAGAACCGCTCCAATATAAGCTGATGTACAAGTGGTGATAAGGGGTAGATCCCCATTTGCTAAAAAGATACCGGTTATCACCATTAGCGGCTCGCCAGGGATAGGTAGGGCAATAATCTCGAGTGCGAGGAGAAAGAAAAGGGCTATAGGCCCATATTCTACCAGCCAAGAGATAAGAGACTCAGGAGTTGGAAAAAAGTCCATAGGCTAAAATGATACATTAATTATTTGATAAAGTCAAGTTGCACTTTAGCAAATTTTGAGATATCATCAAGCCTTTTTTAGGGAAATTTCATATGCCTCACGTAGC
>CAZEGK010000025.1:30737-33215 GCA_964512205.1 uncultured bacterium | reverse complement strand
ATGTTCCAATTAACGACATTGATTATTTGGTTGTTTTGACCGCCTGTCCCCGTTGCCATTAAGGAGAGCATAGTCCCCGGCTTCACGTCGGCCAAAATGCCCGTGGCCTGCACCGATCCTATAGCCCCTCCGGGTAAGAGCACTGCAGTTGATGCGATCGTATGGAGGCTTAATGGATCAAAGTTGCCATTAGTTACAAGAAACAATGGCAAAATGACTGTATTATTAGGGTCTTGACTTTGCAAAATCGCACTGAAGGAAACTGAGTAGTTACCACCTTCTTGAAGCTTAAGTCCTGAGGGTTTTACAAGCACTTTACCCTCTTTAAAGCTACGGTTTGATTGTTTCGAAAGTAGCGTTGCCTGTGGAAAGGGCTCTACGTTAACTGAATACCACTCCTCCGGATTTAAGACAAAAAAACCACTTGTCCCAAGATTGCATTCCATCTTACAAGAGTGCGAGCTGCTTGAGTCCGCAAAAAGCGACTGCATGCATAGCGCAAAAAGACAAAATATCGATTTTTTATTCATATAAAAACTCCATTAAATAAGGTAAAATTGATTGGGGCGCGAATTAGGGATAAACCAAGAAGGTTTTTCCTTATTCTGAAAGCGCTAAAAGTATTTCATTATGACGAAGAAAGGGCAAGGTCCATGGTGGGTTAAAAAAGGCATAGAGAGGCTCACCTCTCGTTTTTATGCCTTTTTGTTTTACAAATGCAATGAGCTGGTCATAGTGTTTAGAAAGATTTTGTTCTCGGGTTGTACCGGAAAAGGAAATTACTACAAATTGAGTAGATTCGATCTTAGCTAATTTGATACGGTTATCAACTGGTGCTGGAAGATCCTCCACACGCTTATAAAGGGCCGGCATTTTAAAACGAATTATCCAGCGCTTATCGCCTTGAAGCTGCTGTATAACAGGTACTGTCATAGCAACTTCTCTATTTGATCCGTTATTTCCAAAAATATAGGAAGCTAGTATGCGAAATCCGGAGCGTCTAGCCTCGCGCTGCTCCCCTCCCACGTCACATTCTGCAACGATCATAGGCTCGTACAGCCGAAGTTCGATTTTGCCAAAGCTTTCTAACACTTTATACTGAGCTTTTTCTGTATTAGCCATTCTCTTACTACATGCTCATCACATTTTTACTCTGTCAGAAAAGATTTTTTTGTGGTAGCAAAATATATTGAAATAACTAGAATCATAGCTATGAAAAACCTTGTTTTGCAAAAGCCAACTTCGCCGGCTGATTGGGAAGCCTATCACGCTATTCGTTTTCAGCAAATTCATCAAAGATACTGTCCAGAGGCTCTCTATGATCCCCAAGATCCAGAAGAGGCATTAAACCTTCCTCTCGTTTTGAAAGAAGAGGGTCAAGAGCTTGTTCTTGGCACGATACGTATCGATATGCTACCGAATAATGAAGCCTCATTTAGATGGATTGCCATTCATCCTCAATATGTAGGCCATGGATTTGGCAGAAAAATGATCGAGCTTGCCGAAAGCTACATCATAAGCCAAAAAAGAAGCTGTATACGTATCCCTGCAACTCAACAATCTCTTGCTTTTGCAAATCGTTTAGGCTTTAGCGAAGAGCCATGGGCAGCTATGCCTCAAGAAGCGTGTATGATTGCCGTAGCAAAACATCTTATTGCGAAGTAAAGCCTGTCATGCGAAAGAGAAGATCAAGGGTATTTACGATCTTTTGAAAGCGATTTTCTTTAGCAACTTGCATCGCCCTTTCATAGCACTCGATAGGCACATCGAGTTCACCTATAAGCGTGAGCATGCGATCAACATTTCCTTCCAGCGCTGTTTTTGCAAGAACTTCCGATGCAAGAAGCATCGTCATTTTCTGATAAGCACTTTGATTCCTATTTGGCAGATACGCAGGATTTGAAAAGCGAGTAAAGAGTGTAAAAACCGTGTCATAGTCTAAACGAGAAATCACATGCAGAAACCAGCCTCCCTTCCTATCTTCACTAGTGTTATAACGGATCGGCCCTGAAGCCACTATGCAAACATTATCTTTATCATCGTCAAAATAGAAAAGCAGCTTATTTCCTACATCGGCGCATGCACCAGCTGTCTTCAGAAAAAATTCACCCTGGGAGATACCTGCTGGCTTAAATACAATTCCCCTGCTAATCCTTTTACTATCGAGCACACACGATCTAGACTTGTCGCAAGCTATAATGAATGCATCATTACCTGTAATAATCGCTAAAACTTTTAGGAGGCCATCATAGAGCTGTAGCCCGACAGGAGTAGTGCTTTGTACCTTTCGCCACATATCTGCTAGATGTATCACACGATCGATATTTTCTTTTGCAGTATCTTCAACTGTGCTTTTGGCCGTTATCCTGAATTGCGAGCAAAAATCACTCCACTCATTATTAAAGAAAGGCCCGCGTCTATTATTAGGAAAGTCTTCAGTGTATAAGTAAGTAGGATTCATGCTGCGATCATACTAGA